>NZ_BMYI01000024.1:0-46655 GCF_014652195.1 Gemmobacter nanjingensis
CCAAATTCGCAAACTACGCCATCTACGAACACTGCCTCCCCTTCAACGTCGCCCGCGCATACGACGAAGCAAAAGGCATCGACACTCCCAAAATCTGGACCGCACAACGCGATCAACAAATGTGGGAAGCCCTGCAAGGCTGATCCCTTCGGGGGTCGGCAACCCCGGCCCCCGCTCCCGACATTTCCCCGGAGGATGCTGACGTGCTGAACGATCGTTACAGCCTGGCTTTCAAGCTATACCCCTACGAACGCTCCTCTGATCAGGATGCGGCGCAGCCCGTGCGGCATCCGGTGGTCATCGTCGGCGGCGGCCCCATCGGCATCGCCACGGCGCTGGATCTGGGCCAGCAGGGCATCCCCGTGCTGGTGCTGGACGATCACGAGGGCATCGGCATGGGCAGCCGGGCCATCTGCTTTGCCAAGCGCACCCTTGAAATCGCCGACCGCTACGGTTGCGGCAGGCCGATGGTGGAAAAGGGCGTGGTCTGGAACCTTGGCAAGGTGTTCCACGAGGATCGCCAGATCTATGACTTCAACCTGCTGCCCGAGGCCGGGCACAAGTATCCGGCCTTCATCAACCTGCAACAGCCCTATTTCGAGCGCTTCATGGTGGAGCGTGTGCGTGAATTGCAGGCCACCGGCACACCGATTGAAATTCGCGGCAAGAACCGGCTGGACGCCATCGAAGTGAAGGACGATCACGTCGTTCTGGACATCATGACGCCGGAAGGACCGTACCGGATCGAGGCCGACTGGCTGATCGGCTGTGATGGGGCCTCGTCCCCGCTGCGCGGCATGATGGGGCTGGATTTCGAGGGGCGGGTGTTTCAGGACAGCTTCCTGATCGCCGACATCCGCATGCACAATGACGAATTCCCGACCGAGCGCTGGTTCTGGTTCGAACCCACGCATGGCGCGGGGGCCTCGACCCTTCTGCACAAACAGCCGGATGATGTGTGGCGGGTCGATTTCCAGATCGGCTGGAACGTCGACCGCAAGGAAGAGATGAAAGAGGAAAACATCCGCCGCCGGCTGGATGCTTTCCTTGGCGAAGGGCTGGGCTATGACATCGTCTGGTCCTCGATCTACACGTTCCAGTGCCGCCGCATGAAGCGGTTCCGCCATGGCCGGGTGCTGTTTGCCGGGGATTCCGCGCATCAGGTTTCGCCGTTCGGGGCACGCGGGGCCAATTCCGGCATGCAGGATGTGGATAACCTCGGCTGGAAACTGGGTCTGGTGCTGAAGGGGCAGGCGCCTGAAAGCCTGATGGACAGCTATGATACCGAGCGGTGTTTCGCGGCGGACGAGAACATCCAGAACTCCAGCCGTTCCACCGATTTCATCACGCCGAAATCGAAGATCAGTCACACTTTCCGCAACGCGGTTCTGCAACTGGCGGAAAAGCATGCCTTCGCCCGCCCGCTGGTAAATTCGGGGCGGCTGTCACTGCCCTGTGTCTATGACAACGGGCCGCTGAATGGCGAGGATGCCCTGCCCGAGGCCCCCGCGCGCACGCGGCCGGGTGCGCCCTGCCCCGATGCTCCGCTGGCTGATGGTTTCGTGCTGGACAGGCTGGGCGGGGACTTCGTGCTGCTGACAATCGACGCCGATGCGCCGGAACAACTGGATGTGGGGGGCATTGCGCTGCGGCGCGTCAAGCTGTCGGTCAACGATGATGCGACCGGCGCACTGGCAGAGCGGTATCTGGGCGGGGCCACGTCAGCCGTGCTTTTGATCCGCCCCGACCAACATGTCGCCGCCCGCTGGGCCGCTTTTGACGAATCCGCTGTGCGACGCGCCGTTGGTCATGCCTGCGGCAAGGAGTAAGAAGATGGATCTGATCCTGACCCCGAATATTACCGATCCCGATGGTTTCTATGCCCGGCTGATCGCCGCCCATGACGGGCTGAGCGATGAGGAGAGCGCGGCGCTGAATGCGCGGCTGATCCTCGTCCTGGCCAACCAGATCGGGAATGCGGCGGTGCTGGAACAGGCACTGGCCGTGGCACAGGTGGGCAAGTAAGCCCACTGAGGGCGCCGTCGCGAGCCTGTCAGACAGAGGGAGTGGCCTCTCGGTCGGCCCGCACATGGGCCGCCAGAGCCGTTTCGGGGCGCTCGTCACAAGGCCCGATGGCGGCGCGCAGCCGGTGCAGTTCCGGCGCCATGATGGCGGTCTCGGCGGCTTGTGCCGGGGATGACAGCCGCAGCAGATCCGGCGCGTTCAGTTCCCTGGCGATGATCTGCGCCAGCGCGCCCAGGCTTCGGGCCGCGCCGGAGCCGATGTCAAAAGCTCCCGTTGCGCCTGACAGCAGCAGTGTAACGATGCAGTGCGCCACATGGGCGGTCGAAGCAAAATCGCGGATCAGACCCGATGCGCGGACCTCTGCGGGCTGGCCTTGTCGTATGGCGTCGATCAGCGATGGCACCAGCCTGCGCCGATCCTCGCCCGGCCCATAAAGGTGAAACAGGCGCGCCCAGACCAGCCCGGTGCCACAGACCGCCGCCAGATCGCAATGCAACTCCGCCTTGGCCTGCCCGTAGGGGGTTGAGGGGGCGATCAGACGGTCTTCATTCCACAGTCCCGCGATCTGCGCATCGTACTCTGCACAGGTGCCAAGCGCCAGAACCCTTGTCCCGCCCGCCGCGCAGAACCGGCGTATCAAATCCAGCGATGCAGCCTGCCATGCCGTGTTGGAGGGGGCGGTCCAGAAGCTGCCATGCGGCACCTCCCAGGCGGCGTGGATCAACAGCGGCGCCAGCCCTGCAACACGCGCGCGGTCTTCCTTGCGCAACAGGTCTGCCCGATGCCAGATCACCCCGGTTTGGGCCGGGCCGGGATGGCGGCTGACCGCATGGACCGGGATGCCGCGAAACCGCAGCTCTGCCAGAATGGCCCGACCGACGAAGCCGGTAGCGCCGGTCAGCGTAACCGGATCAGCCATGTACAAAATCCGGCCAGTCGCGGTCACGGCCCGAGATGACCGAGGGCGGTGCTGCCCAGCGGATGCCAAAGGCTGGGTCGTCCCAGCGGGCGCCGCGTGCGGCCTCGGGACTGTGCGGCACATCCATCAGATATTCCACCACGGCGCCGGGGGTCAGCGTCAGAAACCCGTGCGCAACCCCGCGCGGCAACAGCAGCGCCGCACCGTTTTCCGCCGAAAGCTCCACCGCATGCCAGCGCAGATAGCCGGGGCTTTCGGGCCGCAGGTCAAGCGCGACATCCTGAATGCGGCCCGCCACACAGCGCACCAGCTTCTGTTCGCCCTTCGGTTCGGCCTGCCAGTGCAGGCCGCGAAGGGTATGAGGAGCCGTATTGGTGGACAGGCTGGCCTGAACGGGCGTGAAATCGACCCCTGCCGCGGCAAAGCTTGCGGCGCACCATGACCGCCGGAAACCGCCCCGCGCATCTTCGTGGCTTTGGCTTTCCACCAGCCAGACGTCGGGCAGGGGCGTCGGGGCCAGCCGCATCAGAGCCGCCGCATTTCCGGCACGGCGGTCCACAGACCCCCGGCAAATCCGGCGCTGCGCAATTGGCCGACGATCTCGGGCGCGATGTTCCAGGGCAGGATCAGAATCTCGTCCGGCCCCATCGCCAGCAATTCGTGCGGGGCGATCACCGGAATATGGCTGCCGGGCAGCAGGCGGCCCTGTTTGGCGGCTGACAGATCGGCCACCGCCAGCAGATCTTTAGGGCGCACCCGCGCGGCATTCAGGAAGGTATTGCCCTTCGCCGCCGCGCCATAGGCTGCTACCTTGCGGCCCATGTCGGTCTTGGCTGCAAGCCAGGCCTGAAAGCCTTGCAGCACCTTGCGGACGCGGGCGTTGAAGCCCCTGTAGAAATCGTCGCTGTCCAGCCCGCGCGCTGCCTCTTCCGCGCGCAGCGCCAGAAGCGCGGGCGAGGCCGGGCGCACAGTGGCCGAAGCGAGAATGCGCAGGCTGCCGCCATGGGTAGGCAAAGTTTCGACATCGAAGACCTGAAGCCCGTGGCGGGCGAACAGCCGCTCCACCGCCAGCAGCGACCAATAGGCATAATGCTCGTGATAGATCGTGTCGAACTGTACCTGATCGACGAGGTTCAGCAGATGCGGCACCTCAACCGACAGCACGCCTTCGGGGGCCAACAGCAGGGCGAGACCGGCGACAAAGCCGTTGATATCGGGCACATGCGCCAGCACATTGTTGGCCACCACCAGATCGGCGCGGCCATGCCGGGCGGTCAGTTGCCCTGCGGTTTCCGGCGTCAGAAAGGCCACTTCCGTCGGCACATCGGCGGCGCGGGCGACCTCGGCCACATTGGCCGCAGGCTCGATCCCGAGACAGGGGATGCCCGTCGCCACGAAATTCTTCAGCAGATAGCCGTCGTTCGAGGCGACCTCGATCACCAGCGATCCCGGGTCAAGCCCCAGCCGCGCGGTCATCGTATCGCAAAACGCCCGCGCATGACCGAGCCAGGATGCGGAGGCAGACGAGAAATAGGCATAATCGCTGAAAATCGCGCTGGCATCGACCACATGGTCAAGCTGGACCATGCGGCAGGTGGAACAGACTACCGTTCGCAAGGGAAAGCGCGGTTCGTTGGCCCTGTCCGCATTTGGCGGCAGGTAGGAGTTGGCGACGGCCATGGTGCCAAGATCGCACAGGACCGGGCCGAAAGGGGCATCGCAGGCGCGGCAACGGGTTACGGCATCGGCCATGTCAGATCTCCAGATAGCGGCGGATGGCCTGATCGCTGTGCGCGGCCATATCGGTGTCGCGGGCCCAGGCATCGTACCAGCGGGCCGTTTCGGTCAGGGCCTGTGCCGTGCCAAGGCGAGGTGCCCAGTTCAGACAGTGGCGGGCCAGACCGCTGTCAAGCGCGAGGCGTGATTTCTCGGGCATCGGGGGCGCGTCGGAAAGACGCCAGTCCAGCGGTCGGCCCGTCGCCGCCTGCCAGCCGGCCAGAAGGTCGCGCACCGGAAGTTCGGCCTCGGCCGGCCCGAGGTTGACGGCCGGCGGGGCATCACCCGTGGCCAGGGTCTCGGCCAGCAGCAGATATCCTGCCACCACATCCAGCACATGCTGGAACGGCCGGGTCGCGTCGGGGTTGCGCAGACGCAGCGCTTTGCCTGCCTGCTGCGCCCGGACCAGATCGGGGATCAGCCTGTCCGGCCCGAAATCCCCGCCGCCGATGACATTTCCCGCCCGCGCCGTCGCAAGCGCGGGCAGATCGGCAAAGCTGGCCCGGTGGCTGGAAACCAGAATCTCGCAGGCGGATTTGGAGGCGGAATAGGGATCATCGCCGCCCAAGGCATCGGTCTCGACGAAGGCGCGGCTGCCGTCATTGCGGTAAACCTTGTCCGAAGTGACGATGACCGCCGCTGTGGCACCGGAGCCGCGCAGGGCCTGCAACAGGTGCAGGGTTCCGGTGACATTGCTGTCCCATGTGCCTTGCGGATCACGGTATCCGGTCGAGACGATCGCCTGCGCCGCCAGATGCAACACGACCTCCGCCCCGGCGACGGCCTGCCTGACCGCCCCGGCGTCCCGCAGGTCGCCGCGCAGATCCCGCGCCAGATCCTGGGCCACGTTCAGCGCCCCGAAGGCCGCAGGCCCGGCTGCGGGGGGGAGGGCGAAGCCGGTGACATCTGCACCAAGCGCGGCCAGCATCCGCGCTGCCCAGGCACCCTTGAAGCCGGTATGCCCCGTCAGCAGCACGCGGCGCCCGGCCCAGAACCGGGGATCGGGGCGCCTTACCACAGCTTCCACGGCGCCCGGCCCTCTTCCCACAGGCTCTGCAACTGATCGCGGTCGCGCAGCGTGTCCATCGGCTGCCAGAAGCCGTGATGGTCGAAGGCCATCAACTCGCCATCCCGCGCGAGGCTCTTGAGCGGCTCCTGCTCCCACACGGTCATATCGTCCCTGATCCGGTCCAGCACTTCCGGCGACAGGACAAAGAAACCACCGTTGATCATGCCGCCGTCGCCTGCCGGTTTCTCGGTAAAGGCGCCGACAAGATCGCCTTTGCGCTCCAGCGCCCCGAACCGGCCCGGCGGCGTTACGGCAGTAACCGTGGCCTGCCGCCCGTGTGCACGGTGAAAGGCGACCGCGGCACCGATGTCCACATCGCCGACCCCATCGCCATAAGTCAGACAGAAGGCAGGGTCATCGCGCAGCAGGTGCCCGACCCGCGCCAGACGCCCGCCGGTCTGTGTTTCCTCGCCGGTGTCGATCAGCGTCACCCGCCAGGGTTCGGCGGCGGGCCGCAGCACTTCGACGGCACCATTGGCCAGATCGACCGTAAGGTCCGAGGAAAGCTGCCCGTAGTTCAGAAAGTATTCCTTGATCTGCCAGCCGCGATAGCCAAGGCAGATGATGAAATCCTGAATACCATGCGCGGCATAGATCTTCATGATATGCCACAGGATCGGGCGGCCACCGATCTCGACCATGGGCTTGGGTCTCAGCCCGGTTTCTTCAGAAAGCCGCGTGCCGCGCCCTCCTGCCAGAATGACTGCCTTCACTCGGATGCCACCTTTCTGGCCAGATCATAGAAATTCCGGGTGAACCGCGCGGGCTGGCCCAGAGGGTTCGCGGCGATCTGCGCGCGCAGGCCGTGGCGCAGCGCAAGGCGGCGGGCGGGATGGGCCGCCAGACCGGCGGCGGCGGACACATAATCGGCGACCGACAGCGTCGCCAGATCGCCCAGCCCCGCATTGGACAGGTTCGAATAGCTGAGCCGCTCGGGAAAGCCCGCGCCGACAAGGCTGACCGTGGGCACCCCCATCCAGAGCGCCTCGCAGGTCGTGGTGCCGCCGACATGGGGCAGGGTATCCAGCGCGATGTCGATTTCGTTGTAGTGGCGCATATGATCGCCACGGACACCGATGAACTCCAGCCGGTCCGGGTCGACATCGCGGCGGGCGAAGGCGGCTCTCGCCCCCGCGACAAAGCTTCCGACCCCGGCTTCGGGCCGCAGGAACAGGAACCGCGATCCCGGTACGACCCGCAGTACCGCCGCCCAGGCGTCCAGACAGGCGGGGGTGTATTTGTACGGATTGTTCGCCGTGCCGAAGGTCAGATGGCCCTTGCGCGTCTGCGGCGTGCCCTCCGCGATCTCGTGCGGCCAGAACAGTCGCGACAGGGCGACCCAGGTTTCGGGCATCGCGAAGGGCCGTTCGATCAGCAGGCGCGGGTCTTCGGGCTGGAGATAGGGATCGGTCAGGATCAGGTCGATCTGTTCCAGCCCCGCCGAATGCGGATAGCCCAGCCAGCTTGCCCCCAGACGCGCGGGCCGTCGGGCCATCACCTCCAGCTTGTTCATCGCCGTGGACCCGCCGAGTTCGAACAGGATATCGAGCCCGTCCGCCGCGATCCCTTCGGCCACCTGATCATCCGGGCGCTTCGGCCAGTGACGAAAGCCGGTCACCTGCGCTTCCAGATGACGCTGCACCTGATCGGGTTCCTTCTCGCTGAAGGAATAACAGAAGACTTCGACCGCATCGCGGTCATAGTTTTCCAGCAACGGCAGGGTGAAATAGGTGATCGGATGGTGCCGCAGATCGGAGGACATGAAGCCCACGCGCAGCTTGCGGCCACCGGCAAGCGCCGGCAGGGCGACGGGCGGAACCGGGGTGATCTGGCGGGCAACGCGGCGTCCCCATTGCCGATGCCAGTCCACCAGCTTCAGCCGGTCGTCCAGGGTCTGCACCTGCCCCAGTTCATAGTGAACCGAGGAATGCAATCCTTGGGCCTGCCAAAGCGGCAGCAGGTTGTCCAGGCTGCCGGTCTGCGCCATCCGGTCTTCGTCCAGCACCCGTTGCAGGATGGTCCGCAGGGTGCGCGCGGCCTCGGGGATGCGCGTTGGAAACCGTTCCATCAACTGTTTGGCCAGGTGGTAGGCCCGTTCGATATGATCCGCCTCGTTGCCGTACCGGCTGCGCGACAGGCTTTCGGTCAGCCGGTCCAGCGCCACGAAACTGTCGGGATGACCCGCGACTGCCCGTTCCAGCGCCTGGTTCACCTGTTCGCGATCGCTGTCCCCGATCAGGTTGGCCAGTTGCAGGTTGGCGGCCAGATGTGCCGGGTCCTGCGCCAGAACCGCGTTCAGGATGGCCTGAGCCCGTGCCACATCGCCGGTGCGAAAGGACAGCCGCGCGTCGATGACAGCCAGTTCGCTGTCCCCGGGCCGCTCTTCGCACAGCTTTGCAATCAGGGCGCGCGCCTCGTCCACGCGCCCGGCAACCTGAAGCGCCTGAACCAGAAACGCCGTCATCTCGGTATCGCGCGGCGCCAGAGCCAGGCCACGCCGGAAGGAATCGCAGGCTTCCTCTGTCTGCGACAGTGCCATCTGCTGACGCCCCAGAAGCCGCCAGAGCGTTGCCGATGTCGGCTCGATCTTCAGGGCACTGCGGAAACAGGCCGCCGCCTTATCCGGCTGGCCCAGAGCCTCATAGACATTGCCAAGGTTCTGCCAGGGTGACCGGTCATGCGGGCGCAGCTTGCGGGCAAGCTCCAGAACTTCGGCAGCCTTTCCAAGCCGCCCGGCGCGTTTCAGCAGAACCCCCATCAGATTGACAGTGGCGCCATCCTTCTGCGCCTTGGCAAACAGCGGCTTGAAAGCTTCCACTGCCTCGGCGTGGCGGCCCAGTTCGGACAGCGCAAGCGCATGGCCGCGCGCCGTCAGCCGTGTCGAGGCGCCTGCTGCCCTTGCCTGGGCAAAAGCGGTGACCGCACCCTGAAGATCCCTGCGATCCAGCGCCTCCTGCGCAGAGGCAAGGGCAAGCTCGGCGGGGGTGAGGCGGATGTCTTTCATGTGCTGCGGCACCGTCAGTTGAACCGATGGCGCAGCACTTCCGCGCCGCGCCGCAAATCCGTGGCGGTGCCGGAATTGTCGACCAGCACAAAGGCTGTGCGGTTGCGTTCAAAGAACGCCAGCGCGCCGTCTCCACGGGCGGTCGCCGTGGCGGGCATGTCCGGTCCGTCGACACTGCGCAGCACGCTGAACAGCAGGATTTCCCCCAGATCGGGCGTTTCGATGACCAGGGCGACGCCCGGACGTTCCGGCGTGGCCACGATCTGCGCGGCGCGGATCGACCAGCCCTGCGGCAGCCGTGGCAGATCAATGCCCAGCCGGGCCGCGATGCGGGTCGGATCTTTCGGCATCGGGCCAAGATCGTTGCTGAGCGCGATGCGCAGGCTCACGGCATCCTGCACGTCCAGTGCGGTCTCGAAAAGCCGGGCAATATCGCCCGAGGGGGTTTCGGGCGTCCGGGGGTAAAGGCCCTGTGCGGTCCAGCCCATGACAAACATCGCCGCCGCTGCGGCGAAAGGCAGCCAGCGGCGCAGTGACTGGCGCTGCGCAAGCCCTGTCTCCAGTCGGCTTGCGGCCAGCCGCATCTGCGGCGGAGGGGGGCTTTCCACCGCAGCCATGGCCAGCCGCAAACCTTCGGTGAGGCGCATTTCGGCCATCACTTCTGCGGCGCGCCCGGGATGCCGCGACAGATGTTCTGCCACCGCATAGCGTTGCTCGCCGTCAAGCTGATCGTTGATGAAGGCGGCGATATCCGTCTCGATCTGGTCCTGGGGATCACCTGTCATCTTGGCCTCGCACCAGTTTGAGGGAAGGGGGAACCGCCCGGGCGGCGGGGCCGTCTTCGAAACGCCGCAGGGCAGCACGGGCCCGCCCGACCCGCGACATGACTGTCCCGGCCGGGATATCGAGGATTGTGGCGGCCTCGGTCACGCTCAGCCCCTCGACCCCCATCAGATGCAGCGCCTCGCGCTGTTCGGCGGGCAGCGCGAGAAATGCCTGGCGGAGTTGCTCCAGCCGGACGACATGTTCGCCTTCGGGCGGCGAAAATCCGGGGTTGCTGTCGGCCCAGGCCTGTTCGCGTGCGACCGAAGCGCGGTGCGCGCGCCGTTGATCGACAAAGAGATTGTGCAGGATCGCCATGAGCCAGACGCGCAGGTCCGCGCCCGCCCGGAAGCTGCCGCGCCTTTCATAGGCCTTCAGCAGGGCGCCCTGAACCAGATCGTCCGCTTCCGTTTCGGCACGCGTCAGAACCCGTGCGTAACGGCGCATCGGCTCCAGATGGGGGGTCACGTCAAAACTCTTCATGCCCGGTATACGGAGCGGTGCGCGGTTTCATCCCGCGCGATAGCCCGATCCTTTCTCTCCGACCAGTGCCGCATTGCGTTCGCGCAGATGCGCGGCGGCATCGTCATACAGGAATGGCAGAAACGCATAGCGACGTCCCCGGGTTACGCGGCTCACCTTGTGCAGAAGCGAGCAGGAAAACACCACTGCCCCGCCCGGCGGTGCCTTGAAGCCGCGCGGCCCGTATTCGGGAAAGCTGACCTCGCCGCCGTCGAAATCGTCGTTGAGGTTGACCGAAACCGCAAACCGGCGATGCGCGGTGCCAGAGGTGGTATTGTCGCGATGTGCCGCGAAATGGCCACCATCCTCGGCAGCATAGCAGGAAACGATATACCGCTCCATCCGGGTGACCCTGAACTGGTGTGCCCTGGCGATTTCCGGCACGACGCGCCGCAGGAAGCGGCTTTGCAGGCTGGCGATCAGATCCTTGTCGGTGATGTCAAAATCGCTGCGCTGCTTGTGCTTGCGGTCTGTCATGCCGATAGTGCGGCCGTTGACCTGCCGCATGAAGCCGCTTTCGGTGCCGCCATGGGACTCGTAAAGTCCGATCAGATGACGGCAAAGGTCAGGCTCGAACAGCCGGGGCAGGAACAGGACCGGCGCCTGAAGATCAATGCCGGCAAAGCGTCCGGGGGCGGGCTGCGCCTCCACCAGCGCCAGGAACTCGGCCACATCGCCGCCATCGGCGCGGAATGGGATTGTGGCCACCACCCGCAGCGTCGGGTCCAGCAGAAGCCAGAAGCGGTTCATGGCCAGCTGTCTGGCGGCTGTATCCGCATCGGCCGGAACCGCGCCATATAGTTTGGCCACCGACAGGTCGAAATCCCAGAACACCCGGAAGCCGGGTGTGCGGTTGGCCAGACGGCCCTGCGCCTCGTCGCCGGGATCATTGCTGACCGCGAAGAAGCAGGCGTGTTCGTCGTCGAACAGGTCCGTCCGGGCCAGAACCGCGCGGATGGCGGCCTGCGCCTGTGCATCCCGCGTCGAGCCCAGAAAGCAAAGCGCGATATGGCGTCCGGCCGTGGTATCGAAGGCAAAGCGGGGATTGGCTGGGGTGCGCTGGTAGAACCACGGGGCCGGATCGCCGGGCAGCGGCATGGTCGCGGAAATGGCAAAGGCGTCTGACATGCTGGCCCGTGTTCAGGGGAAATTCCTGACACATACGAAGCCATGCGCGGCTTTCATCCCGAAAAAGATCCGCGCGCCCCGGCGTTACCCCCCCGAACGGAAACCACCGCCCCGGATCCGGGGCGGTGGTTTCCCTGCGGCCGGCGGATCAGGCGGCGGATTGCGCGGCGCCCAGCTTTTTCCGGCGGCCTGCGGCCCAGGTCAGCAGCAGGTGATCCGCCATCAGCCCCATGAAGGCGACGGCAAAGCCAAGCACCAGCCCCTTGCCCACGTCAGTGGACGACAGGGCGCGCTGCATTTCCTGCCCCAGATCCTGTGTGCCGATGAAGGCGGCGATGATGACCATGAAGAGGGCGAACATGATCGACTGATTGGCGCCGATCACCAGCATGGGCACCGCCAGCGGCAGTTTCACATGCCACAGAACCTGTCGGGGACCGGCGCCTGACATGGCGGCGGCCTCAATGGTTTCGGCGGGCACGCCGCGCAGACCCTCGATGGTGAAACGCAGAATCGGGACCGTGGCAAACACCATCACCGCCGCGATCACCGCCACGTCATTGACGCCGAACAGCATGACCACCGGGATAAGGTAGATGAAGCTGGGGAAGGTCTGAAGCGTGTCGCAGATCAGGATAAACCGGCTGGCGCGCGCAGGGCGCCCCGCGGCCCATACCCCCAGCGGCAGGCCGATCAGCAGCGCGATGACAACGGCCACCGTGACGGTATAGACCGTGATCATGGCGCGGTCCCACCAGCCCGACAGGGCAATCGGCAGGATGAAGGCCAGACAGATCAGCGCAGACCGCGCGCCGCCGACCAGCCATCCCAGCCCGGCCAGAAAGGCCAGCACCGCCGAAAAGGGCAGCCACAGGAAGCCGTCGCGCAGCGGGATCAGAACCCAGGTGATCAGGAACCAGCGCAGCCAGTCGGTCAGCGGGGTGACCAGGCGGATGAAGCCGTCCACCCCGGCATCTATCGGTCCGGCGAGGGTCAGCGCCTGCTTGCGCTCGACCACCGCGAAATAGGGATGCAGGGCAGCCAGCGCGAAGCCGGCAGCGCAAAGCCCCAGCCAGATCAGCAGATGCCGGTTGCGCACCATCCAGGATGCGCCCGCAGTCAGATGCTCGGGCTGTTTCAGCGCCCAGACCTTCGACAGCCGGTCCAGCACCACGGCCAGCAGTACGATGGTGATGCCGATTTCCACCGACAGCCCGATCTTCAGCGATTGCAGCAGGTTCAGCAGCTTCTGCCCCAGCCCCGGCATGCCGATGAACGAGGCCAGCACCACCATGGCAAGGCTTTGCATGATGACCTGGTTTATCCCGATCAGCAGCTCGGTCCGGGCCGCCGGAATGCGGACGCTGCGCATCAGCTGCCATTTGGTTGTGCCGCTCATCTTGCCGCTTTCGATGATCTCGGGCGGCACAGCGCGCAGGCCCAGCAGCGTCATGCGGATCATCGGTGGCACCGAGAAGATGATGGTGACGATGGCGCCCGCTTTCGGCCCGACGCCGATGAACACCACAACCGGAATCATATAGGCGAAATGCGGCAGCGACTGCGCGATGTTGAGGATCGGGTTCATCACCCGCTCGACCCGGCGGAAGCGCCACGCGAGCGTGCCCGCCAGTATCCCCAGCAGCACCGAGAAGGGCGCCGCGACCACGATGACGGAAAGCGTCTCCATCGCCCATTTCCACTGGCCCATGACCGCGATCCAGACGAAGGTTCCAGCCGACAGCAGTGCCAGGCGCCATCCGGCCAGAACATAGCCCGCCATACCCATGGTGGCGGCGATCACCACCCAGGGGATCGGCCCCAGCATGGGCCAGCGCGATTTGCCGTAAAGCAGGTTTGCCGTCACATCGAGGCAGAATTCCACCGCATCCGAAATGGCGCGGGTGACCACCATCAGGCCCAGATCATCGCGCAGGAAGGCAAAAGCCGTGTTGATCCAGCGGGCAAAGGGCAGGATCAACGGCTCCGGCAGGCGCATCAGCCCGTCCGGCAGGATGAAGCGGCCGAGGCACAGCAGCGCCGCAAGGCAGAACAGGGCCAGCGCGGGCCGGGGAAGGCGGGACAGGGCGCCGCTCATGCCGCAGGCCCCAGCAGAAGATCCAGCGCGGCGGCACGGTCGATCACGCCGCTGATCCTGCCATCCGCACCGCTGACCGGAATCATCGGCCGGTCGTCCTGAAGGATGCGGCGGGCCAGCGTGTGCAGCGTTTCGGTAGCGGGCAGCGCCGTGCCCTCGACGGACCGCCCACTCACCGGCAGCGCCAGCGCCCCGGCATGTACCACCCTTGCACGATCCACCGCCGAGGTGAACTTGGCGACATAGGGCGTGGCGGGGGCCATGACGATGCGTTCGGGCGTGTCGATCTGTTCGACCGCGCCGTCCTTCATGATGGCGATACGGTCGGCAAGGCGCAGCGCCTCGTCGAAATCATGGGTTATGAAGACGATGGTCTTGGCCATCATGGCCTTGAGTCGCAGGAATTCATCCTGCATCTCGCGCCGGATCAGCGGGTCCAGCGCCGAAAAGGGTTCATCCAGAAACCAGATGTCCGGCTCTACCGCCAGACTGCGGGCGATGCCGACACGCTGTTGCTGCCCGCCCGAAAGCTCGCGCGGGAAATAGCCTTCGCGCCCACCCAGACCAACCAGATTGAGCATCTCGCTGGCCCGCGCGATGCGCGAAATCCGGTCCTGCCCACGCATTTCCAGCGGAAAGGCCACGTTTTCCAGAGCGGTGCGATGCGGCAGCAGGCCGAAGCTCTGAAACACCATGCCCATCTTGCGGCGGCGCAGGTCGATCAGCTCGGTTTCCGTCATCGCGCCCAGATCGCGACCTTCGACCGTGATCGCCCCGGAGGTAATGTCGATCAGCCGGGCAAGACAGCGGATCAGCGTGGATTTGCCCGAACCGGACAGCCCCATCACCACCAGCATCTCGCCGCGTGCGATATCGAGAGAGACGTTGCGCACCGCCGCGATATGGCCGCTGGCGCGCAGTTCCTCCATCGTGGTGTCGGGGCCCAGCCGGCCAGCCAGCTGCGCCGGGTGATCGCCGAAAACCTTCCAGACATTCTTGCAGGAAATCACACTTTTGTCTTGAGCCATTGCCGGACCTCGCAGGGAAGAAAGGGCCACCCGGCCAGGCCGGGTGGAGTTGGGCGTGCTGTCACAGGGAAGTGACGGACGTACGCTCGGGCGAAGTCACTCGGTCCAGGGCTTCCAGACGGCCTCGTTCGCGGTCAGCCATTCCGCTGCGGCATCTTCGGGTTCCATGCCGTCCACATCGACGAGCTTGGCCATTTCCGCGATCTGGGCATTGGTGAAATTCACTTTCTGAAGCACCGAATAGGCCTTGGGCCATTTGGTCTTCATCTCGTCCCAGGCCGCGATCTTCAGGTAGCCATTGGCCGGATTGCCACAGTCATAAACCTTGTCCGGCAGCGGGCCCTTTGCCGGGTCTTTGTCGCAGCCTTCCTCCCAGGCCGGGAATTCCACGAATTCGCCGGGCCAGACTGCTTCGGCGAAGTTGGGTGTCCAGTTGAACAGGACGATCGGGGTCTTGCTTTTCTCCGCTGCGGCGATTTCGGCCCAGAGCGCGGCGGCAGATCCGGCATTGACCACGACGAAGTTCATGCCAAGCGCATCGACCTTTTCCTGGTCATGTTTCAGCCAGTCCACCGGGCCGCCAAGGAAACGACCCTTGTCGCCGGTTTCGGGCGTGGCGAACAGCCCGGCGCATTCGTTCAGCGCCTTCCAGTCGGGCAGGCCGGAGCAGGCATCCTTGGTCCACATCGGATACCACCAGTCCTCGCGGGTGATGGCGGTATGGGTGGCGACGTCGTGGATGCCGCCCTTCTCGACCGCCGCGCGGAACGAATTGCCGAAGGCGCCTTCCCAGACCTCCAGCTCCAGCGTGGCATCGCCCAGACGGATCGCCTCGTACACCGCCTGACTGTCGGTCGAGACATATTCGACGGAATTGCCAAGCGACTGGAACATCTGTCCGACGACGTTGGACATCACGATCTGGCTGGACCAGTTGTGAATCGGAATGATGATCGGGTCCGGGGAATCCTCGGCGATTGCGGTTCCGGTGGTCAGCACAAGAGCTGCTGTGGAGATGAGCAGGCGCGTTCTGTTCTGCATGGTTTTCGGTCCCTGTTGTCTGGCGCCGGTGTCGGGGCGGCGTTTTTCCCCGGAAAGGTGACATCTTTCCTGAGAGGCAATGTTAGCCAGCGCTTGTGAACAGGTCAGACCACCGGGATGAACAGGCTGGAAAAAGTTGTTACAAGATGTTAACAGAATATCGACCAGCAAGACGAGGCGGATCGACCCTTGACCTCAGCAGCGGCGCATATCGTTGTGATCGAAGACGATGCGGTAACCCGGACCGCACTTGCCGGGTATCTTGAAACCTTCGGTTATCGCGTGACCGTCTGTGCGGGGGCCGAGGCCGCTGAACGGGTATTGAACCAGGAAAGCCCGGATCTGCTGATCGTCGATATCAACCTGTCCGGCAAGGACGGGCTGGAAATCACGCGCGAACAGCGGGCGCGGTCGGAAATCGGTATCATCCTGCTGTCAGGCCGCACCGATGATGTCGACCGCATCGTCGGGCTGGAACTGGGGGCGGATGACTATGTCTGCAAGCCGTTCAACCGTCGCGAATTGCTGGCGCGGGTGAAGAACCTGCTGCGCCGCACGGCGGCCATGCGGCAACTGGCGCGCCGGGTGGTGCATTTTGCCGGTTTCACCTTCGACACGGCGGCGCGGCATGTGGTCGGGGCGGGGGGAGAGTCGATCCAGCTGACCCGCGCGGAATACGAACTGCTGCGCGCTTTCGTCCTGAACCCCGGCATCGTGATGAACCGGGACAGGCTGCTGTCGGCGATCACGCACCGACGCAACGTGACCAGTACGCGGACGGTGGATGTGATGGTGAAGCGCCTGCGCGAGAAATTCGGCGATGACCCGAAAGTCCCGCGGATCTTTGGCACTTCGCACGGCGAGGGCTATGTGTTCACTGCGCCGCTGGCATGAACGGCACAGGCGCGGACAGTACGGACAGCGTGTCACGCAGATCATGCTCCGCCCGCGCGACAGCAGCCCGCAAGGCGGCGAGCGTGGCTTCATCCGGCAGCGCATCCGTCCGGTTCAGCCCGGACAGAAGCGCCAGAAGCTCGGGCATGTCAAAATTACCGACCGCGCTTTTCAGCTGATGCGCCTGGCGTGACAGCGCCGTCCGGTCCCCGGCCCGGACCGCCGCGATGACAGCCTCGGCCCCCGGCCGCAGCGATTCCAGCATCAGGCGGACAAGGGTGCGGGTCTGGTCCGGCCCGAGGTCGGCCAGTGCTGCCTGGACCGAGGCGGCCACCGCGGGGGCCTGGCTGTGGCGGTTCAGCACGGCAACCAGCGTTTCCGGCGACAGCGGCTTGGCGATGATGTCATTCATGCCCGCAGCCCGGCAGGCCTGCACATCTTCGGGCTGCACATGGGCCGAAAGGCCGATGACCGGCAGCCGCGCGGCCATCGGGCCGGGCAGGGCGCGGATGTTGCGGGTTGCCTCGATGCCGGAAATGCCGGGCAGATTCACATCCATCAGCACGGCGTCAAAGCTGCCCTCAGCCACCAGCACCACCGCTGCCTCGCCGGTTTCCGTCAGGGTGCAATGGTGCCCGAGCGTCCGCAGGAAGGATCGCGCGACCTCCTGATTGACCGGGTGATCCTCGACCACCAGCACCTTCAGCGGCCGTGCGGCGGGTTCCGGCAGGGTGATCATCCCGTCGGCAGGCGCGGCCTCGGCGCGCTGGAACGGCACGGTCAGGGTGAAGGTCGCGCCCTTGCCCGCGCGGCTTTCGGCGGTCAGAACCCCACCCATCAACCCGGCCAGCCTGCGCGAGATCGACAGGCCAAGCCCGGTGCCGCCATAGGTGCGGGCCGTCTGGGCGTCTTCCTGCTGGAAGGGGGTGAAAATCCGCTCCATCGCCACGGGTGCGATGCCCTTTCCGGTATCCTCGACCTGAAAGCGCAGGCGCAACACGCCGTCGCGCCCGTCGGTCGGCAGAAGAATGGCGCGCAGCACCACTTCGCCTGTGGCGGTGAACTTGACGGCATTCGACAGCAGGTTGAACAGGATCTGCCGCAGCTTGCCCATATCGCCCTGCAAGGGTGGGACCGGCGCTTCCGGCAGCACCGTGCGCAACTGCAAGCCCTTCTCCTCGGCCACCGGCGCCATCAGCAGGGTGATATCATGCAGCGCCTCCGTCAGGTCGAAGGCCATGCTTTCAGTGTCGGCGGTGCCCTGATCCAGTTTGGAATAATCCAGAATGCTGTTCAGAAGCCCCATCAGGCCATTGCCCGAGGCGAGGGCAACATTGATGCGGGCGGCCTGATGATCCGTCAGCCCTTCCTGCGGCAGGCTGCGCAACATGCCCAGAACCCCGTTCATCGGCGTGCGGATTTCATGGCTCATCATCGCCAGAAATTCCGACTTTGCGCGGTCCGCCGCTTCGGCACGGGCCCGGGCGGCATCATGCGCCGCGACCTCGCCGCGCAGTTGTTCCGTCTGTTCGTCCACCAGTTGCTGAAGCTCGTTGCGGTGGCGGTGCAATTCCTGCAGATGGCGCTCGCGCTCGGTCGCGAAGGCGCGGTTCGCGATGGCTTGCAGACGGAACACCTCGACCGCGCGTTCCATCCCGGCAATCTCGTCCGCGCCGTCCGGCTGGATGATCGGGCCAAGATCACCCTCGGCCAGCCCGGTCATCCGGGCGGACAGCGCATCCAGCCGCCGGATCAGGTTGCCCCGCACATAAAACCACAGCACCGCCATCGACAGAACCAGCGCGAGCATGGCCGAAAAGGCATAAAGCCGCTGCGTCGCGGTGATCGCCTGTTCGGCGGCCCGTCCTGCCGCGACCGCGCGTGCCTCGATCCCGTCGGCAAGTGCCGCCGCCGCAAGTTCCAGCGTCACAGCGGCCTGACGCAGCTCGGTTTCCGCTGTGGCGATGTGATCGGTCAGCACCAGAACCGAACCGGCGGTTTCGAACAGCGTGGCAGTTTCCGGCGGTGTCGCCACCCCCGAGCCGATGGTGCGCAGCAACACCAGCGCCCGTTCGGCGCGGCGTGGATCGTTCACCGAGGCCAGACGCCGCGCGATCACCTTGGCGCGCAGGTCCAGATCCTGCCGGATGCCATCGAGTTCGTCCTGACTGCGTACCCCCGCCACACGGTTCAGCAGCAAGCCGACCTCCGAGGCATGGGCGCGCAGTTCGAACATCAGGCCCATCTGGAACAGATCGACCTCGATCAGCTTGTCCAGTGCCTCCAGCCGGGTATGCAGGCCCGAGGCGGGGTCCATTTCAAGGTCATAGAGGCTGGAAATGACCGCTGCCGCACCCATTTCGGCATTGGCCACAAGCGTATCGGCGATTTCGGTCAGTTCGACTGCGGCAATGCGGCCCGCCTGCAACTGTGCGTCACGGCGGGCGATCAGATGGATGCGCTGCCGGACCTGCCCGTCGATTGCCACCAGAGCCTGACGCACCGCCGCCTCTGCCTCCAGCACGCGGGCCAGCGCCTCGCCCCGGACTGCGGGTTGCCGGGTCAGGCGGTCCCGCAGCGCGTCCGCCTGCGCGAACAGGAAGGCGGATCGTTCGGTGCGCTGCGCCTCGTCGGTGACGGCCGCCAGCTCGGGGGCCATGGCGACGACCCGGCTGGTTTCCTCGGCCACGCCGCGCACTTCGGAAATCGCCGGAATCGCCTCGGTCACCACGCGCGACTGAATGCGCGCTACATCCTGCAACTCGAACCAGCCCAGAATGCCGGTCGCGACCGGAAAGCCCGCGATCAGCAGGACGGCCAGCATGAGCCGCCCGCCGAGGCTCGATTTGTAGTCGAGGATACGCAATGCTTGCCTCTGGGGTGCTGTTCACCGCAGGTTAACATCATTTCCGCTGAAGGGGAGAGGGGGGAAGATGCGCAAACTGCCAGGCCTTACCCTTGCGCTTGCCGGATGGCTGGGCGCCAGCCTGCCCGCCCTTACCGAAACGGTCTGGAAGCTGGAGGCGCGCAGCTTTCCCTTCGATGACAGCAGCCCGGCCCATCCGGTAGACTATCACCCGCTGGATCATGCCACGCGGCCGTGGCGGCTGTGCATTCTTTATCCGCACCTGAAAGACGCCTACTGGCTGTCAGTCAATTACGGGATGGTCGAAGAGGCGCGGCGGCTGGGTGTGGCCTTCGATGTGTTCGAGGCGGGCGGATACCCCAATCTCGACCGGCAGGCAGAGCAGCTGAAAGGCTGTTCGGGGGCTGAATTCGATGCCGTGATTCTGGGAACGGTCTCTTATGACGGGCTGACCCCGCTGGTCGAGGCTCTGGCGGCGCGCAAGCCCGTTATCGCGGCGGTGAACGACATCGACGACCGGGGAATCTCCGGCAAGGCCAGTGTTCCCTGGACGGAAATGGGCGCCGCCGCCGGGCGTTTCATCGCCGCGCGTCATCCGCGCGGCAGCGCGCCGGTGCGGCTTGCATGGTTTCCGGGGCCGACAGGGGCGGGCTGGGTCAGTTTTGTCGAACAGGGGTTCCGGTCGGCCATCGCCGGCAGTTCAGCAGAAATCGTGACGACACTTTATGGGGATACCGGGCTGGAGCAGCAGGTGCTTCTGGTCGAAGAGGCGTTGGATCAGCGGCCCGACATCGACTATCTGGTGGGAAGTGGTCCGATGGCCGAAGCCGCCGTGTCGATCCTGCGGGCGCGGGGCGCGACGGATCGCGTGCGGGTTGTTTCGACCTATCTGAGTCATGCCGTCTATCGCGGGGTGATCCGGGGGCGGATCATGGCAGCGCCCACCGATTTTCCCGTTGAGCAGGGTCGGCTTTCGGTCGAGATGGCGGTTCGGGCGCTGGAGGGGCGGCTGGAGCTGGCACATGCCGGGCCGCCGATCCTCGTGGTAACCGCGGAAACTGCCGGCCCTGCCGTGGTCGAAGGCTCACTGGCCCCGGCCAGTTTCGTGCCGGTCTTTTCGCTGGCCCCGCCGCCCTGATCCGGCGCTGGTGCCGGGCTGTTCAACGGCAATTTTGTTTGCAGGCAAACAAATAATTCATTATTTTCAATATATTGCGACTCATCCCCTTCTTGTGTAGAGCCTGCGCAGCCCCTTGCTGCCCGGAGGAACGCCCCATGTCGCCCAGCCTGACCGAAATCCGGCAGAACCTTGCCCATGCCTATGATCTTGCTCCTTCGCTGGACCTGGCAGAGCAGACGCGTGAGATCTGGGGCCGTATGGCGCGGGTGGTGCCCTTTGCCGACTGGGCCATGCACGCACCCTATGTTCAGGCGATCAATCGGCTGAAGGCGGAACGCGGCGCGGTTGTTCTGGCGCATAACTACATGACGCCCGAAATCTATCACGGGATTGCCGATGTGGTGGGCGACAGCCTGCAACTGGCCATCGCCGCGACGCGGGTGGACGCGCCGGTGATCGTGCAATGTGGCGTGCATTTCATGGCCGAGACCTCGAAAATTCTGAACCCCGGCAAAACGGTGCTGATGCCCGACATGGCGGCGGGCTGTTCGTTGGCCGAGGCGATCACGCCGGAAGGCATCGCCGTGATGCGCGCGCGGTATCCCGGGGCGCCGGTGGTCAGCTATGTCAACACCACGGCGGCGGTGAAGGCGGCCTCGGACATCTGCTGCACCTCGTCCAATGCGGCGCAGATCGTGCGGGCACTGCCGGGCGATACTGTCATTATGACGCCGGACAAGTATCTGGCGCAGAACGTGGCGCGGCAGGTGCCGGAAAAGCGGGTGGTCTGGTGGGACGGGGCCTGTATCGTCCACGAACGCTTTACTGCGCAGGACCTGCGGGATTTCCGTGCGTTCCAGCCCGATACGACCATCATCGCCCATCCTGAATGCCCGCCCGATGTGGTGGCGGAGGCGGATTATACCGGCTCTACCTCGGGCATCATTGATTTCGTCGCGCGCGAACGCCCGGCGAAGGCCCTGCTGGTGACGGAATGTTCGATGGCCTCGAACATCGCCGACGCCCATCCGGCGGTGGAGTTTGTCGGCCCCTGCAACATGTGCCCCTACATGAAGATGATCACGCTGGAAAAGGTGCTGTGGTCGCTGCATTCCATGACGACCCCGGTCGAGGTGGCGGCGGAACTCGTGGCCCCCGCCCGCGCGGCAGTGGAGCGGATGATCGCGCTTTCCGCCGCGAAGGCCGCCGCATGATCGAGACCGGCCGCATCGTCATTCTGGGGGCGGGGATTGCCGCGCTGACGGCGGCGCTGCGGCTGGCCCCGCGTCCGGTTCTGGTGATCTCGCCCGATCCTCTGGGGCAGGGCGCCTCGTCGGCCTGGGCCCAGGGCGGCGTGGCGGCGGCGCTGGGGCCGGATGACAGCGTGGCGGCGCATGTGGCCGATACAGTAGTGGCGGGGGCGGGCATCGTTGACGTCGCCGTCGCGCAGGCCGTGGCCGAAGCTGCGCCCGAGGCGGTTGCGGCACTTGCGACACTGGGTGTGCCGTTCGACCGCGACGCCGCCGGGGCCTTCGCCCTGTCGCGCGAGGCGGCGCACGGCCAGCCCCGTGTCGCGCGGGTGCAGGGCGACAGCGCCGGAGCCGCCATTATGGCGCGGTTGATCGCCGCCCTGCGCAACACTCCTTCGGTTCAGGTGCTGGAGGGCTTTGCGGCGGAACGGCTGGCGCTTTCGTCCGGCCGCGTCACCGGCGTCTGGCTGGCGCGCGCGGACGTGCCCTCGCAGCCCGTTCTCCTGAAGGCGCCGGCGGTTCTGCTGGCTTCGGGCGGGGCGGCGGGGCTTTATGCGATCACTACCAATCCGGGCAGGGTGCGGGGGCAGGGGCTGGGCCTTGCCGCACGGGCGGGGGCGCGGGTGGCGGATGCGGAATTTGTGCAGTTCCATCCCACCGCCATCGCCTGCGGCGGCGACCCCGCGCCACTGGCGACCGAGGCGCTGCGGGGCGAGGGCGCGTTGCTGGTCAACAGCCGGGGGCTGCGCTTCATGGCGGGCGCGCATCCGGCGGCCGAGCTTGCGCCGCGCGACATCGTGGCCCGCGCGGTCTTTGCCCAAAGCCAGTCCGGGCTGGCGCCGGCGCTGGATGCGCGGGCGATCTTTGCCGGAAACGGAAAAGCGCATTTCCCGACGGTGGCCGCCGCCTGTGCGCAGGCAGGGATCGACCCGGCGCGACAGCCCATCCCCGTCGCCGCAGCCGCGCATTACCACATGGGCGGCGTGGCTTGCGACCTGCGTGGTCGCAGTTCGTTGCCGGGGCTGTGGGTGGCGGGCGAAGTGGCCGCGACCGGGCTGCATGGTGCGAACCGCCTGGCCTCCAACGGACTGCTGGAGGCGCTGGTGATGGCTACACGCGCGGCGGCGGATCTGGCAGAGAACCTTCCCCCTGGGGAAGCCCCGGAGGTGCATCTGGCACCGCAAGTCGTTGGGCTTGGCCCTGACCCTGCCATGGTGGCCGATCTGCGTGGCCTGATGACCGATTGTTGCGGCGTGATCCGCAGCGAATCCGGCCTGCGCCGTGCGCTGGGGGATCTGGCCCTGATGTCCCGGCGCGCGCTGCCGGAACCGATGCTTAACATGGTGGCGGCGGCAACGCTGATTGCTGCTGCCGCGCTGTTGCGGTGCGAAAGCCGGGGCGGGCATTTCCGCGCCGACCATCCGCAACCCGACCCCACTCTGGCCCGCCGCAGCCGCCTGACGCTGGCGGAGGCCGAGGCGCTTCGTGATGAAAAGGTACCTGCCTGATGCTGCCCGACCTTCTTCTGGAACCCCTGGTCCGCAACGCCCTGACCGAGGATCTTGGCCCGACCGGCGATGCGACCGTCGCGGCGGTCATCCCGCCGGGGCTGCGCCAGGCGGTGCGGCTGAACGCGCGCAGTTCCGGGGTTGCCTCGGGCCTGCGGCTGGCGGCGATGGCGTTCCGCATGGTCGATCCGGCGCTGCGGGTAGTGGCGCTGGCTGAGGATGGCGACCGTTTCGAACTCGGCACGACGCTGATGACCGTTGAAGGGGCAGCGGGGTCGATCCTGATGGCGGAACGGGTGGCGCTGAACTTTGCCGGGCGCATGACCGGCATCGCCACGCTGACTGCCGCCTTCGTGGCCGAGACGCGGGGCACCCGCGCCCGCATCACCTGCACCCGCAAGACCACACCGGGCCTGCGCGCGGTGGAAAAGGCTGCCGTGCGGCATGGTGGCGGCTCCAGCCATCGCTTTGGCCTGTCGGATGCCATTCTGATCAAGGACAATCACATCGCCGCTGCCGGGGGAATCCGGCCGGTGCTGGAGGCCGCGCGGGCGGCGCGGTCCCATATGATGCGGGTCGAGATCGAGGTGGATCGTCTGGACCAGCTTGAGGAGGTGCTGGCGCTGGGCGTGGCGGATGTCGTGCTTCTGGACAACATGACGACCGCGACACTGGCCGAAGCCGTTGCCATGACGGCGGGGTGTGTGGTGCTGGAGGCGTCGGGCAACATGGCGCTGCCGCGCATCGCCGAGGTAGCGGCGACCGGGGTCGATTACATCTCGGTCGGGGCGCTGACGCATTCTGCCCCGGTGGTTGATCTGGGGCTGGATGCCTGAGCGCGGGGCGCGTCAGGCGTCGATCTCGGCCAGAAGCTGCTGGTAGCGGGCGGTGTAATCGGCGCGCACCTGCACCGGCGGGCGCAGCCGGATCGACAGATCGGGGACCAGCCCATGCGGCGGGCGTCCGAACAGGCGGTCGGCCTCGTCCCGCGTGAATCCCGCGATCTGCACCGCCTCGGCCCAGGCGGAAACCGTGTCGGCGGCCTTGATCGCCTTCTTGATGGCAACGGGCAGCGCGGCGGGCAGGCCAAAGCGCAGATGGATGGCGGCGGTCAGGCGCTGGTCAAGCTCGGCATAGTCCGGGCCGATGGCGGCTTTCACCGGGCTGATCATGTCGCCGATCACATATTCCGGGGCGTCATGCAGCAGGGCCGCCAGCCGCCAGCGCGCCGCGATGCCGGGGTTCTGCCGGGCGAAGATATGTTCCACCAGCAGCGAATGTTCCGCCACTGAATAGGGCCAGTCGCCCGAGGTCTGCCCGTTCCAGCGCGCGACGAAGGCCAGGCCATGCGCGATATCGGCGATCTCGATATCCATGGGGGTCGGGTCCAGCAGGTCCAGCCGCCGACCGGACAGCATCCTTTGCCAGGCCCGCGCCGGTTTGCCCCGATTGTTTCCTGATCTCGTCATAGATTTACCACTGGACCCGTGACAATTGCCGCACGAGTTACAGAGTGCTATCTCAGCGTCAAACGGAAATGCAAGGAGACCGGCGCATGCCGCAGGATTACATCGTCAAGGACATCGCTCTCGCGGATTTCGGCCGCAAGGAACTGGATATTGCGGAAACCGAAATGCCCGGTCTGATGGCCTGCCGCGAGGAGTTCGGCGCATCGCAGCCGCTGAAGGGTGCGCGCATCGCCGGCTCGCTGCACATGACGATCCAGACCGCCGTTCTGATCGAAACGCTGAAGGCACTGGGCGCCGATGTGCGCTGGGCTTCGTGCAACATCTTCTCGACGCAGGATCACGCGGCGGCGGCCATCGCGGCCTCGGGCACGCCGGTCTTCGCGATCAAGGGTGAAACCCTTGAGGAATATTGGGAATATACCGACCGCATCTTCCAGTTCCCGGAAGGCACCTGCAACATGATCCTCGATGACGGCGGGGATGCGACGCTTTACATCCTTCTGGGCGCGCGGGTCGAGGCGGGCGAGACCGGCCTGATCGATGTGCCGACCTCGGACGAGGAAGTCTGCCTGTTCAACCAGATCCGGAAGCGTCTGGCTGCAAGCCCCGGCTGGTTCACCAAACAGCGCGACGCGATCAAGGGCGTTTCGGAAGAAACCACCACCGGCGTGCATCGCCTGTATGACCTGCACAAGAAGGGCCTGCTGCCCTTCCCGGCGATCAACGTCAACGACTCGGTCACCAAGTCCAAATTCGACAACAAATACGGCTGCAAGGAATCGCTGGTTGACGGTATCCGCCGCGCCACCGACACGATGATGGCCGGCAAGGTCGCCGTGGTCTGCGGCTATGGCGATGTGGGCAAGGGTTCGGCTGCCTCGCTGCGGGGCGCAGGCGCCCGCGTCAAGGTGACCGAGGTGGACCCGATCTGCGCGCTGCAAGCGGCGATGGACGGCTATGAGGTCGTCGTGCTGGAGGATGTGGTGCAGGATGCAGACATCTTCATTACTACCACCGGCAACAAGGACGTGATCCGCATCGAGCATATGCGCGAGATGAAGAACATGGCCATCGTCGGCAACATCGGCCATTTCGACAATGAAATTCAGGTTGCCGCGCTGAAGAACCACAAATGGACCAACATCAAGGATCAGGTGGACATGATCGAGATGCCCTCGGGCAACAAGATCATCCTTCTGTCCGAAGGTCGTCTGCTGAACCTTGGCAATGCCACCGGCCATCCGTCTTTCGTGATGTCGGCCTCGTTCACCAATCAGGTCCTGGCGCAGATCGAGCTGTGGACCAAGGGTGCCGAATATGCGCCGGGCGTCTACATCCTGCCCAAGGCGCTGGATGAAAAGGTTGCGCGCCTGCATCTGAAGAAGATCGGCGTGAAACTGACCGAACTGCGCGCCGATCAGGCCGATTACATCGGCGTGAAGGTCGAAGGGCCGTTCAAGTCGGATCACTATCGTTACTGAATCATCTGAACGGGCGCGGGGCGTTTGTCCCGCGCCCGCTTCATCGGCGTGCAGGTCGGGCCGGATTTCATCAGACAAGGCTTTGCCGCGCGATAATTACAGCTTTTGTTGGAAAAAACCGGCGGGATCGCGGTCTTCCAAGGCAAAATCAGATCAATGAGTGAGGCGGGATATGGCAGAAGAAACCAAACGTGAAAAACTGCGTGGCCGCATGCTGGAAAGCATGCCCAAAGGGGCGCGGGTGGCAGAGATCGGCGTCTGGGAAGGCGCTTTCAGCAAGCGTATCATGGAAATCTGCGATCCGGCGGAGCTGCATCTGATCGACCCGTGGCTGTATCAGCCCGAATTCGGCAATACCGGCTTTGGCCGCAAGAAGAACGAAAACCTGATGGAGCAGAAGTATCAGGACGTTTGCGACATGTTCAAGGATGACGCGCGGGTGAAGATCCATCGCGACATGTCGGATGCGGCGCTGGCCTCGCTGCCCGATGCCTCGCTGGACTGGGTCTATATCGATGGCAACCATAACGAGCCCTTCATCGGCCAGGATATCGCGCTGTGCCTGAAGAAGGTGAAGCACGACGGCATCATTGCGGGTGATGATTTCAACTGGATGTCCGATGCGCAGGGCGCCCCGGTGAAACGCGCCGTGGAGGCCATGGTGGAAGAACTTGGCGATCAGGCCGAGCTGAAGCTGATGGCGAACCAGTGGATCGTGAAGCTCAACCGCCCGGCAGCCTGACCCTTTCGCCAGCGGGGAACCCGCGGCGATAATTCCCTTTGTCGTGGCCCGGCGATGGCCTAGGCTGCCGTCGTGGCCCGCGAGGGGCGAAAAAGGAGCATGGGATGAGCAAAAGAGACGAACTGATCGCCAAATATGCCGATGACCTGCGCAACAAGTGCAAGATGGACCCGGATATGGATCTGCTGCGCAAGGTGACCATCGGTTGCGGACCGGCGATCTACAACGCGGACAGTGAAACCGTTGCCGCCTCGCAGCCGGACGAGCTTGAAACCGTGAAGAAGAACTTCCTGATGAAGAAGCTGGGTCTTGCCGACAGCCCGGCGCTGATGGAAGCGATCCATGCGGTCGTGGAGATTTATGGCCGGTCCGAGCGCAACAAGTATCGCGCGGTTGTCTACTACATGCTGACCAAGCATTTCGGTAAAGAAGCCGTTTACGGCTGATCCGCCCGGCAGATGCACAGCGCCCGCAGATCCTGCGGGCGTTTCGCATTTTAAGGACTTGGTCTTTGCAAGGCCTGACCGAGTCGCGCTATGGTCAATCCATGGACAGGATGTCCGGGGCCTTTTTCAGAACACGCGTGGTGCTAAGGGAGCGCGTGGGGTGGATGGAGGGCCCCTTTGGGGTTGGGGCCCTCCATTTTTTACGGCTCGACGCCCCCCATCCGGCAGACGATCTTCCATTCGGCTTCCGTCACCGGCTGCACTGACAGGCGCGACGTCTTGACCAGCGCCATCTCCTCCAGCCCCGGTTCGGTCTTGCAGGCCTCCAGCGTTACAGGCCGTGCAAGCGGGCGAATGGCGCGGATATGTACGCAATCCCAGCGGGGATCATCGCTGGTGCTGTCCGGCGCGCTTTCGGCGCTGACCTCGACGATGCCGACGATCTCTTTCCCCTGATTGGAGTGGTAGAAGAACCCCCGGTCACCGATCTTCATGGCGCGCATGTTGTTGCGGGCCTGATAGTTGCGCACGCCGCCCCATTCCTCGCCCGCGTCCCCTTTGGCGACCTGCTGGTCCCAGCTCCAGGTGTCAGGTTCGGATTTGAACAGCCAGTAGTTCATCCTATCACCTTCTTCCATTCGGTGATCTGCACGCTTTCGAACAGCCCGGCCCTGGCATAGGGATCGGCAGCGGCCCAGTCGCGCGCCTGATCCAGCGTCTCGACCTCAAGGATCACCAGCGAGCCGCACATCTCGCCCGCCTCGTTCAGGAACGGCCCGGCCATCTCGACCACGCCGGTCGACCGGATGTGTTCCAGATGGGCGGGGCGGTTTTCCTGCCGGATATGCAGGGATTGCGGTTTGTCCTTGCAGACGAGGGCGACGCGCATGGGTTACTCCTGTTTCAGCGGGCGGGAAAGAAGGCTCTGTATGGCCTCGGTGACGGTGATGCGGCCATCGACCAGCGCGGCAACGGCGGTCGAAACCGGCAGATCCAGCGCCTGCGTGCGGCCGATTTCAGCGACAGCGCGGGCGGTCGCGGCGCCCTCTACCGTGGTTGCGGGGTCGAAACTTTCGCCCCGGCCCAGCGACAGGCCAAAGCTGAAATTGCGCGATTGCGCGGATGTGCAGGTAAGAACAAGGTCGCCGAAGCCCGACAGACCGGCCAGCGTTTCGGCCCGCGCACCGCGTGCCAGCGCAAAACGCAGCATTTCGGCATAGCCGCGCGTCATCAGGGCGGCGCGGGCGGAATCGCCAAGGCCCGCGCCGATCACCACGCCCGCCGCAATGGCCATGACGTTCTTCAGGGCGCCGCCCAGTTCGGCTCCGATGACATCCGGGGTGCGATAAAGCCGCAGCACCGGGGTCGAAAGCCGTGCTTGCAGATGCGCACCAAGCGCATCGTCCCGGCAGGCGAGGGTCAGTGCGGTGGGCAGGCCGATGGCAATGTCTGCGGCGAAGCTTGGGCCGGTCAGCACGGCGGGGGCGGGACCGCCGAGCGTGTCGAGGATTTCGACAGGGCCCAGTCCGGTGGTCAGATCGACCCCTTTGCAGCAGGCGACCAGCGGACGGCTGGCAAGCCGCGCGCCATGATCCGCCACGAAGCGGCCAAGCGCCTGCATCGGCACCGACAGCAGCAGCAGATCGGCGTCATCGGTCTGGGCAAGATCGGCGGTCACGGTCACGCTGCCGGGCAACACCAGCCCCGGAAGCCGGCGGATCTCGCGCCCAGCCTGACCACGCCCCCACAGGACCACGGGGCCTTCGCGGCCAAGCGCGGCGGCCAGCGCCGCGCCGAAGGCGCCAGACCCGAGAATGGCAATCTTCATGCCTTCGCCCCCTTCTTGCCCGACCCCAGAAGGGCGGGGCTGGTGCGGTCCAGCGGCCAGCGCGGGCGGGCCGACAGATCCAGCCCGTCAGGGCCACGGGTTGCCAATTGCTCGATCCCCGCCCAGGCAATCATGGCGGCATTGTCGGTGCAAAGCGCAAGGGGCGGGGCTAGGAAAACCGTCTCTGATCCGCTGCACAGGGCCTGAAGGCGCGCGCGGATTTCGGTATTGGCCGCCACCCCGCCTGCCACGGCGAAGGTCTGGACCGGATGCGCAGCCAGTGCGCGGCGCGACTTCTCGAACAGCACATCCGCCACGGCCTGCTGAAAGCCTGCGCAAAGGTCCGCACGATCCTGCCGCCGCAGCCCGCCGTGTTCGGCAATCAGCGCATCGCGCTGCCGCAACACTGCAGTTTTCAGGCCCGAGAAGGACATGTCGCAGCCCGGCCGGTCCAGCAACGGGCGCGGCAGGGCAAAACGCTTCGCGTCGCCCGTTGCCGCCTCGGCCTGAACGGCGGGGCCGCCGGGTTGCGGCAGACCCAGCACCTTGGCGACCTTGTCGAAGGCCTCGCCCGGCGCGTCGTCGATCGAGCCGCCCAGACGGGTGAAATCATCCGGCCCGTCCACGCGCAGGAACTGGCAATGGCCGCCCGAAACCAGCAGCATGAGATAGGGATAGGCGATTCCGTCGGTCAGCCGGGGCGTCAGCGCATGGCCCGCCAGATGATTGACCCCGATCAGCGGCAGCCTGGTCGCGGCCGCAAGTCCCTTGGCGCACATGACGCCGGACAGGACGCCACCGATCAGCCCCGGTCCCGCTGTCACGGCGATGCCGTCCAGATCGGCCAGACCCAACCCCGCCGCAGCCAGCGCACGTTCGACGCAAAGGTCGATGCGCTCTGCATGGGCGCGGGCGGCGATTTCCGGCACCACGCCGCCGAAATCGGCATGCAGCGCCACCTGCCCCTCGACAACTGAGGACAGGATTTCCGGCGCGGCGCCCGCGCGGCGGCGCACCACGGCGGCGGCAGTATCGTCGCAACTGCTTTCGATGCCCAGCAGGGTCAGGCTTTCGGTCATGGGCTTTCCGTTGAAACGCAGATGCGACCGGGGTAACACCGCAGTCATGCTCAGGCAATCCCGCGCCCCCGCTGCGGTGCGGCCTGCGGTCATCCTGACCCGGCCCGCTGCGCAATCCGCCCGTTTCGCCGCGCAGCTTTATGCGCGGCTGGGCGAGGGATTCGATATCCTGTGCTCGCCGCTGATGGAGCCGGAGTTTCCCGCAACCCGCCTGCCCGATGGCCCGTTTGAGGCGCTGATCCTGACCTCGGGCACCGCGCTGGAGGCCCTGCCGCATCTGACCGGTTCCTTACCCCCCCGCGCCTTTTGCGTCGGGCGCCGCACGGCTGATGCGGCTCGGGCGCACGGGTTCGATGCCGTTTCTGCCGATGGGGATGCCGAGGCTCTGCTGGCCCTGTTGCTGGATCAGCGCCCGCAGGGTGGCCTTCTGCACCTGCACGGGGAAGAGCCGCGTGGCGATCTGGTTGTGCGGCTGCGCGCTGCCGGGCTGCGCGCCGAGGGGCTGTGTGTGTATCGCCAGCGGCCAAGGTCGCTGGCCGCTGCGGTGATCGCCCGGCTGGAACAGCCGGGGTATGTCCTGTTCCCGGTCTTTTCTCCACAATCGGCCCAAAGCCTCGCCGAAGCGCTGCGCGTCTTGCCGCGTCCGGCCGCCATGATGCAGTTCACGGCAATTTCCCGTGCAACCGCCGAACCGCTTCTGCGTTTCTGTCTTGGGCCGGTGTCTGTTGCGGCGCAGCCGGATGCCGGGGCGATGCTGGATCTGCTCGATCCGCCGCCATGGGACAATCCGTGCCTTGAGGCACCGGGATCGAAAGACTAACTTCGGGTGGAAGCGCAGAAAAAGGGGGATGGAATGGCCGAGACCGGGGACCGCGCAGCGGATCAGAAGGCGGAGCCCGTCACCCTGACGGAGCCGGAACAGGGAATGCCGGTTGCAGAGCCGGATATAAAGCCCGTGTCAGAACCCGCGCCCGTCGCAGCGGAGCCACCCCCCGCCAAAGGCGGCGGATTTGGCCGTTTCGTTGGGTTGACCTTCGGGGGTGTCGTGGCAGCAGGGCTTGGCTTTGGGCTTGCGACCTTCGGCGCGCGTGAGGGCTGGCCGCTGGTCACGCCGCCGCAGGCTGGCGTCGAGGCCATGCAGCACATGCAGCAAGAGATCACGAGCCTGCGCGCGCAGCTTGAGACCGCGACCGCGCTGGCGGGACGTATTGAGGCGCTGGAACAGCGTCCTGCCCCCGTGGCAGATCTGGCACCGCTGGAGAATCGCCTGACGAAACTTGAATCACAGGGCGATGGCGGGGCCGCACTGGCGGCGCTTCAGGCGCAGGTGGCCGATCTGGCCGCGAAAGTGGCGGCGCAGGCCGGGGATGCGGGGCGGATCGCCGAGGAGATCCAGAGCCAGGTGCAGGAGCGGCTGGATGCGGCCGAGGCGGAAACCGTGCAATTGCGCGCCGCTGCCGAACGTCGCGCGGCGCTGCTTGAGGTGGAAACCGCGCTGAAAAGCGGTAGTGGCCTGTCTGCCGCCGTCAGCCGGGCCGAAGCGGCTGGTGTGACTTCCCCTGCCGCGCTGACGGAATTTGCGGCCTCCCCGGTGACGCTGACCAGCTTGCAGGACACCTTTGCCGAGGCCGCGCGAGCGGCGATTTCGGCGGATGCAGGCACCACGGCGGAGGCGGGTCTGGGCGAGCGGATGGCGAGCTTTCTGGTCAGCCAGACCGGCGCCCGATCGCTTGAACCGCGGGAGGGTGACGATACTGATGCCGTGCTGTCACGGGCTGAGGCGGCGCTGCGGCAGGGCGATGTGGCGGCTGCGCGCGGATTGGTCGGGCAATTGCCCGAGGCGGCCCAGACCGCGATGGCAGGCTGGTCGGCCGAGGCGGATCGCTGGCTTGCCGCACAAATGGCAATTGCCGATCTTCTTTCGGCCGGTTGACAGGAGAACCCGATGCTTTGGACGCTTGTGAAAGTTCTTCTGTTCTTTGCGTTTGTCGCCGGGTTGACCTGGGGCGGCGTGATGCTGCTGGAAAACGGCGAGCCTGTTCGCATCGTGGCGGCAGGGCAAGAGTTTACGCTTGGGCCGCTTCAGGTTGTCGTCGGGCTGTTTGTCCTGCTGTTCGGGCTGTGGCTGCTGTTGAAGGTGGTCAGCCTGCTGTTTGCGGTGCTGCGCTTCATCAATGGCGATGAAACCGCGCTCAGCCGTTATTTCGACCGCAACCGCGAGCGAAAGGGCTATCGCGCGCTTGCCGATGGCATGGTTGCGCTGGCGGCGGGCGAGAATCGCGTGGCGCTGTCGCGGGCTTACAAGGCCGAAAAGCTGCTGGGCGAGCCGGAACTGACCGACCTTCTGGTCGCACAGGCCGCTGAGGCGGCGGGCGACAATGCCAAGGCGACCGAGGCCTACAAACGGCTGCTGGAACATGACCGGACCCGGTTTGTCGCCATCCGGGGCCTTCTGTCGCAGAAGGTGGCAGAAGGAGACCGCGAGACCGCGCTGAAGCTGGCTGAAAAGGCGTTTGCGCTGAAGCCTCGTCATGCCGAAACGCAGGATATTCTGCTGAAGCTTCAGGCCGATGCGCAGGACTGGAAGGGCGCGCGGCAGACGCTTCAGGCCAAGATGCGTGGTGGTGGGCTGACGAAGGATGTGTTCCGCCGCCGCGATGCGGTGCTCGCGCTGCAAGAGGCGCAGGGGATCATGGATGAAAGCGCCTCGATCGAGGCGCGCGAGGCGGCGATTGCCGCCAACAAACAATCCCCTGATCTGATTCCCGCGGCCGCTATGGCGGCCCGCAGTCTGGCGCTGGCCGGGAATGCCAGGGGCGCGACCCGCATCCTGAAAAAGGCGTGGGAGGCGCAGCCGCATCCCGATCTGGCGGCGGCTTTCGCCGAGATCGAACCGGAGGAAAGCGCCGATGCCAGGCTGAAACGCTTCCGCGCTTTGACAGCGGTGCATCCCGATCACCCGGAAACCCGGATGCTGCTGGCCGAGCTGAACATCGCGGCCGAGGATTTCCCGGCGGCCCGTCGTGTGCTGGGCGATCTGGTCGAGACCAAACCCACCGGGCGGGCGCTGGCGTTGATGGCGGCCATCGAACGGGGCGAAGGTGCCGATGAGGCGGCGGTGCGCGGCTGGCTGGCCAAGGCGCTGACCGCGCCGCGCGGCCCGCAATGGTGCTGCGACAAATGTCAGGCGATCCATGCCGCCTGGGCGCCGATCTGCGATAATTGCGGTGGCTTCGATACGCTGAGCTGGCGCGAGCCGCCGCAGACTGCGACACCTTCGCCCACCGGGACGGAAATGCTGCCGCTGCTGGTTAATCCGCCCGCGCCGCCTGCTGCCCCGGAACCGGAGCCCGAAGTTGCCGAGGTGATCGAGCCGGAGGTGATGGACCCGCCGCAACCTGCACCGAAGCAGGCGAAGGACGACGAGCCGATCGACCTCGCGGCGATTGTCCGCAGCGCAAGCTAGGGGCGCGAGGCCGCCGGGCTGCCGCCCGTCCATTTGCGGAAGGCGCGGTAAAAGGCGCTGGGCTCGCTGTAGCCCAGTTCGGTCGCGATATCGGCAACCGACAGGCTTGCCTCTTGCAGAAACTGCCGCGCCAGTGTGGCGCGGCGCGCGTCCTTGAGCGCGGCAAAGCTTTGGCCTTCGGCATGCAGGCGTCGGCGCAGGGTAGCGGTGGACATCCCGAAGCTGCGCGCCAGTTCCGGAAAATCGGGCCAGTCCGCGGGTGCCTGGCTGGCCAGCAGGTGCCGCACCCGCGCCGCCATGCCACCATCCTCACGATAGCGCACAAGGATATTGCCCGGCGCCCCGCGCAGAAACCGTTGCAGTGCGGCCTCGTCCCGGTTCACCGGCAGGCGCAGCCAGGTGGCTTCGAAGCTGAGGCTTGTGACCGGCTGGCCGAACAGCACCGGGGCGCCGAAGAAGCTTTGATAATCCTCGCGCTGCGGCGGGGCCGGGCAGGCGAAGCTGACCTGACGCAAGGGGATGCGCCGCCCGATCAGCCAGCAGGCCACCCCCATCAGGATCAGCCAGTAGGTGCGATAGGCGAAGGCGCTGCGCGGTTCGGCGGTGGTCAGTTCGATCACAGCAAGGCCATCACGGATCGTCAGTTCCCCGCGCGGGTCATCCAGTACCACGGCCAGAAAGGCGATGGCCCGGCGCAGCGCGGGGGCCAGTGTCTCGCTGCCAAGGCTGGCGTGGCACAGCAGGGCAAAACTGCCGGGCCGCATCGGGCGGGCGGCAAGGCCGAAAAATTCATCCCCCGTCACCCGCGCAATCTCGGTCCACAGGCGGCCATATTCCGCTGTGCTGAGGGGGCTGGCCCCATCTTCCGGCAGGCCGAGGCGGGCCAGCAAAGGGGCGGGCGCAATTCCGGCAAGCGGCAGGCAGGACAGGGCATCGGCCACGAAGCCGGGGGTGATGGGGCGGTCTTCCATTGGGATATGGTAAAAACGATCATTGAATTAGGCAATGAATGTCATTGAATGCAAGGCGGAAGGGCCTACCCTTGCGCGCGGAGGATGAAGGGAGGCGAAGGCATGGAAATCAGGGATCGGGTCGTTCTGGTGACCGGGGCCGGATCGGGCCTTGGGGGTGCCGTGGCGCGCATGGTGGTGGAGGGCGGCGGCAAGGTCGTTCTGCTGGATGTGAATGCCGAAGCGGGCGCCGCGCTCGCGGCCGAGCTTGGCACGGCCGCGCTGTTCCGCCGTACTGACGTGACCAGCGACGCCGAGGGGCAGGCGGCGATCGCCGCCGCGCTGGGCAACTTTGGCCGGGTGGATGCGCTGGTGAACTGCGCAGGTATCGCGCCGGGTGAGCGCATTGTCGGTCGCGACGGGCCGCATGCACTGGACAGCTTCGCCCGTACCATCTCGATCAACCTGATCGGCACCTTCAACATGCTGCGCCTCGCCGCCGCCGCCATGGTCGGCAACGATCCCGGCCCGGATGGCGAACGCGGGGTGATCGTCAATACGGCCTCCATCGCGGGGATCGAGGGGCAGATCGGCCAGGCCGCCTATGCCGCTTCGAAAGGCGGGGTGATTGCCCTGACGTTGCCCGCCGCGCGGGAGCTTGCGCGCAGCGGTATCCGCGTGTTGACCATCGCGCCGGGCATCTTTGCCACGCCGATGATGGCGGGCCTGCCGCAGGATGTGCAGGACAGCCTTGGCGCGGCGGTGCCCTTCCCCTCGCGTCTGGGGCAGGCGGCGGAATACGCCGCGCTGGTGCGTCATATCTTTGAGAACCGCATGCTGAACGGCGAGGTCATCCGGCTGGACGGTGCGCTGCGCATGGCGCCGCGCTGAAGCCGGGAACAGGAGGAAATCATGGCACGAACTGACGATCCCGTGGTCATCACCGGCTATGTCCGGACACCGATGGGCGGCTTCATGGGCGATTTCGCCGGGCTTTCCGCCAGCGAACTGGGGCTGGTGGCTACGAAAGGCGCGCTGGCCCGCAGCGGACTCGACCCGCAGTCGGTGGAGCAGCTTTACTTCGGCTGCGTTCTGCCCGCCGGTCAGGGGCAGGCGCCCGCGCGGCAGGTGGCGCTGGCTGCAGGGCTGCCGCTGTCCACCGGGGCGGTGACGCTGAACAAGATGTGCGGCTCTGGCATGATGGCCGCGATGCTGGCACATGACGCGTTGCTGGCGGGCAGCGCTGAAGTCATCGTGGCGGGCGGGATGGAAAGCATGTCAAATGCGCCCTACCTGCTGCCCAAGGCCCGTGCAGGTTACCGTATGGGCCATGGTCAGGTGATGGACCACATGTTCCTCGACGGGCTGGAAGATGCCTATGACAAGGGTCGCCTGATGGGCACCTTTGCCGAGGATTGCGCGCAGACCATGGGCTTTACCCGCGAGGAACAGGATGGCTATGCGCTCACCTCGTTGTCGCGGGCGCGTGCTGCGATTGCCGATGGCAGTTTCGCGGCCGAGATCGCGCCCGTGGTCCTGAAGGGCCGTGGCGGCGAAACCGTCATCGACACGGACGAACAGCCCGGCAAGGCGCGGCCTGACCGTATCCCGACCCTGCGCCCGGCCTTCCGCGAGGGCGGCACGGTGACGGCGGCCAATTCCTCGTCGATCTCGGACGGGGCGGCGGCGCTGGTGCTGATGCGCCGGTCCGAGGCGGAAAAGCGCGGCCTGACCCCACTTGCCGCGATTCGCGGCCATGCCACCCATGCCGACAAGCCGGGCCTGTTTCCGACCGCCCCCATCGGCGCCACGCGGCGGCTGATGGATCGCGCGGGATGGTCGCTGGCCGATGTGGACCTGTTCGAGGTGAACGAGGCTTTCGCGGTGGTGGCCATGGCCTCCATGCGCGAGCTGGACCTGCCGCACGACAAGGTGAACGTGCATGGTGGTGCCTGTGCGCTTGGCCATCCGATCGGCGCTTCGGGCGCGCGGATCATGGTCACGCTGCTGTCTGCCTTGCAGAAATATGGCCTGAAACGCGGCGTCGCGTCCATCTGCATCGGCGGTGGCGAGGCAACGGCGGTGGCGCTGGAGTTGCTGTAAGGATCGGGTGCAACAGCCTTTCGCTGCCAACCCCATGGCAAAGGAATAGCTGTTGCACGTCTTCCTGCGCTCGTTTAAACGAAGCCGCGATGCTTTGGTCAGGTGACTGACCGCGACAGCAGGAAAGACTTGTGCGCGCGGCCCGCCCGTTGTAGGCCGCAGCAGAGAAGAATGCCGGTGTAGCTCAGCTGGTAGAGCACGTCATTCGTAATGATGGGGTCGGGGGTTCGAGTCCCTTCACCGGCACCACTAACCAAATGAAGACAAGCGGTTAGTGGTGCGAATTTCTTCTCAGCACCGATCAGCAGAAAATCCGCAGGCCTTTGACCCGTTCATGGGCTGACGCAAGCTGACTTCGCCAGGATGGTTTCCTGCCCTTCCGCGATGCGGATGACTACGCCTTGTGGCGAGGTCAGGCTGTGCAGGGCAGGCAGATCCCGCCCTGTCAGCAGCCCGCGCAGGACCAGCAGAACCACCTTATGCGCCACGATGATGGTGGGTCGTTGCATGTCTTCCAGAAATGCCCGGAGCCGGAGGGTCAGCTTTTCCAGCCCCTCGCCGCCCGGAGCGTTCTGGTAGAGGTCGAAATCATCCTTGCAACTGGCCGCCAATACCGGGAATTGCGCGGCGCGTTCGGCGGGGGTCAGCCCTTCCCACGCCCCGCAATCCAGTTCGCGCAGGCGCGCATCCGTCACGGGAACCACCTCGCCAAGCGCGATGGCGGCGGTGCGTTGCGCGCGGGGCAGGGGGCTGGCGTAACAGGTATATCTGCGCAGGTCCGGCAGATGGGTGGCAAGAATACGCGCCTGTTGTTCGGCCTGCCGCAGGCCCAGTTCGGTCAGCGGCGAGTCCTTGCTGCCCTGAATGCGCCCTTCCCGGTTCCATTCGGTTTCGCCATGGCGCAACAGCAGGATTTCGGCGGCGCTCACAGCAGCACCGCGCTGTCGGTATTGGCGGAAAGATGCACGGCGGTGCCGGGTTCGAACCAGTCCTGCCCGGCGCTGTGGCTTTGATCGACCACGATTTCGGCCCCGCCGGCCTGCACCAGATAGCGGATCTGGCTGCCCAGAAACTCGCGGTGCAGGATCTGACCGGACAGCGCATTCGCGCCTGCCTCGCGGCGCAGCGTGATGTTCTGCGGCCGCAGCACCATGCGCGTGCCAGTTCGGCCGGCGCTGGAAGGCAGCGACAGCGTATCGCCGGTGCGGGTGCGGAAGCGGGCGCCGCCGGGATCGGCCTCGACCGTGCCTTCCAGAATGTTCGCCGTGCCCAGAAACTGTGCCACGAACAGGTTGACTGGCGTATCGTAAAGCTGCTGCGGCGTGCCGACCTGCTGGATCACGCCGCCATCCAGCACCGCCATGCGGTCTGCAGTGGTATTCGCCTCCTCCTGATCATGGGTCACGAAGATGGTGGTCAACCCGAGCTTGCGTTGCAGCGCCAGAAGCTCGCGCCGCATCTGCACGCGCAGGCTGGCGTCGAGGTTCGACAGCGGCTCGTCCAGAAGCAGAACCTTGGGCGCGATGACCACCGTGCGGGCCAGTGCGATGCGCTGCTGCTGCCCGCCCGAAAGCTGGTTCGGCATGCGGTCGGCCAGATGGGCAAGGCCCACCAGCTCCAGCGCCTCATCCACGCGGCGGCGGATCTCGGCGCTGGCCACCTTGCGTTCGCGCAGGCCGAAAGCCACGTTCTCGCGCACCGACATATGTGGCCAGAGCGCGTAGGACTGGAACACCATGCCGACATCACGCTTCCACGGCGGCAGATCGGCCACGGGTCGCCCGCCGATGCGGATTTCGCCCTGCGGACGTGGCCCGAAGCCGGCAATCGACCGCAGAAGCGTCGATTTGCCAGAGCCGGAGGGGCCGAGGAAGGCGAAGAATTCGCCCGGTTCGATGGTCAGGTTGACCCCGGTCAGCACATTGGTGCTGCCGAAGGACAGATGCAGGTCGCGGATTTCGATTCCGGCCATTTCGCTGTGCATGTGAAGAGCTCCTTGCAGCTTGTCTCAGTGCTCGCGCCCGGCGGTGCGCAGCTTCTTGTCGCGTTCGATGATGATCTGGGACAGGACCGTGCCCAGTGCGACGATGACCACGGCCAGCATTCCCAGCGCTGCCCCGGCGCCGCGCCCCGACGGGGTCTGCATGAACAGGTAGATGCCATAGGCCAGCGGGCTGTCACGGTCCGAGGACACCAGCATGATGGTGGCCGACAGTTCCACCGCCGCCGTAGCGAAACTCGTCACGAAGCCCGCAAGAATGCCGCCGGTCATCAGCGGCACCACGATTTTGCGGATCGAACGCAGCTTGGTTGCGCCAAGGCTTTCGGCCGCTTCCTCCAGCGCGAGGCTGACCTGTTGCAGCGCCGCCATGCAGGCGCGCAGCGCGTAGGGCAGTCGCCGGATGGTCAGCGCCAGCGCAATGATGACCCACCAGCTTGCCAGCGGCTTGTCGAGGAAGGGCACGTTCACATCCTGGAAGGTGCGCAAGTAGCCGATCCCGAGTACAACCCCCGGCACGGCCAGCGCGGCAGTGGCAAGGTAATCCAGCCACTTGCGCCCTGCGATGCCGGTCCGCAGCACGATATAGGCGATGGCGGTGCCGATCAGCACGTCCAGCGTAGCGGCGAGGCCCGCGTAAAGGATGGTGTTGACGACATAATCCTGCGACGCCTCCCACATCCGGGCGTAATTGGCGAGGGTATAGCCGTCGGGTAGCGGCGCGAAGCTCCAGATCGTGCCGATGGACAGCAGGAACAGCCCGATATGGGGTGACAGGACTACGGCGAGGATGAACAGCACCACGCCATAGGCCAGCACCTTTTCGCGCGGGGCGAGGTCGCGTTTGGCCAGCCCGCCGCCCCCCTTCTGCACCGTCGCGTAATCCTTGCCGCGCATCACGAGGAACGAGGCCCAGAGCGACAGGATCGAGAAGGCGACCAGGATGACCGAGATCACATAGCCCATCGGATCGCTGATCCCGACCGAGGTGATGCGCAGATAGGCCTGCGGTGCCAGCATGTTGTTGACGTTCAGCAGCAGCGGCGTGCCCAGATCGTCGAACACCTTGATGAACACCAGTGCCGCCCCGGCCACATAGCCCGGCGTTGCCAGCGGAAACACCACGCGGCGGAACAGCCGCAGCCCGTGCGCGCCAAGGTTTTGCGCCGCTTCTTCCATCGAACGGTCAATGTTGCGCAGGCTGGCCGACAGGTTGATCAGGATGAAGGGGAAGTAATGGATCGACTGCACGAGGATCACACCGTTCAGCCCCTCCATGAAGGGAATGGTAAAGCCCAGGTGCTGCCGCAGCAGCAGATTGATCGTGCCATTGCGCCCGAAGATCAGCTGCATCGCCACCGCGCCGACGAAGGGCGGCATGATCAGCGGGATGAAGCCAAGGCTCTGGATCAGGGCCGAGCCGCCGAAGTTGAACCGCGTGGTGATATAGGCCAGCGGCAGCGCGATCACCGTCGCCACCACCACCGACATGGCCGAGACGTAGAAGGAATTGACAAAGCTCTCGCGGAACAGCGCCGTGGCGAAGAAATCACCGAAATTCTGAAGCGTCAGCGCGCCGGTCGCCGGGTTCTGGAAGGCGACATGGATGACCTGAAGCACCGGGAAGATCAGGAAACCGATCAGGAAGATGGCGATGAAGACGCCGGTCAGCGCGATGGGGCTGAGGCGCGGAAACAGGAAGGCGGGAAGCCGGTCGGCAAGCGTCTGCCGTCCCGTGCCCGTGGCGGGTCTGTGGCTCATGGGGGTGGTCCTGCTGGAAAGGGTGCGTGGTGCCGCCGGGGGCGGCCGCACCACGCTGACGGGCGCCGCAGGGCCCTACTTTCCGCGGCGCCGGTTCGGGCATCACATGCCGGCGGCTTTTTCCGCCAGTTCACGGGCCTTGGCGTAATTGGCCACGACCATCGCATCCCATTGTTGTTCAAGCTCGGCCTGGCGCTGGCCGATCTCGTCGCCCTGTTCCTTGCGGACTTTGGTGAAGGCGCCTGCAAAGGCCGGGTCGAGGCTTTGTTCCTCGGTGATCGGCATGGCCTCGATCAGCTTGCGCGCCTCGGCGATCAGCGCCTTGGCTTCGGCATTGTCGCTGCCCGCATGCTTTTCTTCAGCCAGTTGCACAGCGCGCACGGCGGCGCGCAGGTCGTCCAGCCGGTAGGTGACCATGACGTCGAAAAGCGAGCTGACGACGTAGTAACGCGCGCCCGATTTATCGACATCAAACTTCACCGCCGCGCCGATGGAATTGTCGGTGAACGGATTCGGCAACCCTTCAGGTGCTTTGGCATAGGTGGCGGGGTTCACCGGCAGGCGCATGATTGCCGGATCGAACAGCGTTTCCTGCCCCGGTTCCGACAGCAGGAAGGATACGAAAGCCTTCGCCCCCGCCTCGTTCGCCGGATTGGCGACAATGCCGATATTGGCGGGCACCAGCGCGGTGACCGTCGGATAGGCGAAATCGACCGGGAAGCCCGAGGCGCGTGACGAGAAGGCGAAGAAGTCGATCACGATGCCCATGCCGAAATTGCCGGTGTTCACCCCATCCGGCACGCCGAAGGACCGTTCGGTCACGCTGGCGAAGTTGCCCGCCATCCATTTCCAGTCGGCCCAGCCCTGATCCCAGCCTTCGCCCTGAAGCACGGTTTCCACCGTCAGATGCGTGGTACCCGACCGCGAGGGCGAGGACATGCCGACATGACCGAAATACTCGGGCTTCTCCAGATCTGCCCATTCGCGTGCAGGCTCCAGCCCGTTTGCCTCCATGTAGCGGGTGTTCCACATGATGCCGTAACCCGAGGCGGCAAAGCCGTAATAAAACCCGTCGGGATCGTTGATCGGGTAGCTGCCGATCTGGTCGGGGATGCCTTCGGTCGAAAGACCGGCCTTCAGCAGCAGGCCCTCTTTCTTCAGCACCTCGAACGCATCCGGCGCTGAGGCCCAGAACATGTCGGCGGTGTTGTTCGAGGCGATTTCCTTGATGTATTTCACGCCGGATGAGGTGCTTTTGTTCAGCACCTCCAGATCATATTCCGGGTGTGCGGCCTCGAAGGCCTTTTCGATCACCGAGGTCATGTCCTCGGGGAACGAGGTGACGATCACAACCTTGTCGGCCGCATAGGCCGTGCTGGCAAGACAGGTCAGCGCCGCAACAGCGACGGACCCGCGGAGTGCTTTGCCCATGGTTCTCCTCCCTTGAGCGTTTCATTTCACGCCGCTCAGGAGTATGGGTTGCGCGGAATTTGCACAAATTATTGATTTTTATTGATTTTACTTGTGCTCACGGGTCAATCTTGACACGCGGAACGGGTCACGAATGACCCGTCGTCACAACCCGCAGGCTTTCAGGCGCAGATACAGCCGCTTGCGGGGGATGCCCAGCGAATCAGCCGCCTCGGCCTTGCGGCCTCCGCTGCGCCGCAGGGCCGAGATGAGCAGCGCGGTTTCGAATTCCTGCATCGCGGCATCATAGCCCTGCGGTCCTGCGGCCTGTGCATTGTCGTCGCGCAGCGAGACGCGCAAGCCGATCACCAGCCGTTCCGCCACACCGCGCAGTTCGCGCAGGTTGCCAGGCCAGGCATGGTTGCGCAGGCGCCGGATCTCGGGGGCCGAGATTTCGGGGAAGGGGCGTTTGTGCCGCGCCACGGCTTCGCGCAGGAAATGTTCGAACAGCAGGAAGAAATCGTCGCCGCGATCCCGCAACGGCGGAACTTCGATTTCGGCAAGGTTCAGCCGGAAGATCAGGTCGGTCGGCAGGTCGGTGACATCCTCGGGCGGCATCGAGGCCACCACCCGGCAGCGGCCCGCTGTTTCCGGCCCGGTCAGAAGCGAGACGAGGCGCAATTGCAGCGCCTTGCCCATGGTGGAGATACGGTCGATGAACAGCGTGCCTTTCGCCGCAAGCTCCAGCACGCCGGGGCGGCCTGCGCCATTGCCAAGGAACGTCTCGTCGAAATTCGCCTCGGTCAGCCCACCGCCGTCCAGCATGACAAATTCGCCCTCGGACCCGGAAAAATCATGGATCACGCGGGCAATCTGGCCCTTTTCTGTGCCGGTCTCGCCCAGAAGCAGCACATCGACGCGATGCCCGGTCACCGCCTCCACCTCGCGGCGCAGGGTTTTGACCGGCTCGGATTTGCCAAGGATGCGGGCGCGGATATCGGTGCCGCGCGCGATCCGGGCTTTCAGGCGCTGGTTTTCCAGCACCAGCTTGCGGGCGTTCAGCGCCCGGCGCACTGTGGCGATCAGCAGTTCGGGCGGGGCGGGCTTTTCCAGAAAGTCGAAGGCGCCGCTGCGGATGGCACCGACGGCGGCCTTGATGTCCCCATGCGCGGTGATGAGCACGAAAGGCACCGAAGGCGCGGCCTTGCGGACGGCGGTCAGCAGATCCATCCCTGACATGCCCGCCATGCGCAGGTCGGACAGCACGATTCCTTCGAACTCGGGTTCCAGCACGGCCAGAAGCTCGGGGCCCGCCGCGAAGCCTCGCGTGGAAAAGCCCGCGCCCTGCAACAGTTCCAGCGTCGCGTCGCGGAAATCGGGATCATCGTCGACGACATAGATTTCATGGTTCATTGCTGCGGTCCTCCGCTGTTCCCGGCAGGCGCAGGCTTGCCACCGCCCCATGCCCGTCGGCGCGCGACGAGATCCGCAGATCCCCCTGCATGTCGCGCATGATGTTGTAGGAAATCGACAGGCCAAGCCCCAGTCCGCGTCCGGCCTCTTTGGTGGAAACGAAGGGCATCATGGCGCTATCGGGGTCCAGATCGCCCAGACCCACACCGGTATCGGCGACATGCAACAGCCAGTCCTGCGCCTGGCGGGCCGCCGTAACCCCGATCCGCCGCCGGTCGGGCGGGGCATCAGGCCCCAGATCCTCGATGGCATCCACTGCATTCGTCAGCAGGTTCAGGATGACCTGCTCTGTCAGGATCGGGTCGCCGGTCACGCTGGCTCTGCGCGTATCGGCGGCGATGTCCAGCCTCACCCCGGTTTCGACAAGCCGGGTTTCCAGCAGGGCCGCCGCGTTGTCGACCATGCTGCCAAGGTTCAGCGTCTGGCTTTCGAACCGGCCTCGGCGGGCAAAGCGGCGCAGGTGCTGGATGATACCCTGCATCCGTTCGGCTAGGGCGCTGACAAGCTGCGCCTGACGCTCCACCGCCGCCATGTCCCCCGTTTCCATCGCCGATTTCAGCAGCGCCATGCGGTAGGTCATGGCGCCAAGCGGCTGGTTCAGCTCGTGACTGATTCCGGCGGCAAGGGTGCCAAGCGCCGCCATCTTGCCCGCCTGCACCAACTCGTCCTGGGTCTTGCGCAGGTCTTCGATGGCGCGGTCACGGGTGGTGATGGCGCGACGAAATTCGCCTACCGCGAAGGTCAGGCGGGCCATGTCATCGCTTGCAGGCGGGGGCGGGGCCTGCCCTTCCGCCGTCGCCAGAAGATCGTCGGTCAGGCTTCGCAGCGGCACCACGATCCGGGTGCGGATCAGCCGGTCCAGCGCCATCGCACCCACCAGTACCACCAGAAAGGTGCCCCCGATCAGCCAGAGCGCGGTGCGGCGAACCCGGTTGGCCGAAGCTTCGATCCGCGTCAGCACATCGGCTTTTTCATGGGCAGAAAGCTGCTCCAGCCGGCTCTGAAGTGCCTTGATCCCCTGAAGGGTGGTTTCGATTGCGGCATAGGATCGCGTCCGCGCCTCCAGCCAGTCAAGCCGCCGGGTCAGGATTGATCCGTCGCCTTCGACCAGGGCGAAAAGCCGCTGCAACGACTGGCGCAGCGTCAGATATTCGGGTGCCTCGGGCACAAGGGACAGTCGTTCGGCCATCCGTGCCGCGAAATCCTGCAAGAGCGTCGCCAGTTGCCCGATCCGCTCAGCATCATCCGCCACCGCGCCCTGAACCAGCAAGGTCATCGACGTTGCCGCATCGGCACCGATCTCGGCGAAGACATCACGCTCGCGCCGCTCCCGCGTGATGGCGGCGGCAAGGGCATCGCGGTTGCGTGGGTTGTCCGCCCGCCGCAATTCCAGCATCCGGGTTTCGATATTGTAATCGAAATCGCGCAGGATCGGCTCGATCTCGTCCTGGATGTCGATGTTGAGCCAGCGCAGGCTGTCCAGCGCCGCTGCCATGTCGCGCGACAGGGCAAGCTGGGTCTGTGTGCCCTCGATGACACGCTGCATGTTGGCGCGCAGCGGGTCGCCCGTGATGGGCGCGGCCCCCAGGCGTTGCGCAGCCAGCGCCTGCGCCATGGCCTCGTCGATCCGCCGGGTTTCCGCCAGAAGCGCCGCCTCATCGGCCTGTCCCCCCAGAACCGAGGTCGCAAGCCCGGCCAGATCGGCAGAATGCCGGGCCAGTTCGCCCGTCAGCACCAGGCGCGGCACCTCGGTATCGGCCAGCGCGCGGTATTGTCCCTGCGCCTGCCACAGAAAATAGATCGCCAGCGCCAGATTGGCCCAAAGCAGCAGCACGATCAGCCCGACCATCAGCAAAAGCCGCTGCCATATGCCCAGATGCCGGATCATGGCCTGACCCGCTTTTCCAGCCCGGACAGGGCGATGTCGATTGTCGCGAGCTGGCGTTCGATCCGGTTTTCCCAGTCGCGCAGCAGGGTGCGTTGCGGTGTCGGCAGGTCGGTCAGTTCCATCACCCGGTTGGCAAAGCTGGTGCCTTCGGCCATGCGAACCTCATGTTCCGAAATCGGGATTGACTGCATCATCCGACGGATCGCGGCGGTTTCGGCCCTGGGTCCGCGCGCCTCCAGCGCATGCAGCCTTGACCACAAGCTTCGGCGCCGGTCCAGCCGTTCGGTGATTGCCAGATCAAAGATCACATTCACCGCCCAGTAGCGTTCCGACGCCAGCCCGGCATTGTAGCGCAGCCACTGTGATCTGACGGCGGCGCGGATTTCCGACGGGATCAGATCGCCCGCCGCTTCGCGTACACGGGGCGAGATCGGGATGCGGCCGATCCCGGGCTCCAGCAGCAGGCGCTGGCCATCGTCATCGGTGACGCTGGCGATAAAGGCACAACCGGCGCCGGGGTTTCCGGCCCCGGCCAGAAGGCCGATCTGTGCCGGAAACAGGATGGCGGGCGTGCCGTAGTGAAACTGTAGTTCCGGCTCGGCGGTGCCCGCCAGAAAGTCGATGGTCAACCCGATGCCGAAGCGCCCGCTGCGGATGCCATCGGTCACGCCGAAGCTGCGCGAGGTGACGGTGGCAAGGTTTTCGGTCAGGGCCAGAAAGAAGCCCCAGCCATCATTCCAGCCCCGCACCTGCAAGAACCGCTCCACCGTCATATGAGCCGTACCGGAGCGTGAGGGTGGCGCCATGCCAATCTGGCCGCGCCAGACCGGGTTCAGCAGGTCATCCCAGTCCTGCGGCGGGTTCGGGCCATCGCGGCGCAGGGTCCAGCCGATGGAGGACAGGGCGAAAGGGCCGTATCCCTCTGTCGGGATGCCGGTGCAGCCGCTGTCTGCGGCAAACCGCCCCTGCCTTGCCAGAAGTTCAAACGCCTCGGGGGCGGAAGCCCAGAACACGTCGAAGGCCCGATCATTGCCGCGCAGCAGTTCCTCGACCGCCGAAACGGTGTTCTTGTTCAGTACCAGAACATCCAGTCCCGGTGCCCTGGCCTTCATCCGGGCGACGTAGGGGTCGGTCATTGCCGGGGGCATCGAGGTCAGGATTCGCAGCACCTCGGCCCGCGCCGGGGCCGCCACCACGATCAGCGCCCAGACACAGGCTGTCAGCGCGGCCGCAAGATGCCGCGCCGGTTGACGGACAGGTCTGCCCATAAGTGATCTCCTCCCGGTTTCATGAGAAACGGGATGGGCAGGGCCTTGTCCAGTGCGGTGGGGAGGGAGGCGGGCTATGGGTCAATTCTGACACGCTCCCTCTCTCTGGTCAGAGTTTCGCGAGGTTTGGATGAGCGTTGGCGAATGGTTTGAGGTTTTCGAGAAATGTTGTGATGCGGTTGAGGTTTGGGAGATTTTTGAGATCGATGTTCCATCTGCGTG
>NZ_BMYI01000025.1:0-41025 GCF_014652195.1 Gemmobacter nanjingensis
TGGGCATCACCGCCCCCGATGGCGCAAGCCTCGCGCAGATCTGGCTCAACCTCGCCACCCTCTGGCGCAGCACCGCCGCCGATCTGGAGGCCCTCCGCCTCACCGCCAGCGCCGCAATCGACGCCGCGACGACACCTGAGGAAGTCGGCGCGGCCGTGAGCCAGATTCAGAGCGGCGATGGTTAGGTGAGCCCGTTCGAGAAATCTCGAGGCCTAGGCTGATGTATTGCAACGCTTGAAGGGGATCTCGGAAAGGCTATCATTTGCGGGCTTATCTCGGAGGATTCGCCATGGCATTCACTGCTTATTCTTTGGCTCCCATCGATTTTGGGTGGGAACACTGTCCTACCGTTGCTGAGTATACCGCGATGCTGAAGGCGGACGATGTGATGTACGGCCCTGAGGTTGTCGAGCAATTCTATGCTGACTTCCAAACAGCGAAAGATCTCGCTCGAGACGTGGGCTGGGAAGGAGATTTTCGCGGTGACGCGCACGTCTTCTTGGTGCCCACGGAGGAAGCATTCCAGTATGGGTTCGCTTGGAAACAGGACAACAACGGGATTACTTTCATCGTCTCGCCGGTGAAGTTGCCTCATCTAGTTTAAGCCGCAATCTAGCTTGATGCGCCCTGTGCCGATGTGCATCGGTCGCGTTTGCTGTCGGTATAACGATGGCTGCGTAAAGGTCAGGCTCGGGATGGGGGGCCGTCAGGAAAGGGTTTGCACAAAATTTTCACCGACAAAGCTGACACCCCATTCCGACAAAGCTGGCGCCGCGCAACAGTGGGGCGAAGCGCGCCGCGCAGGTCTGCTGCGGGATCGCGGGATGCCCTGCCGGTGGCAATCGCGTAGCGCATGATGGCCCCTGTAGTCATGCGGATGCGTCCCGCCACGTCCGGGGCGCGGTCCTCCACGGGGCGCAGCATGGCGAGAATCTGCGGGGCGGTCACTTCGGCCACGGCAGTTGAGCCAATCGCCTTGAACACGTCCCGTTCAAAGCGTGACAAGATGCGGGCGCTGTGGGCGGGCGACCACGTTGCCGACTGAGCCTTGATCCATTCCCGCGCCACGGCTTCGAACGTATCCCCGACAGGGGCCGGTCAGTGCGGCCTTGGCATTGGCTCCAGGGTCGCGTCCTTCGGCCAGTGCCCGCTTGGCCTTGTCGCGCAGGGCGCGGGCATCGGCCAGCTTCACATCGGGGTAGGCCCCGAAGGACAGCATCTTTTCCTTGCCTTCGAACCTATACCGCATTCTCCACAGCCTGCCGCCCGATGGCGAGACGAATAGAAGCAGACCGCCACCATCGGGCAATTTCCGTGGTTTTCCAGAGGGATCGGGCTTTGCGCCACGACAGGCGGCATCGGTCAAGGGCATATGAATCGGTCCTGCGGGTGGCTGTGGGTATCGACAGTTCCGAGAATACCCGCATTCGATACCCACACAAGTTGGGCAGCCACAGTCCATCTTCGCGCAGAAGATGGCCCACAGTCTATTTTCTCAATGAAATCAATGGCGACTTCTGGCGAAGATTGCAGGAAATTCAGCGAAAAGTGGGGAATGGAGGCGGGTACCGGAATCGAACCGGTCTTCACGGATTTGCAATCCGCTGCGTAACCTCTCCGCCAACCCGCCGGAGCCTTCTGGCTGATTAGATACAATCCCCGGCGGGGTCAAGCAGGTATGTGGGGTCAGACGTGCTGGGCGCCGTTGACCTCGATTTCTGAGCCGGAGATGTAACTGGCCTGGTCGGAGCACAGGAACCAGATGACATCTGCCACCTCTTTGGGCTGACCAAGGCGTTGCAGCGGCAGTTTCTCGACGATCTTCTCTGTGCCGGGGGAGAGGATTGATGTTTCGATCTCACCCGGCGCGATGGCGTTCACGCGCACGCCCATCGGGCCGAAATCATGCGCCATCTCGCGTGTCAGGGCCGCAAGCGCGGCCTTGGAGGTGGCATAGGCCGCGCCAGCGAAGGGGTGGACGCGGGCACCTGCGATGGAGGTCACGTTGACGACCGAGCCGCGCGCGGCGGAAAGCTCGTCTTTCAGGCCGCGGGCCAGAACGATGGAGGCGAAGAAGTTCACATGGAACACATGGCCCCATGTGCGCAGGTCGGTTTCCAGCGTGTTCAGCCGCGCGCCGCCGGGCCCTTTGGGCGAGATGCCGGCGTTGTTCACCAGCGCATTGAGGCGCCCGCCCAGCTTCTCCTTGATCGTGGCAATCGCGGCGATGGTGGCGTCGGGCGAAGCAAGGTCGATCTGGATGTGGTTTTCCTCTCCCCCCGGCCAGGGGCAGCGCGGATCGAATGCCTGACGCGAGCAGGTGAGCACCCGCCAGCCCTCGGCGCTGAACCGCTTGACGGTGGCATGGCCGATGCCCCGGCTTGCCCCTGTCAGAACCATGACTTTCTGTTCGCTCATCGCCGCCTCCGCGCTTTGCCGCCACCCTACGCCGCAGCGGGGGATTTGCAAGCTTGGCAGGGGGCGGCAAAGGGGGTACCAACGGCCTGAACCCCGCGAGGCCCCCATGAAAAAGCAGTTGCGCACCATGCAAGATTCCATCGCCACCGCGAAAACGCTGTCCGAGGCTCTGCCCTATCTGCAACGCTATTCCGGCGCGGTGGTCGTCGTGAAATTCGGCGGTAATGCGATGGGTGACGATGATGCCATGGCCGAATTTGCCCGTGACATCGTGCTGATGCGGCAGGTCGGCGTGAATCCGGTCGTGGTGCATGGCGGCGGTCCGATGATCAATGACATGCTGAACAAGCTGGGGATCAAGTCGGAATTCGTGCGGGGCAAGCGGGTCACCGACAAGGCCACGGTTGAGGTGGTCGAAATGATCCTCTCGGGTCTCGTGAACAAGCGGATCGTGCAGGCGATCAACGATCAGGGCGGCCGCGCGGTCGGGATTTCCGGCAAGGACGACGACCTGATGGTCTGCATCGCCGATGACCCGGAGCTGGGGTTCGTCGGCAAGCCGGTGGAGATGAACGTGCAGGTTCTGCGCGATCTCTATAATGCCGGGATCATCCCGGTTGTGGCGCCGGTGGCGACCGGAATGGAGGATAACGAGACCTTCAACGTCAATGGTGACACGGCTGCCGGGGCGATTGCGGGGGCGTTGCAGGCGGATCGCCTGCTTCTGTTGACCGACGTCTCGGGCGTGAAGAATGCGGCGGGTGAGGTGATGACGCAGATCAGCCCCGAGGAAGTGCGCCAGATGACCGCCGACGGGGTGATCGCGGGCGGCATGATCCCCAAGACCGAGACCGCGTTGATGGCGCTGGATCAGGGCGTGCGGGCGGTGACAATTCTGGACGGGCGACTGCCCAACGCATGTTTGCTGGAACTGTTTACCGATCACGGGGCGGGCAGCCAGATCCGTTCGACGGTGCCGCGGGTGACGCCGCGCGTGCGGCGCTGATTTCCTGACGCGGCGCTGCCGGAAGCGGTGGATGCCTCCGGCGGGAGTATTTGGCAAGGAGCAAGCCATGAGCGTGACGCTGGACGGCATCGCCGCACGGCTGGCAGCGGAGCGACTGGAGGTTCTGGGCGGGTTTGCGGTCACGGCGGGGGAGGGGCTGCCTGCGGGCACGCGGACCCTGCTGCTGATCGGGCCAGCGGAGCCGGGGTTCTGGGCGCATTTCACCGCTGGGCCGGAATGGAATGATGGTGCGCCCGATCCGGTGGATCGCTGGTCGCGGCGGGTGATCGGGCGGCTGGCCTGCGATCTGGGCGCCAAGGCCCTGTTTCCCTTTGGCGGACCGCCCTGGCATCCCTTCTATCAATGGGCCCTGCGCTGTGGCACGGCATGGGAAAGCCCGGTGCGGCTGCTGGTGCATGTGCGGCAGGGGTTGTTCTTTTCCGCACGCGGGGCGCTCGCGCTGAAAGAGGTGGTGGAGATGCCGGAGGCGGGGAGGCCGCCCTGCGAGAGCTGCACGCAGCCCTGTCTGACCGCCTGTCCCGCCGGGGCGCTGACCGGGGCGGGGTATGATGTGCCTGCCTGTCACAGCTTTCTGGATACGCCAGAGGGGCGCGACTGTCTGACGGGAGGCTGCCTTGTGCGGCGCGCTTGCCCGGTGTCGCAAAGCTATGCAAGACTGCCGGAACAATCAGCCTATCACATGGGGCAGTTCCACACATGACCAAGCGCCTGATCCTGACGCGCCACGCGAAATCAAGCTGGGACGACCCGCTGATGAGCGACCATGACCGCCCGCTAAATGAGCGGGGCAAGGCTGCCGCCGCCGATCTCGGCGAATGGCTGGCCTCGCGCGGCTATGTGCCGGGGCAGGTGCTGTGCTCGGACGCGCTGCGCACGCGGAAAACCTGGTCCGGGATCGCGCCCGCGCTGCCCGGCACACCGATTCTGGATCTGAAACCGGCGCTGTACCATGCCGGGCCGGATGTCATGCTGGCGGTGCTGCGCCATGCGACGGCGGATGTGGTGATGATGATCGGCCACAATCCCGGCATTGGCGAGTTCGCCCATCGCATCGTCGCCCGCGCACCGCTGAATGCGGAGTTCCAGCGCTATCCCACCGGCGCCACGCTGGTTTGCGATTTTGCGGTGGAAAGCTGGGCGGATGTGGACTGGGGGCAGGGCAGCGTGGATGATTTCATCATCCCGCGCGAGATCGCGGCCTGACGCAAAGGAAAAGGGGCGCCACGACGGGCGCCCCTTTCTGATTCCGACAGACTTCAGTGGCCGAGGATCTGGCTGAGGAACAGCTTGGTCCGTTCGCTTTGCGGATTGTTGAAGAACTCACGCGGTTCGTTCTGTTCGACGATCTGGCCCTGATCCATGAAGACCACGCGGTTGGCGACGGCCTGGGCAAAGCCCATTTCATGCGTGACGCAGAGCATGGTCATGCCCTCTTCCGCCAGCTCGATCATGGTATCCAGAACCTCCTTGATCATCTCGGGATCAAGCGCCGAGGTCGGTTCGTCGAACAGCATGATCCGGGGCTTCATGCAGAGCGAGCGGGCAATTGCCACGCGCTGTTGCTGACCGCCGGAAAGCTGGCCGGGATATTTGTTGGCCTGTTCAGGGATCTTCACCTTGCGCAGGAAATGCATGGCGGTTTCTTCCGCCTCTTTCTTTGGAACCTTGCGGACCCAGATCGGGGCGAGCGTGCAGTTTTCCAGAATCGTCAGATGCGGGAACAGGTTGAAGTGCTGGAACACCATCCCGACCTCCGAGCGCACCTTGTCGATGTTCTTGAGGTCGTTGGTCAATTCGGTGCCATCCACGATGATCTGCCCGGCCTGATGTTCCTCAAGCCGGTTGATACAGCGGATCAGCGTCGATTTCCCCGACCCCGAAGGGCCGCAGATCACGATGCGTTCACCCTTGTAAACCGTCATGTTCACATCGCGCAGGACGTGGAACTGACCATACCATTTGTTCATCTGGGTGATCTGGATGGCGACCTCGTCCGAGACCTTCAGTTTCGAGCGGTCGATTGCGTGTTCAGCCATGGTCAGGCTCCTTAACGGTGATCGGTCTTCAGCTTGCGTTCGAGCCACATGGAGTAGCGCGACATGCCGAAGCAGATGAGGAAGAAGATGGCGCCGGCAAAGATATAGGGCTCCCAGTAGATGCCCTTCCAGTTGATGTCGGCGCGCACGATCGTGGTGATGCCCTTCAGCGGATCGTTCAGGCCGACGAAGGCCACCAGCGTGGTATCCTTGAACAGGCCAATGAAGGACGAGACGATGCCTGGGATCGAGATTTTCAGCGCCTGCGGCATGATGATCAGCCGCTGCGCCTGCCAGTAATCCAGCCCCAGCGCATCCGCTGCCTCATACTGGCCGCGCGGCAGCGCCGCGAGGCCGCCCCGGATCACCTCGGCGATATAGGCCGCAGCGAACAGGGTCACGAGGATGATGACACGCAGGATGATGTCGAAATCGCTGCCGGGCGGCAGGAAGTATTGCAGCAGCAGCGAGGCGGTGAACAGCAACGTGATCAGCGGTACGCCCCGGATGAACTCGATAAAGCCCACCGAAAGGGTACGCACCAGCAGCATGTCGGATTTCCGCCCCAGTGCCAGCAGGATGCCCATGGGCAGCGAGGCCGAAATGGCGGTGACACCGATCACGAAGGAGAGGAGGAACCCGCCGAAGTCCCGGCTGCCGACGGGGCGAAGGCTCAGCGGCAGGATGCCTTGCAGAAGGTCGGTGGCCGGAGCTTGCAGGAACAGCCACCACAGCGACGCCACGACCACGCCGATCCCGGCAGAGACGGGCACGCCCAGGCGCGGTTGCAGCACCGAGAACACCAGCCACAGCACCACGAAACCCAGCATTGCCACGACGGGCGCCCAGATCGAGCCGCCCCACAGCAGCCAGAAGGCGGTTGCCGGGTAAAGTGCCGTGATCCACAGCATCTTGCGGGGCAGGCTGGAATACAACACCGGCGCCAGCGCTCCGAACAGCAGCAGCAGCGAAAGATTCGGCCGCCAGTAGAGGTCACGCGGGTAGAAGCCATACAGATATTGCGGCCAGCGTTCGCGCACCATGGCCCAGCAGGCCCCGGTCGCGCCTTCACCCCAGCGCTCCTGAATGATCTGGCGGCATTCGTTGAGTGAATTGGCGTTCCAGACCGAATGCATCAGCCAGGGCAGAATATGCATCAGCAGCCAGACCACGGCCAGGATGCCCAGCACCGTGAGGACCGAGTTCATCGGTCCCGAGAAAAGGTTCTCGCGCATCCAGCGGGTGATGCCCTTCTGCCCCGGTGGCGGAGCCTCGGGCGGCAGCATCTGGTTGCGCACGAAGACGAGTTGTTCCTGCATCTCAGCGCTCCTTCAGCCTGACGGCCCGGTTGAAGATGTTCATGCATGCCGAGATGATGAGGCTGATCGTGAGGTAAATGCCCATCATCAGCAGCATGCACTCCAGCTCTTTCCCGGTCTGGTTCAGCGTGATGCCGCCCAGCGTGCCGCGCAGATCCATGTAGGAGACGGCAATCGCCAGCGAGGTGTTCTTGGTCAGGTTCAGGTATTGGCTGATCAGCGGCGGGATGATCACCCGCAGCGCCTGGGGCAGAATGACCAGCCGCATGGTGCGGGCGGGGCGGAGGCCTAGGGCCGACGCGGCCTCGGATTGCCCGCGCGAGATGGCCATGATCCCGGCACGCACGATTTCTGCGATAAAGGCAGCGGTATAAAGCGCCAATGCCAGTGTCAGGGCGGTGAAGCTGTGCAACACCGTGATGCCGCCGGTGAAATTGAAGCCCTTGAGCTCGGGCACCACGAAGTGCAGGCCGAGCGCCCAAAGCAGGATGGCCGAGGGCAGCACGAGGATCAGCAGGTTTTTCCACCATGTCACCGGGCGGACGCCCGTTGCATCCTGCGTGGCATCGGCCTGCTGCTTCAGCCGCCGGGCGGCGAAGATCGAGCCGCCAAACACCAGCAGCAACGCCAGCAGATTCAGCGAAACCTTGAAGATGCCGAGGTCAATGGTGCCGAGGCCGCCCTCGTTCGGGTCGGCGTCGCATTCTTCACGCGGCTTGCCGATGCAGAACTTCGGCTCGGGAATGTCGGTGCCGCGGTTGGTGACGGCGATGATGCCGAACAGCATGGAGGCCTTCGGCGCCTCATCCGCCGCCTGCATTTCCGGTGTCACGCGGAAATCGCGCGGGCTGGGCGTGGTTTCCGACAGGATGGTGGCTGCCAGCAGAATCCACAGCAGAACCGGCACGTTGCGGAACATCTCGACGTAGACGGTCATCAGGCGCGAGATGATCCAGTTGTTCGACAGTCGCAACACACCGACCACCACGCCGATGATGGTGGCCAGCACACAGCCGACCACGGCGGAAAGCAGCGTGTTCAGCAGGCCGATGAAGGCGGCGCGGGCATGGGTACTGTCGTTAGTGTAATCGACAAGCCTTTGGTTGATGTCATACCCCGCACGGGACAGCAGGAACCCGAAATCAAAGGTCCGGTCCTTCGCGGCGAGGTTCTGGATCGTGTTGTTCAGAAGCCAGGACAGAAACAGCATGAACAGGATCAGCACAACCACCTGAATGGTCAGCGACCTGTAACGCGTGTCGTAGATAAGCATGCTCAGCCGAAAGGAATCTTTCGGCGCATCCTGAACGAAAGCCATATATTTTATACCCCCTGAAGCCTGCCTTGCCCGGGTTGGCCGGTGCTTTGTCTGTGCAGGCAGTTCGGTCGTGTTGGACGCGGGCGCGACCGAAGCCGCGCCCGTATCGTTTTCAGATCAGCGGAACGGCGGGGCGTATTGCAGGCCGCCCTGGGTCCACAGCGCGTTCAGGCCGCGGGCCAGACCGATCGGGGTGCCCGAACCGATGTTCGCCTCGAAGATCTCGCCATAGTTGCCGACCGCGGCAATGGCGCGCTTGGCCCATTCCTTGTCGAGGCCCAGCTTCTCGCCCAGTTCACCCTCGACGCCCAGCAGGCGCTTCACTTCCGGGTTCTGGGTGGTCGAGGCGACCTCCTCGATGTTGGCCTTGTTCACGCCGTATTCTTCGGCCGCGACCAGAGCGTAATAGGTCCAGCGGACCACATCGCCCCACTGGTTGTCGCCATGGCGAACCAGCGGACCCAGCGGCTCTTTCGAGATGATTTCCGGCAGGATGATATGGTTTTCGGCATCCGGCATCGAGGCGCGCGAGGCGGCAAGGCCCGAAGCGTCGGTGGTGTAGGCGTCGCAGGCGCCTGCCAGATACTGACGCTGGCCTTCCGAATCGTCAGCCACGGTGACCGGCGTGTAGGTCATGTTATTGGCCTTGAAGAAGTCGGCCAGGTTCAGCTCGGTCGTGGTGCCGGTCTGGATACAGACCGTGGCGCCATCCAGTTCCTTCGCCGAGGACACGCCCAGGTCTTTCTTCACCATGAAGCCCTGACCGTCATAGTAGTTCACGGCGACGAAATCGAACTTCAGGTCGACGTCACGCATGAAGGTCCAGGTCGAGTTGCGGACCAGCAGGTCAACCTCGCCCGAGGCCAGCGCGGTGAAACGGGTTTCGCCGGTGGTGGGGATGTATTTCACCTTGGAAGCGTCGCCGAGCACTGCCGCCGCGACCGCCTTGCAAAGCGCCACGTCGAAGCCCTGATAATTGCCGTTGGCGTCGGGCGCGCCGAAGCCGGTCAGGCCGACGTTCACGCCGCAGATCAGTTCGCCCCGGGCCTTCACGTCATCCAGCGTCGCGGCGCCGGCGATGCCAGCGATCAGCGCGGTGGCCGAAAGCGTGCCAAGGAATAGCGATTTTTTCATGCGTACCTCTTCCTGAGTGTCCACCCTTTGCGGGCGGTGTTATGGCCCCGTACGGAGCAGAAGACTGAGGGAGGCTTCCCTCTCAGTGACGGGCAGTTTCGTGTAAAGCGCTTTGGGCCGTCAAGTGAAACCGAGTTGATAGCGCAAACTGTCCCTGCGCGGGCAGTTTGCGCAGGGATCACGAAAGATGCGTCACATCTGCCCGGAAATTGGGCAAGATTGTTACCCACACAATGCGTAGAAACGGGCGGCGTCCTCGACCGCCTGGCGTTTGACGGCCTCGGCCTCAGCGGCCTCGGCATCTTCGCCCCATTGTTCGATCTGCCAGTGTTCATCGATTCGGCTGAGATCGAAGGCTTCCGCCGGGCTCAGGTGCCCGTCGGTCACGGCAAGGCCCAGAACGGCAGAGCCGGTAATGGCAATCAGGTCGTGCAGGGCCGCCAGCTGGAATTCGTTCTGCGCGAAAATCGCGGCGCGCAGGGCAGCAAGGCTGGCAGGGTCCTGCGCGATATGCATGACGCCTGAGGTGGCGATCAGGGGTGCGCCATGGCGTTGCTTCGCCCAGTCCAGCAATGGGTCCCAGCCCGCAGCCTGCCGAGCGATCAGCGCATCCGGCCCTTCGGCACGGTAGCACAGCAGATCAGTTCCTGCATAATCTGCAAGCATATCGGCCACTTGCGCGAATTGCGGGCGCACCTTGTCAATGGCGGAATTGGCGGCGCGCGTGGCCGGCATCGTCTCGGGGCGTACCTGCCCCTGCTGGACGTCCCATTCCGCGGCGATGGCGGCAGCCAGTGTGCGGGTGGGCAGCACCAGAGCCGCCTTGGCCGGGGTCTTCACGGCGCGGCCATCCAGATGAACGGCAAAGCCGCCGTCCACAGGTTCGGCGCTCGCCGATTTCCAGAAACGTTTGGGGGTCCAGTCGCTCATCAGTGCAGCTTTTCGAACGGGTCTTCCGGCACGTCGCCCTCTTTCCAGTCGAGCAGCTTCCAGGTGCGGGCCATATGCTCGGGCAGGGGGGCGGTGAAGGTGATCGGTTCCTTGGTGATCGGATGCTCGATGCTCAGCCGCCGGGCATGCAGGTGCAGCTTGCGCGACAGATCACCGCCGGTGCCCGCGCCCCAGCCATCGCCCAGATTTTCAGCGTCCGAGCCACCATATTTGCCATCGCCAAGAATCGGATGACCGAACTCGGCCATATGGGCGCGCAGCTGGTGGGTACGGCCGGTGATCGGCTCCAGCGCCATCCAGCTCAGCCGGGTGCCAAGGAACCAGAGCGTGAAGTAATCGGTCTGCGCCCGCTTGGCATCGGGGTAATCACCAACCTTGGCAGGATGGATGCAGACCATCTTCTCGCCCTCGCCACCCCGGCCACGGCCCGGTGCCTTCATCAGCGCATATTTGATCGAGCCCTGCTTGGGCTGTGGAACGCCCGCGACGACGGCCCAGTAAATCTTGCGGGTATTGCGGTGACGAAACGCCTCGGACAGGGCGCGGGCCACCCGGTCGGTGCGGGCCAGAACCAAGACACCCGAAGTATCCTTGTCCAGCCGGTGCACCAGCTTCGGCCGGTCCTTGTAGCCGAATTTCAGCGCCTCGGTCAGCCCGTCGACATGCCGGTCGCCCTGACCCGAGCCGCCCTGCGAGGGCAGCCCCGGCGGCTTGTTCAGCACGATGATATGCTCGTCCCTGAAGATCACCGCATCCTGGATCATCCGCGTATCTGCTGCGCTGACGCCATCGGGGCGCGGCCGCGAGGGGGCGTCATTTTCCGGCAGCGGCGGCACGCGGATCACCGTACCCGGTGCGACGCGATCCGCCGCTTTTGCGCGCTTGCCATCCACCCGCACCTGCCCGGTGCGGCACATCTTTTCGACCGCGCCCTGAGTCACATGCGGAAAGCGGCGCTTGAACCAGCGGTCGAGCCGCTGTTCGCCCTCATCCTCGGAAACGGTCAGCAGTTTCACACCGCTCATGTCAGAATGCTCCGCGTCAGGTGGACGGCCAGCACAAAGGCCGCCAGTGCGATCAGGACCGAGGCCGCGACATAGAGCGCCGCCGCGGTCATCTGGCCGCGCTCGGCCAGCGCGACCGTATCCATGGAAAAGGCAGAAAAGGTGGTGAAGCCGCCCAGAAGCCCGGTCATCAGCAGGGGCGCCAGATGCTGATGCCCGCGATGCGCCAGCGCCACCATCAGCACGCCCATCACCGCTGAACCCAGCACATTCGCCGTCAGCGTATGCCAGGGGAAGCCGCTGCCCAGCAGGCGCTGCATGCCCAGATTGACGCCATAGCGCAGGCTCGCCCCCATGGCGCCGCCAAGCGCGACCTGCACCAGCGCGTTCATTCCAGCCCCGCGACGATGGCGCGCAGGGTGGCGATGCCGTCACCCTTTTCCGAGGAGGTCATCACGATCTCGGGGTAGGCCGCCGGGTGCTTTGCCAGCGCGGCGCGCACCTGATCGAGGTTCTTCTCGCGTTCCGGGCGCGACAGCTTGTCCATCTTGGTCATCACGACCTGGAAGGTGACGGCAGATTTGTCGAGAAGCGTCATGATCTCGTCATCGACCGATTTGACGCCATGGCGGCTGTCAATCAGCACGAAGGCGCGGCGCAGGGTCTGGCGGCCTTGCAGATAGGCCTTCAACAGCGTCTGCCACTTCTGCACCGTCGAAACCGGCGCTTCGGCGAAACCATAGCCCGGAAGGTCAACCAGATAGCGGCTTTCGCCAAGGGTGAAATAGTTGATCTCCTGCGTCCGCCCCGGCGTGTTCGAGGCGCGCGCGAGGTTCTTGCGGCCGGTCAGCGCATTGATCAGGCTGGATTTCCCGACGTTCGAGCGACCGGCAAAACAGACCTCCAGCCGGTCTGCCGGCGGCAGGCCGGGCATGGCAACCACGCCTTTCACGAAATCGACCGGACCGGCGAACATCAGCCGGCCACGTTCGCGCGCGAAATCATCAGGCTCTTCGGCAAGCGGGAAGGGCAGGGCGGTCATTGGATGGTTACCTCCATGCCGGGGGCAATCTCGCCCCCTTCGACGACGACGGCGTAAACGCCGAAATCCTGATGCCCGAAGGCACCGCGTAGCGCGCCCAGCGTATCACCTTCAATGCGTCCGGTCGCCGGGTTGGCCTTGGTGGCATTGCACCGCTCGATCCGCTCGCGCACTTCCAGCAGCGCGTCGCCGATCCGCAGCCTGCGCCCGACCAGATCCCATTCCGCCCAGGGCTGCCAGCCCTCGACCCAGAGATTGCCGCGCCAGCGCAGCGGCGACAGGTCCATCCCCATCCGCGCGCCCAGATCGGTGTTGGAGGCCAGATTCAGGATCGAGACCGACGGATAATCGGTGTCCGACATGATCCGCCCGGCGCTGACAATGCGTTCGGGCATCGCCCGACCTGCGGGGTTCAGTTCGCGCACCCAATCCAGAAACCGCGGCAGGTCGGCTGCATCATCGGGTCGGAAGGTCAGTGGTTCACGTTCCGGGTGGGTCAGCGTCACGGTTGCAGTCGATTCGTCCAGCGCGGCATTGATCGCCATCAATGCAGGCGCCTTGGACCCCCGCGCGAAGTTCACGCAAGGATTCCAGCCCTCGACCAGCCGGGCCGCATCATGCGCCACGGCCCAGTGCCGGTCCCACGGCAGACCGGCACCCGCCGAAAGCCGAACGGACGCGAGGCTCTCGCGTCCGTGGCTCTTGATCGGATGTCGGCAGATGGTGTTCAGCCGTGCCTTCATTTCTTGCCCTTCGCTGGCTCGGGCTGTTTCTTCGAAAAGCCCGCCTTGATGTTGCCGAAGATATCCGGCTTGTGGCCATGGCTGCGCATGATCAGGTACTGCTGGATGAAAGTGATCGTGTTGTTGGTGATCCAGTACAGCACAAGACCCGAAGCAAAGCTGCCCAGCATGAACATGAACACCCAGGGCATCCAGGCGAAAATCATCGCCTGCGCCGGATCGGCGGGTGCCGGGTTCAGCTTCTGTTGCAGCCACATCGAGATGCCCAGCAGGATCGGCAGCACACCAATGAAGATCATGGCGAGGAAGGTGCCATGTGCCGGGGCCGCCCAGGGCAGCAGCCCGAACAGGTTGAACAGCGACGACGGATCGGGCGCCGACAGGTCGTTCAGCCAGCCGAAGAACGGCGCCTGACGCAGTTCGAGCGTGACGAAGATCACCTTGTAAAGGCTGAAGAAGATCGGAATTTGCAGGAAAATCGGCAGGCAGCCTGCTGCCGGATTGACCTTCTTTTCCTTGTAAAGCTGCATCATTTCCTTTTGCAGCTTCTGCTTATCCTCGCCCGCGCGTTCCTTCAGCGCCTCCATCTCGGGCTGAAGCTCTTTCATCCGCGCCATCGAGACATAGGATTTGTAGGCGAGCGGCAGCACGAGGATCTTCAGCACGAAGGTCAGTGCGATGATGGCCAGACCCATGTTGCCGATCCAGCCGTGCAGGTGGTGCAGCAGCCAGAAGATCGGCTTGGTGAAGAAGAAGAACCAGCCCCAGTCAATCGAATCGATGAAGCCCGCGATTCCGTCGTTGTTCTGGTAGTTCCGGATGGTTTCCCATTCCTTTGCTCCGGCGAACAGGCGCGACGAAACTTCGGTGCTGGCCCCCGGCGCCACGGTGACAACCGGCATCCGCGTCTCGGTCTGATAGATGTCGGATTGGGCGTTGTATTTCACCACGGCGGTGTAGGGTTTGCCCTGCTCGGGGACCAGAACGGTCATCCAGTATTTGTCGGTAAAGCCCAGCCAGCCGTCGGCGGTGCCCTCGGTCACTTCGGCCTGCGCGCCTTCGCGGGCGACCTGCGGCAGATCGGCGACATCCTTGTACTTGATCTCGGCCAGCTTGCCGTCAGTCCGGCCGACAACGCCCTCGTGCAGTACATAGAAACTTTGCAGATCGGCCGGTTTGCCGTGGCGCGCTACCACGCCATAGGGTTGCAGCGTCGCCGTTTCGGTGCCCGTGTTGGCAACGGAATCCGTAACGGTGAACATGTAATTGTCATCAACGGCCAGTTGGCGCGTGAAGGTCAGGCCCTTGCCATTCGCCCACTCCAGCGTGACGGGCTTGCCCGGCGCCAGCGTATCGCCGCCGACCTGTTGCCATTCCGTCGTGGCGCCAGGCACATCCGCGAAATCCAGCGTCCCGCCCGGCGTCCAACCGTAAAGGGCGTAATAGGCATGCGGCTCGCCGACCGGGGTCAGCAGGCGCACGATATCCGATTTCGGGTCGATGGTCGCGTGGTAGGCTTTCAGCGACAGGTCATCAATGCGACCGCCCAGCAGCGACACCGAGCCCGACAGCTTCGGCGTGTCGATCTTCAGCCGGGGCGCCTCGGGGACGGGGGCGACCTCGGGCTGTGCCTGCGTCGCCGTTGCTGTCGCGGCGGGCGCCGTCGCAGGCTGGGTCGCGGCAACGGGATCGGCCGTCGGCGCCGTTTCTTCCGGCGGGAACAGCACGAACCACACGAGGATCACAAGGAAACTCAGCGCCGTCGCCAGAATAAGGTTCTTGTTCTGATCGTCCATCTGCGATCCCCACCGTGTCGCTTGAAAAGGCTGACCCGGGCGTGGGTCAGGCGTGGTTCAACAGAAGGGGGGAGAAAAGGTCAAGCGGTTTTCCCGGCGCGGGGTGGCCAATGACAGCCCCGCGGCGTCATTTCGTGGCCCGTGTGCCGATTCGCGGCAGCGGCCGGTGATTTGCCTGATGCCGGGCGATCCAGTCCTGCACCTGATCGAAGGGCATGGGGCGGGCGATGCCGAAGCCCTGCACATGGCGACAGCCCAGTTGCGCCAGCATCGCATGCTCGCCCGCCGTTTCCACCCCTTCGGCCAGGGTGTCGAGGTCAAGCTGTTTCGCCAGAGACAGAATGGCCGCGACCATCTTCTGCTGGCCGGGGTCGGCGTCGATCCGTGTCACAAAGCTGCGGTCGATTTTCAGCCGGTGCACGGCGAAGCGTCGGATATTGGTGATCGAGGCATGGCCGGTTCCGAAATCGTCAAGGTCGATGGTGCAGCCCAACTGCGCCATTGCCGCGATGTTGCGCACGATCACGTCATGTTCGGTGCTGGCGATCACGGTTTCCAGAATCTCGATGCAAAGACGACCTGGCTCCAGACCGAAACGGTCGATTTCCCATTCCAGCTTCTCGACGAAGCGGGGATTGCGCAACTCTGCCGCTGAGAGGTTGATGCCGACTTTCGGCACATTCAGCCCCGCGCGATCCCAGCGCGACAGGGCCGTCAGCGCCTGAAACAGCATGACCTCGCCCAGACGCTCCGCCAGCCCGGCCTCTTCAATCGCCCCCAGAAACTCGACAGGGGGCACCACGCCGCGTTCGGGGTGATGCCATCGCGCGAGCGCCTCGAATCCGGTGATGTCGCCGGTATCGGTGGAAACCTGCGGCTGAAAATGGGCGCGGATCTCGCCCTGATCCAGCGCGTTTTCCAACAGGCCGCGCAGGGCATCGCGGTCGGCCCGTTTGCGCGCCATGTCGGGGGCGAAGGCGCGGATGGCGGCTGGGCCGTTGCGCAGCGCCTCATCCGCCGCGATCTGCGCCGCATCCAGCAACGCACGGCCTTCGGCGGCAGGTGCCGCGACGCCGAGGCAGAAACCGACCGAGCAGCTGACATAGAGGCGCATTGCATTGAGGCTGATGGGCGGCGCAATCGCGGCCTGAAGCCGCGCGGCAAGCTGGATCATGCTTTCCAGATCCAGCCGCCGCTGGGGGCTCAGCGCCACCGCAAAACCGCCACCTTCCAGCCGCGCAACCACATCCCCGCTGCGCAGGGCGCTGCAAATGCGTTCGGCACAGCGGGCCAGCACCTCGGTCTGCGCAGCGCGTCCATGCCGGTCCAGCAACAAGGCGGCATCGTCGAACTGCACGACAAGACAGCCGGTCTGCAAACCGCTGGCCGGTGCCGCGCGCAAGGCTGCATCGAGCAGCGTCACCAGTTGAGGGCAGAGTGCCAGACCCTGCAAGCCATCCGGCATCGGAGGCATGACGGTTTCAGCCGGGCGCAGCAGATCCAGTGCCACGCCTGCCAGCGGCGCACCGAGCGCGAGTCCCAGCAGGGCCCGCTCTCCACCCAGCCAGTAGGCCGCCAGCGTCGCCGCAGGCAGCAGGAGCAGAGTTTCAGGCTGCCGCAAGCGCCGCAGCATCCGGCCCATGTTTTCTGACAGTCGTTTCCGGATTTGACCCGACATCGCGCCCCTCGCCACATCCGCGACCCCTCGGTCGCCGATGCACCCTAGGCGCGCATCCTCGACGGTTCGTTAAAATTCCTGTCCGAGATGCGGAGGATTTTCGCTAAATGTTCCGGGTTTCGCAGTCAGCCCGGTGAAATCGAAAATGGAAGGGTCGAGCAGATGCGACGGTCGCGCATTCATCAGCGCGCGGAACATCACCTGCCGCCGGCCGGGGCTTCGGGCCTCCCATCCGTCAAGCAACTGTTTGACCTGCTGGCGTTGCAAGCCTTCCTGGCTGCCGCACAGATCGCAGGGAATGATCGGGTAATTCATGGCGCGGGCGAATTTCTCGCAATCGGCCTCGGCCACGAAAGCCAGCGGGCGACAGACGAACAGATCGCCTTCCTCATTCAGCAGCTTGGGTGGCATGGTTGCCAGCCGTCCGCCGTGGAACAGGTTCATGAAGAAGGTTTCCAGAATGTCGTCGCGGTGATGGCCAAGCACCACGGCCGAGCAACCCTCTTCCCGCGCAATGCGGTAAAGATTGCCGCGCCGCAGCCGGGAGCAGAGCGAGCACATGGTCTTGCCCGGCCCGATCTTGTCCATCACCACCGAATAGGTGTCCTGGTATTCGATGCGATGCGGCACGCCCATGCGTTGCAGGAAGTCCGGCAGGACGGTTGCCGGGAAATTCGGCTGACCCTGATCCAGATTGCAGGCCAGCAGATCGACCGGCAGGAGGCCGCGCCATTTCAGTTCGTGCAGGACTGCAAGCAGGGTATAGCTGTCCTTTCCGCCGGAAAGACAGACCAGCCAGCGCGTGCCGCGTTCGATCATCCCGTATTTGTCGATGGCATCCCGCACCTCGCGCACCAGCCGCTTGCGGAGCTTGCGGAATTCTGTGGTCGCGGGGGCGCCATGAAACAGCGGATGGATGTCCTCCGCCAGATCGTCGTCGGAAAGATGCAGATCGTCGGCCATTGGCCCCTCGCGCGCTGGAACGGCCTGCATATGCCAGAAGCGGCGCGCGCTTGCAAACCGGGCGTTGCAGGGGGATGGCCCACCGCGTGAGCGGAGCCGTCGCCTATCCGGGTGGATAGGTCAGAACAGACCCTGATCCCGCGCGATCAGCGCTGCCTGGGTGCGGTTATGCGCGCCGATCTTGCGATAGAGCGTCTTCATATGCAGCTTCACGGTCGGCTCGGTGATCCCGAGGTCGCGGGCGATTTCCTTGTTGGCCTTCCCCGAAACCAGCCCGCGCAGCACATCCATCTCGCGTCCTGACAGGCGCTGCACCAGCGGATGCGGTGCTTCTTCCTGCGCGGCGCGCAGAAACTCCAGCGGGGCATATTGCTCGCCCATCGCCATGAAGCGCACCGCATTGGCCAGCGACTTCGCGCTGAGCGTCTTGGGCAGATAGCCCGCAGCCCCCATGGCCAGTGCCTGTTCGGCGATGTCGGCAGTCGCCGTGCCCGAAATCAGCGCGACCCGCTGCCCGCCCGCCATGGCCATGACCTGCCGCAGGCTTTCCAGCCCGTTCATGCCAGGCATCGCCACATCCAGAATGACAAGATCGAAGCGCGGCGCGGATTTGATGGCCTTCACCGCTTCCGGCAGGCTGCCTACGGCCGCGACCTCGGCGCCAGCTTCGACTTGCAGGAACAGCATGATCGTATCGCGCACGAGGTCGTGGTCGTCCGCGATCAGGATACGCATGCCATTTGCTCCATTTGTTGCCTTGGACGCGGCATCGGTCGGGCGCGATTGGGCCAGATACAGCTTCACTCTCCTTTGGGGCGATTCATGTTGGGAGGAAACAACGCCAGCGCTTGACGATTATAGGTTGAAAGATGGCAAGTGTGAGGCCTTGCCAAAGGATATCGGGGCGCATCCTGACGGAGAGGTCAAGTCGCCACCCCGCAGCCGTTGTTTGGCGGCCTTGCCAGGCCGGCCCGCCAAACAGCCCCTAAGGTCTTGTTCCGGCGCCTTGGGGCAGAACCCCGGCAGGTGTCCGGGCGTGCCGAGTGATGAAAATGGATATCGCCCATGCGCGCTCGACGTCGCTCTTGCTGGATCTGGTGCTGACCGGGCTGACCTTCCGTGCGCTCTGGACCGGGCGGGGCGCCTATTGAGCCCCTATCCGCAAGGATAGTCCGACAGTTCCGATGCGAATGCCCGGCCGGTGCCCAACATGCTAGTCTCCGGCTCAAAAATCCGCGCGCCGGTTCCGCAGCCAGCCCTTCCAGAGGATATCACCGCCTTGGCCCCACGTCTTACCCGCAAAATCGTCCTGGCCGTGCTGACCAGCCTTGCTGCCATGACTGCGGCGCAGGCCGATACCCCGTTGCTGACCCTGACGGGTACTGTCGACGGCAAGCCCGGCACCAGCGTCACCTTCGATGCAGCCGCCCTTGCCGCCTTGCCACAGATTACTTTCACCACAAGCACGGTCTGGACGGAAGGCCCGCAGGAATTCACCGGCGTCTCGCTGGGCGCGGTGCTGCGGGCTGCCGGCATGACCGGCGCGCTGCTGGAGGCCTATGCCGCCAATGACTATTCGGTCGAGATCCCGGTGGAGGACTGGCCGGAGAATGCCCCCATCATCGCCCACAGCCGCAACGGCACCGCCATGTCCCTCCGTGACAAGGGGCCGCTGTGGATTGTCTATCCCTACGATTCCGACCCGGCCTACCGCAGCGAGGTGATCTACACCCGCAGCATCTGGCAACTGGAACGGATCGAGGTTCGACCCTAGGATCGGCAGCGGATCGGAAGAACGACAGGTGACGGATGACGCGATGCCAGGCTCCGGGCTGAATCCGGCTGCTGACCGGAAGCGCCGCCGGTTACGGCGCCTGCGCCTGCTGGTGGTTTCGGCCATCCTTGCCATCCTGTTCGGCATCATGGGCGCCATGACGCAGAACGTGGTCGCGCAGCTGAACACGCTGCGCTCTGCCGCTTCGGACAATCTGCAATGGACGCTGTCGCAGGTTGATGCGGAATTCCTGCGCTTCCGTCACGCGCTGGATACCGCCCGTGTCGAGGTGCATCTGGGGCAAACCACCGCGGCCCAGCTTGCCGATCTGCGCAAGCGGTTCGACATCTTCTACAGCCGGATCGACACGTTTCGCGCCACGGGCACCTATTCCACCCTGCGCCGCAATGCCGAGTTCAAACAGAATTTCGAGGTGATCCGCCAGGCGCGCGACCGGATGAGCGCTCTGGCTGATCTGCCCGATGCCGGGCTGGTGGCGGCCCTGAACCAGATGGACCGCGAGGCCGAGACGGTTGCACCCGTGGTACGCGCGCTTTCGGTCATGGGACTGGCGGAGTTCGCCACACATTCGGATGCCACGCGCATCGCCGTGACCACGACACTGGCCAGGCTTGCCCTGATGGCGGGGGGGATGTTCGTGGCGATCTCGCTGCTGGCGGTGCTGCTGCTGCGGATGTACCGGCTGAGCGAGCGCCGCGCCGTGGACCAGATGCTGACCACGGCGCGGATGCGCACGGTGATCCAGACCTCGCTTGACGGGATCGTGGTCTGTGACCGCGCGGCGCGCATTCTGGATTTCAGCCCGGCGGCAGAGGCGATCTTTGGCTGTACGGTGGAAGAGGTCACCGGGCAGGATCTTCTGACGCTCATCAAGCCCGACGAGGACAGGGACCGCAGCCTTGCCGCTGCCCTGCGCAATCCCGCGCCGGAAACGCTGGGGCGGCTTTATGTCGATGGCATCGGGCGCGACGGGCGCGTCTTTCCGGCCGAAATCTCGCTGCGTGTGGCAGAGGGCGATCAGGGGCAGATCTTCGTGCTGTTCATCCGCGACATCTCGCAGATCAGGCAGGCCGAGGCCGATCTGATCGAGGCGCATGACCGTGCCGTCGCGGGCGAAAAGGCCAAGGCGGAATTCGTGGCAGTCATGTCGCACGAGATGCGCACACCGCTGAACGGGTTGCTGGGCACCATGTCGCTGCTGGCCGATACCCGGCTTGACCCGCAGCAGAAAGCCTATCTCGGCTCGATGGAGGTTTCGGGCCGGCTGCTCAGCGCGCTGGTGAACGATGTTCTGGACATTTCGCAACTGGAGGCCGGGATGATGCGCCTGCAATCAAGGCCGTTCCGCCTGTCCGACATCGTGGAAGATGTGATCGCCAATCAGCACGGTCTGGCCAAGGTCAATGGTATCACGCTGGACTGGGGCTGGCAAAGCCCGCCCTTCGAACCGGCGGTCGGCGATCCCGACAAGATCCGGCAGGTCTTGCTGAACTTCGTGAACAACGCGATCAAATTCACGCCCCGCGGCGGGGTGCGGATCGAGATCGAGGCGCTGGACCCGGCGGCACCGGTCTCGGAGGTCGAGTTGCGGGTGATCGACACCGGCCTCGGGATTGCCGAAGCCGATCTGGAACGGATTTTCCGCGATTTCGAGATGATCGACAGCTCTTACGGGCGGCGCTCGGGCACCGGGCTTGGGCTGGGCATTTCGCGGCGGCTGGCCGGGCTGATGGGCGGCGAGGTGGGGGTGGAAAGCACACAGGGCGAAGGCAGCGTGTTCTGGATGCGGCTGCCGCTGGAACGCAGCGCGGCCGCCTTGCCGCTGCCGGAGGGCACTGCCGCCGTGCCGCCGGATGCGGCGGCTCCCGGCCACGCCCTTTCCGTGCTGATTGTCGAGGACAACGAAATCAACCGGATCATCCTGCATGACATGGTCACGCTCGCAGGTCATGCGGTGACCGAGGCCTGTGATGGCCGCGAGGGCGTGGCACGCGCCGCAGAAACCCGGTTCGATGTGATCCTGATGGATATTTCGATGCCCGTCATGGACGGGCGGGCTGCGACCCGCGCGATCCGCACGGGAACGGGCGCCTCGGCGGCAGCTCCCATCGTTGCGATCACCGCCCATGCCCTGCCGGAAGAAGTGGCCGCCTTCCGGGCCGCAGGCATGACGCATGTGCTGAAGAAACCCATTGACCGCAAGGAACTGCTTGCGGTCCTGGCAGAGGTTTCCGGCGCCGCGCCGCAGGCGGAAGGGATGGGGGCCGTGGCCAGACCAACAGGGCCCCTGTTCGATGCCTCCCGGCTGGTGCCGGATGACACCGCACCTGTTTCTGCCGCACTCCACGCCCTGACGGGGCGGTTCATCGACCAGATGGACGCAATGGCGCGGGATCTGGCCGACGAGCCGCAGGCCGGTGACCCCGCCGCGCGGATGCAACTCTTGCACCGCTGCGCGGGGGCGGCGGGCACATTTGGCGCCGTGGCGCTTCATGCCCGACTCCATGCCATTGAGACCGCCTGGAAGTCGGGTGACAGCCAGCCACTTGCCGACGCGGCTCGCAACATCCTGCCGCTTTGGCAAGAGACGCGCGGGCAGATCCTTGCCTGGCTGGAACGGATGCCGCCCGGCGCCTGAGGTCAAGTGCTTCCCAGTACCGTGCCCACGACGCGGGCCACATCGGCAATGTTGGTCACCGCGCTGTCATAGCAGGCGATGGCATCGCCGGGCAGCAGATAAGGGTCGAATTCGTCCCGGTCGGCGCGGGTCATCATATCCTCTATCCGGCGCTCGATCACGACCGAAACGCCGGTGACAGGGTTGCGCGACATCATCTTTGTCGCTGAAGATTTTCGCGACTGCCTTTCCTTCCGGCGTCCCACCCTGAATCTGATATGCGGTTCTTCACCCGCCGCTACCGCATGAATGATCCGATAAGCGCTACTATGAGGCTCTGTACCTGACTGGCAGCAGGTGGCGGTGCTGTGGCCTGGATGCCGGTTACTCGATTAACTCCAGAATGCAGGCGTCCACCGTGTGTGCGGAGTGGATCGCAACTCGGGTGTGGCGTGGCTTGATAGTGATATTTGATGCGGCTCCTCTGACCGGCCGTATGCCTCGCGTTTGCATCAAAACCTGCCGGTGGTTCGTGGCGAATACGGAGATTGTGAAGGCTTTGTTGCCGGAAACATCCTGAGGTGGCTGTGGTTCGACACGCTCTTGCGCAGGGCCTTTGTGCTGCGCCCTGACCGCGCAGCAAGATATCGCCCGAGGCGCGGCGTGAACGGTTCCCAACCTGACCGTTGCCGCTTTGGCCTTGTCAGACAGCGGTTACATTCCACTATTGATCACCGACCCGGGCCAGCGCACTATACCCGGCAACGCCCGGATTCCCTGCGTTCCCTGAAAACACGCCCGCAAAGAGGCGTCGAGGGCACCGGAACCGGCACGATGACCATGCAGCCTTTTTGGGGAGGAAAGGCCATGATGTGTTTCGACGAGTGGAACAGTTGTATCCTCAACAATTGTGGCCACTACTATAGCAAGCCGGTGAAGAACACCCGCAAGCCGGTCGGAATCTTCAGTCTGCGCCGCCGTCACGGGGTCGATATCGCAGACATGCAATGCGAGATCGACCAGATCGAACGTCTGCGCGCGGGCATTCGCCGGGACGACCACGAATATCTTTTCCTGCTGATGCAGAAATCCGGCGAGATGCGCGTGGCCCATAATGGCCGGGAAGAGGTGTTGATGGCGGGCGACAGTCTGCTGATGGATTCGACGCGCACGGCCGAACTGCGTTTCGACGGCAAGGCATCGTCGTTCCTGTCGGTGCATCTGCCACGCAGCCTCTGCCTGGAAGGGCGGGGGGCCAGTCCTGTCACCGGGCGGCGCATGGACCGGGCGCATCCGCTGCGGCCCAGTCTTGATGCGCTGATGAACGGCGAGGGGCATGGCGATTCCCATGCCGATTATCTGTTCGATTTCATTGCCATGATGTTCCGCCCTGATGAACGCCCGGGCGACGCGGCGTCGTTCCGCGACCGGCACGGGCGGTTCCGCTACATCTGCGACACGATCGAGCGGCATGTCCCCGACAGCGACTTCACCATCGAGCGGCTCGCCGGGCTGGTGCATATGTCGCGCCGTCAGTTGCAACGCGATTTCCGCGACAATGGCACCACCTTTACCCGCGTGCTTTGCGAGGCCCGGATGAAGCTGGTCGCCAGCCATCTGCGCCGTGCGGCGCGGCAGAAACAGCGGCCCGCGATTTCCGATCTGGCCTATCGCGCGGGGTTCAGTGATCTGTCGCACTTCAACCGCAGTTTCCGGCAGCTTTATCAGCTTTCGCCGGGCGGCTACTATGAAGACCATCTTCAAATCCTGATCGAACATTGATCTGAAATGTTTTTTTTGGCGCGTGGGGCCGCAATTCTGGCGCACCCGGCCAAGACCCGGCCCGCGCTGCCGTGATCTGGTTTTCATCCAGAACCGAGGGGAGGCGGTCGAGGATGAACAGAATGGACGTGCAGAGTCTGACCGGACCGAACCCGCCGCGCGTGGCGGGATGGCTTCGGCAAAGCCCTTCCTCCGCCCCACCCCCCGGATTCCGGCGGGACCGCGCCGCCGCATGAAACCCCTAGTCACTTCAGCAGGTCGCCAAATGAAACACCATCTTCTGCTTTCGCTTTCGGTTCTGGCCGCCACCGGCGGTCAGGTTCTTGCACAGGAAAAAGACATCCAGCCCGAAACCCTTGCCGTCGAAGCGCGGATTTCCGAGGGAAATCATATCTATCTGATGGATATGGGCATCTCGGGGTCCAGTTCGGTCTTCGTGCTGAACGCCGATGACCTGTCGCTCGAAGGCAATATCGGCGCGGGCACCTTCAGCCAGATGCTGATGAGTGGGGATGGCAAGTCGATCTATACCGGCTCGGTCTACATGAAGCGCTATACCCGCGGCCCCATCGAGGCGGTGATCGAGGAATACGACCCGCAAACCCTGAACCTGCGGCGCGAGTTCACGGTGTCCGACAAGATGGCTCAGACGCTTAGCCAGAAGGGCGCACTGAACCTTTCGGCGGATGGCAAATACATGCTGGTCCAGAATGCCACGCCCGCGACCTCGATCAACGTGGTCGATCTGGCGGCGGGGAAGGATCTGGTCGAGGTGCCGACCCCCGGCTGCTGGACCGCCTATCCCTCCATTGAAGAGCTGGCCTTCACCACCATCTGCGGTGATGGCTCTCTGGTGAAATACACGGTTGGCGCCGATGGCACGGTCAGCGAACCGGCGAAATCGGACAAGATCTTCGATGCCGATACGGCGCCGATCTTCGGTGTCGCGCTGCGGATCGACGGCAAGCTGGTCTACATCTCGTTTGACGGCAAGCTGCTGGAGGTTGATGACAGCGGCGACAAGCCGGTGCTGGGCCGCACCATCGCCTTCGCAAAAGATGGCTGGGCGCCTTCTGGCTATACGCTGATGGCCTATCACGCCGCGTCGAAAACCCTGTTCGTGATGATGCATTCCAATGCGGGCGACGGCACGCACAAGAACCCGGCGGAAGAGATCTGGGCGATCAACATGACCAGCGGTGAGGTTGTGGGTCGCAGCGCTGCGCATGGCGAAACCAATATCGCCGTGAGCACGGGCGAGGTGCCGCAACTGATCGGCGTGGATCATCTGGGCGGGCTGCATCGTTACGATGTGACGCTGGGCGATACCGTCAGCCTGACGGAAAGCGCCGCCAAGGAAGGGGCTGCCTTCTTCCCGACGATGATCGCGACGGATTACTGAGATGGCGGCGCTTGCCTCTCTTGCTTCGGTGACGGTGACCAGCTTCCTGGTCATCGTGCTGGCGCGGGCGGTCTGGCACAAGGTGGAACGGTTTCTGGAAACCGTGGGTTTCGCACAGGGTTACGGCCTGGTGCCCGAAGCCTGGGCTGCCCCGGCGGTTCGGCTGCTGACCGGCGTCGAGGTGGCAACGATCCTTGCGCTGATCCTGCCGGTTTCGCGTCCTTTCGGCGGGTTTCTGGCGGCGGGTCTGTTCTCGGGCTACGCGGCCATCATGGCAGTGGCCCTGGTGCAGGGCCGCAGCCGGATCGACTGCGGTTGCGGCGGTCTGCCGCAAATCGTGTCGGTCTTCACGCTGGGCCGCAATGCCGTGCTGACCCTGCTGGCGCTGTCGGTGGCGATGCTGCCTGCGGCCCCGGTGCCGAAGTTCGATGTTGCCATCGCCATTGCCGGCGCGCTGGTCCTTGTCGCCATCTATACCATCATCGAGCGCCTTGCCTCGCATCTGCCCTATATCCGGCAGGGAGACCTCTAGCATGAACCTCCTGATCTTTTCGAACATCCTGCTGTGGGTCGTGGTGCTGATCCAGCTTGCGGTGATCTTCGCCCTGGCCCGCCAGATCGGTATTCTGTTCGAGCGTGTCTCGCCCGTCGGCGCGATGATCTCGGATGCGGGGCCAGCGCTGGGTGACAAGGTTCCGGCGCTGGCCTTGCCCAACCTGAACGGGCCTGGGCTGACGCTCGGACGGGCAGGGGGGCGTTCGCAACTGGTGTTTTTCCTGTCGACCAGTTGCCCGATCTGCAAGGCGCTGCTGCCCGCGCTGAAATCCATCAAGGCTGACGAACAGGGCTGGCTCGACGTGGTTCTGGCCTCGGACGGGCGCGAGCAACTGCACCGCCGCCTGATTGAAGCCGAAAACCTCGAAGCCTTCCCCTATGTGCTGTCCCCGGAGCTGGGGATGAGCTTCAAGGTCTCGAAACTGCCCTTCGCCGTACTCATCGACAAGGATGGCAAGGTGGCGGCCAAGGGTCTCGTGAACAGCCGGGAACAGCTTGAAAGCCTGTTCACCGCTTCTGAAACCGGCATCCCCTCCTATCAGGCCGCTGTGGCCGGGATGACCTCCTGACATATCGTGACATCAAGAAGGAAACCGACATGACCCGTTTCATTGACAGATTCCTCAAGCGCCTCGATGGTGCGACTGAGGCGAATATCCGTTCTTCCGCGCGCCGCAATGGCCGCCGGTCCTTCCTCGCCCGCACCGGCATGGCGCTGCTGGGCGCCGCCGTCTCGGTGCCGGTGCTGCCTTTCGACCGCCGGGCCTTCGCCTCGACCGAAGGCGGCGCGGCGGATCCGTGCAGCTACTGGCGGCATTGCGCCATCGACGGTTTCCTGTGCGAGGATTCCGGCGGCTCGCTGACCTCCTGCCCGCCGGGCAGCAGCGTTTCGGCGGTGTCCTGGGTCGGCACCTGCTCGAATCCCGATGACGGCAAGGACTACCTCATCAGCTACAATGACTGCTGCGGCAAACCCTTCATCCCCAGCGCGACCTTCTGCAACAACAACAAGGGCGAACGTCCCGGCTATCGCATGGGTCTTTACAACGACATCAACTGGTGCACCGCCAATACCGACAAGGGCTATCATTGTACGGTGTCGGTCGTCGTGGGTCTGGCCGATTGATGCGCGCGGTTCTCCTTGTGGCCGCTCTTGCCGGTCTCCTGTCCGGTCCCGCATCCGCCGAGGATGCGGGGGCGGCCCTGTTCGACGCGCATTGCGCCGCCTGCCATAATACCGGCGGGATCGGAACGCCGGGGCTGGCCCCGCCGCTGAACCGGCCGGATTTCTGGCAGGCGCTGGGCGACAAGGCGCCGACCTATATCAGCGGCATCGTCACCAAGGGCTTCGCCAAGCCGATCACCGTGAACGGCGAACGCTATATGGGGCTGATCATGGTGCCGGTCGCCGGAACCACGGATGAGGAACTGGCGCAGATCACCACCTGGGTTCTGTCTGATCTGGGCCAGACCGACCAGCCAGTGACGCCTGCCCAGATCGCCGAGATGCGCGCCAGCATGACCACGCAGGATGATCTGAAGGCCCTGCGCCCGCCGACGGAGTGAGAGCATGATGAAACAGGCCCTGCTGGCTTCGCTTCTGGTTCTGGCCACGGCTGCACCGGGTGTCGCGGGGAATACCGCGACCTCACCCCGTGCGAACTATGTGCTGCATTGTTCCGGCTGCCACGGCATGCAGGGGCTGGGCACGGTGGAAGGCGGCATTCCCGCCTTTCCCAATTCGGTTGGCCATATCGTCAGCATCGAATCCGGTCGTGACTACGTCATGCATGTGCCCGGCGTGGTCGGGAACAACATGACCAACGCTCAGATCGCGGAGGTGATGAACTATATTCTTGATCAGTGGTCTGATGGCAGCGGCCATTTCACCGAGGCCGAGGTGACGCGCCGTCGGGCGGTGCCGGTTGGCGATGTCGTGATCTATCGCCGCAAGGTGGTCGAGGATCTGCGCAATCTGGGCATCGAGATTGCGGAATATCCCTGGCCGTGAACGGGCGGTTCCGGCGCTGCTGATCCTTGCGGTCATGGCGCTGGCCGATCCGTGGCGCAGTGGCGGGCTGTTCTGGGACTTCGGCAATGCGCTGGGGTTTCTGGCATTGGCGGGTCTGTTGTTCCAGATGATCCCCGGCCCGCGTGGCACACCGCGCCCGCATGAATTGCTGGGCTACTGGGTTCTGGCCATTGCCGGTCTGCATGCGTTCTGGTTTCTCGCGGGCGATGCCGTGGCGCGGTTCTATCTGTTGCCGGGTGGTCCCCTGCATATGTGGCTGGGCCTTGCCGGTCTGTTGCTTCTGGCAGGGCTGAGCATCCTTGCCCGCATGCCTGATCGCCGGCGCCTGCACCCGAGCTATCGCGGCTTTCGCAGGCTGCACCGGCATCTTGCGCTGGCCTGTCTGGCGGCAACGCTGCTGCATGTCCTGTTGAGCGGTTTTTATCTGCCTCTGTGGTGGCAGGCGGCGGCTCTGGCCGCCATTGCGCTGGCCTGCGCCTTTGGTCGCCGGATCTGGCCGCGCGCATCCGCTGTTCCGGTTGCAGCCTGGCTGGGGGCCGGTGGCGGGGCGGTGGCCGTCTTCGTCCTGATGCGTGAGGTGATGCCGTGAAATGGCTGCTGGCCGCGCTGTTTCTGGCCGGGGTGGCGCTGGTCGTCACCGGATTGCCGATGGACCAGCCACTGCCGGAGCGCGCGGCCCGCTTCGGGGGCAGCCTTGCGGTGCTGCCGATGACCTTCACCCATCAGTCGCATTTCGGCAAACCCTGTGCGACCTGTCACCATGAGTTTGTCGACCGCACGGCCGGGCCGCCCTGCATGGCCTGCCATGTCACCGACCAGAAGGTCGCCCCGCTGCTGGAGGCGCAGTTCCATGGCCTTTGCCAGAGCTGCCATATCGACGAACATGCGGCGGGCAGGCCCTCTGGTCCCACCCGCCGCTGCATCGCCTGCCATCTGGACGATCACGCGTTCTGAGCCGCCTCGTTGCGCAGCATCTCCTGCATCCGGTCGCGCATGACGAATTTCTGCGGCTTGCCCGTGGCGGTCAGCGGCAGGTCAGTCACGATCCGCACATGGCGCGGGATCTTGAAATGCGCGATCTGGCCCTTGCAATGGTCGCGCAATGCCTCTGCCATCAGCGTGCTGCCGGGTTTCAGCACGACCCAGGCGCAGACCTCTTCCCCGAAAGTATCGTCGGGGATGCCGAAGACCTGCACATCGCTGACCTCGGGGTGGCGGATCAGGAACTCCTCGATCTCGCGCGGGTAGATGTTCTCGCCGCCCCGGATGATCATGTCCTTGACCCGTCCGACGATTGTGCAGAAGCCTTCCGCATCCAGCACGCCCAGATCGCCGGTGTGCATCCAGCCGTCTGTGATACTGGCCTCCGTTGCGGCCTCGTCGCCCCAGTAGCCCGCCATCACCGAATAGCCGCGGGTCCAGAGTTCACCCTTTTCACCCACCGGCACGGTGTTGCCCTCGGCGTCCACCAGCTTCACCTCCAGATGCGGATGGATGCGGCCCACGGTTTCGCAGCGCTTTTCGGTGGGATCGTCGGTAAAGCTTTGGAACGAGACGGGGGAGGTTTCGGTCATGCCATAGCAGATCGTCACCTCGCGCATGTGCATGTCGCGGTTCACGCGCTTCATCACCTCGATGGGGCACAGCGCCCCCGCCATGATGCCGGTGCGCAGGGTGGACAGGTCGCGGTGCTGGCGATCCAGTTCCTGCAACATGGCAACGAACATGGTGGGCACGCCGTAGCAGGCGGTGGCACCTTCCGCCGCGATGGCGTCAAGCGTCTGCGCCGGGGTGAAGCCCTCGCCGGGGAAGATCATCTTCGCGCCCTTGCTGACCGCGCCCAGCACACCCATCACCATGCCGAAGCAATGATAAAGCGGCACCGGAATGACCAGCCGGTCGGCTGAGGTCAGAGCAATACGGTCGGTCACGAAACGCGCGTTGTTGACGATGTTGAAATGCGACAGTGTGGCGCCCTTGGGCATGCCAGTGGTGCCCGAGGTGAACTGGATGTTGATCGGGTCCGAAGGCGTAAGCCCGACCTCGATGCCGTCCAGCCGCGCCAGAAGGGCAGGGGTGGCGCGGCCGGTCAGATCGGTGAAGGCGATCATGCCGGAGGACGCGTCATCGCCCATGACCACGATATGCCGCAACTCCGGCAGGCGGGAGCAGGCCAAGGGCCCCTCACGGCCCAGTTCCGGGGCCAGTTCGCGGATCATTGCCACATAATCCGAGCTTTTGAACGAACGGGCCGTGATCAGCACGCGGCAGCCAACCTTGTTCAGCGCATAGTCGAGTTCCGACAGACGGTAGGCCGGATTGATGTTTACCAGAATGGCGCCGATGCGGGCGGTGGCGAATTGCGTCAGCACCCATTCCAGCCGGTTGGGTGACCAGATACCGACCCGGTCGCCCTGCGTCACCCCGAGTGACAGTAAACCGGCGGCGCAGCGGTCCACCTCTTGCGCGAAAGCCCGATAGGTCAGCCGCTTGCCTGTTTCGCAGAACACCAGCGCCTCGGCATCACTATGGCTGGCGACCGCCTCGCGCAGAAGCTGCGGGATGGTGGCCTGTTTTAGCGGTGGTTCCCCGGGGCCGGTGACATGCGACAGCCCGTCTTTCGGGGCAGCGCCTGCCGCCATTGCATGAGACATGTTTGATCTCCGGAAAGGGCAAGGCCCGCCCGGCGGGCCGGGCAGGCGGAGCCGTCAATGGTGGCCTCAGCCGCGCGCGACGTTCAGAACCTGCATCTGGGTGTATTCGGCCAGCCCTTCGACAGACTGTTCCACCCCGAGGCCCGAGCCCTTGAAGCCCGCCATCGGAATATGCGGCCCGATGTTGAGCTGCTGATTCACCCAGATCGTGCCAGAGTCGATCTGGCCCGCGATTTCGGTTGCCTTGTCCAGATCGGCGGAATGGACAGACCCGCCCAGCCCGTATTCGGAGGCATTGGCCCGCGCGATCACGTCATTCACATCGCTGAAGCGGATCACCGGCAGGATCGGGCCGAACTGTTCCTCGTCCACGATACGCTGGCCGTCGGTTACATCACGCACAATGGTCGGGCTGATGAAATAGCCCTTGCCAGTGCGCAACTCGCCCCCGGCAATGATGCGGCCGCTGGTGCGGGCATCTTCCAGATAGCCCTTCACCTTCTCGAACTGCGCCTTGTTCTGGATGGGGCCGACGGTGGTGCCCTGCTTCAGCCCGTCATCCACCACGGCGGCCCTGGCGATGTCGGCCAGCGCGTCGCAGAAATCGTCATAGATCGCGTCATGCACATAGGCGCGCTTGATCGCGAGGCAGACCTGACCCGCGTTGAAGAAAGCCCCGCCATAAACTTTTTCGGCGGTCGCGCGCACGTCGACATCGGGCAGCACGATGGTCGGGTCATTGCCGCCCATTTCCAGCGTCACGCGCTTCATCGTGTCGGCGGCGCTGGCCATGATGCGCTTGCCGGTCTGAGACGATCCGGTGAAGCCGATCTTGGCGATGCCCGGATGGGTGGTCATCTTCGGGCCGAGATCATTGTTGTCGGTCAGGATGTTGACCAGCCCCGCGGGCAGGATACGGGCGCAGATCTCGCCCAGCTTCAGCGTGGTGACGGGTGTTGTCGGTGCGGGTTTGAGGATGATGGCATTCCCGGCCATCAGCGCAGGCCCGATTTTCCAGCAGGCCAGCAGCAGCGGGAAATTCCATGCGACGATGGCGCCGACCACGCCCAGCGGTTTGTGCCGGGTCTCGATGCGAAATTGCGCATCGTCCTGAATGATCCGGTCGGGCAGCTGCAGAGTCGATGTATGCAGCAGGTAGCCTTGGCTCCACTCCACCTCGCCCGCCGCTTCGGGCAGGGGCTTGCCCTGTTCCATGGTGATGGTGCGGGCCAGATCGTCGGCATTGGCGCGGATGGCGGCGGCCAGATCCTCGATCACGGCGCGGCGCTCGGCCATGGTGGTCCTCGCCCAGATCTTTTGCGCCGCCGCTGCGGCGGCGACGGCCTCGTCAAGTTGGGCTTCAGTCGCGTGCGGAACGCGCGCGAAAACCTCTTCGGTGGCGGGGTTGATGACGTCAAGCATGCGCTCGCCTGCCACCAACCTGCCGTTGATGAGCATTTTGTATTCCATGGCTTCCTCCCTCGACGGCAGACCGCCGTCTCTGGGCAGAGCTTAAACAGGCGAAGCGGGTGGTGTCTGGGGCTGCGGCGCCAAATCATCCGCGTGCGGTGCCAAAATAATCAAGTTAAATCAATGGCTCGTAAGAGTATTGGCAAAGAGGTGCAGAAGCCGCGCCCGGATCGTCTGCAAGGCTTGATCCGGGCGCCTTTCTGGTTTGGCCTTAGTTCGGCAAGGCTCCGCAGAAGCCGCCCGATGCGGCAAGGCCAGAGCCGAAGGCAAAGACCACGGGTGCCTTGTAAGGGTTGGGGGGTGTGGTCGTGAGGTCGAAGGCCAGCAGCCCGGCAAGGCCAAGGACCATCAGCGTCGCGGTGAAACGGCGGGTCATGCGCGTGCCTCCAGCCCGACCATCGGGCGAATGCGGATGCCGACAAAGGCCCCTGCGAAGGCGGCCGCGAACCAGACCCAGCCGTGCAGGCTGCCGGTCGAGATGCCCGAGAAGAAGGCGCCGACATTACAGCCAAACGCCAGCCGCGAGGAATAGCCCAGCAGCAGCCCGGCGATGATCGTGGCGATCCAGGCGCGGGCCGGATAGCGCGGCAAGGGCTGTGACAGGCCGCCGCTGCGCCATGTGGCGACACCGAACGCCCCGGCGATCAGGCCAAGATTGGTCAGCGAGGTATAATCGGTCAGCAGAGAGCTTTGCAGTCGCTCGACCGAGCCCGGCGCGCTCCAGAAAGCAGAGCCGGACAGATCCGCCCCCATGGCGCTGGCGCCCTTGGCAGCCCAAAGGCCCAGACCGTAGACCACGCCCCAGGGCTGGCCCGCGACCAGCAGGTTGCCGATGCCAAGGGCCGCAAGCAGCAGGGCCGCGACGACATAACGTGTCGGCAGGCGCCGCGTGCCGGGTTTGCCAAGCAGCCAGAACAGCCCGGCTACCAGCGCCAGCCCTGCCAGCGTCACGCCAAGCCCGAAGCCGCCGCGGAGCGTCAGCACCGGCAGCGCACCGAGGCTTGTCCACCAGACCAGCCCATAGGCCCCGGCGAAACTGCCGATGGCAAAGAACGGCAGGGCCAGCAGTCCGACCGGATTGCCCGAGCCCGCATTGACCAGCGTGCCCGAGCCACAGCCCAGCACCACCTGCATCGCTGCGCCGAAGGCAAAGGCGCCACCGATCATGGCCCAGCCGATCGGCGCCTGTGCCCCCGACAGCTCCCCCGGATGGCTGCTGAGCAGCGGGATGGCCACGACCGCGACAAGGGCGATGGCCAGAAGCTGCGCCAGCACCCCGGCGGGTTCGCGCCGCAGGATCATCGCCCTCCACGGACCGGCAAAGCCGAAGCGCAGCCCCTCCAGCGTGATGCCGAAGCCGAGGCCGATGGCCAGCATCAACCCGTAGCGCGCGCCCACGAACAGCGCGACCAACGCCACAGCCGCCAGCGCCCCCGCGAGCAGGCCCGCGCGCCAAAGGCCCTGACCGGATGGCCGTGCCGAAACCGTGCCAGCGGCGGACATCAGTTGCCGCCCGTCAGTTGATTGAGCAGGTTGGTGAACAGCCCCGGCTGGTTCGCCATCTCGCCATCGGTATGGGAATATTCGACCATCGAGGCGGGATAGAGCCGGACATTCTCGATCCCAGCCAGTTCGGACAGCGCGAACCAGTCGGTCGCGGCCCAATGGCCGGTGTTGCAGAAGGACACCACCTCGTCATTCGCGCCGATGCCCAGCCGCGCCTTCAGCGCCGCCACATCGCCGGTCGGGTTGATCGCCGTGGCGCCCGCGCGGAAGAATTCGGTGTAAGGCAGATTCTGCGCGCCGGGCAGCGTGCCCGGACGGGCCGCGGCGGGAGCGGCCTTCTTGCCTTCAAAGAAGGCGGGCGGACGTGCATCGACAAGGATGGCCTTGCTTTTGCCCGCGACGACATCGCTGACAGCCGCAGTATCGGCGGTCCAGGTATCGTTCCAGGTGATCGTCAGGTCGGTCGGCGCCGGGGTCACGGCGGTGGTCGAGATCGGCAGCCCGGCATTGGCCCATGCTGTCGCCCCGCCGTTCAGCACCGAAAGTTCGGTAAAGCCCGAGCTTTTCAGCGTCCAGTAAACCCGCGCGGCGGCACCGAAATCGGTATCGGTATCGCCCTGCGACACGATGACCACCGGCCGCGCCGGATCGAGGCCCAGCGATTCATAGGTTTCTTCCAGCTTCTCGACCGGGGGGACGGCGCCCGGATTCTCCTCGGGGCCGCGGAACAGGCCGTAGGGCGCGGAAACCGCGCCTTCGATATGGCCCTCGGCATAGCCCTTGGCGCGGATGTCGAGGATGATCGGCGCGTCGGCGCTGGCGGCGGCCAGCTCCGCAGGGGTGACCAGCGGGCCAAGATCGGCTGCGAAAGCAGTGCTGGCAAACAGCGCGGCGAGGCCTGAAAGAGGAACAAAGGCAAGACGGGTCATCGGGGTTCTCTCGCTGAAGGAGGCTTTTGTTCTCATTTCATGGGTTCTTGTCGGATGATCAAGGAACCAATCCTGCCTCCTTGGGTATTTTGCCGGGATATTTTCTTGGCCTTTGGCTGTGCGCGCCCGCAGTTGAATCCCTTCAGCGCGGCGGCGGGAATATCTGCACCCGATCCCGTGCCAGAGGGGAACAGGTTTCTTTTTTGCCGGAACAGGCGGGCAAATCCCAGAACCCGCGCGGCCTGTGTCGCGGGGATCGGTTGACAGCTTCATTTCCGCAGGCAAGGCTTTGGGGGTTGCCGAAAGTCCCTGCTTGCCATGACCCATTTCCAACTCGACACCAATGCGCTGGACCCCGGCCAGCGGATTGCTGAATTCGAAGCGGCCTGCGCGCAGGTCTGTCAGCTGATGGTTGCGCCGACGGGCGAGGATTTCGCCTCGCGCACCTCGATTGCGCTGATCGGGCAGGCGGTCTTTGCCGATACCAGCCATTCCGCCTGCGTGACCAGCCGGACCCTGGCGCTGGCGGCGGGAACGGGTGACAATATCCTGCTGCATATCCCGTTTTCCGGCGGCTTCACCATTCGTCAGCGGGGCGGCAACGAGCAGGCCTGCGCGGTGGGCTCGATCTACCTTGATCCGACCGGGGAGCCGGGCGTCGCCCGGTTTGAGGGGCAGGGCGCGCATGCCTTCTACCTGTCGCTTCCGCGTGCGCTGCTGGCACCGGCGGGCGACAGGCTTGCACTCCGGGCGCAGATCTCGCTGACACCGCAATGGCGACTGATGCTGGCCTATGCCCGTGCCATCCACGCCGAGGCGGCGCAGTTGTCGACATCCGATCTGGAACAATGCGGCACGCATCTTCAGGATCTGGTGATGCTGGCGATCGGGGCCGACCGTGAAACCGAACAGATCGCGCGGGGACGGGGCGCGCGCGTTGCGCGGTTGCGGGCCATCAGGGCGGACATCGAGCGGCACCTGACCAGCCCGGATCTTTCGTCCGGCTGGATAGCGGGGCGTCATGGAATCTCGCCGCGCTATCTGCGGGCACTTTTTGCCGATGAGGGGACCTCGTTCACGGATCACGTCCTGAGCAGGCGTCTGATGCTGGCCTGTCGGCGCCTGTCTGACCCGATGCAACATGGGCTGCCGGTCAGCCGGATTGCCGCTGAAGCGGGGTTTGGTGACCTCTCCTGGTTCAATCAGCGGTTCCGGCAGGCTTTCGGACAGACCCCGACTGAAACGCGCAATCTTGCTCTCCAGCGGTTGCGCGACGGGGGGCAGGGTTCCGTCTGACCCGCATTCACTGCCGCTCGGCCCAAGACGCGCGGGCATTCTCGCAGCATGATCGCGCATGACCATGAGCCGGAGACCGCCATGCCCCTGATTTGTCATCGTCTGTGCGCGACGCTTCTTGCGCTTGGCCTGGCTGTGCCTGCCATGGCCCAAAGCCGCACGCTGATCGTGATGGACGGGTCGGGCTCGATGTGGGGGCAGATCGACGGGCGACCCAAGCTGGAGATTGCGCGCGAGGTGGTGGCCGATGTTCTGGCGGATATGCCCGCCGACCGGGTGCTGGGACTGATGGCCTACGGGCACCGGGAACGCGGCAATTGCGCGGATATCGAACTGATGGTGGCGCCCGAGGCCGGCAGCGCGACGGCGATCCTCGATGCGGTCCGGACGATGCGGTTTCAGGGCAAGACCCCGTTGACCGAGGCCGTGCGACAGGCGGCCGAAGCATTGCGCAGCACGGAGGAACCTGCAACCGTGGTGCTTGTGACCGACGGGATCGAAACCTGCGAGGCCGACCCCTGCGCGCTGGCCACCGAGCTGGAACAGTCCGGCGTCGATTTCACCGCGCATGTCATCGGCTTTGGCCTCACTCGCGATGAGGCGGCGGAGGTCGCCTGTATCGCCGACAATACCGGCGGGCGCTATATCGAGGCCTCGGATGCCGGGGGCCTTGCAGGCGCGCTGGAGCAGGCGGTGAGCGGGGCAGAACTTCCAGCGCCGGAACCTTTGCCCGAGCCGGAGCCCGATGCCCCGGCGCGCCATTTCCCCGGCGATGTCTGGATGCCCGGTTTCGCCATTGCCACGACAGGCCAGAGTTTTGGCCCCGATCTGCCGGAACCCGCCGCTTTCGACTTTCCGGCAGACGGCACCGCCGAAGCCTGTCGCGCCATCTGCGAGGCTGACGGCGCCTGCGGGTCATGGCGTTTCGAACCCGTCGGCAGCTTCTTTGTGGAGCATGCACGTTGTTTTGCGTTCCGGCCAGGCACCGAGTTTCGTCCCGATGTCTATCCCGTTGCCGATGGTTTCGTGTCGGGCATGAAGCCGGGTGTTCCGGGCCTGACCTCGCCCTATGTCGCGATCGGCGCCAATGTGACCGCGCGCCTGACGCCGACGGGGCCGGTTCTGCCGGGGGAGCCGTTCACCGTGCTGTGGGCTGGTCCCGCCGGAGCGGATGACTGGGTCGCGATCGTGCCCGAGGGGCAAGAGGACACATCCGGGGATCTCTCATATTTCTATGTCGCGGAAACCATAGAGCCGGGGGATCGCCCCGAAGGTGCGGGCAGCATGGTGGCGCCAGACGCTCCGGGGCGCTATGTGCTGCGCTACGTTCTTGGTCGCAGCGCCGACCGTCGTGTCATCTTTTCCATGCCGCTGGAGGTGGGGAGTGATGCAGGCGTTCCCGTCCAGACCCCGGTGCGGATTTCGCCCCCGTCCGGATACGAAAATGATCCGGTCTCGTGGAGCGCGGTGCCGCTCACACCCCTGGCTTCCGCGCCCGAGGCCGTGGCGATGCCCGAAGCCTTTTCCGGGGCGTGGGAGACCACGCTTTACCCCGGACGCTGGCAGGTCGAGGGGCTTGCTGCCGGGGGGATGTATTTCGCTGCCGAGATCGAGGTAACCCCAGACGGGGTTCGGACGTTCGAGATTCCGGTGGGCTTTGAACAGGCGGGAATGGGCGAGGATGCTCCCCCTGCCGAGCCGGTGCCTCTGCCGGGTGCCACCCCCTATAAAGATGCCGCGACCGGCCTGTCATTTAATCTGCCAGACGGATGGCAGGCGGAGGAGGCGTTCTTCGCGGAAACGGCTGCCGGGGTGAGGGCACGCTTTCCAGGTGTCACGTTGACGGGGCCGGATGACAGGATGCTGGTGCTCAATCCGCTGCAATGGCTGGCGCAGAACGGTCCATGCGAGGAAAGCGCGCTGGGGCCGCTGTGCGTCTTCGGGGAGACAGACGCTGTGACCGATGGAGCAATGGCCGTGATTCTGCCCAGCCTGTCGATGGCCAAGGCACCCTCTTTCGGGGGTGTCGCGTTCCGGCCGGCCAGCGACGACCCGATTTCCACGCTTGTCCCCGGATGGAGCCCCGAATGACCCGTCTTGCCCTGTGTATTGTCACCCTCCTGGCGGCGCCCCCCGCGCTGGCGCAGGAAAAGCTGGTTGTCGCGGATTGCGGCGCGGGCGGTTGCCGCTGCGCACTGGCGGCGGTGACGATGGAAGAGGCCGAAGTCGTTCTGGGCACCGCCGCACCTGCTGGCAGCACGACGCTTGTGCGCTTTGACGGCGATTATATCTGGAGCAGCCTGTCCCTGCGCGAGATCGACCTTGCCGCCGGTGGCGACGGGGAATGCCCGCTGGAGCTTTTCGATGTGATGGTGCCGGAGGATGGCAAATGGATCGGCACCGTGACCGGCAGGCAGGTTTCGCACTGCCCGGCCGGTCTGGATGCGGCGCTGGACCCGGTGACCGATGCGCTGGTCTTCCCGCGGGATATCGTCTGGAACGGTGCCTTCCATCCGGACAGGTTCCGCATGGAAGGCGCGGCCCGCACAATCGACTGGAGCCGCGTGGATGACACCCGTTTCACGGGGAAGGGGCCCGCGGTGAGTCAGTCGGGCGCGTCCTCGCTGGTGGACATTGGTGTCACCTATGACGCGCGGCTGGTTGACCCGCGCCTTGCCCGCATCGAAGTGCAGTTGAAGGTGCGGGCACAGGGGGCTTCGCAGGCCGTGATCGACGCGGCGGGGCTGGGCAAATGTGATGTGCGCGTCACCGTCGACATCGCCAAGGCCTCGGGCTGACCCGGCTGCGCGGGCGTGGTTTACGGCGCACCGATCTGCCGGGCCAGTTTTCCCAAGGTCTGCAAGCCAAGTTCGATGGCGCCAAAGCCTTTGGCCTGCTGGAACTCGGCCGCCGAACTGAAGATCATCGCCAGCGTGACGGTTGTCGTGCCATCCGTCTCGTCGAACTGGGCCCAGGCGTCGGCGTGTTTCGGCCCGTTTTCGCCCCAGAGCAGCGTATAGCCCAGCCGCTCGGGCTGTCGAAGTTCGCCATAGCGGTGATGGTTGGGGAAAACCGTGCCGTCCGGCCCGATCATGTCAAACACCCACTCTCCGCCCGACCGCAGGTCGATCCGTTTGGTACGGCAGGAAAACCCCTCTGGTCCCCACCATTGCGGTAAGGTGTCCGGGTTTACCCAGGTGTCCCAGACCAGTTGCCGCGGCGCCCTGATCGTCCGCCGGATCACCATGGTCCGTTCGGCGGTCGCTGCGAGATTGCCAAGCCCGGCATCGAAGCCCTGTCGATAGCCTGCCTCCATATCCCCTGCCATCAAGGAAAGCTGCACCGTGACCGAGAGGTGGGAGCCTTCGCCCTCGGGGGTGAAATCTGCCGTGACCATGGCTGCCGATTGCACCACGCCATCAACGGAAACGACCTCGTAGTTCACGCTGCGCTGTGCCTGCTGCATGTCCAGCCAGCCGACCTCGCAGCGGATGTCAGGTTGTCCGTCGACCTTGCACAGGGAGATTTCGCGCCCGCCGGTCCGGCTGTCAGCTTCCAGAAACTCAACCGAGACGGTGGGCGTGGGGGCCGCCCAGACCGCGCGTGCGGCGGGTGCGGTCCAGGTCTGCCACAGGGTCGCGACGGGTGCCGCAACCTGCCGTTCGAAATGCAGCGTGGCAAAGCGGCCCATCAAATCAGCCCGCGCGCATAGGCTTCGAGTTGGGTCGCGACCGTGCCCCAGCCATCGAAGAAGCCCATGGCCTCATGCGACTTGCGGGTCTCGGGATTGCGGTGACGGGCGATGGCCGTATAGGTCGTGCCGCCATCCGGGGCATCCGACAGCAACAGGATCGCTGTCATGAACGGCTCCGGCGCGGGTTTCCACCCCTCGGTATAAGCATCTGTAAAAACAAGCTTCTCGCCCGGCACCACCTCCAGATAAACGCCGCGATTGTCCATCACGTTGCCTTCCACCTCGAAGGTGGTGTTGAAGCGGCCCCCGACCCGCAGGTCGATATCCACCGCCGTCACCTTGTGCGGGGAGGGGATGAAGAAATGCGGGATATGGCGCGGCTGCGTCCAGCATTCCCAGATCAGTTGGCGGGGGGCGGCAAGGGTGCGGGTAAAGCTCAGATCGGTATCGGGGTCGAGATCGGTGGTCATTTCGCGCGTTCCTCCATGATCTTCATGACATAAGAATCAAGCCGGTCGAGGCGGCTTTCCCAGATGTTGCGTTGTTCATCCAGCCAGGTACGAACCGGCGCCAGCGCCTCGGGCACGATGGCGCAGGAGCGCACGCGACCGTCCTTGGACGTGGCGATCAGCCCTGCCTCCTCCAGCACCGAAAGATGCCGCATCACGGTCGGCAGACGCAGCCCGGTCGGGGCCGCAAGCTCCGTCACCGGCGCAGGCCCGGCCGCCAGCCGCGTCAGAAGCGTCCGGCGGGTCGGGTCTGACAGGGCGTGGAACAGCAGAGAGAGGTCAGAATCATACTTAGCCATGTGGCTAACAATGATCTTTCAACAAGATTTGGCAAGGAAAACTTTGCCAGTTGGCTAACTTTTGTGCGCTGCGGGCATGCCTGGAGGGGCTGGTCGTGTCCCTTGGGTCAGCCGAACTCTGCGGACGAACCTTCTGGCAGGATTTCCAGCTCGCCATCGGGCAGGGGCTGTTGCAGGCGGCGGGCACGTTCGAACGGGGCTGTCAGCCAAATGCGCCAGTCCTCTGGCCGGGTCAGGATGACCGGCATGGCCTTGGGGTGGATGTCTGCCACCTCGCGGTTGGGCGCGCAGGTCAGGAAGGCAAAGGCGTCCACAGTCACGGCGCCCTCCTTCAGCTTTCGCGTTGAGGTCCATTCGGTGCGGATACCGGCAAAGAAGGCCACTGGCGGTTCGCGGCCAAGGGTAAACCAGACGGGTTTCCCGCGCATCGGGCCGGGGCGGCTGTCGGGTTCGGCGAAGCTGCTAAACGGAACCAGGCAGCGATGCGGCACCGCCAGCCAGCGCCGCCAATGCGGTGAGTCAAGGTTGCGGATATTGGTGACGCCGGGATCAACCTTTCTGCCGGTGAGGAATTGCGGCGGCGTCGGCATACCCCAGCGTCCCATGGATATATGGTAGCCGTGCGCCCCGTGCCGCAGGATCGGCGCGGCATAATCCGGCCAGATGCCGGGCAGGGAGGGCAGATTGCCCGTCAGATCCTCGATGACCGCATCGTCATCGGTGATCTCCCGCAGCGCGTGATGGATGTCGTCCTGTGACTTTGTTTGCGCATAGAGGTTGCACATGCAGATCTCCCGGCGGGCGTTCTGCGCGGAGCTTACGGGATCACCGTCTGACGCAACAGATGTGGGGAGCAGGCTGAGCCACCGGGAGCGAGGCATCAGTGATGCCGCGCCTGACGGTATTGGGTCGAGGTGTGACTCGCGTTGGGGTGTTGGGGGGGCTTGGGCGCGTGCATCGTCTGGCTTTTCTGGGGTGATTCTGTTGTTTGGTCAGTCTGTTGTGCGGGTTTTTTGTGGATAACTCGGTCGCGCCTGATTTTCGGGTCGCACGTCC
>NZ_BMYI01000026.1:0-33189 GCF_014652195.1 Gemmobacter nanjingensis
AATGGCCGCATCACGAGGCCGGATACATGTCAGCACCCGACACCGCGCCAAATTGCTCCCCCCAAAAAAACCTCTTGCGCAAGGGGCGGTTATACATGTTGCGCAACTCATCTGCATCAGCCACCAGCAGCCCGTTGCCGTGGTCGGTGAACCGGGTCACAAGGTTCATCGCCCGTCCGTTTACAAAAACCTCCAGATAGAGTTCACGCGGTGCCGGGCTGTCAGGCTGGCCTGCCCCTGCAATCGGAAAGGCCAGCAGGGCCACCGAACAGACAATACGGCGCAACACCCGCCGGACAGCTGAACGGCCATCACTGCCGCGCGACAACAGCATTGGAAGTGCCGGTATTGGTGGCCGCACTCAGCCGGTTGATGCCCCGCGCTGCACCGCTGAGGTGCCATTGCATCACCGAATTGCCCAGCACATAGCCCAACAGCCCGTTGCGACGCAGCACGACCCGACTGTCACGCCCAAGCCGCAGATCGGCGATGCGCAGCCGCCTGTCGCCTGTATTCTGCGCCTGAAGAACGATGCCCCCTGCGGTTTCGCGCAAAGACCAGCGGACAGATGGCGCTTTCGCACCGGAAGCGGTGAAAAACAGCGGAATGCGCAGTTCGGTGGCAAAGGCGACGGTGCCGTTGGGCGCATTGCGGTCAGGCACTTCGTCCACGATGATGCGGTAGGCTTCCTCGCCCTGCACCGGCGACTTGCCGGGACGCACCACACGGATGGTCTGCGCCGTGCCCGGAGCCAGCCGGGTCATGGGCGGGCTCACCACAACCTCCCGCGTGGGGATCAGGCTTTCCTGGCCATTGCGTTGCTGCCAGCGAAAGACACGGGTCTGCACGGTGATCGGCGCCCGCCCTTCGTTGCGCAGGGTCAGCACCGTCGCAGCCCCCGGCGCCGTCACGTCCAGCGTGACCGGCGAGACACGCAGACCCTCTGCCAGAACAAAACCGGGCGAAAGTAAAGCGATGCAGGCCGCCAGAAGGCTGCGGCGCAACAGGCCGGACAGGGCAGTCATGCTTGCTCTCCGGCTCAGTAGGTCACGGAAACGGTGATGGTATCGGTGTAAGTGCCGGTTGCGGGGGTGCTTTGCGGCGCTACCCGGCCATAGACGGTAAAGCTTTGCGCCGCACCCGTTCCGGTCGACGCCCGCGTATCCGTGCCGATCACGTCGCCCCAGTTCGTGCTGTGCGAGGCATCCTGATAGATCCCGTAGCCGACCGTCGCAGAAGCACCCGAAGTCATCAGCCGGGCGGCGGTGGTCGCGCCGGAACCAAGCCCTTCGTTGAGGCCGATATCATAGGCCGTGCCGGGTGTGCAGGTCACCTGAAGGGTTGCCGTGGCATCGGTATTGGCCGTCAGCACGCCCACGCTGCCAAAATCGAGATCCTGGGTCGAGGTGATCTGGCATTCCTCTGCAATGGTGATTGTCACGTCGAAGCTGTCTGTGACCGTCTGGGCAGAGGAGGTGCCCGCCAGCAGGCCAGCGGCCAGGAATGCGGATATGCCGATCTTGATGCTGAACTTCATGTGAAACCTTTCTGCTCTGCCTGTGGGGGCCGGTTAGCCGGTTTGTTGAAATCGCAGGTATGACCTGAAAAACATTACAGGTTGTATTTACTGAATATAACTCTCTCTAAAATGCATGTTCCGCCAAGGAGGCGTTTGGGTCAAGAGCTTTCAAATTCCTGTCGGAACCGGCGGGCGCGAGGGATCAGGGTCAGACAGCGGACGCGCGCCTGTTGCCAGTCTTCCGGTCCGGGTGTGCCGATGATGGGCAAGCTGTTGTGCTGACAGATGTGCGGAGAGCGACAGAGCGATGGACCAGCACCTGTCTGCGGGCGCGCTCTGAACTCTGGCACCTGCTTTTCCCTTAATGGAAATCCCGGCTGGGAAACAATCTTTTGGCCTGTTCGCGCGGATGTCTGGCGCGCGGGGCGGGATGGGTGCGGGGCGCATTGTCTGTCTTGGGGGTGGTCTGCCCGACAGCATCTTCCATCGGGTGCCCCAAACCGGACAGATAATGAGAGACATCCTCGATCTGCTGCGCAATCACATGCACCACGATCCCTTCCCGCTGCAGCGGGCCGGTGACACGCAACAGGCGCCCCCCCATGACCGCGCGGCGATGGGCCTCAAAGACCTTGCGCCAGACCACGATATTGGAGACGCCTGTTTCATCCTCCAGCGTCAGGAAGATCACGCCCGAGGCAGTGCCTGGCCGCTGACGCGTGATGACCAGTCCGCAGACCGTGGTACGCTGCAACGGCGCAGCAAGAAGCGCATCGTGACGCAGCAGGCCGGGCATCACCGGGCGCAGCAATTCCATAGGATGCGCGCGCAACGTCAGCCGTGTGGAGACATAATCCTCGACCACTTCCTCGCCCAGATGCATCTGCGGCAGCATGACAGCGGGTTCGCGGATCGCCTCGCCGTCAAGCGGATCGTTGAACAGCGGCAGTTGTGAGGGTGCCCGGATCGCGCGGACCTGCCAAAGCGCAGCGCGTCGGGTCAGCCCCATGCCGGAAAAGGCATCCGCCTCTGCCAGCCTCTCAAGTGCTGCTGGCGCGACACCGGCGCGCAGCCAGACGCTTTCGGGATCGCGATACCCATTCTTGCGCGCCGTCGTGATCCAGAGTGCATCTTCCTGCCGAAACCCCTTGATCTGACGAAACCCGAGCCGCAACGCCAGCGCCCCGTCCGCACGGCGTTCCAGTGTATTGTCCCAGCCACTGTGGTTGATGCAGATGGGGCGGATCTCGACCTGATGTTCGCGCGCGTCACGCACGATCTGGGCCGGAGCATAAAACCCCATGGGCTGAGAGTTCAGCAAGGCACAGGCAAAGATCGCCGGATGGTGCCGTTTCAGCCAGGCAGAGACATAAACCAACAGCGCAAAGGCCGCAGCGTGACTTTCGGGAAAGCCGTAATCGGCGAAGCCCTCAATCTGACCAAAGCAGCGGGAGGCGACCTCGGCATCGTACCCATTGGCCAGCATGCCGGCGATGAACTTGTCGCGGTGTTCGCCAATGGTGCCCATGCGGCGAAAGCTGGCCAGTGAACGACGCAGATGATCTGCCTCTTCGGCGCTGTAGCCTGCACCGACCACGGCAATCTGCAAGGCCTGTTCCTGAAACAGGGGCACGCCCAGAGTGCGGTGCGTGACTTCCTCCAGTGCGGGGCCGAAAGGTTCGGGCGCTTCCAGCCCCTGACGGCGGCGGATATAGGGCTGCACCATACCCCCCTGGATAGGCCCCGGACGCACGATGGCGACCTCGATCACCAGATCATAGAATTGCTCCGGCCTCATCCGGGGCAGGAAATTCATCTGTGCCCGGCTTTCCACCTGAAACACACCCACGGCATCGGCGACCTGCAACATCCTATAGGTCGCCGCATCCTCGGGCGGTACGCTGTCCAGTGTCAGGGTCCGTTTTTCGTGACGTTTCAGCAGGTCAAAGGCCTTGCGGATGCAGGTCAGCATCCCCAGACCCAGCACATCGACCTTGAGGATGCCCAGCGTGTCGATATCATCCTTGTCCCACTCGATCAGCGTGCGATCCTCCATCGCGGCATTCTCGATCGGGACCAGCTCGTCCAGCCTGCCCCGCGTGATCACGAAACCGCCGACATGCTGGGACAGATGCCGCGGAAAGCCGATGATCTCGCCGATCAGGCGCAACGTCTGCGACAGCCGAAGGTCACGCGGGTCAAGCCCCAGTTCACGGATACGTTCGGGCTTGGGGCCTTCGTTTGACGATCCCCAGATCTGGCCCGAGAGGCTGGCCGTCACATCCTGACTGAGGCCCATCACCTTGCCCACCTCGCGGATTGCCGCGCGCGAGCGGAAATGGATCACCGTCGCACAAAGCCCGGCGCGGTGACGGCCATATTTAGCATAAATCCACTGGATGACCTCCTCACGACGCTCATGCTCGAAATCGACGTCGATATCCGGTGGCTCGCCCCGGTGACGAGAGATGAAGCGTTCAAACACCATGCCGATCATATCCGGCGAAACATCGGTGATGCCCAACAGATAGCACAGAATCGAATTGGCCGCCGACCCGCGCCCCTGACACAGGATGCCTTGCGAGCGGGCGTATTGCACGATGTCATGCACGGTCAGGAAATAGGCCGGATAGTTCAGCTCTGCCACCACGGCCAGTTCCTTGGCCAGCAAGGCTCCGGCCTTCGCGGTTGCACCAGCGGGATAACGGCGGTTCAGTCCTTCTTGGGCCAGCCGGGTCAGGCGCGCCATCGGGGTTTCGCCGCTCTCCGCAATTTCATCCGGATACTGATAGCTGAGTTCCGACAGATCGAAGCTGCAACGCGTTGCAATTTCCAGCGTTCGGCGTAAGGCGGCGGGGTGATCGCGAAACAGCCGCTGCATGTCCTGCGCCCCTTTCAGGCGCCGCTCGGCATTGGCAAGCGCGCGGGTACCGATTGTGTCAATCGTGCAGCCTTCGCGCATGCAGGTCAGCACATCGGCCAGTTGCCGCCGCGCGGCGCGATGCATCAGCACATCTCCAACCGCCACCATGGGCGTGGCGCAACCCTGCGCAAGCCGCGCGCAGGCGGCAAGCCAGGCCTGATCCGATCCATCGTAGCGCGGCGCGGCTCCCAGATAGACATGACCGGGAAAGCGGTTGCGAACCTTCTGGATATATGAGGCCACCGCCCCGAGATCGCCCGGCAGGGCAATCAGGATCATGCCTTTGCAGCCTTCCAGCAGATCTGCACAGTCCAGATGACATTCGCCCTTTTCCGCCCGTCGCTTGCCCAGCGTCAGCAGCCGCGTCAACCGCTGGTAAGCGGCAAGATCGACGGGAAGGGCAATCCATTCAACAGGGCTGTCACGCAACACCAGCCGCGCTCCGACAATGAGCCTTGGCAGGCGTGGCACCTCCGGACAGGGAATATCCTCCGGGGTGCCAATTTCCTGGCGTGAGCAACTGTCGACGCGATGCTGTGACCGGATCTGCACAGATTCGCCTGTTCCCTTCCCGAGGATCTGCAACGCGCGATAGGCCCGCACCACCCCGGCCAGGGAATTGCGGTCCGTGATGGCAATGGCCTCAAGGCCCAGTTCGGCAGCCCGGGTCACAAGTTCCTCGGGATGGGACGCACCCCGCAGAAAGGTGAAATTCGAGGTGACGCACAGCTCGGCATAGTTCATGCAAATTCCCCCTGCACGAACCAGCCCGGATTTTGCGGGGTGTGAAACATCCACAGCCGCCGCCCCTGATGCGTTTCGACCCGCCAGTAATCGCGCAGGCCCCGGCGCCAGTTATCATCCTGAAGCCACCATTCCGGGGCAATCCGTTCCGGCCCCGTCGCGCGGCCGACTGTCAGGGACATACCCCGCCAGCGGAAGCGCGACGGCGGTTCGTGGCCGGTCGCCACGACTGGTTCGGGCGGAAACAGGATCAGCGGACGCGGACGCGGCGCAACCCAGCCCCGTTCCGGCCGGGAATAGGCTGCAGGGACAAGGATGAAACTGCGTTCAGGAATGTGACTGTCGGCGGGCAGGAAGCGCTGCACATTCTCCAGCCCGATCCGGGTGCCGATCCGGGTGATCAGATCGTCAAGCCGCCCGGGATCGCGCGGACCGATATGTGTCACCTGCTCAGGTGGCAGAGGTTCGACCTGCACAGCCTCCAGCCGCATCTGGTCGATTCCAAACCCCGCATCCACCTCGGCGACGCCCCGTTCGAACAACGGCAGTATCCGTGCCGGATCGCGCATGGGACGTGCCAGCCGCAGCTCGACATCGCTTGCGGCGCGATCTACGCGACGCAGGGACAGACACAGAATCCTTGCCCCCGCCTGATGGTCTTTCAGCTTGGCGCACAAACGCTCCAGCAGACGCGCCGTCCCGGCCATGACATCGCTGACCAGCCCGATGGGTTCGGGCAAGGTCATGCGCACGGCGTAATGGGGCGGATCGACCTCTGGCCCGATCTGCTCCGCCTGCCGCCCAAGCGCCTGATCGAGCCGCAGCAACAGTTCCGCTCCGAAACGGCGGGCCAGAGGCGCGCGCGGGCTGTCGGCCAACTGACCGATGCTGCGCAGGCCCATTCGCTGCAAGCTGGTTACCGTTTCAGGATCAAGCCGCAGGGCCGCGACAGGCAAGTCCTCAAGCGCGGCATCCTCACCATGATGCGCCCGCGCCCAGGCCGCCCCGCGCGTATCGCCGGTGCCGATCTGCACCGATAAACCGGCACGGCAAAGCCGTGCGCGCAGCGCGGCAATCATCACCTCTTCACCGCCAAAGATATGCGACGATCCGGTGATATCCAGAACCAGCCCATCCGGCGTTTCGATCCCGACCCAAGGGCACCAGCGTGTCGCCCAACGGCGCAACAAGCCCAGAAAGCGCCGGTCCGCCTGCGGGTCTGCCTGCAGGCTGGACAGGTCCGGGCAATAAGCCCGCGCATCGGAAAACGGCATCCCGCGATAGAGCCCGCGGGCCTCGGCCGCCTCGTTCAGGCAATGAACCCGGTTGGCACTGCCCTGCCGCAGCGTCAGAACGAAGGGCCCATTCTGCGCATGCATGCGCAGAGCCCGGTCACTCGCGAGCCGGGGAAACCACAGTGACACGATGCGCCTTTGAGTCCCATCGAACATGCCAGGCCCCAATTGTTCCTGATTTGTTCTTAATAAGACTCCACTGCTGACGAGTCGAGTCCTGCGGATCGAACACCGGCCTGCAATGCCATCGCGTTTCCGCTGCGTTCGAACCCATGCCCTCTGCGATCAGGCACAGTCCCGTCGTTCCTCCGGCCCTGGCCGCCAGTTGCAACCGCCGCCCGGCAGTCAGGTCAATTCCGGCGGTAAGTTCCAGAACAACCAGAGGCACCGCACCATCGCGCAATGCCTCTTCCGCCACGGCGAGTGTATCGGTCTGGTCCTTCGTCTGTATCAGGATAAGCCGTGAGGGATCGAACCCTTCGAACCCCAACGGATTAAGCTGTTCAGACCGCCAGCCTTCCCGAATCCAGAGCAGGTCCGCGCCGACCTGAGCCGCTGTCCAGAGCGCAAAACTCGCGGCAAGCGGCCCGCTGGCCTCGTGCACACGCGAGCGTCTGGGGGGATAGGCGGTCAGTTCGGGCAATTGCGGGGATGCTCCGGCAAGATTGACTACACCCAGCATACTACATCCTGAACCGCAAGGTTGATGGCAGAATGTTGAAAGGGCGCGGCTACACGGGGTAGCCGGGCCGGAAGGCCAGATTAACAGCTTGAACGCATCCCTGCCGGATCAAGAGGAATCCCGCTGTCGCGGCGGGCACTCTGACCTGCATGATTGCCTAGAACCTGGTGATGACCGTCGTGCCGGTGCCCTGAAACCTGTCCATCGAGATCAGGGCATCAATCGATTCCTCCAGACTGATCCTCCTGCCGACCAGCAGTTCGGGTTTCAGCTTGCCGGACAGGATCATCGGCATCATCACGTCATAGCGATGCGCCTGCATTCCGTGGCTGCCAAGGATTTCAAGCTCATGTGCCACGATCCGGCTCATCGGCACGACGGGCGTGCTGTGGTCACCCAGCATGAGCCCGACCTGAACATGCTTGCCACGGCGGCGCAGATTCAGGATCGAATTGAAGCAGGTCTGCGGATTTCCAAGCGCATCCAGCGAGACATGTGCGCCGCCGCCGGTGATCTCCATCACAGCTTCAACCACATTGGCCGTTGACCTGGCGTTGACCGTGGCGGCCGCACCCAGGGCACGGGCCAGTTCCAGCTTGTCTTCCGCAATGTCGATCGCGACGACATTGGCACCAAGCGCGCTGGCGATCATGATGGCAGAAAGGCCGACACCGCCGCAGCCATGCACGGCAACCCATTGGCCCGCCGCGACCTTGCCCTGATCGACAACCGCGCGGAACGACGTCACGAAACGGCATCCGAGGCTGGCCGCCGTGGCGAACTCAACGGCGTCAGGCAGGGCCACCAGATTCAGGTCGGCATTATGGATCGAGACGAACTCGGCGAACGATCCCCAATGGGTAAAGCCCGGCTGAAACTGGTTGTGACAGACCTGCTGGTGTCCGGCATGGCATTCGGGGCAATGGCCACAGCCCCCGACGAAGGGGACGGTGACGCGGTCCCCAGCTTTCCATCTGGTCACATCCTTGCCCGTTGCGACGATGACCCCCGCCAGTTCGTGCCCCGGTACATGCGGCAACACGATATCGGCATCGTGCCCCACCCAGCCATGCCAGTCGCTGCGGCAGACCCCGGTCGCTTCGACCTTCAGCACTACCCCGTGCCGCTCCGGCGCAGGCTCGGGCAGGCTAACCAGCTTCGGCCGCTGGTTGAAGGCTTCGTATATCACGGCTTTCATCAGTATTCCTCGCTCAGACGGATTTGGCATGACCGCCTCCGGACACTACACCCTGATCCGGGAAAGGCTTTTGCCAAAATCCCTATGTATGCGTCACTTTCAGACGTATTCTGCCCCGACTGGCGTCACATGAGGAGGAGTCTTCCAGAATGCATCAGATTGACAGGATAGATGCCGAAATCCTCAACCGGCTCCAGCGGGACGGGCGTCTTTCCAACACCCGGCTGGCAGCGCAGCTTTCCCTGAGCGAGACGCCCTGCTGGCGCCGTCTGAAACGGCTGGAAGACAGCGGTATCATTGAAGGGTATCAGGCGGTCCTCAATCGCCGTGCGCTCGGGCTCGGCGTCATGGCCTTCGTCCAGCTTGGCTGCGCGCAGCACGACGAGAAGGTGACCCGAGAGTTCAATCTTGCTGTTCAGAACAGCCCGAATGTCCTGTCCTGCCACAACACGACCGGCGAGTCCGACTATCTGCTGGTCGTCGTGGCCAGAGACCTTGATGATTACAGCCGCTTCGTCGAAACGGTCCTGAGGCGCCTGCCCGGCGTCACGAGCATTCGTTCAAACCTGTCCTTGCGAGAGTTGAAGTCGTCGAACCAGTTACCCGTCCTCAATCTTCCCCTCTGCACGGGCGCTGGCGACTGACAGAGGTATCCGAAGGCAATCACTCGGGTAAGCTGCGGGAGCGCAGTTCAGGTCAGCCCTGGGGGCGAGTTCTGCGGGCAGATCGCCCGATCAATTATACCTGTGTGATGTAACTTTTTGAACAGACATAAGGCCGATCACAAGCCACCCCATGCCAGATTGCCTCCCGCAAGGTTCGGCAACCCGCTTCAATAGCGGGTCGTCATCCGATGGTCGCGGCGATAGATCAGGCTGACATAAGTGACCACCTGGTCCTGCCATGTGGTCTGCCGCTCCACCCGGAACAGGGCATCGCCCGCGCGGCAGTTGAGCAGCATGGCCTGCTCGGGATCGGCAGTCGTCGCAGAAAAGCTGATCTCCACATCAGAGAACGGCACCTGCTGCACCAGCCATTCATTGGGGCCGACCGTCGAGAAGTCGAAATCGCGGCCCTGCGGGGTGGCGGCAAGGTTGATCCAGCGGTCCTCCAGCTGAAAGGGCCTGCCATCCGCGAAATGCATGCAAACCAGATGCAGCACCTCGGTCCCCTGTTTCAGGTTCAGCCTCGCACGCAGCCAGTCGGGCGCCAGCATCACCTCGGACCGGATCAGCGCATAGCGATAGGTCGCCCCCTGCTCCTCGATCTCCTTGCGGATCATCGGGATCTCGAAGCGCACCTGACGCACCGGGCTCAGACGGACGCGGGTGCCTGCCTTGCGCTTCCTTTCAACGAAACCCTCATCGACCAACTCGCGCATGGCGCGGTTCACGGTCGCACGGGCGGCGCCATATTCCACCGCCAGCTCCTGCTCGTTTGGCACGGCACTGCCCGGCGGCCATGTCCCGTTCAGGATCCGCTCCAGAATATCCGCCTTGATGTCTCGATACGTCATTTCACCACTTCATCCGCTGACGGCACGCACAGTCTGCCCGGTTGGCAGGCAGAAGCCGAAGCATTTCAACCTCTATCTCGCAAATCCTGCCGATTTTTCTGGACTGGAGTATATTCTTCGTCATTATGAATATCCATAACAGGGTCAAAGTCTATACAAATGGCATCCAAGCTATCACCGATCCCGAAACTTGTCCTCAGAAGACTTGCCATCGGGGCGCTCACGCTCATCGTGGTTTCGGCCGTCATCTTCTGGGCGGTCGAACTGCTGCCCGGCAGCATCGCGACCGAAATTCTGGGCCAGTCGGCCACGCCGGAAACCATCGCCGCCTTCAACGCGCAATTCGGGCTGAACGATCCGCCGCTCTGGCGTTATGTCGCCTGGCTGGGCAACGCAGTGCAAGGCGATTTCGGCCAGTCACTCGCCACGAGGCGCCCGATCACCGACCTGATCGGCGACCGCGCTTTCAACACCTTCTTCCTGGCCGCCTATGCAGCCGTGATCGCGGTGCCCGTGTCGATCCTGCTCGGGCTGATCGCCGCGCTTTATCGCGGATCGCTGCTGGACCGCTGGATCTCCAGTTCCACCCTGGCGGTGATTTCCTTCCCAGAATTCTTTGTCGCCTATATCCTGATCCTGATCTTCGCGGTGCAACTGGGCTGGTTCCCCAGCCTCGCCGGGGTCACCCCCACAATGGGGCTGGCCGAACGGCTTACCGTCAGCTTCCTGCCCGCGCTGACCATGGTGCTGATCGTGACCGCGCATATGATGCGGATGACACGGGCGGCAATCGTGAACCTGCTGGCCCTGCCCTATATCGAGATGGCCGAACTGAAGGGGATGAAGCGCTGGCGCATCATCGCCATTCATGCGCTGCCCAATGCGGTGGCCCCCATCGTGACTGTTGTGGCACTGAACCTCGCCTATCTGATCGTCGGCGTGGTGCTGGTCGAAGTGGTTTTTGTCTATCCGGGCCTCGGGCAATTGCTGGTCGACAGCGTAGCCAAACGCGACATGCCCGTGGTGCAGGCCGCCTGCCTGATCTTTGCCGCAACCTACATCCTGCTGAACCTTGTGGCGGATGTAATCGGCATCCTGTCGAACCCCCGCCTGCTGCACCCGAGGTGACGTTGTGACCCACTGGCTTTTCCACCTCCGCAGCGCACCGCTGTCGGCCCGGATCGGGCTGGCGCTGATCGGGATCTATGCCATCCTTGCGCTTTTTGCGCCGCTGATCGCCCCCTACGGCGAATCCGAAGTGGCCGGCGCCGCCTATCAACCCTGGGTCGCCCCCTTCTATCTGGGAACGGACGCACTGGGCCGCGATGTGATGTCACGGTTGATCTATGGCGCGCGCAATACGGTGGGCATTGCACTGATCACCACCTGCCTTGCGTTTCTGATCGGGACGGCACTTGGCCTGCTGGCCGCGACGGTCGGCGGCTGGGTCGACACCGTGCTGTCCCGGCTGATCGACGTGCTGATGGCGATTCCATCACTGATCTTCGCGTTGCTGATCCTGACAATTACCGGCGCCTCAGCGACGGCACTGGTCCTTGTCATCGCGGTGCTGGACAGCACGCGGGTCTTCCGTCTGTCGCGTGCCGTGGCGCAGGGCATCCTGACCATGGATTACATCGAGGTTGCCCGGATGCGCGGTGAGGGGCTGGGCTGGATCATCCGCCGCGAGATCCTGCCCAATGCCTCGGCCCCGTTGATCGCCGAATTCGGGCTGCGGTTCTGCTTCGTCTTCCTGTTCATCTCAGCGCTCAGCTTTCTGGGGCTTGGCCTCCAGCCACCGACAGCGGACTGGGGTTCCATGGTGCGGGAAAGCGCGCGGCTGATTTCCTTTGCCAATTTCGCAACCTGGCAAACCGCCACCTTTGGTCTGGCCCCTCTGCTTCCGGCCACGGCAATCGCCATCCTGACCGTTGCGGTCAATCTGGTGGTGGACTGGGTGTTGCACCTGTCCAGCGGCTTGAAGGACTGAGCCATGACCAAACTTCTGGAAATTCGCGATCTGTGGATCGAAGGCCGTTCCGGGGACGACTGGCACAAGATCGTCAAGGGTGTCAGCCTGGATCTGGCGCGGGGCGAAGTCCTGGGCCTGATCGGTGAAAGCGGCGCGGGCAAATCGACCCTCGGCCTGACCGCCATGGGGCATGTCCGCCCCGGATGCCGGATCGCAGGTGGATCGATCCGCTTTGACGGGCAGGAACTGGTTGGGGCCAGCGCGCAAACGCTGCGCGACCTGCGCGGACGGCGTATCGCCTATGTCGCCCAATCCTCTGCCGCAGCCTTCAACCCGGCCTGGCGTCTGATCCGGCAGCATTGCGAAGCGCCCGTGTGCCATGGCGTGATGCCCCGCGCGCAGGCCGAGGCCGAGGCCGTGCGGCTGTATGGCGAGATGCGGCTGCCGGACCCGGATCAGATCGGGTTCCGCTTTCCGCATCAGGTATCCGGCGGGCAGTTGCAACGCGCCATGACGGCGATGGCCATGGCCTGCAAGCCTGACCTCATCATCTTTGACGAACCCACGACCGCGCTGGATGTCACAACGCAGATCGAAGTGCTGGCCGCGATCCGCGATATCGTGCGCAACCACGGCGCCGCGGCGATCTATATCACGCATGATCTTGCCGTGGTCGCGCAGATGGCCGACCGGGTGAAAGTGCTGCTGAAGGGCGAAGAGGTCGAAGACGCCCCGGTGCGCGAGATGCTGGCCAACCCGCGCGAGGCTTATACCCGTTCCCTCTGGGCTGTGCGGGAGTTTCAGCCCGCACCGCGCGATCCGGCTCCTGCAAGCCCGCCGTTGCTGAAGATCGACGGGGTGGATGCCTCCTATGGCACGCATAAGGTGCTGGAAAACGTATCACTGACCGTGCCGCGCGGGCGAACCGTGGCTGTGGTGGGCGAAAGCGGCTCCGGCAAATCCACCACGGCGCGGGTGGTGATGGGGCTTCTGTCCCCAGGCGCGGGCAAGGTGACATTCGACGGCGCGGCCCTGCCCACGACCATCGGCGCCCGGTCGCGCAGGCTTTTGCAGCGGATGCAGATGATTCACCAGATGGCCGATACCGCGCTGAATCCGCGCCACCGCATCCGCGAAGTGCTGGGCCGTCCGCTGGAGTTCTATCTTGGCCTGAAAGGGCGGGAAAAAGAGGCCCGCATCCGCGAGTTGCTGACCGAGATCGAGTTGCCCCCGGATCGTTTTATAGACCGGCTGCCGGGTGAGCTTTCAGGCGGTCAGAAACAGCGTGTCTGTATCGCCCGCGCTTTGGCCGCCGAGCCGGAGCTGATCATCTGCGATGAAGTGACCAGCGCGCTGGACCAACTGGTCGCCGAGGGTATCCTGCGCCTGCTGGACCGCATCCAGCGTGAGCGCGGCATAAGCTATTTGTTCATTACCCATGATCTCGCGACGGTGCGGGCGATCGCCGATCATGTCGTGGTGATGCAGCACGGCCGGGTGGTGGAACAGGGCGACAAGGACAGGATTTTTTCGCCGGAGCACGAACCCTATACTGATCTGTTGCTGTCATCGGTGCCCGAGATGGACCCGGACTGGCTGAGCAGGGTGCTGGATCAGCGGCGGGCTGCGGCAGGTTGATCATCTGCCCTGTCGACAGGAAAAAGGCGGCCCTTTGCGGGGCCGCCTTTTAATTTCCAGTCTGCCGGGAACTTACAGATCCAGCACCACACGCCCGTTGGGGCGGGAGCAGCAGATCAAAGCCTGACCGGGGCCCGGAGGGTCCAGCGGCTCGCTGAAATACTCCACCTGCCCGTCCTTCAACCCGCAGCGACAGGAATTGCAGATACCCGAGCGACAGACGAAGGCCGGGTCCAGCCCCGCACTTTCGGCAAGTTCCAGGATCGAGTTCACACCGCTGTTCCACGCGACGGTCACGCCCGACCGGGCAAAGACCACCTCGTTTCCGGTTTCTGCATCAGCCATCGTCAGGGCCGCAGGCAGCGCCTTTCTGGCAGCCGGTTCCGCGATCTTGCGCACATCCGGATCGGTCAGAAAATCCAGCTTACCCAGGGATTTCGGGGCATTCACCGGAATGCGTGGAATGGCAGGCGGGGCCGGTGCGACCTGATCGGCGGCCAGTTTGGGCAACGAGCCGCCGGGGCCGAAGAATTCATAGGCGATCCGCTCCGGGGCAATGCCGAGGCCGGTCAACAGCCGCCACATCGCCACCATGAAGGGCACCGGCCCGCAGAGATAGACCTGATAATCGTCCAGCGGCAGCAAGGATTGCAGCAGTGCCGCATCCACCACCCCGGTCGCATCCGCGTGATCCCCCGGCGCGGGATTTCGCAGCACATTGCAGACGGAGATCCGCCCGGCAGATGCAGCAGCCAGCGCTGCCACCTCGGCGCGCAGCGGCTGCACCCCGCCGTTTTCCACCGCATGTACCAGCCAGACCTTGCGGTTGCTTTGGGCCAGACGATGCAGCATCGACAGAAGCGGCGTCAGCCCGACCCCGCCCGCCAGCAACAGAACCGGGCGCGTGCTGTCTTCGTCCAGAAAGAAGGCGCCGCGCGGAGCCGCGACCTCGATCTCGGCGCCCTCAGCCAGATGATCATGCAGCCAGACCGACCCGATGCCGTCGGGCCTGCCGTTCAGCCCCGCCTCGCGCTTGACCGAAATCCGGTGGCAATCCGCGGCATCAACCGCATTCGACAGCGAATAGGTACGCAGCACCGGGCCTTCCGGGCCGGGAATGCGCAGGGTCAGATATTGCCCCGGCCGCGCGGGCCAAAGCGCACCGCCGTCAGACGGCACCAGATGGAACGAGGTGATAACGCTGCTTTCCGGGTGCTTGCGCATCACCCGGAACCGCCGGAATGTCTCTGCCATGGTTCAGGCCTGCATCTTGGCGTCGACGGCCTGCTCTTCGGCAATCATCGCCTCAAGCTGGCGCCGGAAACGCAGCTGACCTGCATCAATTGACAGGTCGATATGCGGCGAAGTCTTTTCGCGCAGCCCGATCTGCACCGCGTTCAGTACCGCGCGATCCTCCTCAAAGGCGTGACGGACATCCTCGCTCATCATCGCCGACAGCTCGGCATCGTCAGGCCGGATATTCCGCAGCTGGAACCAGTAATAGCGGGTTTCCGTCTCGGTCGTCGGCGTCATGAAGTTATAGCTGTCCATGACAAAGGTCTTCTCGTGCAGCGTGCCTTCCGGTCCGCCGGTGCCCGCCGGTGTGAAGATCGCGCGGATCAGCGCGCTGCACGGATAGCGCACCTCGTAATGCTGCAAGCGGTCGCAGTTGCCTTCAAACTCCACAATCTTTGCATAGAACGGTGCCGGGGCCACATCCATCATCCAGCGGTGGACGATCACGCCATCATCGGTGCGCGTGACCTTCAGCGGCGTGTCCTTGGTAGCAGCCTGGGCAAAGCTGGTCTCGTGCACCCAGGCGACATGGGTCGGGTCCAGCAGATTGTCGGTCATCAGCAGATAGTTGCACTGCAACTCCATCGCCGCACCACGATTGATACCCCAGTCGGGGCTGTCGAAATTCGGGATGTCGATGATGTCATCGACATCGGCGATGGCGGCGTTGCCCATCCAGATCCAGACCAGGCCATATTTTTCATGTACCGGATAGGCGCGCACCTTGGCCGCCGAAGGAATACGGCCCCCGCCGGGCGCCCAGACGCATTGCCCTGCACAATCGAAAGTCAGGCCATGATAGCCACATTCGACGGTATCGCCCTTGATCCGGCCCTTGGACAGTGGCAGCTTGCGATGCGGGCAGGCATCTTCCAGCGCAATAACCTCGCCCTGCGCAGTACGGAAGACGCAGATCTTCTCCCCCAGGACCAGAATCTGCCGAAGGCTGTTTTCGATCTCGCTGCTCCAGGCGGCGACATACCAGGCATTTTTGAGAAACATGGCTACATCCCTATTTGGCGGTGTTTTCAGGGATTATGCGCAGACAAAAAATTGCTGGCCAGCCAAGAACGTCTGGTTGATTGTTTAGCTGTGCTTACTTCTCGCGTCGCGATTCACCTTGGTTTCCGACAGAACCCAGTTGAGAAAATCACGCGCAGGCTTGTGGGTCATGGTCGTCAGTCCCCAGCAGATGAAATAGGCTTCGGGCATCGGCAGAACCTCATCCGACAGCCGCACCAGCCGCCCGGAATCAAGGTCCGGTCCGGCAAAGGATGCCTGGGCCAGCACCACCCCCTGCCCGGCTGCCGCTGCCTCCAGCGCAAGGCTGGACAACGAATACACCGCGACCGTCCGCATCGGGCCCGCCACCGGAGTGTTTTGCGCGGCGAACCAGTTGGCCCAGTCCGGGGCCGCCGTTTCATCCATGCCCCAGTCAATCCCGATCAGCGGCAGGCGGGCCAGCCCCTCGTTGGTTCTCGCCTCGGGATGGCGGGCCAGAAACTCGGGCGAGCAGGCGGGAAAGCAGGTATCGGTGAACAGCGCCCGTGAATGCGGATAGCGCGAAGCGGCCATCCCATAGGTCAGGCGGAAGGTCAGATCCATCAACTGCGGTTCGGTCTCGCGATGCGTGGCAACGATTCGCAAGGTCGTGTCAGGCGCATTCGCCTGAAAACGATGGATCATCGGATTCAGCCACTTTTGCAGCAGCGTCGGCAGCCCGCTCACGGTCAGGTCTTCCGACACGCGCTGCGCCGAAATGAACTCCTGCGCGCGGGCCAGCCGGTCAAAACCCTGCGCAATCATCTCGTGATAGATATGCGCGGCCGGAGTCATCGTGATCCGCCGCCCTTCCCGCAACAGCAACGGCAGCCCTGCATGATCTTCAAGCAGCCGCAATTGCTGGCTGATTGCGCCGGGCGTGACGCCAAGGCTGCGGGCGGCTGCATGAACAGTGCCTGTCCGGCCATATGCATCGAACGCCTGCAGGGCGCGCAGCGGCGGAAGGCTTGTGCTCATTTTTAAGATCCATCCTGGATGACTGTTTAGGCAGGCTTAACAAGTATACAGCGGTAATGATTTGCGGGCCAGCGATACAGGTCTTAGGCTATTAAGATCATACATAATAGCAATCCCCCGAACCAGACTGCCGACCATCCACAGATCCGGCGCCTCCACAGAAGGGGCGCCGTCAACAGGGAGAAAGCCAGATGGCTCTATACACCACCCGTCGCTCCGCTCTGCTCGGCATGGGGGCGATGTCCGTCGCCGCCACACTTGGCCTGCACGCCCGTCCGGCCTTCGCACAGGACACGCCCCGGTCCGGCGGCACGTTCCGGCTCGGGATCTCGGATTTCAGCACGGCCGACACGCTGGACCCGCAGGTCAACGAATACCGCTTCATGATGCACCTGCAATATCAGCTGCGGAACTGCCTGGTTGAAATGGGCCCCGGCGGCGTGCTGGTGCCGGAACTGGCGACCGAATGGGGGCCGAATGCCGATATGTCGGCCTGGATCTTCAAGATCCGCTCCGGCGTCACCTTCAGCAACGGCAAGCCACTGACCGCCGAGGATGTGGTCTGGTCGCTGAACCTGCACCGCGGACCGGATACCATCTCGGGCGCGAAGGCACTGATGCTGGCGGTCAAGGATGTGGCCGTCACCGCCCCGATGGAGGTCACGGTCACTCTGGACGGTCCGAATGCGGGTTTCCCTGCCATTCTGTCGATGATCAACATGCTGATCGTGCCAGCCGAAGACCGCGAGTTCGACAAGGGCATCGGCACCGGCGGCTATATTCTGGAAACCTACGAGCCGGGCCTGCGCAGCGTCGTGCGCAAGAACCCGAACTACTGGAAAGAGGGTCGCGCCCATTTCGACGCGATCGAACTGCATTGCATCGCCGATATCAATGCCCGCACCACCGCCTTGCAAACCGGCCAGATCGACGCCATGGGCTTTGTCGATACCGTCACCGCGCCGCTTCTTCAGGCCATGCCGGGCATCAACCTGATCCAGACCCAGGGCAAGCTGCACCACGGCTTTGCCATGAACGTCACCGATCCGCTGTTCAAGGACCGTGATGTGCGTCTGGCGATGAAGCTTGCCATCGACCGGGAGGAGGTTCTGGCCAAGATTCAGGGGGGCTATGGCTCGATCGCCAATGACCAGCCGCTGTCGAAGGCCTATGCCTATCACAACTCCAGTCTCCCGCAGCATTCCTATGACCCGGATCAGGCCAAGGCGCTGCTGGAAAAGGCCGGGGCCACCGGGCTGACCGTGCCGCTGCACGTCGCCGAACTGCCCTTCACCGGGGCCACCAACATGGCGCAGCTTTACGCCGAACAGGCAGCCCGCGCCGGGATCACCATTGAGGTCAAGCGGGAGCCGGATGACGGCTACTGGTCCAACATCTGGGGTAAACGTCCGATGTTCGCGACACGGTGGTCGGGCCGCGTGAACGAAGACGCGATGCTGACGCTGGTCTATTCCCGTCAAAGCATCGGCAGCTACAATGAAAGCAGCTGGGACAATGACACATTCAACAAGACGCTGGTTGCCGCCCGCAGCGAAGCCGACGAGACCCGCCGCAAGGAGCTTTATTGGGAATGCCAGAGCCTGATCTGGGAAGATGCCGGGCTGGTGGCTCCGATCTGGGCCGATTTCCTGGATGCTACCAGTGACAAGATCGGTCATGGCGAAATCGCCAATGACTGGGAACTGGATGGCGCGCGCTGCGGCGAGCGCTGGTGGTTCAAGGCCTGATATTGCGCAATTCTCTCCGGTCCGGTGTCATACCGGGCCGGAGATGTGGCGCGTTGGCAGGTCCGTCCCATCGTCGCTTTCCCAACCCCGGAAAAGATCATGACCCAAACCGACCCTTGCGCTGGTGTGCAGGCTGCGATTCTTGCGCTGGAGGCCCGTTTCGGCAGCCGCCTCAGCCGCGCCGAGGCTGTCCGGGCCCAGCACGGCTCTGTCGAAAGCTGGTTGCCACAGGCCCTGCCCGATGCGGTTCTGTTCCTCCAGACAACCGAAGAAGTTTCCGAAGCGGTTACGCTGTGCCACCACCATGGCGCGCCGGTCATTCCCTTCGGCGCAGGCTCCTCGATAGAGGGGCAGGTGCTGGCGCCGCATGGCGGCATCAGCTTTGATCTGTCGGGCATGGACCGGGTGCTGGCAGTGAACGCCGAAGACATGGACTGTGTCGTGCAATGCGGGGTGATCCACCAGAACCTGAACGAGCATCTGCGCGCCACCGGGCTGTTTTTCCCGGTCGATCTGGGCGCGCATGCCACGCTGGGCGGCATGGCCTCCACCCGGGCCTCGGGCACGACCACGGTGCGCTACGGCTCGATGCGCGAACTGGTGCTGGGCCTGACCGTGGTGATGCCCGACGGGCGGGTGATCCGCACCGGCGGGCGGGCGCGCAAATCAGCATCAGGTTACGACCTGACGCATCTGTTCGTCGGGGCAGAAGGCACGCTGGGTATCATCACAGAAGTGACATTGCGGCTGTTCGGCAGGCCCGAGGCCTCGCGCTCGCTCCTCTGCGCATTCGAGGATCTGGAAGCGGCCACCAGCTGTGTGGTGGCGGCGCTGCAATCCAGCCTGGGCCTGACCCGGATCGAACTTGCCGATACCCTGCAAATGCAGGCCATCAACGCGTATTCCGGGTCCACCCTGCCGGAACGGCCGACCCTGTGGGTGGAAATCACCGGCTCGGCGCCCGCAGTGGCCCATGACGCCACTCTGTTCGCCGAGCTGGCCGAAGGCAGCGGCGCGCTGCATGTCGAGACCGCCGACAACCATGAGGCCGCCAACCGTATCTGGCGGCTGCGCCACAATGCCCTTTACGCGACGCGGGCGCTGCGACCGGGGATCAAGGGCATCTCGACCGATGTCTGCGTGCCGATCTCGCGCCTGCCTGACTGTCTCGCCGAAATCCGCGCAGAAATCGACAAGACCGCGCTGATCGCCCCGCTGATCGGCCATGCGGGTGACGGCAACTTTCATCTGGTGCTGATGTTCGACCCGGAAGATGCGCAGGAAACTGCGGTGGCGCGACAGATCAATGCCAGGCTCATCTCCATCGCGCTGACCATGGGGGGCACCGCCACAGGCGAGCACGGCGTGGGCCTCGGCAAGATGGGCTACATGCAGGCCGAACACGGCGCCGCACTGGATGTCATGCGCCAGATCAAGCGGGCGCTCGACCCGTCGGGGATCATGAACCCCGGCAAGATCTTCACTCCCTGACAAGGTGTTTCCCATGACCTCCCCTTCCTCGGCAGCGCTGATCCGCACCGAAATCGCCGCATTGCCCGATTACAATGCCGGGCTTGCGCTGGATCAGTTCCGCGCCCGTTATGGCCGTGATGCGCTGGCCAAAGTGGACAGCAACGAAAACCCCTTCGGCCCGTCGCCCGCAGCGATCGAGCAGATCCGCGCCGCAGCCGCAGGTGTCGGCCGTTACCCCGATGCCGGTGACACCGCCCTGCGTCAGGCAATTGCCGCCCGCACGGGCCGCGACGCTGAAACCATCATCCTTGGCAATGGGTCAGAGGATCTCATCGGCGCCATCTACCGCGCCACCCTGCGGCCCGGCGACCGCGTGGTCACCATCTGCCCGAGCTTTGGCCTGCATGAATTCGGCGCGCTGAGCCTTGGGGCCGTGGTGGAGAAGGTGCCCTTCCCCGCCGATTGGCGGTTCCCGGTGGACGGGCTCATCCAGGCGATGGCACAGCCCGTGCGCATCCTGATCTTCTCGTCCCCCTCGAACCCGGCGGGTCCGGCCATCTCGCAAGGCGAGTTGACCCGCCTGCTGGCGGCTGTGCCCGAGGGGACGCTGATCGTTTTTGACGAGGCTTATCGCGAGTATCTTGAAGGCGATCTGGCCTTTGAGGCAACCGGATTGCTTGACCGCGCAGGCCACGCCTGGATCAGCCTGCGGACCTTTTCCAAAGCCTACGGGCTGGCGGGCGCACGGGTGGGCTACGGCCTCTGCTCGGACAGCGGGATGGCGCGGGCGTTGCGCAAAACGCGCAACCCTTTCGCGGTCAACGCGCTGGCCGGTGTCGCCGCGCTGGCCGCTCTGGCCGATGACGCGCATCTTGACCGCACCACAACCCATATCCGGGCCGAGCGGAAACGGATCGCCGCAGCGTTGACCGCTATGGGGATCGAAGTCGCCCCGTCACAGGGCAACTTTCTGTTCTTCAGGACCCGGCTGCCAGGCGCCCAACTGGCCGAAGCGCTGCGGCATCAGGGCGTGCTGATCAAAGGCTGGCAGGAAAGCCCGTTTCTTGACTGGGCACGCGTCACCGTCGCGCTTGCGGAAGAAAATGACAGCTTTCTCAAGGCCCTGCCAATGGTGCTTTGAAGGTCTGCCTACCTGACCCTCTGCCAAAGCGGAAGCCGCCGGACAGCGGCGATATCCCCTTGCTGCCAGGACATCTCCTGGCAGCAAGCCCCTCGCAGAAGACCCAGCGTCACAGGGTCTGAGGCAATTCAGACCCGCAACCCATTCCACAAAAGCCCGGAGTTATTTCAGATCAGCGGCGACGCAATTTGATCCGGATCGACCGGGAATTCTATATGATCCGCCAGCACTACACGGCATTTCTCAGCATGGGGAATTGCCCTATAGTGCCGCCTGCCTTACCAATAGGGCAAAGGAAGGGGATCCTTATGACTGAAATCAACCTGGACGCGTTTTCACTTAGTGAGCTCAAGCAACTCGAAAAGTCGGTTGCAAAGGCAATTGCCTCATTCGAGGATAGAAGAAAGGCCGAAGCCCGCGCAAAGGTCGATGAACTGGCCCGCGAACTCGGCTATTCTTTCGAAGCTCTTGCCGAAGCGGCAACCGCCCGCAAACGCGCGCCTGCGGCTGCAAAATACCGCCACCCGGAAAATGCTGACCTCACCTGGTCAGGCCGGGGCCGCAAACCCCGCTGGATTAACGAAGCGCTTGAGGCGGGCAAGTCACTCGACTCGATGCTGGCCTAAGGGGCTCCGGTTCAACGGGCTTCGGCGGTGGATTGGCGCAATGATTTGCGGTGCCCGGCGACAACCGGGCCGCAAAACCTTCTCTGATATCGGGGGCGCATATGGCGCCCGTTTCGCGAGCTCCACCGCCGTTTTCAATAAGCCCGCACCAAGGGGCCAAACAATCCAGATGACCATTTTCATCTGTGCATGATCTGAAAGCGAGCCATCTGGTGACAAGTATCTTGGCGCGTCTCTAAGCGTATCTGCTCAGCTGGAAGCTGAATTCCGCGCTATAAGATTCGGATCATAGAACAAGCGAAAGCCTGTAACCGGATATATGTGCAACTCCTGCGGCACGCCTTACGCTGGCGGGTGCAGGCGACGCGTGGCATCCGGCGTCAGCACGGTTGCCACGATCCGGTCCCGGAACAGCGCAACATGGCGCGCGGCAACCAGTTCTGCGCCCGTGGTATCCTGATCGCGAATCAGCCGGACCATCTCACGGTGATCGGCGATCGTCAGATCCAGGTGGTTTTGCAGCCGCGCCGCAGCGCCATCATGTTCGATGAAGCTGACGTGCCCGACCCGCATCCCCTCGATCAGCGCACGTTCATAAGCGTGATGCAGGTGCATCGAATGCGCCGCCTCGCTGATCGCCAGATGAAACCGAAAATTCATCTCGTTCAGCGCATCGACGTCGCGGCGTGGCGCGGCCTGTTCGAAGCCCAGCGCCGCCGCCTCGATCGCCTGCATCTGCGCTTCGGTCCGGCGAACGGCGGCCAGCGTGGTCTGCGCACGCTGCAAGAGATCGAGCGATTCGAAGAAATCACGCAAATCGAACAGGTTCATCGCGGCCACGCGCGACCCGCGACCGCGCACCGCCTGTACCAGACCCTCGGCCGTCAGCCGGATCAGCGCTTCGCGCACGGGCGTGCGTGACACCTCATAGCGCGCAGAGATCTCCACCTCGTCCAGATCGGAGCCAGGCCGCAGTTCCATGCGCAGAATCGCCTGGCGCAGCATGCGGTAGACATGTTCGGCCCCGCGCTCCGCGGGCGGTTTCGCCGCCGCCGGTTTTTTCACCATCTTACCGCCTCCGCTGCATGGATGCCACGCGCCGTATACAGCCGCGCATACCTGTTTTCCAACTCGGAATGATCCTGACAAGAAACTGTTGACAGACGCACATTATACATTGTGTATTTTTATGGAATACAGAGAGGATTCATGACATGGCCGAAACCTGGACGATAGGCGTCGATGTCGGGGGCACGTTCACCGATCTTTGCGCCATCGAAAGCGCCAGCGGGCGTATCGCCCTGAACAAGGTCTCCAGCACGCCCGCGAACCCCGCCGAGGCAATCATCGCCGGGCTCGACGCGCTGGCCGAGAAGGCAGGCTTTGATCTGGGCGATGTACGCGCCATCGGGCACGGCACCACCGTTGCCACGAATGCGCTGATCCAGCGCACTGGTGCCAAGGTGGCGATGGTAACAACGCGCAATTTCCGCGACCTCGTCGAAATCGGCCGCCAGATCCGCCCGAAGATGTATGATCTGAAGGCAGATTTCCCGCCGCCGCTGGCCCCGCGACATCTGCGGTTTGAAGTTGATGAGCGGATCGGGGCCGATGGCGCCGTGGTCGAGCCTCTCGACATGGCCAGCGTGGATGCGGTCATTGAGTCCCTGCGCGCTGAACAGGTCGAGGCCGTCGCAATTGCCTTCCTTTTTGCCTATCTCAACCCGGCGCATGAACAGGCGGTCAAGGCACGGCTGGTCGCCGCGCTGCCCGGAGTGGCGGTGTCGGCCTCGTCGGATGTGATGCCCGAATTCCGGGAATATGAACGCTCTTCGACCACCTTGCTCAATGCCTATCTGCAACCGGCCTTCGCGCAGTACATGCATACCCTCCAGGCCGAGGTGGCGACGCGCTCGCCGAAATCGAGCCTTGGCGTCAACCAGTCGAGCGGCGGGCTGATGTCGGTCGGGACGGCGCGAGAATTCCCGATCCGCACGGCCATGTCGGGCCCGGCAGCGGGCGCCAACGGCGCGATCCATACCGCGATGCAATCGGGCGTTGCCAATGTCATCACCTTTGATGTCGGCGGCACCAGCGCGGATGTGGCATTGATCCGGAACCGTTCGATCGGTCTCGCCTTCGACCGCGATGTGGCGGATTTTCCGGTGCGCATGCCGATGGTCGACATCAACACGGTCGGCGCGGGTGGAGGCTCGCTGGCATGGTTCGACCGTGACGGGCTGATGAAGGTCGGCCCCGCCAGCGCAGGCGCCCGTCCGGGGCCTGCCTGCTATGGCCGGGGCGGCGATCAGGCGACGGTTACAGATGCCAATGTGGTGCTGGGCCGGCTTTCTACCAGCGGCCTGCTGGGTGGCGACATGTCACTGGATGTCGAGGCATCGTTCCGGGTGGTTGGCCGCGTCGCCGGGCAGCTGGGCTGCACGGTCGAGACCGCCGCGCGCGGCATCCTTGACGTGATGGCCGCGAATATGGTGCGCGCAATCCGTGCAATCTCGGTCGAACGGGGGCACGATCCGCGCGATTTCGTGCTGATGCCCTTTGGCGGCGCGGGGCCGCTGCATGCCGAGGCCTGCGCGCGGGCGCTGGGGATCGCGCAGATCCTCGTGCCACTGTCACCCGGCATCCTTTGTGCGCAGGGGCTGCTGGTCGCGGGCCGGTCGGAAAGCCTGGTGCGCTCGCAGCGCATCGCGCTGACACCCGCCGCAGGGCCAACGCTGGAGGCTCTGGCCGAAGAGATGCGGCGCGAGGCCGATCAGTGGTTCGAGGCCGAAGCGATACCTGCGAACGAGCGGAGCGCCACTCTGGTCGCAGACATGCGTTACATCAGTCAGAATTATGAGCTGCAAATCCCGGTAACCGGCGCGCTGACTGATCTCGAAACGCTCAGGCAGTCGTTTTTCGAGGCCCATGCCAGGGCCTACGGATTCTTCAATGCAGACGACCCGGTCGAGGTGATGGCTCTGCGCCTGACGCCTCAGGGCGCACGCCCTGAAATCGGCAGCCCGCCGGGCCGCGCCACCGCCTCGCGTGTGCCGCAGCCGAAAAGCCGACGCCCGGTCTGGTTCAGCGGGTCGCAGGCGCTCGACACGCCGGTTTACGACCGGGATGATCTGGCAGCCGGCACCGAACTGACCGGCCCCGCAGTGATCGACCAGTTCGACTCGACCCTGCTGCTGTTCCCCGGCGACCTCGTCCGCGTCGACGGCGCCCGTAACATCCTGATCACCCGCGGGGAGACCGAGCTTTGACCCTCCATGATACCCTGACCGCCGCCACCGCAACTGCAAGCGATGGCCCCGATGCGATCACTGTCGAAATCGTCGCCTCGGCCTTCCGTTCAGTCGTGGACGAGACCTTCATCGCGCTGATGAAAAGCGCCTATTCCACCAACATCAAGGAACGTCACGATCATTCCACCGCGATCTGTGACCGCGCCGGACGGCTGATCGTACAGGCGGAAATGTCGCTGCCGATCCATCTGGCCTCGATGACCGGGCTGATGCAGGCAGTGCTCACGCGCTACGCCCCGGAGGACATCCGCGAAGGCGATATCTTCGTGGCAAACGACCCGCATGTCGCGGGTGGCACCCACCTGCCTGACATCAACTATGCGGCGCCGATCTTTGTCGACGGGCGGCTTCTGGGCTTTGTATGCAACATCGCCCACCATGCTGACATCGGTGGCATGGTGCCGGGATCAATGGCGGGCGGCATGTCCGAAATCTATCAGGAGGGGCTGCGGATTCCTGTCGTGCGGCTGTTCCGCGCCGGAGAACTGCAACAGGATATTCTGGACCTCCTGCTGCTGAATGCGCGGATTCCACAGGAACGCCGGGGGGATCATTTCGCGCAGATCGCGGCCTGCCGTCTGGGCCTGCGCCGGGTGGGCGAGATCGCCGAGCGGTATGGCGCCGCGCTGATCGAACAGGTGTGGGACTCGCTTCTGACGCGGACGCATGCACGGATGCGCGCAGCCATCGCAGGCCTGCCCGACGGGGTCTATCGCTTCGAAGATGTGATGGACGATGATGGCTGCGGCACCAGCGACATTCCGATCCGACTGGAAATCACGGTCACCGGGGACCGGGCGGTGTTCGACCTGCGTGGCTCGGCACCACAGGTCAAGGGCAATATCAACCTGACGCGCAATGCTGCCAAGGCGGCGGTCGCCTATGCGCTGCGAACGCTGCTCGACCCCGAGATTGCCAACAACGAGGGTATCCTGGATTGCTGCGAACTGCTGACCGAGCCTGGCAGCATCGTCGATTGCATCGCCCCCGCGCCGGTGGCGCAACGGCTCAATACCTCGCAGCGACTGGTGGATGTGATCATCGGCGCGCTGGCGCCCGCCCTTCCCGATGCGGCAGTCGGGGCCTCCAACGGGGCCAATACCACCGCAGTTTTCTCGGGGATCGACCCGCGCAATGGCAGGCCGTACCTCTATCTTGAGACCCTGGGCGGCGGTGCAGGCGGGCGCAGCGACCGGGACGGCAAAGATGGCGTTCAGGTGCATATCACCAATACGTCGAACCTGCCCATTGAAGCCATCGAGACCGAATATCCGCTGCGGGTCGTCAGCTATGGCTTCGTCGAGGATTCAGGCGGTGCCGGGCGTTATCGCGGCGGCGCGGGCCTGCGCCGGGTGATCGCGCCGGTGGAACACGATTGCACCTTCAATGGCGCGGGCGAACGGTTCGCCCATGCGCCATGGGGAATCTTCGGCGGGACGGAAGGCCGCCCCGGACGCTTCGTGCTGACCGGACCCGAGGGTGAGACCGTGCTGGTTGCCAAACCATCCGCCGTGCCGCTGCGCCGCGATCAGGCAGTGATCGTGGAAACCCCCGGTTCGGGCGGTTACGGCACCCCTGCCGAACGCAGCGCCGGGGCCGTGGCCGAAGATGCCCTTTCGGGCAAGTACACTGCGGCCTTCCTTGACAGAAACTATCCCGCGCAACGCCGCGGATGATACCGGCGGGGCGGCCCGTGCTGCCCCGCTTCCACGCAAAGACAAAGAACAGCAACAGGGAAAAGACATCATGAAAACGCTGACGAAATCGCTTCTGCTCGGGGCCTTTCTCACCTCTGCGCTGCCCGTCTGGGCGCAAACCGTCACCTGGGATCTGGCGAATGAATATCCGCCGAACTCGGTCCATGCGCGTTCGGCCGACACGTTCATCGCGACGCTCAAGGAAGTCTCCGGCGGTGACATCGTGGTGACGGCCCATCACGGTGCCGCGCTTGGCTACAAGTCGCTTGACCAGTACGACGCGGTCGGTGACGGCGCGCTGGACATCGCATCGTCGTTTGCAACGCCGTGGTCAGGGATTAACCCGGTGTTCATCCTGTCCTCGATCCCCTTCCTTGTCGCCACCCCCGCCGAAGAGCGCATGCTTTACGAGATCGCCAGGCCCTACTACGAGGCGGTACTGGCCGACGACAATCAGGTGCTGCTGTTTGCGACTCCCTGGCCGCCGAGCGGGCTTTGGGGCAAGAAGCCGCTCGACTCGCTTGAGGCATTGTCGGGCGTCAAGCTGCGCACCTATGATGCCAATGGCACAATCACCTTCGGCAACACCCCCGCCACCCCGGTTCAGCTGAGCTGGGCAGACACCGTGCCGCAGCTTTCGACGGGCGCGATTGATGCCGTGCTGACCTCCGCCGATGGCGGTTCGGCCTCGCAGCTTTGGGAACAGCAATCGCATTTCACCGAGGTGAACTATGCGATGCCACTTCAATTCGTACATATGAACCGCGACGCCTATGAGGCGCTGAGCGACGAGCAGAAAGTCTGGGTGGCCGAAGCCGCGAAAGCCGCCGAGGATTTTGGCTGGAACCTGCTTGAGGACCGTGTCGCGCAGAATTATGCCGAAATGCAGGGCCATGGCATGACCGTAGTGACCGGCGTTGATCCGGCCTATATCGCCGCGCTGACCGAGGCCGCGAAACCCGCGCTTGAGGAATGGAAGGGCAAGATGGGCGCCGATGCCGACGCCATCCTGAGTGCCTTCGACGCGAAACGCGCGCAATGACGAGCGCCGCTGACACCCGAGACATCGCCGGCTGGCTCCGGCCGGCGATGCTTTTTCAGCGCGGGGTCTTTGCCCTGTCACAAGCCGCTGCGGTTCTGGCCGCTCTGCTGGTGGTGGGGATGACACTGCATATCCTTCTGGAGATCGTGCTGCGCCTGCTGGACCGATCAACCTTCATCCTGGACGAGATGGTCGGCTACGGCATTGCAGGGGCGACATTCCTGTCGCTGGGCTACGCTTTCGAGCATTCGGCGCTGGTGCGGGTCGGCCTGCTGGTCGACCGTCTGCGGGGCCGGGCGCGCCGCATGGTCGAAACCTTCTGCGGGATCACCACGCTGGCGGTAACATCGCAGATCGCCTGGGTGATCGCACGATCGGCACTGCGCAGCTTCGAGCGCGGCCGCACATCAAGCTCGATTGCCGAAATCCCGCTCTGGATTCCCGAGGCGGTCTGCGCCGCGGGGCTCATGATCTTCGGCCTCCAGGTTTTCGCCTGGACGCTGCGCCAGATCTTCGACCTGCCGGGGCCGGTGGCACCGGGAGACGAAGACCCGCTCCAGAACGACCTGTAGGCACAGGCAGAAAGGGAATACATGGACCCGCTCGTTTCCGGCCTGGCGCTGATCGCGATGCTTGTCGTGACCCTCGGCAGCGGGGTCTGGATTTTTGTCGGCTTGCTTCTCGTCTCGGTCGCCGGGCTGCATTTCCTGGTCGGGATGCCGCTTGACCGCGTTTTCACAATTGCCGGCACGATCACCTACCGCAGCGCCTCCACCTGGGAAATGGCTGCTGTTCCGCTGTTCATCTGGGTCGCCGAACTGATCTTCCGGTCGTCGGTTTCGGCCCGGCTGTTCCGGGGGCTCACCCCCTTCGTGGACCGGATTCCGGGGCGCCTGCTGCACACCAACGTCCTGGGCTGCACGCTTTTTGCCGCTGTCAGCGGCTCCTCTGCCGCGACCACGGCGACGGTGGGCAAGATCACGTCCTCCGAACTGCTCAATCGCGGCTACAACCAGAACATCGCGGTCGGCTCGCTTGCCGGGGCGGGCAGCCTGGGGCTCTTGCTGCCCCCGTCCATCGCGATGATCATTTACGGCATCCTCGCCGAAGTCTCGGTCAGCCGGCTCTTTGCGGCAGGGGTTTTGCCGGGGCTGATGGTGTCGGGGCTTTATTCCGGCTTCATCATGCTGATGGCATTGATCCGCCCCGGCATTGCCCCGGCTGGCCATCAGGATTTCGGACTGCGCGACTATCTGCGGGGGGCGCTGGATCTGCTGCCCGTGGTGGCCCTGATGGGGATTGTGCTGGGCGCGATTTATTCGGGTATCGCGACACCGTCCGAGGCGGCGGCAGTAGGGGTCTTCGCAGCCTTCGGTCTGCTGATCCTGCTTGGCGAACTGAACTGGGGGCTGATCCGGGCCAGCCTGATGGGTACCGTGCGCACCAGCACGATGGTCTGCATCATCCTGGTCTCAGCCTCGCTGTTGTCGACCACGCTCGGTTATCTGCACCTGCCGCAGGAACTGGGTGCGGCAATCGGTGCGATGAACCTTGATCCGCTCGCGCTGATCGCGCTGCTGGCGCTGTTCTACCTGCTTCTGGGGGTCTTCGTTGACGGGGTGGCGATCATCGTGATGACGCTGCCGATGACCTTGCCGCTGGTGACGGCAGCCGGATACGACCCGGTCTGGTTCGGCGTTTTCCTGGTGCTGATGGTCGAGATCGGCCTGCTGACACCGCCGGTAGGGATCAACCTTTTCGTTCTTCAAGGGCTGACCAACTGGCCGCTGGGAAGGGTCGCGCGGGCTTCGGTGCCGTTCTTCCTGCTCTTCGGTCTGGCTGTGATCCTGCTGGTGATCTTCCCGCAACTGGCGCTGTGGCTGCCGGATCAGCTTTACGGCAAATGAAGACGGCGCCGGGGTTCGACACAAGCCCCGGCGCCGTGTGTGCTATCGAACTGTCCGGCGCGGACCAGATCACCCGGCGCCTCGACCGACAGGCAAGTCACCGCCGCGATCACCGCGTCATGATGTCTGCCGCCAGCCTCGGCGATCAGAGCCTTGCGCGGCAAGATGCAGCATGGAGAAGAAATGCGGGTGGCAGAAGGATCGGGATCAGGGCGAAACCGATCAGGACGACAATCAGGATCTTCGGGGCCGCGCATGGCACGCACTTTGCCCGGAGAGGAAAACCCGCATCGGTTACCGGCCTTTGCCGCAGCGCACTGGACCGGCCGCGTATGATGCGCTAGGACTCTGCTCTGTCCTGCCCTGCGCAAGCCCGATTTGCCCGGCGCCAGACGGTGAGCCTGCCGCGCCACCTTTCCACCACCCCCCGGAGAGAGCTCGAAATGACCGCCGATTGCCCCGAGCACCTGCTGCTGCGCCAGCTTTTTGACCGCGCGGTGGAGGTTGCAGACCCGATCCGTTCGCTTGCCGCACATCTGCCACCAAAGCCTGCGGGGCGAGTCGTGGTGATCGGGGCGGGCAAGGCCAGCGCCCGCATGGCCGAGGCGGTGGAGGCGGCCTGGGGTCCCTGCGAGGGGCTTGTCATTACCCGCTACGGCTATGCCCGCCCCTGTCGCGGCATCGAGATCGTGGAAGCCGCGCATCCGGTGCCCGATGCCGCCGGGGTGGCCGCCACCGCGCGGATGCTTGATCTGGTCGCGGGGCTGAATGCAGATGACTTCGTGCTCGCGCTGATCTCGGGCGGGGCTTCGGCCCTGCTCTGTGCGCCTGCGGGCGGGATGACCCTTGAGGAAAAGCAGGCGGTCAATCAGGCACTGCTGTCCTCGGGTGCGCCCATCGGGCAAATGAACATCCTGCGCAAGCATCTCAGCCGGGTGAAGGGCGGGCAGCTTGCCGCCGCCGCCTATCCTGCCCGGATGCTCACCTTGCTGATTTCCGATGTGCCCGGCGATGCACCGGGGCTGATCGGCTCTGGCCCCACGGTGGGCGAGGCGGCAACGGCGGCGGATGCTGCGCAGATCGCGGCGGAATGGCAGATCCCGCTGCCCGCATCTGCACAAGCGGCGCTGTCGCAAAGCGGCGTGCTGGCCCCCGAAGATCCGCGCCTTTCAAAGGTTCAGAACCTGATTTACGCCGCGCCTTCGCAATCACTGGCGGCTGCCAGCGCGCTGGCCGAAGCGGCGGGGCTGAAGGTCATCAGCCTTGGCAATGATCTGGAGGGCGAGGCCCGCGAGGTCGCAAACACCCATGCAGCCGAGGCCCTGCGCCTGCAGGCCGCGCGCAAGCCAGGCGATGCGCCGCTTTTGCTGATCTCCGGCGGCGAGTTGACAGTCACCCGTCGCGGCAAGGGCGTCGGCGGGCCAAATGCGGAATATTGCCTTGCCCTCGCCATTGCCTTGCAGGGCGCGGCAGGTATCCATGCCATTGCCTGCGATACCGACGGCATTGACGGCGCCGCCGAAGTCGCGGGCGCGGTGATCGGCCCTGATACGCTGGCCAGAGCAAAGGCGGCCGGGGTCGCCCCTGCCGACGCGTTGGCCGCCAATGATGCCCACAACTTCTTTGCAAGCATCGGCGGGCAGGTGGTGACCGGGCCGACACTGACAAATGTCAACGATTTCAGGGCGATTCTGATCGGCTGACACCGGCGGCAGATCAAGGGGCCATCCCCGAAAACAGGCCGCAATCTCGTCGCGCGGCCTGCGGTTTGGGGGCGAGGACTGGTATTCGGCGAACCCACTCCTGCTGGTGAATTGCTTCTGCCCCAGAAAAGACTGGCCCCGTAGCTGCCATGTGTCCATGCGCCGCCCCGTTGGCCCGACAAGGCGGAGCGCACCCTGACGGGAACATCGGCCGGGTCTGTCAGGTCGCAACGGCGGGTCACGGGCAGCGCCTCTGCTTTCGACATGAGCGTACCGGACCGCCTTGCGGCTCAGCTTTCCGGCCGACATGCGCGGAATGATATGAAGATCGACGCCGGTCTTCGGCTGTCGGATATCACGTTCGATGGCGCAAAGCCGGATGATATCTGCCCCTGTCCGGCTCGGCTGGCACCTCTGCGGCACGGGAAGCTGCGTGCGCATACCGTCATGTTCTGGTTATGATGCCAGAGCGAAGAAACCATCTCCCCGCGATGGGAAAAAGAAGCCCACGTCTCCTCGTTGAGCTTCACGACCAGAGCGCCCAGCCTCCTGGCCTTTTCGGCGAAGTTCTTCTGGATGCCAGTGCCCGGGAAGACAGGGATATCTCGTCGGCCAATGCGGCCGTATCACCCATCGGGAAGTTCAGGCCCGGACCCGGAAAGTTCGCGCAGAAAGGACCGGATCAATCTGCTGTCCTTGCGATCAGAACGAGCAATTGCACAAAAGCGAATATGGTAGCTGAACACCTCGGGCATCAATTCTTGCAGCTGGCCTTGCTGAACCCAATGCAGTGCGAGGTGATCTGGCAGAAACCCCAGATAGCTCCCCGTCATGACAAGGATGCCGATACCTTCAATCGAGTTTGTCCGACTGACGATCCGTAACTTGTCACCATGCACGCCGAGCCTGTCGCTCAACAGATAGTCTGGCGATGCAATCTCGGCGGCACAGATATCTTCCATGTTACAGATGCGCCCGAATAGCGGATGGCCCTGACTGCAATAAAGCGACATCCGTTCTCTGTGCAGCTCGTGATAATCCAGATCGTCAGCACGGGAGTGCGCAGGTAAAAAACCGACATGTGCCCTGCCGTCGCGAATTGATGCACGCACACCCGAGGGAGGCAGGACGATCAACTCGATCCGCACATCTGGCGCGCGGGCTTTGAAGCGCGCGATATGTTCCGAAACGCGGTTCTTGTGATCGGAAAGTGTGCTTTCGGTGATGGCAAGACGCAGCTCGCCCTTCATGCCCAGCCTGTAGCCCCTCAACTGGTCTGAAACATCATCCATGGCGTTCATGAGCCGTTGGGCAGCCTGAAGCACGAACTCGCCATCCGGCTCCAGCATGAAACCGCCGCGGCCGCGTGTGCAGAGCCGAAGCCCTATGCGGGCCTCAAGATCTGACATCGCCCGGCTGACTGCTGCTTCGCTGAGGCCAAGCCTAGCTGCCGCGGGCGCAAACCCCTTCTCGGCTGCGACGCAATGGAAGACTTTCAGAAGGCGGATATCGCTGATGGCCAAGCTGAACATTACTTACCTGAATCGCAAGTATAGATACATAAACTTGCATATATTTCAGCCTTATGCCTCTGACAAGGTTTCTCGCGGAAAGCGAGGAAAGCCTATGACCAAACTGTTGATTTCCACTGAGAAGTGACCCGGGTTTTCCATCGAGATTTGACCCACCTCTGATTATGGATTTCGGTTCAGTTTTGGGTCAAGGGCGGGTTTCACTCC
>NZ_BMYI01000027.1:0-33059 GCF_014652195.1 Gemmobacter nanjingensis
TCAACGATACAAAAAACACCCGGACGCGGGGTGGAGCAGCCCGGTAGCTCGTCAGGCTCATAACCTGAAGGCCGCAGGTTCAAATCCTGCCCCCGCAACCAAATTTACCAACCTTATCAAAGACTTCAAAGCCGAGCATAACGCTCGGCTTTTGTCATTCCAAATTCTTGTCAACACCTGGTCAACGTTTATCGAGGCCCCCTTCGACGGGGGCCTTTTGCGTGCCGTGCGCTGCCGATCAGACGCCACGATCATCCCGGAACCGACCAATCACGTCAGCTGCGCTCGATGGCCGATAGCTTTCCTCCGGTGCGGCGAAGGCAAGCATGAGTTCGGCTTTCAGACGATCAAACGCCTCCTGCTCCGTCCGTTCTTTGTCGTGGCGGATCAAATCGCGCACGTACTCGCTGGTATTCTCGTACGTTCCGTTGTCGCCCACGTTCGCTGCCGCGAACTCGCTCAGCGCACTGCTGATGCGGACACCCATCGTCTTGGTCTGGGACATGTTGTCCTCCACTTTCGTGTGTTCACGATCACCAAAAATGAACACGCAGGCAAGTTGCACGACGTCCCTTTCTGTCCTTGTTCGCGCTGGATGCGTTTCTCGCGCGTTATAGAATGGTCGTAGCCTCGCTTCGCTTGATCCAGATCACGGCACGGAACGCCCGCCTATGCGCAGATGCGCATGAAGTGGAGCGCCGCCGATGATCCTAGCCGTTCTGTCTGCCCTTGCCGAACCGACCCGTCTTGAAGCCATGCGCTTGCTGGCGGATGGGTCGGAACACTGTGTCTGCGAGCTGATGCGAAAGCTGGGAGCCACCCAAAGCCGGATGTCGCGGCACATGCAGGTGCTGAAGCAGGCGGGGCTGGTGCTGGACCGTCGCGACGCGCAATGGGTGCGCTACCGGATCAGCCCGGAACTGTCGCCATCCCTCGCCCGTCTAGTCGAAGCTGCGCTCGAGCGGCCAATCATGGTCACGGAACGGGCAGCATGAGCGTGTTTGGCTGGCTGAACGACCAACTGCTGCGGATGACCTGGCTCAACGATCTGGTCGGCGCGGGCGTGGCGGCCGTCGGGCTGGACCCCGCCTCGCGCATTGGCGGGTCGGTGCAGTTCTTCGTCTATGACGTGATCAAGATCTTCATCCTGCTCTCGGTGCTGATCTTTGCCATCTCCTATGTTCAAAGCCATTTTCCGCCCGAACGGACGCGGGCCATGCTGGGCGGACGGTCCGGTCTGGGCGCCAACACGCTCGCGGCCCTTCTGGGCACGTTGACGCCGTTCTGTTCCTGTTCGTCGATCCCGCTCTTCATCGGCTTCACCGCCGCTGGCCTGCCGCTGGCGGTGACGTTCTCCTTTCTGATCTCCTCGCCGCTCGTGGATCTGGCCTCGGTCATCCTGCTGGCCTCGATCTTCAGCTGGCCGATTGCCCTTGCCTATGTCGCAGTCGGGCTTGTGGTGGCCATCGTGGGCGGGACGATCATCGGACGCCTGGGGATGGAGGATCAGGTCGCCGAGTTTGTCCGCACGGTTCCCGTCTCGGGCGAGGCCGCGACCATGACCCGGAACGAGCGGCTGACCTATGCGCGCGATCAGGTAGTGGAGATCGTCCACCGCGTCTGGCCCTATGTGCTGATCGGTGTCGGCATTGGGGCTGCGATCCACAACTGGGTACCCGCCAACGTAATTTCGGCCATGCTCGGGCAGGACAAGTGGTGGTCGGTCCCCGTGGCAGTGCTGGTGGGCATCCCCATGTATGCCGACATCTTCGGTACCCTGCCGATCGCCGAGGCGCTGGTCGGCAAGGGCGTGGGCCTTGGCACGGTGCTGGCCTTCATGATGGCGGTGACCGCCCTGTCGCTGCCATCTCTGATCATGCTCAAGCGGGTGGTGAAGATGCCGCTCCTCGTCACCTTCACCGGCGTCGTGACCCTCGGCATCCTGTCCATCGGGCTGATCTTCAACGCCATGACCCACTGGTTCATCTGAGAAAGGACTGCCTCATGATCATCAAGATCCTCGGCTCGGGCTGCAAGAAATGTGTAACGCTTGGCGAAAACGCCAGGGCCGCCGCGGCAGCGGCTGGCAAGCAGGCCGAGATCATCAAGGTCACCGACTTTGCCGAAATCGCCGCCTATGGGGTGATGTCGACGCCGGGGCTGGTGGTGGACGAGAAGGTCGTCTCGACCGGCAAGGTGCTGACGGCGGAAGAAATCGGACGGCTCATCTGATGGAGTATCGCGTCCACGCTCGCCGCATTGACGCCCATGGCAGTCTTGCTGTGGCGAAGGAGGCCGAAGTCACGCTCGACACCGATCTGGCTGGGCGGCGCGATGCGATGAACCCGGTGGAACTGCTGCTGGCGGCACTTGCCGCTTGCATGCTGAAGGGGATCGAGCGGGTGACGCCGATGCTCAATTTCCAGATCGATGGCGCCGAGGTTGCGCTGGAAGCGATCCGCCAGGACGCGCCACCGAAGCTGATGCTGATCCGGTATGCGATCGTCGTCGAGAGTGCCGAGACTGACCAACGCCTTGATCTGTTGCACCGCAACATCTTGAAATACGGCACCATCTCGAACACGCTGTCATCAGCCGTGCCGCTCGAGGGAAGCCTGCGCCGCAAGGTGTAACAGGTTCAATTGGGGGGCAGGTATGGTCGGATGGCCGCGGATCGTATTGGCTGGAGCAGCCGTCGGCATAGTCGGCGGGCTGATCGGGCTTGGCGGGGCAGAGTTCCGTCTTCCACTCCTGATCGGCATGTTCGGATTTGCAGCTCTTGATGCGGTGATCCTGAACAAGGCGACCAGTCTGATCGTGGTGGCCACAGCGCTGCCGTTCCGGGCGGGAACCGTGCCGCTGGATCAGGTGCTGGCCGAATGGCCGATCATCCTGAACCTTCTCGCGGGAAGCCTGCTTGGCGCATGGATCGGGGCCGGGCTCGCTGTGCGGATGAAATCCCGCACTCTCTATCGCGTTCTGGCCGGGCTTTTGGTGCTGATCGCGGCAGTCCTCGCGCTCAGCCACATCACGACCCTGTCGCCCGCTGCCCTTGTCACCGGACCTGCGCAGATCGTCGCGGGCCTTGTCGCAGGGTTCGGCATCGGCATCGTGGCTTCGCTGATGGGCGTTGCGGGGGGTGAATTGCTGATCCCCACGCTGGTCCTTCTGTTCGGGATCGACCTGAAACTCGCAGGCAGCCTGTCGCTGGCGATCAGCCTGCCCACCATGCTGGTCGGGTTCGCCCGATACAGTCGCGACGACAGCTTCACGGTTCTAGCGCGCAATCAGGGCTTCGTGCTGTTCATGGCCTTGGGGTCAGTGATCGGCGTCGCCGTCGGCGGCCAGCTTCTGGGGATCGTGCCCGAGGTCGTGCTGCTGCCCGTTTTGGTCGCCATCCTGCTTGTATCCTCGGTCAAGGTCTGGCGTCACGGCTAGTGTCAGGTCGCCGCCGACAGGTTCACCCGCTTGATCAGCGCCTCCGCGCTTTCTTTGCGTTCGGAATAGCGGTCCACGAGGTAATCGGCCCGGTCACGGGTCAGCAGGGTGAACTTCATCAATTCCTCCATCACGTCCACGATCCGGTCGTAGAGCGGCGACGGTCGCATGCGCCCGGCCTCGTCGAACTCCTGGAACGCCTTTGGGATCGAGGACTGGTTGGGGATCGTCAGCATCCGCATCCAGCGACCAAGGACACGCATCTGGTTCACGGCGTTGAAGCTCTGCGAGCCGCCCGACACCTGCATCACCGCCAGCGTCTTGCCTTGGGTCGGTCGCACGGCACCCTCGGACAGCGGGATCCAGTCAATTTGCGTCTTCATCAGACCGGTCATCGCACCGTGGCGCTCTGGCGAGGACCAGACCATCCCTTCGCACCAGGATGAAAGATCGCGCAGTTCCCGCACCTTCGGGTGGGTCGCATCGACCCCGTCGTCGACCAGCGGCAGGCCGGACGGGTTGAACATCCTTACCTCGGCCCCGAGCCGCGTCAGGATGCGGGCCGCTTCCTCGGCCGCCAGACGGGAAAAGCTGCGGGCTCGGAGCGAGCCGTAGAGGATCAGAATGCGCGCTGGGTGGACCGAGGGCGCGCCGCTGAACAACCGGTCGCGGTCGATGCCGAGGAACAGTGCGTCATCGATGTTGGGCGTGTCGGAGTGCTGGTCAGACAAGGCGGTTTCCTTCGGCATCGATGATCATTTGACCGTCCTCCTTTGCCAGCGGACCGGGAGGCAGGCGGTCCAGCAGGTCCAGCACCGTCTCGGACGGGCGGCACAGGCGCACGCCTTTGGGCGTGCAGACGAGGGGCCGGTTCACGAGGATCGGATGGGCCACCATCGCGGTCAGTAGCTGGTCGTCTGTCACGTCGGCCGCAGTCAGGCCCATCTCCTCGGCAGGCGATCGGGCGATGCGCAAGGCATCGCGTGGGGTGAGGCCCGCCGCAGCAAACAGCGCCAGAAGCTGCGGGCGGGTCCAGCCTTCCTTCAGATAGTCGATGACGTTGGGCGTATACCCGGCGGCCTGGATGATCCCGAGGGTGTTGCGCCATGTCGCGCAATCGGGGTTGTGGTGGATGACGACGGGAAAGGTCATGCCGGGAACCGGTTACGGGTGCGGTTGGCAAAGGCGACCAAGGACAGCATCACCGGCACTTCGACGAGGACGCCCACCACCGTTGCCAGCGCCGCGCCCGAGTTCAGGCCGAACAGGCCGATGGCGACCGCCACTGCCAGTTCGAAGAAGTTCGACGTACCGATCAGGGCGCAGGGCGCTGCCACCTTGTGGGGCAGCTTCCACACAAAGGCCCAGGCATAGCCAAGCGCGAAGATGCCATAGGACTGGATGATGATCGGCACGGCAATGAGCGCGATCAGCAGAGGCTGCGCGATGATCACTTGGCCCTGGAAGCCGAAGAGCAGCACCACGGTCAGCAAGAGGCCGAGGACCGAGGCGGGCTTGATCCGCGCCGTGAAGTCCGACACCGCCACTTCACCCCCGCGCGCCATCAAGGCGCGCCGTGTCAGTGCCCCGGCGATCAGCGGGATCACGATGTAGAGCACGACCGACAGGATCAGCGTCTCCCATGGCACCGAGATGTCGGTCACGCCCAACAAGAAGGCGACGATCGGCGCGAAGGCCACGACCATGATCAGGTCGTTCACGCTGACCTGCACCAGCGTGTAGTTCGGATCGCCCTTGGTCAGCTGCGACCAGACGAAGACCATCGCCGTGCAGGGCGCGGCACCCAGCAGGATAAGCCCCGCGATGTATTCGGGTGCCTTGGCCGGATCGATCAGCCCGGCGAACAGGTGGTTGAAGAACAGCACCGCCAGCGCCGCCATGGTGAACGGCTTGATCAGCCAGTTGATCGCAAGCGTGATAATGAGGCCTTTCGGTCGACGTCCCACATCCTTCAGCGAGCCGAAGTCGATGGCGATCATCATCGGATAGACCATCGCCCAGATCAGCCCGGCCACCACAAGGTTGACCGAGGCGTATTCCAGCCCGGCCAGCACACCGAACAGGCCCGGCGCGAGGTTGCCCAGCACAAGGCCCGCCAGGATGCAGAGGGCGACCCATAGGGTCAGCCAGCGTTCGAACAGACTCATGTGGTTTCCTTCCGGGTGGGAACGCAGCAGGCATCGCCGGGGGGCGGTGTCAGGCTGGCGATGAACTCCGCCAGCGGGGCCAGCGCATCGGGGTTCAGCGCATAGCACACGCGCGGCCCGTCGATCTCGCCCGAGATGATCCCCGCCGCCTTGAGGATGCGCAGGTGCTCTGACACCGTGGACTGTGCCAGGCCGACAGCATCCACGATGTCACCGCCGATGCAGCCGGGGGTGGCCAGCAAAAGCCGAAGGATACGAAGACGGGCCGGATGAGCCAGCGCCTTTGCCAGAGCTGCAAGGTGATCGTTCTGAGGCACGCGTGATTCCAATGGCTTCGTTAATCGTCGATAAACGATATAACTATCGTTGTGATAGGACAACCCTGAGAGAGGCAATACTGCATGATCTTTCGTGCGGTCATCACCGACACGCGCGCGCCTGGTCGCGCAACACAGCGTAGTCGCTCAGCATCCGGACGACGACGGCCCCTTCCGGCAACGCCTCGACCTCGTCGGCGGCCCGCGCTTGATCTGCTGCGGTGTACTCGACCACAGGCGGGCAGGGCGCGCTGGTCTCAGAACTTACCGTCGCGCAGCCGGTCAGCCAGAGCATCGCGATCAGCAGGGCGGCGGGCGGCGGCGTCGAGCATCTGGCGTTGGATGGCATCGTTTCTCTCTCGGGCATCAAGCCGTTCGGCGGCGCGTCCTGCGCGTTCACCGGCACGGCGCAGGTTCAGAAGGAACAGCAGGATCGCTGCGGCGGAAAGGATGAGGCCCAGCGCCTTGCGCGCCGGGCCATGGGTCAGAAGCCAGCCGATCACCGCTGGCCCCGTTTCCAGTCGTCGAGCCGGGCGTGGATGGTGACGGCGATGCCGATCAGCGCGATGGCGATCAGCACCCAGCGCAGCGTGTCGAGGTAGGGCACCAGCGGCTGGATCGTGGACTGGGTCTCGGCTAGGACGCCCCTCACAGCATCCACCCCGGCCGCACCGACGGTCGCTGCTCCAGCCGCACCCCCACCACGCAAGGTGCGGCTTTCCGACAGGACTTCGCGCGCGGGCGGCAGTTCCGGGGCGAAGGGCACCGCGCGCGTCGCAAAAGGATCGCCCCAAGACCGGGCAGGACCAAGGTCGATGTGCATGAAGCCCGAGCGGGGGTAATAGCCGAACCCCAGGAACCCGACCGCCCGCGCCGCCGCCTCGAAGGCTGCGGGATCGTGGTTCGACATGGCGATGTCGAAGGCCGTGCCCTGCATGTGCTTCGAGGCCGGGGCCCCGCCCACGGCCCGGTTGTGTTCCGGGCTGCGATAGGCCGAGCGGATGATCAGCGGCTTGCCCAGCCGGTCGCGCAGGGCCTGCAGCTTGTCCATGGCTTCCGTGTTGATCTTGATCGCGCCGGTGCCGCGGCAGGCGATCTCGGCGGCCGAGAAGTTCGGCCAACGCCATGCAGTCGCGGGCACGTCGCGCCAGTGGGGGTAGGTCAGGGTGGGCATCGTGGATCCTCCAGATGAAAAAACCCGCCTCTTGGGCGGGGAACATGGTCGTTGTGGTGTGGTCGCCAGGCGGTCAGTCTGATCGGCCGCGCTGGAAGGCGTCGAAGAGCATGTCCCGCATGGATCGGATGTCCGTCTCGATCCGGTCGAGGCGGTCGCCATCCACCTTGCGATCTTCGCTGCGCTGCTTGTCGGAGCGGTCGCGTTCGGTGATGAGTTCGCGATCAAGACGATCCAGCAGGGCCTCGTTGGTGAAGGCCTTGCGCGTGATCGCCGCGATCAAGGCCATGGTGCCACCGATCAGGGCGGTCAGCGCGGCGGTGATCCCGTGGTCCCGAAAGGCCCGCGCGACCTCCCCGGCAAGAGTGGTCTGGTCGTTCATGATGGTCCTTTCATTGCCGCAGGCTGCGGTTGGTCAGAAATCAGTTTCGAGGTAGACACCGGCGCAGTCGTAGGCGACGGCGGCGGCGGTCGCGCCGGTGTTCAGGAACAGCCGCGGCGACAGGAACTGCGTCGCGGCGGGCAGGTCTGCGGTGATCTCCTGCTCGAAGATCGCACCCGAAACCTCGTCGACGACGCGCACCCAGACGGAACTGCCGTTCGGCGGTGCCGCGATGAACAGGGTCAGCACCCCGCCCGTGGCAATGGCGAAGGACGCGCCCATGTCGGTGAGCGTCGGCGCCCCGGTGCCGTCGTTCGCGACCAGTTGCCAGCGGGTGTGCGTCCCGCGCTGGAAGCCGATGCCGATACAGTTGATGGCGGCGGCCAGCGTCAGGGTGGTGGCCAGCGCGGCCGTCGATCCATAGAGGCCGAAGAACCCCATGCCAGTTGCCTGCAGGGTCGTCAGCGAAATCCGCGTGACGAAGGTCCAGCCGCCGAGGCCCGCGGCGTTGCCGCGCCAGCAGGCCCAGCCTGCGGATCGCTGGTCGGCGACCGAGTCCACGACGGCCGCCGAGGTCAGGCGCCAGCGCCGCATTGAGGCGGCAAGGTTCGTGGCGGCCAGCGTCGGGTGCGAAACGGTGCCGACCGAAGTGATCGGCATCCCTTCGGTGGTGATCGTCGTCGTGACCGACGGCGACCACGTGGCGATCCGGTTCACCCCGAAATGCGGCTGCAGCGGAAAGTCCCGCCCCGAGGGACGCATCACGTCGATCCACGGCGCCCCGGCGCGGCTGCGGGCATAGACAGCGGCCTTGCCTGCGGGCGGCGGGGTAGGCGCTGCGGCCAGTCCCGGCAATACCGTCGGCTGCAGCAGTTCCACCTGGCCGTTGGTGCGGTCGATACGGATCGCGTCGAAGAAGGCCGAGCCGTCCGGGCTGACCTTGAAGCTGAAGTCATCGTTGCCCAAGAGGCCGATCAGCGCTCGGGCGGAGAAGCCGGTCTTGAAGGCGAAGGCGGCGTCGTTCGCCGGGGCTGCCTTGTTGACGGTCACTTCGATCCCGGCGCCCGCGTTGTTCAGCAGCACCGCAGGCGTGTTGATGGACAGCCGGTTGAAGCTGTCGGCTGTCGCCCCACCGAGGCCGAGGAGCTGCGCGGTCAGGTTGGCCTGAGGCATGCCGACCTGAGTCACGGCATTGGCGAATGTGACAGTGGGCGTGTTCACCACCGTCGTGCCGCCCGCTCCGGCGGTGGCCGAACCGATGTTCACGACCGTGGTCGATCCGGAGGCGCCGCCGGTGCCGAGGTTCACGGTCTTGGTCACGCCCGTGGTCGTGGCCCCGGTGCCCATGCCGTAGGTGGCGGTCGTCGTGGCCGTCCCGATGCTGGCGGAGGCAGCCGAGACCGTGACTGTGCCCGAGGCGGTCAACGTGCCGGAGAAGGTCTTGTTGCCGGTGAAGGTCTGGGTTCCCGCCAAGATTGCCAGTTCCGAGGAGGTGTTCGGCAGGGTGAAACTGCGCGTGGTCCCGGCGCTGATCCCTGCCAGCGAGAAGGTGGCCTTCTTCGTCGGGTCCGCATCGTTGACCAGGCTGAAGACCGCATCCGAGACGTCGCGCGGCTCGCCCACGACCTCCCATGCGCTGCCGGTCCAGACGAGGAACAGGCCCTCGGCCGCGACCCACACCATCCAGCCGGTGCGCGGCACGAGGCGGATCCACGCGCCGTCCACCCAGAAGGCGATGTTCAGATCCCACCCTGCCCAAAGGCCGGTGGCGCCCGAGGCCACCAAATGCCGGTTGCCGTCGACCGGGCTGGCCGGGGGCGCAGTGCGCGTGCGGTCGAGGACGGAAAGCTGCACCATGGCGTCGAGCAGGCGCAGCGCCTCGTTATGCGTGACATGCTTCTGCGCCTGCGCCGCCAGAAGATAGGGCAGGCCCAGATGGGTCGTGGTGTCGGACATGGGGGTTCCCGTGGGTTGGGATCAGAATTGCAGCGTGACGGTCGCTGGCGTGCCGCGACCGAGGCGGTTCGAGAGCTGGTAGATGCGGATGGCCAGTGTCTGGCCGGGCCCGAGCGGCGCGCCCCAGTCGGCGGTCTGCTGGGCGGCAGTGTAGAGGACGGACGTCGTGCTGCTGGTCAGGGTGCGCTTGACGGTCGTCCCGTCGAGGATCTGCACATCGTAGCTTTCCAGGTCCTCGGCTAATGGAACCTCGACCTGCTCCCAGGCATCGGCCACCAGCGCGCGGGACCGCCGGGTCCAGCGGATCCTCAGATCGCCTGGGGCTCGCGCGATCCGCCAGGGCTGTTCGACATGCACTGGCGCAAAAGGCACGAGGCCCCGCCCGGTCGGCGTGAAGCCCAGCGCGGCATAGCTGTCATCCGTGACAGAACGCGCGGCCGGGCCGACCCGCCAGTTCCAAGGCAAGCCAAGGTCAGCCTCGGCGATGGGGAGCGCGGCCAAGGTCGCGTCCAGCACCACGACCCGCGCCCCGGCCGGTGCCGGGTTGCCCATGGCATGCTCCGTCCCGCGCTGACCGCGCAGCAGGCGGGTCAGGCGATAACGGCCGGGCGCGATCAGTTCGGCTGCGCCCGCCTGGACGATCTCCCAAAGGCCCGCCGCTGCCTCGACGGCTACCGCATTTGCCCCGCCGAACAGCGCGACGTCTGTCACGCTCTCCAGCGTTCCGGATAGGAGATCGACCACCAGCGCGTTGCCCAGATCGAAGCGCGAGGTCGGGCCGGGAAAGAAGTCGAAAGCCACGGTGCCGATCCGCGCCCGACTGCCGAAGGTGGTGAGCAGATTGAACCCATCCGTCGAGGCGCTGCGGAAGACGGCGATCTCGCCGGGCCAGGGGCTGGCATGCGCGGCGATCAGGGGTCGATGGGCGGGCTGATCCTCACTGATCTGCGGCAGGTCCAGCATGACCACTTCCGGCGTGCCGAAGACGACGGGACTGGCGAGCGATGCCGGGCGCGGATCGCCCGGTGGAAGATCATAGGCGGCACGGTCCTGGCGGACTCCCTCGATCCCCCGTTCCTCTGCGTCGGCGACCGAGACAAGCCGGAATTCCACTTCGCGACCGTCATGGGCCAGGCGGATCACGTCCGCAGGGTCGAGGGCGAGCCGCGAGGGCGGCAAACGGAAGGTCGCGCTTTCCCGTCCGATCCACGCCTCCATCAGCGCGCGGCGGCAGCGGCGTTCGGCCTCCTCGGGCGGGATCGCCATCGGGAAGGACTCGGAAGCGATGCGCGTCGTGTCGACCGTGGTCCGGCGGGCTTCGACAAGCGCCACGTCATAGTCCTCGTCCGCCCGCGCGACCTGCCACTTCAGCGCCTGAGGCAGCTCGGTCTCCTGGCCGCGCGTCAGTTCGAAGGCCTCGCCCTCGCGGGTGGAGACCAGATCATCCACCGTGAGGGTCAGGCTGGATGCCCGCCCGCGCACGACGAAGCGGATCACGCCTTCGGTCTCGATGGCATCGAACCCGAAATGTCGGGCCAGCGTGGAAATCGATGCGCGCGGGCTTTCCAGCGCGCCGATCACATAACCCTCGACCGCGCCCCAGAGGCCCGAGACGTCGATGAGGTCTTCAGCCAGTCCCGCGCGCAGGCAGAGGTGGCGCACAAGGGCGGCGAGCGACACTGCACCTAGCCTGCCGGTCAGCCAGTGGCCAAGTCGCCAGTTGGGGCCGTCCGTCCAGACACCGGTCAGTTCGGGGAAGAACGGATAGGGTCGCGCGTCCCAGGTCCAGGCGGCGCATTCCGGGACATGGACCATCCGGCCGCCGTAGACGGACGACGTCGGGTTGTTCGCGCCCTGACCCCACCAGAGGTAGCTGGCTTCCAGATAGGCGCGCTGGATGGCGTCGTCGCGCCAGCCCCGCGAAAAGTAGGGCGTAAAGCTCTCGGACGACTTTGGGTCGAAGAAGACGTTCGGCTGGTTGGTGCCCCTGTCGATGGCGGGGCAGCCGAGTTCGGTGAACCAGACGGGCTTCGATTGCGGCACCCATGACGTGGACGTGCCGCTTTCCAACCCGCCCGGCCGGTCGAAATGTGCATTCGACCACCAGGCGCGCAGATCCTTGTAGCGGAACACCCAAGGTTTGCCTGCGCTGCCATCCGTGATCGGGGTGCGTATTTGGGCCGACCGGTCAGCGGCCGAGGCATAGAACCAGTCGAAGCCCTCGCCACCGGCGATATTGGCCTGCAGATAGCCCCGGTCATGGATCGCGGCCCAGCCCTCGAGCGCATCGGCGTGGTCGAACCCATCGCGCCAATCCGAGAGCGGCATGTAGTTGTCGATGCCGATGAAGTCGATGTTCGCGTCTGACCAGAGCGGATCGAGGTGGAAGAACACGTCGCCGCTGCCGTCGCCCGGCTGGTGGCCAAAATACTCCGACCAGTCGGAGGCGTAGCCCACCTTGGTGCCCGGCCCGAGGATCGTCTTCACGGCCGCCGCCAGCGCCTTCAACGCCGTCACGGCCGGATAGGCACTGGCGCTGGACCGGATCGTCGTCAGTCCGCGCATCTCGGTGCCGATCAGAAAGGCATCAACCCCGCCCGCGACCGCGCAGAGATGGGCATAGTGCAGGATCATGCGGCGCAGGCCCCAATCGTCAGCGGGACCGGTCCAGCTGATGCTGTCGCCCGACACTGCGAACTGCGCCGGGGTCGCCGCGCCGAAGAAGCTGGAGACTTGCGTGGCCGCTGCGGCAGACTTGTCCGCGGTCCCGGCATATCCCGCAGCAGGGGAGCAGGTGATCCGCCCGCGCCACGGGAAGCTGGGCTGGCCCGGCGTGGCGGCATTCGCGCTGTAGGGGTTCGGCAGCGTGTTGCCGGTTGGCACGTCCATCAGCAGGAACGGATAGAAGGTGACGCGCAGGCCGCGCGCCTTCATCTCGCGGATGGCCTGCACCACCGCAAAGTCGGCAGGCGTGCCGCCATAGACCGGTCGATCCTCGACGTCGCGACTGACGAGATGGGCGGCGGCCCGTGCCACGCCATTCACCGCCCAGACCTTGGGGCTGGTAACCTTGGCCGCCACCTCCACGCCCGGCTTGATCGTGCAATTGCCCACGCGCAGGTCGTTGCCGAACCAGGCGACGACCAGGCTGACGCTCTCGACGGCCGGGGCCATGGCTTGCAGCCGATCGAGGGCCACGACGATGTCGGCCTCATCGGGCAGCGCGTTCAGGTTCTCGGCCGATGTCGTGCCGCCGGTGGTCTGGCCGAACACCGTCGTGGATGCGCCCACGGTCTTGCGAACAGCCTCGGTCGCATAGGTAAACTCGCCCGAGGCCGGGATCATGGTCACGGCTTTGACCAGCCCCTCGGCCGTGTCGGGATCCGCGAGCGGCCGGAAGACCTCGAACGAAAGCTGCGGCAGGCGGTTGCCGTAGGTCGAGAGCGCCAGTTCCTCGAAGACCACATAGGCTGTCCCGCGATAGGCTGGGGTGTTGGTCACCCCCATTTTGGCCGCGATGAAGGAGTCGGCCGCTTGCGCCTCGTCGCCGGGATACCAGCGCCAGGTGATGCCGGTCATGTCGAGCGGCTTGCCGTCTGCCCAGATGCGGCCGATGCCGGTGATCGGGCCTTCGCACAGGGCGACCGCAAAGCTGGCATAGTAGAGATACTCGGTCGTCTGGACCCGGCCACCGCCACCGCCCTTGCCGCCGCCTTGCGTCGTGGTCTTGGTCTCCTCGCGGAAATCCGTGGCCCAGATGATGTTGCCGCCGATGCGCATGCGGCCGTAGAGGCGCGGGATGATCGCGCCTTCGGTGGCCGAAGTGATCCGCAAGCTGTCGAGGCGCTGGCCCTCGATTTTCTGCGCAGGGGCCAGCGAGGACACGATCCAGCTGTCAACCACCGACCCGATGGTCGATCCGATGAAGCCGCCGATGGCTGCGCCAGAGAAGCCGAGGATCGCGCCGCCAAAGGCCCCGCCGATGGCGGAACCGACAGCGCCGAGGACAAGCGTGGCCATGGGAAGGTCTCAACGTGCAGGAAACAGGAAGGCGAAGGCGATGCGGCGTCGCCATGCAGGTGTCAGCGGCTCCTCGATCACGCCGAGGCGTTCATAGGCGTGAAGGAAGGTGTCGGGACCGGTGAGGATGCCCACATGCTTGGCGATGGCGCGTGGCATCATCCGGAACAGGATCAGCGCGCCGGGCCCGGCCTCGGATGGATCAAGTTCCGGCATCATCCGTCTTGCGCCATCGGCCAGCACCTCGCGCGGCCCGGTCTCGCCCCAGTCCCGGCTGTAGGGCGGGATCGGAAATGGCTCCGGGCCGACGACGTCGCGCCAGACGCCCCGCGCGAGGCCGAGGCAATCGCAGCCGACCCCGCGCAGGCTGGCCTGGTCGTGATAGGGTGTGCCGAGCCAGGACCGCGCGACAGCAATGACGCGGGCGGGATCGGCCGTCGAGACGGGCGCGGTCACAGAACCGCCCCCTCGTGGCCGCCGTCCTTGGTGGCGTAGCGCAGCACGGCATCTTGGCCTGGGATGTGCGGGAAGCCCCGGAAGTTCGCGATATTGGCGAACTTCGCGCTGCAGGTCGCCATCCGCTTGTCGCAGCCCGCCCGGGCCACAAAAGCATCCGTCGCCGTGATCGGACGCACCGGGGCTTCGAGCAGGGTCAGGATGGCGATGCCATCGACCAAATCATGCGACAGCACCTCGACGCGCCGCCCGGCGTTTGCCCCGGTCGACCATTCCACCAGCCCGAAGGCGAACCAGCCCGCCGCGAAACTGCCGAGGCCGGAGGCTGTAAAAGCACGGTCGCGCAGCACATCGATGATCGCGCCGCTGCCCCTGAAGGCCGGGGCGTCAAGGTTCACGCCACAGCGCGCATCGCCCAGCGCGGCATCGCAGCTCGCCTGAAACGTCCGCCCGACCGTCTGGCCGAGCACATGGGCGAGGCTGCGCACCTCGGCCACGAAGGCCAGCCGCCCGCGCCGGATCTGGCCGATCGCCCCGCGACGCAGGAGCACACGCTGCGCGGGGCTCGCCCAGTTCACGCGCCAGACCTCGACAACTGCGGCGTCCCACCGGCCGTCGAGGATGTCCGTCTCCGTAATCCGGTCAGACGACAGCACGCCGTGGGCATCCTGCGTATCGACTGAGAGGTCGGAGCCAGACCGCACCTCGGAGGCTGTCAGGCCGCTTTCCGGTTCGAACTCGGTGCCGTCGAACGACAGGGTCCGGTCGTGGTCGGTGAAGCCGAAGGTCACGCCATCGGCGCGGGTGATGCGCCAGCACCAGGCGAGCGTCGTCGTGCCCTCGTCGAGATGGGACTGCAAAGCGGCGTTCAGGGACTTCATGTGCGGATTTCCACGAGGGGGATCGAGGTGATCGAGCCAAGGCGTTCAAGGTCGAGGGTGACGTCGAGGGTGTCGGTGTCGAAGCGGACGGAAACGTCGAATTCGAAGCCTGCGGTGATGGCGACGCCAGCGGCCGGGGCCGACGTGAAGGTTAGCAAGCCTGTCGCGGTAGAGACCGACCAGCCGGAGGCTTGCGGGGTGCCGTTCAGGGCGATGGTCACGGTTCCGGCGACGGGCTTGGTGATGGCTCGCGTCCAAGACTGCGCGCCCGAGGTGTAGCGTTTGGTCAGCTGGAACAGGGTGACCGCCCCGTTGCCGGTGCCGACGGGTTGATCGGCTGGCCCCGGCGTCTGCGATGGCAAACAGGACTTGAAATCGGCCCAGTCCTTGAAACGGAAGCCGTGCAGGCGGCCGTTGCGAGCCTCGAAGAAGGCGACAACCGCCGCCAGATCGTCGGCGCGGCGGATGCCGTAGGCGACATCATAGCGGCGGCGACTGTTGGCCCAGTTGGCGTTGCGCTCCTCCGCCCCGCTCGCCAGTTCGACGATCTGCGTGCGGCGCTCGGGGCCACCGCGTGCCCCGCGGCTGATGTTGTCCGGAAACCGGACCTCGTGGAAGGCCATCACATCCCCCTCCGGCCCAGCGACACGGCGCGGGCGATGTCGCTGGCGACCTGCGTGCGGGACTGGCGGAAGCTCTCGGCGTCGCGGGCGTTGATCGTGACGTTGACGGTCGAGGCGCCTGCCTGGCCGTACCCTTCCGACTCTCGGCGAGAGAGAACCCGCTCCCTGCGTTGCAGGATCGCGGGCACCTCGTCTGGCCGCAGACCGGCCCAGCCGCCGTTGTGCATGCGCGGCGCGCCCGCGAAGGCCAGCGCCGGGACCGTGCGTCCGGGACCAGGGGCACCGACCATACCGCCCGCATGCAGGATGTTCGCGAAAATTCCACCCGCGCCGCCCAGCGCGCCGGAAAGAGCATTGGCGATGGGGCCGAGGATGAAGCGGCGCGCGGCCAGCTTCGCGAGGTCGGCGATCATGGACGTGACCAGATCACGGAAGTCGAGCTTTCCGGTCTTCACGAAGTCACCGATGGCGTTCTCCGCGCTCTGGAAAGCGCCCACCAGCATGCTGCCAATGTCCCCGCCAATGTCGCGCGCCTTGGCGGCATAGTCGGCGAGCGCGGCCGTGACGGCTTGCCAGCCGGTGAGGGCCTTGTCCGCGCCTTGGGCTGCAGCCGCCCCCGCGTCGCGTGCAGCGCCGCCAGCGCCATCGGTGGCGGTGGCCGTGTCATTCAGCCCGGCTGTCAGGGCATCGGCTGCACCCGCCGCATCCGCCAGCGCGGTTTCGGCCTCCGTCCCTGTGCTAGTCACCGCATCCTTCAGCGCCTGCCAGCTGGCGAGCGGCTGACCCGCAGCGTCAGCCAGCATCCCTGCCGCTTCGCGATAGCCGTTGGCTCGCGCGCGGGCATCGTCTGCCATGGCGCCGAGGCCGAGGTCGGGCGGCTCGAGGTAGGTGCGCAACAGCGCGGCGGAGAAGGCATCTGCAGCGGCGGCCCCTGCGGCCGTTGCCGCGCCCTCGAAGGGATTGCCGATGCGCCCCAGTTCCACCGGATCGAGGATGCCGATCCGCACGCCACCTTCGCCCGTAGCCCATTCGGGCAGCAGCGCGAGGGCCGCGTTCAGGGTCTCGATGAAGCTGTTGATCCGGGTGACGACGCCGTTCAACATCGCCTCGACGCCGGAGATCAGCCCGTTCGCGGCCTGAAATGCGAAGTCGCCGATGGCCCCGGGCAGACTGCCCCAGATTGCGACCGCCGCGTCATAGGCCCCTTGGAAGATCGCGGCCGTCCGGTCGCCGAAGCTGACGACGCCCGCGATGGTGCCCTCAAGGGCCGAGAGACCCGCCGCCTTTAGCCCCTCCCATCCAGCCGCCATCCGCGCGAGGGCTGCATCCAGCGACAGGCCGATGCGCGACCAGACCTCGCGGGCCAGATCTCCGAGCAGCCGGAAGGCCTCGCCCACCCCGCCGACCCGGGCCACCAGCTGCGAGAACTGATAGACCAGCTCTCCGGCGCCGACGATCAGCGCGCCAATGCCGGTCCGGATCAAGGCGCCGCGGAGGAACACCAAGGCGGTGGCCAAGCCGCGCACGGATAGCGCGGCGGCGGCAAGCCCCGCCACCCAGCGCCCGGCCATGACGGCAGCGAAGGTCGCAGCGTAGGAGGCAAGACGCCCTAGGTTGCCAATCAGCCCGTCGATGGCCGAGCGGAGGATGCCGCCGTCTGACGCGAGGGCGACGAAGGCATTGGCAAGCGCCTCGATGGTCGGGGCCACGGCGACGGCGATCCGGTTGCGCAGGCCGTCGAACACCAGCGAGACTGTGCCCAGCGCGAGTTGGGTGCGACGCAGGGCTTCGAGGGCCTCACTGTCCAGAACTGCGCCAAGGTCGGAAGCCTGCTCGCCAAGCCGCGCCATTTCCGCCCCGCCGTTCCGCAGGAGCGGCAGGAGGCGCGTGGCGTCCGAGGCCATGGCCTCGAGATAGAAGGTCATCTCCTGCTGGCTGAGCCCAGCGCGTTCCAACGTGTCAACGTAGAGTTGGAGGGCTTCCGGCCCCGATAGACGCGCGAACTGGTCGGCGGTGACGCCCACGCGCGGCGCCACATTCTCGAAGAAATCCGCCATCGGCCCGCCGCCGGTCTGGAGGAAATCCCCGACCCGGTCGTTCACGTCCTTCAGGATGTCGGCCAGCTTCTCCTGTTCGATGCCCACCGTCCGCGCCCCAGCCGACCAGCGCTGCAGGGCCTCGGGCGTCGCATTGGCGACCTGTGCAAACTGACGGATCTGCGCGGCACTCTCGGCCGTCGAACGAACGATCAGTCCAAGTGAGGCAGTGGCGGCGGCAGCGGCGGCCCCGAGGGCGATGCCCGCCCGGCGCGCAAAGGCCGCAAGCCGAGTGTTCGCCAGTTCCATCTCGCGTGACAGGCGGCCAAACCCGCGTGCTCCAGCCTCGCCGACACCCTCCAGTTCGGCGCGCACGCGACGTCCGCCCTCCGCCACGAGGCGGACGGAGACCTTCTTCTCAGCCATTCCGGCGTCCTTCCATCTGCTCGTTCAGTTTGCGCACCATCACCGCCTCGATCTCGGGCAGCAGTTCGGCGGTGATCAGTGCGCTAACGCCCAGCGCCTCTGCCAGTGAAAGCGCAGCGCCCATGTCCCATCCGATCACTGCCCCCGGCGCGATGCGCAGCTGGCCACCGAGGCGCTGGGTCAGGTCCCAGACCTGCCAGCCCTCGATGGTCTGCGGCCGGTTCAATCTTGCGGGGCAGTCGGGGCAGGGGCCTGCGCAGGCCGCGCAGTAGCCGTCGCCCCCGCCGAAGGACCAGTCGGCGAGGGCGCGGAGGCGTTTTTTTCCAGATCCAGCATCAGGCCGCGGGCGACATATTGCGCCTGGAAGGCCTCGAATACGGGCCAGATTTCGAGAAGGGCGTCGATTCCCGCCGGGCTGACCGGGACGAGGTTGCCATCATCGTCTCCGACGCCTTCCCACTCCAGCACCGCGCGTCGGGCGACGGCCTTGGCCATCGCGAGGGCCATGTCTTCTCGGCTGGAGGTTTCCGACAGGTTGTCGATCACGGGATCGGCGCGGGCGGAGACCATCAGCGCGGTGGTGAGCGGCGCCACAAGGACGCGCAGGCCGGGCAGCAGGTCCAGCCATTCGGGCCGGTTCGTGAGGTTCAAACGGATCATGGTCAGTATCCTGCAAGGGTGTTGACTAGGACGGCGGTGCACATGCGGGCGGGGCTGGTGGCCTTGGCCGCCTGCCAGTCGAAGGTGGCCTGGATGCCCTGGGGTCCGGGGATTTCGATCCGCGGGACCGGCAGGTAGACGGCGTGGGCGGTGAAGGTGAAACTGGCGTTCGCGCCGAGGCTGTAGGCGAACTCGAGCTCGCAGGGCGTGCCGTCGATGGCCTGGGTGACGAGGGCGCTATCGGCAAAGCGCACCTCGATCCGGCCGGTCAGCGCGGCCATGCCGGGATCGGCGCCCTCGATCTTGCCGTCGTTGCGGATGGTCTCGATCCGGTCGAGGCCGTTGGCATAGGTGATCTCGGCCGAGACGACATTGCCCAAGGCCGTGCCGTTGCGCTTCACCACCCCGTTGAAATGGCCAAAGCGCTGCAGGCCCAGCGCGGTGGGCGTTCCCGCCGCGGTGGCGGCTGCGATGGCTTCGCCCTGCGCGATGAGCCGTGCGGTCGCTGTCAGCAGACCGGAGCGGTTCATCTGCCAGGACAGCTGGTCCATCACGCAACCCGCATACATCGCGAACCGCGGCACTTCGGGCATGGCTACTTCGATGGCCATCGAGGGGAGGGTCCAGTTGCCCGACTGGAAGGTGTGGGTCTTGGGCGTGGTCCCCGTCGTAGTCGGGGCGCCGAAGGCGGCCTTCAGCCAGAAGCCGAAGGCCTCGACGTCGATCGGCCCGACGACATCGCCGTCGGCGGTGACCGCGTCCTTGATCGGGGCCAGCGGGTCGCGTCCCTGGCCCAGAAGCTCCGAGGCGATCAGCGGCTGTTCTGATCCGAGCGTGGTGCTTGCGAACGGCATCAACCGATAGCCGCTCGCGGGCGGGGTGCCGTAAACCGTCTCGAACGCAAGCGCCATCTGCGCCCGCGCGCCGTGTGCGCGTGCCATGAAGAGTTTCTCCTTTCCTCGAAAGTCTGTAATTCGGCCTGAAGCGAGGTTTGGAGCCTCGAGATTTCAGCGACCGCGTGGTCCGAAGGACATTTGGGAAAACACCATGATCGAGTCAGTCTTTCTGATCATCTTTATGCTGGCGTCTCTGTATTTTATGTTCTGGTTGTTCATCTTGCTGCCAGCTGGCATGGCGACCAACCGCCGTCGCAATGCTGTCGGATGGGTGCTGGTCAGCGTGTTGTTTTCACCGATTCTCGCTTGCCTTCTTCTCTGGCTGTTGGGGAACAACCCGAACGGGCGTGGGTGAACGCCGCATTATTGCAGCGGACCAGATGTAGAGTAATGCAGGACGACGGTGATCATCGCCGCCTTCAGGGCCGCGGCGCCCTCGACGGGCAAGTCGACCGAGGCTGGGGCCTCGGGTTCGACCCAGTCACAGAGGCCGCCCAGCGTCCGATCAGCTTCCAGCGCCGCGCCGATGGCGGCGACCAAGTCGTCAAAGGTGCTGGCCCGGCCGGTGCCCGCCTGGACGACGACTTCCAGCTCGGCCCTGTGCTGGTAGTGATAGCGCAGGGGCGACAGCGTCACATCCGGCTCGCCCGTCTGGCCGTCGCGCAAGATGATCAACCCGGCCGCCGGGATCCGCTCGGGAAGAACCTCGTCACGCAGGGTGAGGGCGGCAAGCGGTTGCAGCCGCGCGTGCAACGCGGCGAGGACGGTTTCGCGAATGGTGGGCATCTGTTGTTCCGGGGTTCCGGGACAGGCCCGGGGTCAGTGTTCCCCGCCACCTTTCGGCAGCGGCAGGTTGGCCAGCCGTCGCGGCAGGTCGGCGCGGCTGTGCAGGAAGTCCACGATTATCACCTGGTCGGCGTCTTCAATGAAGACCACGAAGTGCTGGCCTGCGCGCGTGAAGCGCAGGTTCTCGGCCAGATCGGGATCAACGAGCCGACGGCAGTCCTGTGACAGGGCGGTGCCCGCGGCAATCCCGCGGCAGGTCGCGATCAGGTCATCCTCATAGGCCGCCGCCTGTCGTGGACCAAAGGTCTCGATGGTCCAGCGGGCAATCTCGATCAGCGAGGCCTCCGCCTGCGTTGTCAGACGCCAGGGTTTCGGCATCAGGCATTTGCACGCGCAGCGGCAAATGCCCGACGGATGGCATTTTCGCCACTGCCCTCGGCCAGATCACCACGTCGGGCCTCGTCCAGACCAGCCGTCAGGCGTGCACGCAGTTCGGTCATCTCCGCCTCTTCGCGCTCGAGAAGGCGCAGCCCGGCGCGCAGGGCCTCGGACGCGTTCTGATAGCGCCCGGATGCCACCAGGCGGTCGACAAGGTCGGATTGCGTTTCGGTCAGGACGACGTTTCTGGTGGCCATGGGAGTCTCCCTGCGGATCATTGGCAATATATGCCAATCAGTCTGCCGTGTCGACAGGCCCCGTCATGATCGTGTTTCAACCCACCCCGCCACGATCCGCCCCGGCACGCCGTCGATGGCCAGTTCCGCATCCCGCGCCAGATCCAGCCGCTTGCGCAGCTTGACCTGTGGCACCAGCAGGAAGATCGGCACTGTGGTCAGCCCGCGGCCGGTCTTCGCGCGCGACGCCACAGCCCGGCCTTTCGAATTCAGCCGCCCCTCGGCGACCAACAGGCTCGGGCCCCGGCGGCGATAGATGAAGCGCAGTCGCAGCCCCGTGCGCCGTTCCCATTCGCCGGGGGTGATGCGACCGCCACGCGTGGACTTGCCCGCCGCCTGGGTGGGGATCGCCAGCCAGAAGCCGTTGCGTGACCGGATCAGCGGCCCGGTGTCGTGGGCCCCGACGATCACCGGGGCGTTCGACCAGACCAGCGCCGCGGCGTTCAGGCTTTCGCCGCCCTTGGGATAGGTGGCGAGCCGGATCGAGTTGCCGAGCCGGGCGCCCAGTCCCGCGCCGGTGATCTGGCCGCGCCAGGCGGATTTGAGGCCCGCGCCCGCCTCGCGCATGGCGGTGGTGACGGCCTTCTCGCCTGCGGCGATTTCGGCCTGCATCATCGCGACGATGTCAGGATCGATGGTGAGCTTCAGTTTCATCGTGTCACGCCGGGCGGAGATCGAGGGTCCAGATCAACCGTTCCCGGTCGCGCAGGGGTTCTCCCTGGATGACATGGCTGTCCGCGCCGATGACGATCACATCGCCCGGTCGCGGGGTGGGCAGGTCGGCCACGCGCACATCTACCACCGTCGTGTCGCTGACGAAGCGACCAGCGCCGAAGTCGGTGACGCGGTCGGGCGCGCGGCGGATGATGCGGATCGGGCGTTCCTCGGAGGTGGTGGCCGAGATCCAGAGGGCCGGGGCCGCCATGGAGGTATGGGTGAAGATGCGGTCCATAGCGGCGGCAAAGACGGACATGGGTGGGTCCGTCAGTTCGACGTGTGCAGTCGGATCGCCAGCCGGGGCCGCTTGTTCACCGGCAGGATCGAGGCCTCGGTCATCACGTCAATCCAGCGGCCCTTCTCGTCGAGATGCTGGCGGGCATAGAGCGGCAGGCCGATGGTGTTGGCGGTCTCGAGCAGGTTCGCAGGGCCGCCATAGGTGGTGAAGGTGTCCATCGTCCCGAGTGGGAAGGCGATGCCTTCGTTCGCGGGAACCAGCCGTTCGGTGGCCTTGGTCGAGAGGGTGACGGTGCCGGAATACTCCTCGAACAGGATGCCGCCGAAGGGGAAGTTGCGGCGGACGTCCTCGCGCAGCGGCTGGGCACCGGTCGAGGCGTAGAACTTGTAGGCCTCTTCGGTCTTCGGGTGCGCGATCAGCTTGTCGAAGAATTCCCGGCTGACGAGGGCATGGACGCTGGTCATGGCCTCGCCCAGAAGGTTGTCCTCGATGGCGCGCAGCACCTCGCGGACCTTGCCCTGCACGTTGGTGCCCGCGGTGCCGAGAACGAAGTCGACCGAGATCTGCGCGAGACCGAATTCCGTGAAGTAGTTGTAGAGGGTAGTCCCGGCCCCGTCCTTCACGATGCCGCGGAGCGCGTTCATCTCCATGTATTCGCGGGTCTGGGCGTGCTTGCGCCGCATCAGCAGGAGCTTGCGGTTCATCACCTCGACCAGGGGATCGGCCGCATCGAAGGCGCCGCCCAGCGCGGGCTGTCCCTGGATGTCGGCAGGCAGGACCACGTCGTCATGCGGGATCCACGGCAGGGCGAAGGACCGCATGGACCGGCCTTCCCGGGTGCCGACCGTAGCAGGGCCGCCGAGGGGGACGGAGGGCAGCAGGCTGAGGACGCCCTCGTACTGTTCGATGATGACGGACCGTTGGCTGACCCCTTCGAAGCGAAAGAGGCCGATCTGGGCGAGGCGGGTGTAGAGGTTGGGCAGGATGTTGATGGCCTGCGTCATCTCGGCCAGCGAATAGCCGCCAGCGTCGAAGGGATTGCGGACGAGGGTCATGGGATGCTCCGGGGGATGAGGGGGATCAGACGCCGTCGCGGGCGATGATGCCGACGGCGGCCAGCTGGGTGAGTTTCGCGGCGATCTTGGTGCCGTCATCGACCGTGGCGCCGTAGGCGAGGGCCGCGCGCGACACGATCGAGGGACCGCGGACCAGCACAATGCCGGTGGCATCGGCCAACGTGGCGTCGACGGCGTAAAGCAGGACGGCCGAGGCGATCTGCGATCCGTCGGCCCCGGTCGCGGGCGACAGGGTGTACTTGCTGCTGGCCGTGATCTTGCCGAGCACCGAGCCCACGGGATAGGGCATGCCCGCGAGCAGCGTCACCACATCGCGGGTGTAGTTCGGGTTGACCTCGTATTTGAGGACGTCGCCCATGCTGGGCGGTTCCGTCAGGACGGGCATGGTTCAGTCTCCAGGATGGTGGGGGTGGGGGCGCCCGATCTGGGCAATGCGCGTTAGCGCGAGGCGGCGGCCGACTTCTTCGCGGCCGCCACGATGGGGCTTTCCTTCGCGCCCGCCGCCGGGGCGGTGGCGATGATGCCCGCGGCATCGCTGCGCGCGGCGAGATCGGCCAGCACCTTGGCGCGCAGGGCCACGGGTTTCACACCCTTGGCCACGGCTTCGGCGGCATCAATCTGGATGCCAAGGCGCGCCGCCTGCGCACAGACCTGTGCGACCTCCGCCGCCTCGGCGCGGATGGCTTCGGGCGACATGGCGGCCGCCGCCGTTTGCGGCGGTGCGATTGCCTCGGGCGGGGCCGGTTCCGGCGGGGTGGCGGCCGTGGGCTGCGCATGGTCTTCGGGGGCGGTGGTCATCATCGGGCCCTTTCCTTTGGGGGTGGATGTGAGGGTGGATGTGCCGCGGGGTGCGGCGGCGAAAGCGCGGAAGGCGGTGACGGGATCGGCGACCTCGTCGGCGAGACCGGCGAAGATCGCCGCCTCGCCGCGATAGACGGCGGCCTCGGTGCCCAGCGCGCCTAGCGTGTCGAGGCGGCGGCCGCGCCCTTCGGCGACGGTTTCGGCGAAGAGCTGGCGGAGGTCTTCCAACTCGTCTGCGATCCGGGCGCGGATGGCCTCGGGCAGGGGCTGATAGGGGTTCGCATCGACCTTGCGGGCACCCGCATGGATCAGCGTCACCGCGATGCCCTTCTGATCGAGCGCCCCGCTCATGTCGCTGTGCATCGCGACGACGCCGATGCTACCGACGGCGCCGGTGCGGGGCAGGATGATCCGGTCGGCCTGTGAGGCCAGCGCATAGGCGGCCGAGAGGGCGTGATCGGCGACGAAAGCCTGCACAGGCTTGACCTGACGCGCTGCGCGGATGCGATCCGCCAGATCGAAGGCACCGGCCACCTCGCCCCCAAAGCTGTCGATGTCGAGGGCAATGCCGCGAATGGCGGGATCGGTGACGGCCGCCTGCAGCTGGGCCGCGATCCCCTCGTAGGAGGTCAGACCGGAGGATTGCCCGATCCAGGCCCCGCGATGCACCAGCGTGCCCGCGATCTCGATCACCGCGATCCCATCGACGATTGCGAAGGGCTGGCCGCCGTTGCGCGCCTGGCGGCTGGTCAGGTCGTCGCCGAAGAGAGAGGCGCGCGCGGGCAGGCTGGCCGGATCCCGATCTATGGCCGCAATCTCCAGCCCCTCGACGCTGATTTCCCGCCCAACGATCCGGGGGCCAAGCCCGGTCAGGAAGGCCAGCGCCTTTGCGGGATCGACCATCAGCGGTGTGTTGAAGACGCGCTGGGCGATCTGGGTGTGGTGCATCATGCGTCCTCCGCAGGCCTTGGTTCCCGGTTCTCGCCGTCGTCATCCTGATTGCTGCCGTCCTGCCGATTTTCCTGCTGGCCCTCGGCATCACCCGGCCCAGTGCCGCCACCCGCCGCCTGCGCGGGCGACCCCGGCCGCCGGAAGTCCAGACCCAGTTCCGCCTCGCGTTTCCGTTCCGCAGCAATTTCCCGGTCGACCTGCTCGGCGTCGTATCCCCGCTCGGCGATGGCCTGTGTGCGAGATTTCAGGCCCGCCTCAATCTGCAGGATCTCGGCCGCGGCATCCTTGGCGGGGTCGATCCAGTCCCATTTCGTGGGGAGCCAGTCGCAGGCGAGGTATGCGCTCCGGTCGCTGGCATAACCTGTTAGATCGATGGCACCGGCCAGCACCGCCATGTCCATCCAGCGCGTCCAGACGGCACGGCAAAGCTGATAGACCATCACCGAATGCTGGAAAGCCGAGATACGACGGCGGAAGTCGACGAGCGCGATCCGCGTGTTCGAGAAGTTGCCTTTGGCCGTGTCGCCCGTGAGATAGCCATAGGGCACGCCCAGCGCCGCGCCGATCTGCAACAGCGTCCGGTACTGGAATGGCTCATAGGTGCTGCCGGAGTCAGGGGTAGACGGCGTGGTTACATCTTCGCCCGGGTCAAGCCGCACCACCTGGCCCGGTTCCACCTCCAGATCGTCCTCGGCTGGATCGAGGGCGGTCTCCGGAGCGGGGGAGGTGATGAACATCGCAAACATCGCCGCGGTCTTCTTCCGCTCGAGTTCCGCGTCGTCATAGAGATCGAGGGTAAAGAGCTTCACCACGGCCGCGGCAAAGCGCGACACGCCGCGCAGCTGGCCCGCCTCGACCGGGTCGAGGATGTGGATCACCTCGGAGGCCGGAACCCGGACCGTCTCGCCCGCCAGCCCCGGATCGGTCATGTCGCCGGGGTGGCGACGCAGGAAGTGGTAGGCGACGCGCCGCCCGATCCCGTCGAACTCGATCCCCTGCCGGATCGATCCCGCGCCGGGCAGGACGCGGGTCATGTCCTGCGGCAGCATTTCCGAGGGCAGCATCTGCAGCTGCATGGGCACTGTCAGCCCGTCCTCCGGCCGCCTGGTGCGGATGCGCAGGAAGACTTCGCCCGCCAGAAACACCTCGCGCGCGGCGCGGCGCTGCAGCCCGAAGAAGTCCGTCAGCCCCTCAGCATCAGCCTCGTCGGTCCAGGCGAGCCAGAGTTTCTGCAGCTCCTCTTTCTTCGCGGCCTCAGTTATCTTCGACGAGGGCTTGAGCCCGTCACCGACGACATGGTTCGCAAAGGCGTCGACCGCGTTCGCGGCATAGCCATTGTTGCGCACCAGCCAGCGGGCCCGGGCGGTGATGGTTTCCCCAGAGGCCGCGATCAGCGTGTTCACATGCGCCCGCGTGGCTCGGAAACCGCGCATGCGCCGGTGGGATTGAGCCGCGTCGAACCCGCCGATGATGGAGCCAAGGCGCGACCGTAAGGCGTCGAGCACCATGGTCACAGACCCTTCGTGGCCACGGTGCCCCAGCGGCGACGCCGCGGCGTGGCAGAGGCGGTCGCGATCCGGCCTTCCAGATCCCGGATCGCCGTCGCCAGTTCGGCGTCCGAGCCATAGGTCAAGGTCTTGCCGTCATAGCTGACGCTGCGCAGCCCGGCGAAGCGGGCTTCCTGCAGTGCAGTGAGCAGGGCCTGCATGCGTTCAAGGTCCATCAGTCCCTCATGAAGTTCGGGGTGTAGGCCCGCCGTTTCCGGCGTGGCGTGGTCAGCGTTCCGGCCTTGGGTTGGGCCGGGTCGGGTTGTGTGGCGGCCGCGGCGACAGCCACCGGCAGACGTGTTTCCACGCCAGCCTGCGCTTCAAGCCGTCGCCAGGCGGCTTCGTCCCATCGGTCGGCGCCAAGGATCCACGCCGCGGCGCGGGCGTAGACCCGGCAGTCCAGCGCCTCGTTCCTTTCGCGCATCTTCTGCCATTCCTGATGGGCATAGCCGCGCTTGTTGCGGATGGTGACCAGCTGTTCGGCCACCAGCTGCTTCAGCCATTCGGTGTTGGCCCAGCCGGGCAGGTGGATCGTGCCAGGGGCATCGAGGACCCCCGTAGCGCGATCCTCGTCCGTGGGCCGTTCGATCCGCAGGAACCGGTAGGTCTCGGCCTTGAACGTCGCCGTGGCCACCGACCAGAGCCGTGCGCCGCGGCGCAGACGTTTGCCGCCGATGGTGGCGTCGACGAAGGTCGGGCCCGAGACCGGTGTCGCCCGATTAAACCCTTCGAGGCCCTTCAGGGGTGCCACCTGTTCGAAGCCGACCTTCCGCGACCAGGCATAGACCGCCGCGGCCTCGTAGCCGGTATCGACGCCAAGGCGCGCTACCGTCATGAAGGCGCCGTTGGCATGCTGCCAGCTCCGCCCGAGCAAGGCGGTCAGCTTGTCCCAGGCTGCCGGATCATCCGGGCCGCCCGGAATGACGATGTGATCGACAAGCCAGGACTCGAGGCCGCGGCCCCAGGCCCAGATATCGACTTCGATCCGGTCCCTTTGGACGTCGGCCCCGGCGGTCAGGAACAGCCCGGCAATTGGCACGGTGCCCGGCGTCCAAGCCTCGCGCCGATCCGCCAGCCGTTGCCATTCCGGCGCGTCGCCGCTTTCGACCCATGTCTCGCCCAGAAGCGTGTTGCGCGCGGCCCGCAGCGTCTCGTCCGACCCTTGGGCCGCCAGCCATTCCCGCGCGACATCGGACCAGCTTTTCCACCCGAGCGGCGAATAGAGCGCCGAGAGGTGGAAGCCGATGGCCTTCGGATCCTTGGAAACTGCTGTTGCCCGCCATTCCCCGCGGGCCAGCATCTCGGTCTTGTGGTGCTCGGCAATGGGGCGTTCGCAACCCTCGCAGTGATAGGCTGCGGTTTCCGGCTTTCCCTTCGCCCAGCGCAGCCGGTCGAACTGCAGCCACTGCATCGCTCCGCAATGCGGGCAGGGCACGAAGTAGCGCCGCTGGTCGGAAGCCTCGAACTCTCGCTCGATCCGGCTCAGCCCCCGGATCGTGGGCGTCGAGACCATGAACACCTTGCGCCGGTGCGAGAAGGTGGTGGTCCGGGCCTCGGCCAGCGTGACCGGATCGCCTTCCTCGTCGGCCGAGGCCGGATAGGCGTCGACCTCGTCCAGAAACACATAGCGCGCGGGCATCGACCGCAGGCCGGTGGCCGAATTCGCGCCGGTCAGCACCAGGATGCCGCCGGGGAATTCCTTCGACAGCATTGAATTACCGGCATCGCGCGACCGGGCCGGGTTCACTCGCTCGCGGAGCGCCGGGCTGTCCGCGATCAGCGGATCAAGGCGGCCCCGCGAGGTGCGCTTGGCCAGTTCCAGGCTCGGCAGCACTGCCAGCATCGGCCCCGGCGCATGGTGGATGACGAAGCCGATCCAGTTGTTGCCCGCTTCCGTTGCCCCGACCTGCGCGGCCTTCATGAAGGTGATGCGCTGCGCGGGATGGCCGGGCGACAGCGCATCCATGATCTCGCGCAGATATGGCGCGCGGGCGGTGCGATAGCGCCCCGGCTCGGCCGCGCCACGCGACGACAGCCAGCGATGCTGATCTGCCCATTCCGACACCGTCAGGTTCGGATCGGGCCGCATCGCCTGCCGCCAGACCCGGAGCAGGTCCTCGGCACCGTCGAAACCGAGGTCGAGACCCTCGGTCAGGTCGTTGTCGTCATCCTCATCATGCAAGCGAGACCCGGAGGTCGGCGAGGGCGTCGAGCTGTTCGCGGACATGGGCTTCCAGCACCCTTTGCATGATCGCGGTCTCGATCGTCACCGATGCCCCGGATTGCCGTTCCACCTCCGCCATGATCTGCGCCGCCATCAGCGCGGCCACCCGTCCGGGCCAGGTGACCCAGACATCCCGTTCCTGCCGTGCGAGACGAAACACCAGTGTTTCCGCGCGCGCGCGGTCGACCAGCGTGCCCTTCTTCTTCTGGACCGCGATCTGCTTGTCCTGCGCGGCATAGACCGTCAGCAGCGTGCGCGCCTTGATGTAGGACGAGGTCTCGCCCGCACCGCTGGCCAACCCGTCCCCGCCAAGCGACCGACGCTGCTGGTCGGGATCCGTCATCTCGGCCCGCCGCACATCCGAGGCCGCGGCGTTGATCGACCCGTCGTCGTAGACCACCAGCCGCCCGTTCTTGCGCGCCTTCTGCACCCCGCCGCGCGACAGCCCGGAATGCGCCGCATACTCGCGTTCGCTCATGCCTTTCATGGCGCTGTGAAGCCTATCAAGATATTGAAAATAAACAGGAAATATCAATCATTCCCGTTGATTGTCTCCCCCTCCGGAGCGATTCTGTTGTCCATCAACAGGCCGCATCGCGCCGATCCCAGGAGGGTTTCACCATGACCACGACCACCATCCGCATCGACTATTCCACCCTTCCCGAGGGCTTCGACCTGAGCCGCCCGGACGCCATCGCCGAAGTCATCGAGCAGGCGCTGCGCGAGAGCGGGATCCCGGCCGAGGCCTCCGACGTCCTGTCGCACCTGAAGATCGAACTCCCCACCGCCCAGCTGGGTGCCGCCAGCCGCGCGCTGGCCGAGATGCGGCTGATCTGACCCGAGCGATCAGAAAGCACTGATATTGCTCCGATTTGCCTACGATCATTCGCCCGACAGAGCGATGGTGTTCGCACCAGAACGATGCAACTCACCGAAGGATGCCACCGCCATGACCCGCCGCTCTGCCCCGAACGACAAGGCCCTCGACGCCTTCATCACCGCCAAGGCAGAGATCGACACCATGCTGGAGCGCCTGAAGGCCCTCAGCGACGACCATTTCGAGACCCACCCCCACGATATCCATTGGGGGCATGTCGGCACGCTGAAGCACTACGCGGGCCTGCTGCGCCAGATTACCGACAGCGCCTTCAAGGAAGGCGAACACGCTGCCTGACGCGCCCACTCCGCGCAACGGCCGCTCCGTCCGAGGACGGGGCTTGCCTCCGTAGAAGGCGCGCACACCGCGCGCCCACAGCCACGGAGGCTCCGATGACCACCCCGTCCGACACCCAGTCCCTGATCCTCGCTCGTGCCGCGACCCGGCCCGGCAATCTCGCCCTGCCTCTGCCCGAGGGGCTGGTCGGCGCCGCCGCCAAGATGGTCGTCGGCAAGATGATCGCCCGCGGCTGGCTCGAAGAGGTCGAGGCGAACCTGCGCCGCGGCGAACCGATGTGGCGCGAGACCGGCGATGGCCACGGCACCACGCTGATCGCGACCGAGGCCGGGCTGGAAGCCATCGGGATCGAGTCGGTGGTGGCCAGCGCCGTCGCCAGCGTGCGGAGGGCGAAGCCCAAGGCGGAACCGGAGCCGGTACAGACGCCCGACGACAGCGAAACCGTGAGACCTGTCGCCATCCGCGCTGGCACCAAGCAGGCCCAGATCATCTCGATGCTCCAGCGTCCCGAGGGAGCGACGGTCGCCGAGATGGTCGCGGCGACCGGATGGTTGGCGCACACGGTCAGGGGCTCGATCTCGGGGGCGCTAAAAAAGAAGCTGGGTCTGCCCATCACCGTGGAGAAGGTGGAGGGCAGGGGGACGTTCTATCGGATTGGGTAACGGCATCTACGGAACATAGCCACCTGTCGGCTGCTCTCCGTCCTGTGTCCGCACGTTACGTTATCCTCGTTCTCCAGTGCGACTGAAGGCTCCCTGAAGGCCACTGTTGGTACATCTAGATCTCGGTGTGGACGGCGCCCAAAGCCGCCGAGGGTATCAACGCCAACACGGCGGCCAACTCGGCCTCCTGGACGAGGAAAGGCATGCGTGTCGTTCCATAATGCCTTGCAAGATGGAAGCGGTGCATTCCTCCCTCAATATGAATTTGACCTTGGACCTCCCTGAGCAAGGGCGGTGTCACAGCAGTCCCCTTCAGCCACCGATATGCGATACCGCAGCTCTTCCTTTTGTATTGAGCATGCCATGGATCCTTATCCCTGCTTGCAGCGGTTGTGAGCCTGCGATTCACCTCGTCGATATCGGCTTCGATTATGACGAAAGCGGCTGACGCGTGATTGCCAGGATACGCTCCGTCGAGCGCGAGATAGAATTTTTCCGGGGTCAGGTCCCACACTGCTTCTAGGGCAGTAGGGATGTTCTTTTTTCCACGGCACCAGGTGCGGAGTGTGCGCTCTTCGTCCGCACGGGCTACTTCGAAAGCTTCGTCTCTTTTCCCCTCCGCTACTTCTTTGGCGGTGTTCATGACTAGGCCACGTGCCAAAAGCCGCTTGATCTCGTCAAAGTTCGGCTCGTTTTCTGTGTCAGCAGGCATTTGGTTTCGGACCCTTTAGGCCAACATCGCTCTGTCCAGATCAAATATGTGGGTACATTATCCGATCTGGTCAATCGATGGTCGCTCTGCCTTCCGCCCAGTCGCCATCTCCCACCGCCGCACGGCGACGTCGCAATAAACAGGGTCCAGTTCCACCGCGCGGCAGTGCCGCCCGGTGCGTTCGGCGGCGATCAGTTGAGTGCCGGAGCCGCAGAAGGGTTCGAACACCAGGTCGCCGGGATCGGTGAAGGCCTCCAGCACCGCCTCGACCAGCGCCACCGGGAACACGGCCGGGTGCGATCCGGCGGCGCCCAGACCGCCCTTGTGCCGCATGATCCGGAACACGCTGTCCGGGATACGGTGGCTCTGGATGGCGTTGCCGTATCCGGTCTTGCGGTGGACCGTGCCGTCGGCCCCGCGCAGGCCGCCCCCGCCGAGCGTTTCGCCCGCGTGCTTGCTCTCCACCGTCTTGTTCGGCTTCCGCGGCTGGCGGTTGAAGTGGAAGATGAACTCGTGCGACGGCGCCAGCCGCCCATTCCAGTCGCCGGGCAGGCCCGGACCCTGGTCCCAGACATACCAGCCGAACCGCCGCCAGCCCTGCGCGCGCATCCAGTCGACCCAGCCCTCCCAATAGGGAATCCACTCACCGTCCCGGTGGACGAGGCCGAGATTGACCAGCAGTTGCGCATCGGCGGTGATGGGCGCTGCGGCGAAGACGCCCTGCATCAGCGCGTCCCAATCACCGACCTTTTCCTTCGCCGCCCCATAGTCGCGCTGCTTGGCATAGGGCGGGGAGGTGAACATCAGCGAGGCCTGCGCCCCGTCCATCAGCCGCACCACCACGGCCGGATCGGTCGCATCGCCGCAGATCAGCCGGTGATGCCCGAGCCGCCAGATGTCGCCTGGCTTGGTGATTGGTTCGACCGGGGCCTCGGGGATCGTATCCGCGGTGTCATCGTCGATGGGCGCGCGGTCGTCGGCGTCATGCAGCAGCGCGTCCAGCTCGTCCTCGGGAATTCCGATCAGCCCGAGGTCGAAGTCCTCGGCCATCAGCCCGCGCAGTTCTTCGAGCAGCAGCGCCTCATCCCACCCGCCCAGTTCGGTCAGCTTGTTGTCGGCGATCCGGTAAGCCCGACGCTGCGCCTCGGTCAGATGGCCCAACACGATGACCGGCGCCTCGGCCAGACCCAGCCGGGCAGCGGCCAGGACCCGGCCGTGCCCTGCAATCAACTCGCCGTCGGCGGCAACCAGGCAGGGGACGGTCCAGCCGAATTCGGCCATGCTGGCGGCGATCTTCGCCACCTGGTCGGCGTCGTGGGTCTTGGCATTCCGGGCGTATGGCCGGAGACGGGCCAGCGGCCAGTGTTCGATCCGGCCGGGCAGGAGGGGCACGTTCATGCCGCGAGCCGCTTCGCCTTGAGGGCGGCGAAGGTCTCGCCGGTTTCTGCCAGCACAGCCTCTTGGCCGGTGAAGGACTGCCAGCGCTCGATGGCGACATCGACATAGGCCGGGTTCAGCTCGACACCGAAGCAGATCCGGCCAGTCGTCTCGGCCGCGATCAGTGTTGTGCCGGATCCCATGAAGGGCTCATAGACCGCCTGGCCGGGGCTCGAGTTGTTCAGGATCGGGCGGCGCATGCATTCGACCGGCTTCTGGGTGCCGTGGACCGTGTCGGCGTCCTGATCCCGGTTGGCGATCTGCCACAGCGTCGTCTGTTTCCTATCCCCGGCCCAGTGACCCTTGCCCTTGGCGCGCACCGCATACCAGCAAGGTTCGTGCTGCCAGTGATAGTCCCCGCGGCTGAGGACCAGCCGGTCCTTGGCCCAGATGATCTGCGATCGGATGGCGAAACCTGCTGCGGTCAGGCTCTCGGCCACTGTCGCGGCATGCAGCGCGCCGTGCCAGACATAGGCGACGTCGCCGGGAAACAGCGCCCAAGCCTCGCGCCAGTCGGCCCGGTCTGTTGATTTCCACTGAGAAGTGACCCGTGTAGGCGCATAATTTCCACTGAGATTTGACCCATGTGACCCTCCCCCAAGCGAAGAGCGAGGGGGTCAAAGGAGT
>NZ_BMYI01000028.1:0-32553 GCF_014652195.1 Gemmobacter nanjingensis
AGAGATCAGCATGTCCCCACCCCCTCCCGAACCTCGCGCAGGATCGATCTTGCCATGAACAGGGCAGAACGGCGAGGGTCTATGTGATCATCCGGGATGGAACAATTAGATGCAAAATATCGCTTGAACTCATCGAAGCAGACCATGAATGAACCCCGATGGCACAGACCGATTTCAATGACCTGATGTGGTTTCTCGCCGTGGCGGAAGAAGGCAATTTCACCCGCGCCGCCGCACGGCTTGGCGTCGTGCAATCGACGCTGAGCCACCGGATCAAGAAGCTGGAAACCCGCATGGGAATCCGGCTTCTGGCGCGCACGACCCGTTCCGTTTCCACCACCGAGGCGGGCGAAAGGTTACGCCGGTCCTTGGCCCCCAGGGTGCGCGAGATCGAGAGCGAGATCGCCGCGCTGATGGTATTGCGCACCAGACCCGCGGGTCTGGTGCGTCTCACGCTGTCGCATCACGCGCTGACCCGTCTGATCTGGCCCAAGCTGCGGCCGGTGCTGCGCGACTACCCCGAGATCCGGCTTGACCTGAGTGTGGATGGCGGGTTCCGGGATATTGTCGAGGATGGGTTCGATGCCGGAATCCGGCTTGGGGAGAGCGTCGAACATGACATGATCGCGCTGCGCGTCGGCCCCGACTGGCGGCTGGTCGCGGTGGCCGCGCCGGCCTATGTTGCCGCGCGGGGCCGTCCCGGCCATCCGCAAGAGTTGCTGAAACATGATTGCATCAACCGGCGGCTGGCGATGGCGAATGCGCTTTATGCCTGGGAGTTCGAGAAGGACGGTAAGGAATTGCGCGTGCGTGTCGACGGGCGGCTGACGCTGAATGACGAGGCGACGATGGTAGCCGCCGCGCTTGATGGCGTCGGCATCGCCTATGTGCCCGAGGATATGGTGGCAGGGCATCTTGCCGACGGCGCGCTGGAACTGCTGCTGGACGACTGGTCACCCCGGTTTTCCGGTTATCACATCTACTATCCCAGCCGGCACCAGAACCTGCCCGCCTTCAAGGTGGTGGTGCAGGCCCTGCGTCAATAGCGGTCGGGGCTGGAAATAGGCTCTGTCCAGTGCCTCCGGCTCGCTCCTGAGCGTCAGGGTGGGGCCGTTGTAGCGCACCTCGCCCCGCCGCATCACCACGGCGTCATCGGCCAGCGACCTCGGTGAGCAGCTCCACCAGTATGAGACCCGCACCGCGCGAGACCAGTTCACCGATGGCCGCGACCAGCCGCTTGACGATCAGCGGTGCAAGACCCAGCGACATTTCGTCGATCACCAGATAGCGGAGCCAGCACATCAGCGCCTGACCGATGGCAAGCATCTGCTGCTGCCCGCCCGACATGGTGCCGGCCAGCTGAAGAAGCGATCTATGGCGTGCTGCGCGCGGTGCTTTACGAACGCCATGACGGCCCTTCCCGGTCAAGGATCGAGGCCGAGGTGTCGCGCGCACAAATCCCTGAACGCGGCATCGCCTCCATCGACCGCTGCCTGACCGACAGCGATTTGCCCACACAGACCGACGCCGAGGCGGTCGGGGTGTCGGTGCGGCAATTGCAGCGCGCCTTTGCGTTGGCGGGCACGACGCCCACCGATTACCTGCTGAAGAAACGCTTTGAAAAGCCTGCCAGATGCTGAGCGGCCGCGAAAAGGATGCTGAGCCGATGCTGGTCTCGTCCATCGCCTATGTCTGCGGCTGCAACGACGTGTCCTATTTCAACCGACAGTTCCGGCGGTTCTTCGGCTGCGCGCCGGGGCAATTTGACACCCGGACGGGCTGACGGATCAGGCGCGTTCCAGCGCGGTCATCAGCGCCTCGAGGTCATCCAGCAGGGCGTCGATGCGCGCGCGGCCAAGGCGCGCCTCGAGATCGGCATAGATCGCGGCGCTTTCCGGGGCGATCTGGCGGATGAAGGCGTGCCCCTCTGCTGTCAGGCGGATCAGCGCGCGCCGGCCGTCCTGAGGATCCTTGCGGGTCGCGATGAAGGCGCGGGTCTCCAGCGTCCTGAGGATGCGCGACAGCGAGGGCGCGAGGATGCTGGCCGCATCGGCCAGATCCGAGGCGTCGGTCTCCTCGGCCTCTTTCAAAACGCGCAGCACCCGCCATTGCTGTTCGGTCACCCCATGGGCCAGCAGCAGCGGGCGGAACCGCTCCATGACCGCCTCACGGGCACGGAGCAGTGCCATGGGCAAGGTCCGGCGGGTCTTCGAAAGCTCGAACCCATCCTTGACGGGGGAATGCGGCATGGCGGTCGGGATCCTCTGAACTGCCCCAAGATGCTTCGCAGGTTAAGCATTGACAAGATGCGTTTTGATTAACATGTTAATCTAATGGAGGACGAATCTTGCCACATCTGAGCATCGAATATTCGCCGGGGCTGGAGGTGCGGGCCGATGTGTCGGGCCTGTGTCGCGCGCTGCATGCGGCCATGGCGGCGGCGGGCATCTTCCCGCTGGCAGGTATCCGGGTGCGGGCCTATCGCGCGGATCATTGCATCGTCGCCGACGGCCTGCCCCAGAACGACTTTTTCGCCATGACGCTCAGCGTCGGGGCCGGGCGGACGAAGGCAGAGCTGAAGGCGGTCGGTGATGGTATCTTCAGGGCGGCGCAGGCCGCATTGGCAGGCCCGCTTTCCACACCGCATTTCGCCCTTTCGCTGGAAATCCGCGTCATCGACCCGGAGCTGAGCTGGAAGGACACGCCGATCCACGCCCGTCTCGGGGGCAAGCAATGAGGGCCACAGATGAGCGTTCTTGAAACCAATATCGCCCGCGCCACAGAATACATGGCGAAGTTCCGTCAGCATGGTGTGATGAACCACATCAATGGCGAGTCCGTGCCCGCGCACTCAGGGCTGACATTCGAAAGCATATCGCCGGTCGATCTGTCGGTGCTGGCGCAGGTCGCCAAAGGAGACGAGGCGGATATCGACGCCGCCGTCGCCGCGGCCAAGGCCGCCTTCCCCGCCTGGTCGAGGATGCCGGGGGCGGAACGCCGCAAGATCCTGATCAGGGTGGCTGAGGCGATTGAGGCCCGGGCCGAGGAAATTGCCTTTACCGAATGTATGGATACCGGCCAGGCCCTGCGCTTCATGTCCAAGGCCGCGATCCGGGGCGCTGCGAATTTCCGCTTCTTCGCCGATCAGGCGCCGACAGCCGAAGACGGCAAGACCCTGCGCACGCCGACCCAGATGAACGTGACCTCGCGCCGCCCCATCGGCCCGGTGGGGGTGATCACGCCGTGGAACACGCCGTTCATGCTGTCCACCTGGAAGATCGCGCCTGCGCTGGCCTCGGGCTGCACGGTGGTCCACAAACCAGCCGAGTTCAGCCCGATGACGGCCAAACTGCTGGTGGAAATCGCTGAAAGCGCGGGTCTGCCGAAGGGCGTGCTGAACGTGGTCAACGGCTTTGGCGAGGATGCAGGTAAGCGTCTGACCGAACATCCCGATATCAGGGCCATCGCCTTTGTCGGCGAAAGCCGCACTGGCAGCCTGATCATGGCGCAGGGTGCAAAGACGCTGAAGCGCGTGCATTTCGAACTCGGCGGCAAGAACCCTGTGATCGTGTTCGAGGATGCTGATCTGGACCGCGCCGTCGATGCCGCGACCTTCATGATCTATTCGCTGAACGGCGAGCGCTGCACCTCGTCCTCGCGGCTGCTGGTGCAGGAGTCGATCTATGACAGCTTCACCGCCCGCGTGGCCGAGGTGGCAAAACGCATCAAGGTGGGCCATCCGCTTGACCCTGAAACCGTGGTCGGGCCACTGATCCACCCCGAGCACGAGGCAAAGGTGCTGTCCTATTTCGATAAGGCGCGTGCAGTGGGCGCGACCATCGCGGCGGGCGGCGCCAAGGTGGGTGACAAGGGCTGCTATGTCGCACCGACATTGTTGACCAATGCGACCAATGACATGGCCGTGGCGCAGGAGGAAATCTTTGGCCCGGTACTGACCGCGATCCCGTTCAGGGACGACGAGGACGCGCTGCGTCTTGCCAATGACGTGCAATACGGCCTGGCGGCTTATCTTTGGACCAACGACCTCAATCGCGCGATGTGGATGACCGACAATCTCGAAGCCGGGATGATGTGGGTGAATTCGGAAAACATCCGCCACCTTCCGACGCCCTTCGGCGGGGTGAAGGCCAGCGGCATCGGCCGTGACGGCGGCGACTGGTCGTTCGATTTCTACATGGAAACGGTGAACGTCTCGTTCCCGCGCGCCTTGCACAAGATCCCGAAGCTGGGCGGCTGACGCCGTTCAGCGGGCGGCCGGAAATGCCGCCCCATCACCTTCAAGGGAGAGAGACATGCCCATTCCGGCCCCGAACCTTTATCCGCCCTTCAACATCATCCGCCTGAGCCATGTCGATTTCGGCGTGACGGACCTGACCGCCAGCAAAGCATTCTATGTCGATACGCTGGGCCTTCAGATCACCGATGAGGATGCGAACACGGTCTACCTGCGCGCGATGGAGGAACGCGGGCATCACTGCATGGTGCTGCACAAATCACCCGAGGCGCATGTGAAGGCCCTGTCCTTCAAGGTCTATGACGAGGCGGAGCTTGATAAGGCCCATGCCTGGTTCGCGGCACAGGGCCATGCCGTCGCCTGGGTCACCCGCCCCTATCAGGGCCGCACGCTGGCCACGACCGATTGTTTCGGCATGCCGGTCGAGTTCTATTTCCAGATGAAGCGGCTGGAGCCTATCCATCAGAAGTATGCGCTTTACAAGGGTGTGAAGCCGCTGCGGATCGACCATTTCAACTGCTTCTCGCCCGATGTGGACAAGGCGGTCGGTTTCTACAACCAGATCGGTTTCCGCGTCACGGAATATACCGAGGACGAGGACAGCAAGCGCCTCTGGGCCGCCTGGACGCATCGTAAGGGCGGCGTGCATGACCTCGCCTTTACCAATGGCACCGGCCCGCGCCTGCACCATACCGCCTTCTGGGTGCCGACGCCGCTGAACATCATCGACCTGTGCGACCTGATGGCGACCACGGGCTATGTCTCGAATATCGAACGCGGTCCGGGGCGGCACGGCATCTCCAACGCCTTCTTCCTCTATATCCTCGACCCTGATGGCCATCGGATCGAGATTTATTGCTCCGACTACCAGACCGTTGACCCGGATCTGGAAGCGATCAAATGGGATCTGAAAGACCCGCAACGCCAGACATTGTGGGGCGCCCCCGCGCCGCGCTCCTGGTTCGAGCATGGCTCTCTGTTCGCAGGTGTCGAACCCGTTGCCTCCACCCTGGGCGCATCGCCCATCATCGCACCGTGAGGCCCCGATGCTGAAGGACGCAACGCTGCTCAGGCAGGCCGCGCTGATCGGCGCGGAGTGGATCGAGGCCGCAGGAGCCGGCATCGCCGTCACCAACCCGGCGACCGGCGCCCTGATCGGCCATGTGCCGGACCTGGGCGCCACCGAAACCGAAGCCGCCATCGCGGCGGCCGAGGCGGCGCAGGGCGTTTGGGCCGCGCGCACCGCGAAAGAGCGCAGCGCGATCCTCCGTCGCTGGTATGACCTTATCGTCGCCAATGCCGACGATCTGGCCCGCATCCTGACCATGGAACAGGGCAAGCCGCTGGCCGAGGCGAAGGGCGAGATCCTCTATGGCGCGTCCTTCATCGAGTGGTTCGCGGAAGAAGCCCGCCGCATCTATGGCGACGTGATCCCCGGCCATGCGCCCGACAAGCGCATCATCGTCATCAAACAGCCCATCGGCGTGGTGGCGGCGATCACGCCCTGGAACTTTCCCAATGCGATGATCACCCGCAAGGCTGGCCCGGCGCTGGCAGCGGGTTGTGCCATGGTGCTGAAACCTGCCTCGCAGACGCCGTTTTCAGCCCTCGCGCTGGCGGTTCTGGCCGAACGCGCCGGGCTGCCCGCAGGGCTGTTCTCGGTCATCACGGGCTCGGCCCGTGCCATTGGCGGCGTGATGACAGCCAGCGACAAGGTGCGCAAGCTGACCTTCACCGGCTCCACCGAGGTCGGGATCGAACTGATGCGCCAGTCGGCGCCAACGGTGAAGAAGCTTGCGCTGGAGCTGGGCGGCAATGCGCCCTTCATCGTCTTCGACGACGCCGATCTGGATGCGGCGGTGGAAGGCGCCATCGTCTCGAAATTCCGCAATAACGGTCAGACCTGTGTCTGCGCCAACCGGATTTATGTGCAGGCCGGGGTCTATGACGTCTTTGCCGAAAAGCTGGCGGCGCGGCTTGCCACGCTGAAAGTGGGCAACGGGCTGGACGAAGACACCGTCTTCGGCCCGCTGATCGACGTCCATGCCGTCGCCAAGGTCGAGGAACATATCGCGGATGCCACCGCGAAAGGTGCGAAAGTGGCGATGGGCGGCAAGCGCCATGCGCTTGGCGGCACTTTCTTCCAGCCAACGGTGCTGACCGGCGTCACGCAGGATATGGCCATCGCGCGCGAGGAAACCTTTGGTCCGGTCGCGCCGCTGTTCAGGTTTGACACCGATGCCGGGGTGGTGGCGATGGCGAATGACACCGAATTCGGTCTGGCCAGTTATTTCTACACCCGCGATCTGGCGCGGGCATGGAAGGTGGGCGAACAGCTTGAATATGGCATGGTCGGCATCAATACGGGCCTGATCTCGACCGCCGAGGCGCCTTTCGGCGGCATCAAATCCTCGGGTCTGGGGCGTGAAGGCTCGCGCTATGGGATCGAGGAATTCACCGAAATCAAGTATCTCTGCTTCGGCGGCATCGCGTAAGGAGGCACCATGAAATCCATCCCCGCCCGTATCGCCGCCTTCCGCACCCATGGCGCCGACCGCTATGGCGTCGTCACCGACAAGGGTATCGTCGATCTGACGCCCGAATATGGCGCCCGGTTCAAGGGCCTGAAAGAGGTGATCGAGGCTGGTGCGCTGGAAGAGGTGATCGCCGCCGCAAATGGCCGCGCCGCCACCTTCAACGCGGCTGATGTCACGTTCCTGATCCCCGTCGCCAACCCGGAAAAGCTGATCTGCATCGGGGTGAATTTTCCCGACCGCAACGCCGAGTACAAGGACGGCACCACCGACGCGAAATCCTATCCGTCGATGTTCATCCGCTTTCCGCGCAGCTTCACCGGGCACGGCCTGCCGCTGATCCGCCCGCCGGAAAGCCCGCAGCTGGATTACGAGGGCGAGGTGGCCATCGTAATCGGCAAGGCGGGCCGCCGCATCGCGCGCGAGAATGCCTATGACCACATCGCCGCGCTGACCCTGTGCAATGAGGGCACCATCCGCGACTGGGTGCGCCACGCCAAGTTCAACGTGACGCAGGGCAAGAACTGGGATCGCTCGGGGTCCATCGGCCCGTGGCTGGTGCCGTTCCGGTCCGCCGATCAACTGGATGACATCGAACTGACCACGCGCGTCAATGGCGAGGTGCGCCAGCAGGATCGCACCAGCCGGATGATGTATGACTTCCGCTATATCGTGAGCTACCTCTCGACCTTCTGCACGCTGGTGCCGGGCGATGTGATCGTCTGCGGCACCCCCACCGGCGCGGGGGCGCGGTTCGATCCGCCGATCTGGCTGAAGCCTGGCGACGTGGTCGAGGTGGAGGCCGAGGGCATCGGCACCTTGCGCAACGGCGTCGAGGACGAGGCATGCTGAGCGCCTCCGAAATCGAGCAGGCCGCCGCCGATCTTCTGGCGGCCGAAGCCACCGGCAAGCAATGCGGCCTTCTGAGCCTGCGCCATCCGGGCATCACACTGGATGACGCCTATGCAATTCAGTCCGCCCAGATGGCGCAAAAGCTCGCACAGGGGCGGCGGATCATCGGCTGGAAGATCGGCCTGACCTCGAAGGTCATGCAAGAGGCGCTTGGCATCGACACGCCCGACAGCGGCGTGATCTATGACGACATGGATTTTGCCGATGGTGCTGCGGTGCCCGCCAGGCGTTTCATCCAGCCGCGCATCGAGACGGAGATCGCCTTCGTGATGAAGGCACCGCTGGAGGGTGATGTGACGCGCGAGGATGTGCTGGCGGCGACCGACTATGTCGCCCCGGCCATCGAGATCCTCGATACCCGCATCCTGCGCACCGATCCGGTGACGAAACAGCCGCGCAAGATCTTTGATACCGTGTCGGACAATGCCGCAAATGGCGGCATCGTGCTGGGCCCGCAGCGTCACGCGCCGGGGGCGTTCGATCTGCGTTGGGTCGGGGCCATCGTCAGGAAAAACGACGAGGTGGTGGCAACCGGCCTTGGTGCCGCCGTGCTGGACGATCCGGTCATGGGCATCGTCTGGCTCGCCCGCCGCATGGGTCAGTACGGCCAACGGATCGAGGCGGGACAGGTGGTGCTGGCAGGGTCGTTCATCGGTCCGGTCGAATGCCCCGCCGGCACCCGCATTGCCGCCGATTACGGCCCGTTCGGCGCCGTTTCCGTATCGTTCAGCTAAGGTTCCGCCCATGCCCGCCCCTACCAACCGCTTCAAGGCCCGGCTGAAATCCGGGGAAACGCAGATCGGCCTCTGGGTCTCGATGGGCGATGCGTCAGTCGCCGAACTGGCCGCTCATTGCGGCTTCGACTGGCTGGTGATCGACGGCGAACACGGGCCGAACGGGCTGCGCGACATCCTCGCGCAACTGCGCGCCGTGGGGGATCGCAGCCACCCGGTCGTGCGGGTGCGCGATGACAACCGTGCCGAGATCAAGCAGATGCTGGACATCGGGGCGCAGACGTTGCTGGTGCCGATGATCGAAAGCGCCGCACAGGCGCGCGAGGCGGTACGGTCGATGTTCTACGCGCCGCAGGGCGTGCGGGGTGTCGGGGCGGCGCTGGCGCGGGCTTCGGGCTATGGGGCGGCGGGCGATTATCTGGCCACCGCCAACGATCAGGTCTGCCTGCTGTTGCAGGTGGAAAGTCGTGCGGGGCTCGGGGCACTGGACGAGATCCTGACGCTTGAGGGCGTCGATGGCATCTTCATCGGCCCTGCCGATCTGGCGGCCGACATGGGCCATCGCGGCAACCCCGGCGCGGCCGAGGTTCAAGCGGCCGTCACCGACGCGCTGACCCGTATCCGGGCTGCGGGCCGCGCCGCGGGCATCCTGACATCTGACCGGGCACTCGCCCGATCCTACGCCGCGATGGGGGTCGAGTTCCTCGCCGTTGGATCGGATGTCGGCACCTTGCGCGCCGGTCTCACCGCGCTGCGCAAGGAATTCTGAACTACGGGAAACGCGCAACTTCCCCGGAGGAACAGATGGGAAAACTCGTTCTGGCCGCCAAGGTCACACATGTGCCGACCATGCTGATGTCGGAGCAGGAAGGGCCGCTCAAGGGTTGCCGTCAGGCCGCCATTGACGGTCACCGCGAGATCGGGCGCCGCGCGCGGGAGGCCGGAGCGGATACGTTCGTGGTGCTGGACACGCATTGGCTGGTCAATGCGGCCCATCACATCAACGCCAATCACCGCTTCAAGGGCATCTTCACCAGCCATGAATTCCCGCAATTCATCAAGGACATGCCTTATGATTACGAGGGCAACGCGGCACTTGGCGAACTGATCGCCGAAACCGCCCGCGCAAACGAGGTCTATACGCTCAGCCATCAGGTCGACAGTCTGGACCTGGAATATGGCACGCTGGTTCCGATGCGTTACATGAATGCCGATGCAGGCCTGAAGGTGGTGTCGGTCGCGGCCATGTGCACCGTCCATAGCTTTGAAAGCTCACGCAGACTGGGCCAGTCGATCCGTGAAGCGATTGAAGCCTCGGACAGCAATGTCGCGCTGATCGCCTCCGGCTCGCTCAGCCACCACATCTGGCCGAATGATGACTACGCCGCTAACAACGGCACCTTTACCATCTCTTCCAAGTTCAATGAGGTGGTGGACCGCCGCGTGCTGGAGATGTGGCAGGGCGGCGAGACAGAGCTGTTCCTGCAAATGCTGCCCGATTACGCGAAATACTGCGACGGCGAGGGTGACATGCACGATACCGTCATGCTGTTCGGCGCGCTTGGCTGGAACAAATACAAGGGCCGGGGCGAGGTCGTCACCGAATATTTCCCCTCCTCGGGCACGGGTCAGACAAACGTGGTCTTCTCGCTGGACTGAGCTACCGGGATTTTGCGGACAGGGGCGCGGCAAGGCGCCCCCTGTTTTCGTTTTCGCTCCCGCCCGAAAGACCTGTTATGTCGAAGTGAAATTCGCAAACAACGGGAATGCGCTGAGAAACCTGCGCCAACCCGAATGTCGAAGTACGGCCGCTGCACAAGATCTTTCTCGAGGACAGGGGCGAGGACGGCCCTCAGCCGGAGAGGCCCGCTTCGCACTGAGGTGAATCAGGGCCGACGCTCATGCCCCGGCTTCGGAACCCGAAGAACCGGAAACAGAGCTTGATCCCCGATCTGCCGCCCGTCAGACAGACACGTTTGGATTTCTGCGGGATGCCAAAGCTTTCACAGATACCTGTGATCACCTCCACGAGACGTGCGGGCCGGGCGCAGAACCCTGTATCTGCGCATTGCTACCGTGACGGGCGATCCTGGTCCTTGCATCAGAACCACCCGGCACAGGTCTGATCAGGCGACCGGGAGCAGGCTTTCAGGGATGTTCTGATAGCAGACCGGCCGCAGGAAACGGCGGATCGACAGCGTGCCGACCGAGGTTGCCCCGAAATTCGTCGACGCGGGATAGGGGCCGCCATGCACCATGCTGTCGCAGACCTCGACCCCGGTGGGAAAGCCGTTGGCGAGGATGCGCCCGGCCTTGCGTTCCAGCACCGGCATCAGGCGGCGGGCCAGATCTGCGTCGGCTTCATCCATATGCAGCGTCGCGGTCAACTGGCCCTGAAAGCTCTCGGCCACCTGCACCATCTCTGCCGCATCGCGCACCGTTACCACCAGACCCAGCGGGCCGAACACCTCTTCTGACAGCGTATGGTTATCCAGCCAGTCGGCAGCAGCGACGCGGAACAGGAAAGGTTTCGCATTGCGCTGGTCACACACCGGGGTCAGTAGATCCTGCACCCCGGCCTGACCGGCCATGGTCGCGGCACCACTAACATAGGCAGCCGCAATACCTTCGGTCAGCATCATCTGCGCGCCGGTTTCAGCCAGTGCCGCGCGGGTTGCCTCAACCAGCGCCTCCGCTTCCCGCCCCTCCATGACAACGGCGATGCCCGGATTGGTGCAGAATTGCCCGGCGCCCATGGTCAGCGAGGCGGCCCAGCCCCGGCCAATCTCAACTCCGCGACGGGCCACCGCCTCGGGCAGCAGGAACATGGGATTCACCGATCCCAGTTCGCCAAAGAACGGGATTGGTTCAGGGCGCTGCGCGCAAAGGTCGAACAATGCCCGCCCCCCGGCCAGCGAGCCGGTGAAGCCCACAGCCCTGATCAGGGGATGCTGCACAAGCGCCTGCCCCACATCGCGCCGCCCGCCCTGTACCAGCGAGAACACGCCCGCAGGCATGCCGCAGCGCAGGATGGCGGCGTGGATGGCCTGCGCGACGATCTCGCCGGTGCCGGGATGGGCGCCATGGCCCTTGACCACGACCGGGCAGCCTGCCGCCAGCGCCGCCGCCGTGTCGCCCCCGGCGGTCGAGAAGGCCAGCGGGAAGTTCGAGGCGCCGAATACCGCGACCGGGCCGATCGGGCGCTGCATCATGCGCAGATCCGGGCGCGGCAGCGGCTGGCGGTCCGGCAGGGCGGGATCATGGCGCAGGTCAAGATAATCGCCCGCGCGGATATGCTGCGCGAACAGGCGCAACTGCCCGGTGGTGCGACCGCGTTCGCCGTTCAGGCGGGCCTCGGGAAGGCCGGTTTCCTGCGTGCCGATGGTCGTGATCGCCTCGGCGCGGGCCTCGATCTCATCGGCGATAGCATCGAGGAAGTCCGCACGCGCCGCGCGCGGGACATGGGCATAAAGGCCAAAGGCTTGTTCGGCCGCCTGCACGGCCTGATCGACCAGTCCGGGGGTGCCGACGGAAAATTCATGCGCCGGACCATGCGCCGGCTCCGACAGGAAGGTGTGTTCGCTCCCGATCCATGCGCCGGCGATCAGGTGTTTGCCACTGGGTGCGAAAGTCATGGGAGGCCCCTTCTGCATGTGTCGACAGCCGGTTTTTTCCGACCACACGGCGTTTCATTGACGCAGCCCGCCTGAGCCGGGTGCTTCCGGCGGCTGCATATAATGGCGCAAAACCAGCGCGTTAAATCATGGATGCGGCATAGCAGGAATTTTCCATCTGCACCACAGTTTTTCATAAAAGAAAAATTCTTGCTATAAAAAATAAATCCAGTCATCTTCGCGCAAGAATCAACAGAGAGGAACAACAAATGAAAAAGCTGACTTTGACCACCGCCCTGCTGGCCGCGACCGGCCTTGCGGGCATGGCCCAGGCTGACAAGCTGGACGATATCATCGCTTCGGGCACGCTGCGCTGCGCGGTCGTGCTGGACTTCCCGCCGATGGGGATGCGCGACGCCAATAACGCGCCGGAGGGCTTTGACGTCGACTATTGCAACGACCTGGCAAAGGCGCTTGGCGTCACCGCAGAGATCGTCGAAACCCCCTTCCCCGAACGTATTCCCGCGCTGATGTCGGGGCGCGTGGATGTCGGCGTCGCCTCGACCTCGGACACGCTGGAACGTGCCAAGACGGTCGGCTTTTCCATCCCCTATTTCGCCTTCGAAATGGCGGTGACCGCGAATGACGCGACGGGCATCAAATCCTATGACGACATGAAGGGTCACACGGTCGGCGCCGTCGCGGGCACCTACGAGGCCATCGCACTGGAACAGCAGGTCACCGCCTGGGGAGAGGGCGAGTTCCGCCCCTACCAGACGCAGGCCGATGTGTTCCTCGCGCTCAGCCAGGGACAGCTGGATGCGACAGTTTCCACCTCGACCGTCGCCATGGCCAATGTCAAGACCGGCAACTTTGCGGGCATCTCGGTGGTCGGCAAGGCGCCCTTCGACACCGACTATGTCGCGCTGTTCACCAACCGCGATGAATACGGCCTGATCAACTATCTGAACCTGTTCGTGAACCAGCAGATCCGCACCGGCCGTTACGCGGAACTGTATGAGAAATGGGTTGGTGGCGAGCTGCCCGCGCTGACCGTGCCGAACGCCTATCGCTAACCGGATGGCAGAAGGACAGGGGGGTAGTCCGCCCCGCCTGTCCTTCCGCGTCCCCAGGCCGGAGACAGCAATGTTCGGTTACACCTTCCAATGGAACCAGGCGCTGGCCCGGCTTCCGAAGATGCTGGATGGTGCGCTGGTGACGATGGAGGTGGCAGTGCTGTCAATGCTGATCGGCATTGCGCTTGCCATCCTGTTGACCCTGCTGCGCCTGTCCGGCGCGCGCCCGCTGCGCGCCATCGCAAGCGGCTGGGTCGAGATCGCGCGCAACACCCCAGCCCTGTTCCAGATCTACATGGCACATTTCGGCGTTGCCAGTTTCGGCATCCACTTCAGCCCTTTCGTCTCGCTGCTCATCGGCATCACCTTCAACAATGCGGGCTATCTGGCCGAGAATTTCCGCGGCGCGCTGAAGGCCATCCCCGAGACACAGACGCGGGCCGGGCGGTCGCTGGGCATGTCGCAGTTGCAAGCCTTCCGCTACATCATCCTGCCGCAGATGCTGCGCATTTCCTTCCTGCCGATGACGAACCAGATGGTCTGGGCCGTGCTGATGACCTCGCTGGGTGTGACGGTGGGCATGAATGCCGATCTTTACGGCGTCACGCAGGATCTGAACGCGCTGACCTTCCGCACCTTCGAGCTGTTCGCCATTGCCGGAGTGCTGTTCTACGCCATCACGAAGATCATCACGCTGGGCGCGCGCGTCATCGCCGCACGCCTGTTCCGGTATTGAGAGGGGCCACCATGTTCGATACCGCACTCTCCGCCGCCGATCTGGTCTTTCTGGCCAAGGGCGCGGGCATGACAATCCTTGTCACCGCGATTTCCGTGGCCATCGGCACCCTGCTTGGCATCCTGTTCGGCGTGATCCGGGTGCAGCTTGGTGCGACGCTGTCGCTGCCGCTGACCTTCTTTCTGGATATCTTCCGCTCTGTCCCGCTGCTGATCCAGCTTGTCCTAGCCAATGCCTTCATGGGCATGGTGCTGCGCCTTCAGATTTCGGGCTTCACCGTGGCCTGCGGGGTGCTGTCGCTTTACACTGCCGCCTATTGCGCCGAGATCGTGCGCGGCGGCATTGACGCTGTGCCTGCCACCACCCGCCGCGCGGCGCGCTCGCTGGGCATGAGCTGGATGCAGGACATGCGCTATATCGTGGCCCCGCTGGCGACGCGCATCGCGCTGCCCTCGTGGATCGGGCTGGCACTTGGCGTAATGAAGGATTCCGCGCTGGTCTATGTGGTGCAGGTGACCGAATTGCTGAAATCCACCCAGATCCTGATCACCCGCCTGCAAGAGCCGTTATTCCTGCTGCTGATCTGCGGCGCCTTCTACTTCCTCATCAGCTTCCCGCTGGCCCGTTTCGGCGGGTATCTTGAAAAAAGGTGGTCCCATGATTGAGATCCAGAACGTCCACAAATCCTTTGGTCCGCTCAAGGTTCTCAAGGGCATTGACCTGACGGTGGAAAAGGGCGAGGTCGTCACCGTGATCGGCGGCTCGGGGTCGGGGAAATCCACGCTGCTGACCTGCATCAACGGGCTGGAGCCCATTGATACCGGCCGCATCCTCGTCGATGGCACCGAGGTTCACGCCCGCACGACCGACCTGAACAGGCTGCGCCAGAACATTGGGATCGTGTTCCAGCAATGGAATGCTTTTCCACATCTGACCGTGCTGGAAAACGTGACGCTCGCGCCGCGCAAGGTGCTGGGGATCGGCAAGGCGGAGGCCGAGGCGATTGCGGAAAAACAGCTTCGGCATGTGGGCCTGGGCGACAAGCTGTCGACCTTCCCGTCGCGTCTGTCGGGCGGTCAGCAGCAGCGCATGGCGATTGCCCGCGCGCTGGCCATGTCGCCCGACTACATGCTGTTCGACGAAGTGACTTCGGCGCTGGACCCGCAGTTGGTGGGTGAGGTACTGGAGACGCTCAAGATGCTGGCCGAGGAAGGCATGACCATGATCTGCGTAACGCATGAAATGGCCTTTGCCCGCGATGTGTCGGACCGCGTGGCCTATTTCCATAAGGGGATCATGGCCGAAATCGGTGCGCCGGAACAGATTTTCGGCGATCCGCAACACCCGGAAACGCGGGCCTTTCTGGCCAGTGTGCGCTGACCGCTTTCATGGCCGGAACAAAAAAGGCGCGGGGGCAACCCCGCGCCTTTCGCCTTTCCAGCGCGAAAGATCAAGCGGCGACAGCCGCAAGGCCCATGGCCTCGAAACGATCAAGCTGCGCCAGTTCGGTATCGCTCAGCGCGATGCCGTCACGCAGCGCCCTGTCGCGTGCGGCAAAGCGGCGCTCGGACGGCAGGCGCGCGCCCTGCGCCCCGATGGCGGTCAGCAACCTCTCGCCCTCGGCAATCGGGTCACGGCCACTGCGGGCGGCAAAGACCTGCGGGTCCAGTGCGATCACCAGCGCGCCGTGACGCGGCAGTAGGTCGGTGCCGCCCATGAAATCCAGCGCTTCCTTGCTCATGAACTCGCCCAGCATCGCGCCCGACAGCAATTCAACCATCGTCGAGATGGCCGAGCCTTTGTGCCCCCCGAAGGTCAGCATCGCACCGTCCAGCGCGGCCTCGGGGTCGGTCGTCGGCTTGCCGTCGCGGTCAACGGCCCAGCCTTCCGGGATCGGCTTGCCCGCGCGGCGGTGCAATTCGATCTCGCCCCGCGCGGCAACGCTGGTCGCAAAGTCGAAGACATAGGGATGCGCGCCCTTGCGCGGCCAGCCAAAGGCCAGCGGATTGGTGCCCAGAAGCGGCTCCTTCCCGCCGGCGGGCGCCACGAAGGAATAGCTCGGGCACATCGACAGCGAGGCAAGCCCGTCCTCGGCCAGCGCCTCGACATCATGCCACAGCGCCGAGAAATGCAGACAATCGCGGATCACCAGCGCCGCAAGGCCGGTTTCGCGGGCACGGGCCGCCAGCGCGGCGCGGGCGGTGTAAAATGCGGGGTTGGAAAACCCACCCTTTGCATCCACCTCGATTACGGATTTCCCGGCATCATGCAGTTCCGGCACCGCATCGGGCACGACCTTGCCCGCTGCCAGAACCCGCAGGCAGCCCTCGATCCGGTAAATGCCGTGGGACTTGCAGTTGTCGCGCTCGCCCGCAACGATCACGCGGGCCACCGCCCCGGCGCTTTCGGGGCGCACACCGGCACGGGTGAAGATGGTTTCGACACGCGTCAGCAGCGCATCGCAGGACAGGATATTGGGCTCGGCCATGCTTGGGCAGTCTCCTTCAGGAAGGCGGTGGGTGGGCAGGCCGGGCGTCGCGCGCCTACCTGTCCACGTCGATATAAGTGCAGGCCCAGAACACGCGGGCCTCGTCATCGTCGAGGGCGCGCAAGCCGTGCTTCAGCGTGCTGTCGAAATAGGCGCAGTCGCCCGGTTCCAGCACGACAGGCTGGTAATGCTCCACCACCAGCTCGATCCGGCCGGACAGCACATACAGCGTTTCCTCGCCGTCATGCGCCTCAAGCTCGGACGGCTTCAGCGGCGCGCGTTTTTCGACACGGGTCACCAGCGGGATGATCTTTTTCTCGGCCAGCGCGTTGCAAAGCACCTCGTATTCGAAGTTCTTCGAACGTACCTTGCGACCCTGCCCCGCCTTGGTCACCGTCATGCGCGTGGTCTGATGCGCCTCGTGATCCGACGAGAACAGCCGCTCCATCCCGATGTCATAGGCCCGCGCGATGCGGACAAGGTTTTCGTAGCTTGGCGAGACGCGGCCGTTTTCGATCTTGTGGATCGTCGACACGGCAAGACCCGTCCGCTGCGCCGCCGCCTCCAGGGTCAGGCCGCAGGCCTGACGCACGGATTTCATCCGGTTCCCCAGGTCCGACCGCAGTTGCAGGCGCTCGGCCTCCCAGTCGTCCCCGGTCTGATCGGAGTCGACGGCGCCGTCCAAGGATTTTTCCGTTTGCGTCATATTTTTCTTTTCTTACCAGTTGTGATCGTTTAAGCATATTTCCATGGCGACTGCAAGATTAGCAATCTGCCAACAGAAAAGAGAATCCCAAAGTCGGCCCTTTCGGTGCCGTTGCGCGTGAAATCCGCGAAACGGCAGGTCTTCGACGGGCAACGAGGTCAACCATGGCAACCATGATCGTTTCCGCATCGGTTCAGGGGCCGCTCCTCGTCTGCGACGAAGGGCTGAGTGCCTGGGGCGGCGTGAACCCGTCCACGGGCGAGATCATCGACGCGCTGCACCCGCAACGCGGGCATTCGCTTGCCGGTCAGATCGTGATGATGCCGACCAGCCGGGGGTCTTGCACCGGCAGCGGTGTGCTTTTGGGTCTGGCCTTCGCAGGGAATGCCCCGCGCGCCCTGATCTTCCGCGAGGGCGAGGACATCCTGACGCTGGGCGCACTGGTCGCCGGGCGGCTGTTCGGGCATGGCATCGCCGTGCTGCGTCTCAGCCCCGGCGAATATGATGCGCTGGCCCGCGAAACTGCCGCCAGCATCACCCCCGACGCGCTGACCGCCGGAGCGCTGACCCTGCCGCTTGCCCCCGCCGGAGACCGGGATCTGGAGCTGACGGCAGCTGACCAGGCCTTCCTTGACGGGCAGCATGGCGAGGCGGCGCGGCTGGCCATGGAGATCATCGTCACCATGGCGCGTGCGCAGAGCGCCCCGCGCCTGACCGATGTCAGCCGCGTGCATATCGACGGCTGCATCTACGCCAGCCCGGCCTTCCTGACCTTTGCCCGCGGCATGGCCGACAAGGGCGCACGGGTGCGCGTTCCGACCACGATGAACGCCATTTCGGTGGATCACGCCAACTGGCGCGCGCAGGGCGTCGCTCCTGCCTTCGGCACTCCGGCTGCGGGGCTGGCCGATGCCTATGTCGAGATGGGCGCGAAGCCCAGCTTCACCTGCGCGCCCTATCTGCTGGAGGATCGCCCCGGCACGGGCGAAGACATCGCATGGGCCGAAAGCAATGCGGTGATCTATGCCAACAGCGTGCTGGGCGCGCGCACGGTGAAACACGCTGATTTCATGGATCTCTGCATCGCTTTGACCGGACGCACCGCGCTTGCCGGGGTCTACCTGCCGGAAAACCGCGCGCCGCGCCGGATCATCGATGTGGCCCTGCCGGACGAGGCCGACGATGCCTTCTGGCCCATGCTCGGCTGGCTGGTGGGTCGCGCCGCACCGGACCGTATTCCGCTGATCCGGGGGCTGGAACAGGCGCAGCCTTCGCAGGATGATCTGAAGGCGCTTTGCGCCGCCTTCGGCACGACCTCAGCCGCACCGATGCTGCATGTCGCAGGCCTCACGCCCGAGGCAGGCCTGCCCCCAGCGCCCGAGGCAGACACCGTGACGCTTGGCCCTGCCGATTTCGCCCGGCTCTGGCAGGACTTCAATCGCGGCCCCGCGCAGGTCGATCTGGTTGCGCTTGGCAGCCCGCATTTCTCGGCGGACGAATGCGCGCTTTTCGCAGATCTGATGGCGGGAAGCCGCGTGCATCCCGAAGTCACCACGATCATCACGCTTGGCCGCGACACACTTGCAGTGATCGGGCGGAACGGGGTCCAGGCCCGGCTGGAAACCGCAGCAGTCAGGATCATTCCCGATCTGTGCTGGTGCTCGATCTCGGAGCCGGTCTTTCCGCCACAGGCAAAGGTGCTGATGACCAATTCCGGCAAATACGCCCATTACGCACCGGCGCTGAGCAATCTCAGCATCCGCTTCGGCGCGCTTGCCCAATGCGCCGAAACGGCGCGCAGCGGGCTGGCCCCTGCCCTGCCCCCCGGCTGGATGACGCAAGCCACAATCTGACGCGGGGGTTCCCCCTGCCCTTCCCACGAACCAACGGAGCCTCCGATGAAGAAAGACGTTTTTCTTGGCACGATCCCTGCATTGCTGACGCCCTGCACCGCAGACCGTCAGCCCGATTTCGACGCCCTTGTGCGCAAGGGACAAGAGATGATGGCGGCCGGCATGTCCGGCGTGGTCTATTGCGGGTCATGCGGCGACTGGCCGCTGCTGACCGACGAACAGCGGATGGAAGGCGTGGAACGTCTGACGAAGGCCGGGGTGCCGGTCGTCGTCGGCACCGGCGCCATCAACACCAGATCCGCCGTGGCCCATGCCGCCCATGCCCAGAAGATCGGCGCCGCCGGTCTGATGGTCATTCCGCGGGTGCTGTCGCGCGGGCTTTCGGTCGCGGCACAGCGCAACCATTTCAAGGCCATCCTCGACGCGGCGCCGGATGTGCCGGCCATCATCTACAACAGCCCCTATTACGGCTATTCAACCAAGGCCGACCTGTTCTTCGCTCTGCGCGCCGAGCACAGAAATCTGATCGGTTTCAAGGAATTCGGCGGCAAGGCGGATCTGAGCTACGCCGCGGAACACATCACCTCGCAGGATGACGAGGTGATCCTGATGGTGGGCGTGGATACCGAGGTCTACCACGGTTTCGTCAAATGCGGCGCGGTGGGCGCGATCACCGGAATCGGCACGATCTTCCCGAAGGAATCGCTGCTTCAGGTCGCGCTGTCACGTCGCGCCGCCGAGGGCTGCCCCGAAGCCGACCTCCGCGCGCGCGAGTTTGCCGAGGCATTCTCGGTGCTGGCCAAATTCGACGAGGGTGTCGATCTCGTACTTTACTTCAAGCATCTCATGGTGCTGAAGGGCGAAAGCGAGTATGCGCTCAACATCAATGAAACCGATGCGCTGTCGCCCTCGCAGGCCAAATTCTGTGAAGCGCAGTTCCATCAGTTCAACAAGTGGTTCGCCGCATGGTCGCGTCAGGGCGGGGTGATCGCTGAATGCATGTGATCGACAGCCATACCGGCGGGGAGCCGACACGGGTGATCCTCGACGGCGGTCCCGATCTCGGGGCCGGGCCTCTGGCCGAACGGGCAATGCGGCTTGCCACGGAATACCGGGATTTCTACCGCTCGGTCATTCTTGAACCGCGCGGGCAGCCCGCCATGGTCTGTGCCCTGCTGGTTCCGCCGGTCGATCCGACCTGCGTGACCGGGGTGATCTACTTCGACGCCGAGGCGGTTCTGGGCATGTGCGGCCATGGCACCATCGGGCTGGCGGTGACGCTGGCCCATCTGGGCCGCATCGGCATCGGCCAGCACCGGATCGAAACGCCGGTCGGGGTGGTGACGGTCGATCTGCTGGACCCGACCACGGTTCGGGTGACGAATGTCGAAAGTCGCCGCACCCGCAGCGGCGTTTCGGTCGAGGTCGCGGGCGTCGGCGCTGTCACCGGCGATCTGGCCTATGGCGGCAACGGCTTCTTCATTGTCGATCCCAGCCCGATCCCTGTCACCGCCTCGAACATCCGTCAGCTGACCGAGGTTACCATTGCGGTGCGCGAGGCGCTTCAGACGTCGGGGATCACCTGCGCGCCGGGCATGCCGGTCGATCATGTGATCTTCTACGGCCCCCCAGAAACGCCGGAAGGTCACAGCCGCAACTTCGTGCTGTGCCCCGATGACGCCTATGACCGCTCGCCCTGCGGCACCGGCAGTTCGGCCCGGCTGGCCTGTCTTGCTGCCGCCGGACGCCTGGCAGAAGGCGCCGAGATCGTGCAGGAAAGCATCATCGGCAGCACCTATCGGCTGTCCTGGCGCAAGGGGGCGAATGGCGGGGTCATCCCCTCGATCACCGGCCGCGCCTATGTGATGGCGGAAAGCCGGCTGATCTTTCAGGCGGAAGATCCGTTCCGGCGGGGCATCGTGCTCTGACCCCAGCCCCGGCCGTCAGGGCCGGGGTTTTCCTTTGCTTTCATGGCTGAACGGAATGCCACATCCCACCCAAACGGAAATCATCGTCATCGGCGCCGGGATCATCGGCGTGACCGCCGCTCTGGCGCTTCAGGCCGAGGGGCACCGCGTCCGCCTGCTGGATCGCAAGGGCGTGGCTTCCGAAACCTCGCGCGGAAACGCCGGGGCCTTCGCCTTTGCCGAGCTGGAGCCGCTGGCCACCCCCGGCATTCTGCGCAAGGCGCCAAAATGGCTGCTGGACCCGCTGGGGCCGCTGTCGCTGCGCCCGGCCTATGCGGCGCAGATCCTGCCGTGGATGTGGCATTTCTGGCGCGCGACGGCGCCTTCACGCTACGAGGCGGCGGTGCAGGCGCAGTCAGGGCTGATGCGGCTGTCACAACAGGCGCTGGAGCGGCTGATCACGCGCGTTGACGGGGAACCCCTGATGCGGCGCGAAGGCCAGCTTCAGGTCTATGAGGGGCAGGCGCAGTTCGCCGCCTCGCTGCCCGCATGGGAATTGCGCCGCCGCCATGGCATCGCCTTCGACCTGCTGGAAAGCCCGGCGGCGATTGCGGAGATCCAGCCGGGGCTGAACCTGCGCTTTACCCATGCAGGCTTTACCCCCGGCTGGATGAATACCGTCGATCCCGCGCGCTGGACCGAACACCTCGCCGCTGCCTTCGTAAATGCAGGCGGGATGATCGAGGTGGCAGATGTTCGTGCGATCAGGCCGCGCGAGGCGGGCGCGGATGTCATCACCGCCACCGGACCCCGCGCCGCCGCGCAGGTGATCGTTGCCGCCGGGGCGTGGTCGCATCATCTTGCCCGGACGCTGGGCCACCGCATCCCGCTGGACACCGAACGCGGCTACAACACCACCTTCCCCACGGCCAGTTTCGATCTGCGTACCCATCTGACCTTCAGCAATCACGGCTTCGTCGTCAGCCGCATTGGCGAGGGCCTGCGCGTCGGCGGCGCGGTAGAACTGGGCGGCCTGAACCTTCCGCCGAACTACAGGCGCGCCGAAATCCTTGTGCGCAAGACAGCCGAGTTTCTGCCCGGTTTCGATCCGAATGGCGGCACGCAATGGATGGGTTTCCGCCCTTCGCTGCCTGACAGCCTGCCGGTCATTGCCCGCGCACCGGGGGCTGACCGGGTGATCTATGCCTTCGGCCACGGCCATCTGGGTCTGACCCAATCCGCCGGAACCGCCGAACTGGTCGCCGCCCTTGTGGCGGGCCGGGCACCTGCGCTGTCGCTCGTCCCCTTCGACCCGCGCCGGTTCTGAACCGGCCCCTGGCCTCAGCCGAACAGCCGGGGCCAGGTATCGGAAATGCGATAGCCCTCGGGCCAGGGGTCTGCCGGGTCCAGCATGTGCTGATGCGTGCCCGTGATCCATGCCCGGCCACTGATTTCGGGCCGGATGGCAGGAATTTCCCCGACGCGGGTTTCGCCAAGAATGCGGCCATGAAACTCTGACCCGATGATCGACACGCCGGTAAAGCGGTCCTCCGGACCCATCTGGTTGCGCGCATGCAGGATGGCCATGCGGGCGGAAACGGCGGTTCCGGTCGGCGAGCGATCCAGCTTGCCCGGCTGGATCGCCACCACCGATTGCGCCCGCAACTGGTTGCCCTGCCGCGACACCGGCCCGGCGAACAGACAGAAGGAGTGATGCGTCCAGTCGGGCTGCCCCGGATGCTCGAACCGATAACGCGCATTGGCAGCGTTGGTAATGCGGATGCCGGTTTCCGCGATCTCGCGCGCATTCCCGGCCACAAGCTCAATGCCCAGAGCAACCGGATCGACAACGACAAAACTGTCCCCGCCGAAGGCCGTATCAACCGTCAGGCAGCCCAACCCCGGCACTTCCAGCGGCACTTCCAGCCGCGTGGCGAAAGACGGCAGGTTTTCGACATGGATGCGCTCGGCCTTGCCCTGCGCGCATTCGGCCCGCACCCGCACCAGACCGCCCGGCGCCTCCAGCACCATTTCGGTAACAGGCTCCCGCATCGGGATGATGCCGCTGTCCAGCAGCACGGTCGAGACACAGATCGAGTTCGACCCCGACATCGGCGGCGTGTCCTCAGGTTCCATGATGATCCAGGCGGCCTGCGCCTCGGGATGCCTAGGCGGCACCAGCAGGTTCACATGCCGGAACACCCCGCCCCGCGGTTCATTCAGCATGAAATTGCGCAACACCTGATCGCGCGCAATCCAGTTGCGCTGATCCCACACTGTATTTCCCGGCGGAGGTGCGACACCGCCGACGATGACATCGCCCACCTCGCCCTCGGCATGGCATGAAACGACGTGAATGACCTTCGTGCTGCGCATGTCCTGCTCCGGCTATAATGAATCGCTGGTATTGCATATTGTATCCAATATACAATTCAAGCTATAACCTGTTCCGCTGGCCAAAGTTTGGCGATCCGGGGCATATCGGGCCTATGAAATTCGAAAGCACCGACCTGTCACAAACCCGATCCGCCGCGGATGTCGTTTTCGCGGCGCTGCGCACGGCCATCGTGAACGGTGATCTGGAAAACGGCAGCCAGCTCCGGCAGGAGGAAATCGCCACCGCCTTCAATGTCAGCCGTATCCCGGTGCGCGAGGCCATTGCCCGGCTTGAACAACTCGGCCTGGTTGAGACACGGCGCTACAAGGGTGCTTTCGTGACCGATCTTCCGCCGCAGGAGATCGCGGAAATCTTCCGGCTGCGGGCGCTTGTCGAAAGCGATGCCATCCGGCAGGCCGCAAGGCAGATGACCGGAGCGGCCCTGTCGGACGCCGAAACCGCGCATCTGGCCTTTGCCCGCGCGGTCACGCCGACGGAATGGATGGAACAGAACCGCCGCTTCCACTGCGCACTTTATGGCGCAGGCGGCCAACGGCACTATCTCGGCGTGATCGAAAATCTGCTTAATCTCAGCGACCGCTATCTGCGTGCCCAGCTTTCACTGACAGACGGCCAGCAGAAAGCAGTCGACGAACACGGGCTGATCCTTGACGCCTGCAGGTCCGGCGATGCCGAACGCGCGGCCCGCCTGACTGCCGCGCATATCGAGGATGCCGGGCGTGCCTTGCTGACCTGCCTTGGCCACTGACCGGCGCAGGGGTTCGGCTTGCCGAAGGCTCTGATCTGTCCTGCGGTATGCAGGCGGATCGGTCGTTGCCCTTCCTGCCGTCACCGTGCGAGGCTGTTGCGCGTTCGGCGGCGCGGTGTGACGAAGGAAGCGGATCATCCATGGCATTCGATCTGAAAACCCTGGAGCTTTTCGTCCGCGTGGCCGCACTTGGGGCGCTTGGAAAGGCGGGCGAGGATATGCGCATTTCGCCGACCGCCACGACGCAGCGCATTCAGGCGCTGGAGGCAGAACTGGGCGTCCGGCTGCTGCATCGCACCACACGCGCGGTTTCGCTGACCCCCGAAGGCGAAACCTTCCTGCTGCACGCCCGGCAGATCCTCGATAGCGCGGAAGAAGCCCGCGCGGCCATGTCATCAAGCCGCAGCCGGGTCTTTGGCGACTTGCGGGTCACCGCGTCGGCAGCCTTCGGGCGCAGCCAGATCGTGCCGCATATCGGGGAGTTTCTGCGGCTCTACCCCGAGGTTTCGCTCAGGCTCGACCTGAGCGACAGCATGGTGGACATCATCGAACACGGCTATGATCTGGCAATCCGTATCGGTGCGCTGGCTTCGTCTTCACTGGTGGCGCGGAAACTGGCGCAGAACCCGAGGCTGCTTGTTGCGGCCCCGGCCTATCTTGAACGGGCAGGCCAGCCCGCCTCGCCCGCCGATCTCAGGTCACATAGCTGTATCGTTCTGGGTGAAACCCGGAACTGGCTGCTGCGCGATGCCATGGGAACCGAGGTGGAAACACGCGTCTCGGGCCGGTTTACCACCAATTTCGGCGAGGCCGTGACGGAGGCTTTGCTGCAAGGCCTTGGCATCGGCCTGAAATCGCTCTGGGATGTCGCGGATCATCTGCAAGCCGGGCGTCTGGTGCGGGTGCTGCCCGACTATTCCGTCGGTCCCGACTGGTACGTCTGGGCCGTGCGCCCTCCGAACCGGGTGCTTCCGTCACGGGTGCAGGCATTCATTGAATTCTTTGAAAAAAGGTTTCAGACCGCAGTGCAGCAAGGCACAGCCCTGCCGCATGCCCCCGGCACCTGAATTTTGAAATTCCAAATTATCATTGCCTGAATGCGGTGATTATCATGAAATCCTCGCGGGGTAATGTTCCCCATGCGGCATTCCCGCCGTGACACCGAGGACAATTCCATGAAGCTCGCCCGTTTCCTTGCCCTGTTCACCAGGACGCAATGCCGCCCGCAAAGCCCTTATGTGCGGGCGATGCTGGGCGCCGTCATCGACGCCCGCAATGGATGACACGGCACCGGCCCTGCCCGACCGCCGCCCGAAGGAAAGGATTACTGCCATGAAAGCCGTCGCCCTGCTGCGCTATCTGCCGGTTGATGACCCCCAATGCCTTGTCGATGTGGAGCTGCCGATGCCCCGCGCCGAAGGCCACGATCTGCTGGTCGAGGTGAAGGCCGTTTCGGTCAACCCGGTGGATGCCAAAGTGCGTGCGCCCAAGGACAAGGCCGAGACCACGCCAAGGGTGATCGGCTATGACGCGGCCGGGATCGTCTCGGCGGTGGGGCCGGATGTGACCCTTTTCAAACCGGGCGACGAGGTCTGGTATGCGGGCGACATCACCCGCACAGGAACCAACCAGCAGTATCACCTTGTGGACGCGCGGATCGCCGGGCGCAAACCGGCCTCACTGACCTTCGCCGAAGCCGCCGCAATGCCGCTGACGACGATTACCGCGTGGGAGGCAATGTTCGACCGGCTGGGCATTGACCCCGATGGTGCGGACAAGGGCCAGTCGATCCTCTTGATCGGCGGCGCGGGCGGCGTTGGTTCCATCGCCATCCAGCTTGCCAGACGGGCGGGTTTGACGGTGATCGCCACCGCCTCGCGCCCCGATACGATATCCTGGGTCCGGGATCTGGGCGCCAGCCATGTTGTCAATCACCGCGAGGATCTGGTTGCGCAGGTGCGCGGGCTGGGTTTCCGGCACGTCGACCATATCGCGATTTTCAACGACATGCGGCACTGGGCTGCCTGCGTGGAACTGATCCGCCCGCAAGGCGGCATCGTGGCGATCGACGATACCGACCTGCCGATGCCAATGGGAGGCATGAAAACCAAGGCGGCCAGCCTGCACTGGGAATTCATGTTCGCCCGGCCCATGCACCAGACCCCCGACATGATCGAACAGCACCGGCTTCTGAATCGGGTGGCCGGGCTTGTCGATGCAGGCGAGATCCGCACGACACTGACCAGAACCCTGTCGCCCATCAACGCAGCAACGATGCGCGAGGCCCATGCCGCCGTAGAATCCGGCCGGATGATCGGCAAGATTGTCGTCGAAGGATTCTGAACTTTCCTGTGCAGGAATGGCCCGGCAGTTCGAAGCTGCCGGACCAGCCACGGGTGCGGCACGGGTCCGGGCCTACAATCTCTTGAGATCGCAGATGCTTACATCCGGCGCCTATTCGGAGATCCCGGCTTCGTCGACACGCTCCATCTCCCGCAGGCGACTGCCATGCATGAGGCCAGCGGCGGCCAGTCTGGGATAGGCCGCAGCGGCCAGCACAGAATTGACACGGTGGAGATCACGCAAGATGTCGAAGAACAGCTTTGCCGAAGCACTGTCCGAAGATCCCTGCGAAAGATCCGCCGCGATGATCCTGTCTTCCCGGCTGCGAAAAACATCCTTGCGACTGGCCAGTTCCTTGGCCACCTCCAGATCGTCAGAGCAAAGTGCTGCGGGCAGCACCTGAAGCGTACCCGTCAGAACAGCCCGCAGATCGCTCAGACTGTCTTGCTGCATGGTGTCGAAGACGCTGTTTCGGCGCACCTTCTGGCGGGCGCGGTCGCTCAGGGTGCGGCGGATGATGTCGCCCGCATGTTCCAGGCTGCCTGCGTAATGCAGGATCATCCGGGCACGCCGCGCTTCGTCTCCTGTCTGGCCTTCGGCTGTCAGCCCGGACAGATAACGTCCAAGCGCCTTGAGATGCGCTGAGAGTTGGTCCCCCAGTGGCGACAGATCGCGCAGGCCTTCCAGTTTGCCGCTTTTCAGAACATCCAGAGGCAGTTCGATCATCCGGGCCACCATCTCGGCCATGCGCGTGGTTTCCAGCCCTGCATTGATCAGCGCCATCTGCGGTGTGGTTGCCGCCGAAACCGTCAGGTATCGCGGCGCAGCGAGCCCCTGATCCGGGGGCGGATCACCCGGCACCAGCCGCGCCACCACCCCCGGCACCTTGTGCGACAGCGGCAGGAAGATGATCGCGGCAGCCAGGTTGAAACCCAGATGCATCTGCGCCACCGCCGTAGCTGGCGTCAGATGCATCCCTGCCAGCCCGCGCAGCAGCGGCGCCATGCCCAGCAGGGCAAGCACCGCCAACCCGCCCCGGCACAACAGGTTTGCAACCGGCAACTGCCGTGCGGCGGCAGGCTGCCCCATCGTGGCGGTCAGCGCGGGAAGGCCGCCTCCGAAGTTCAGCCCCAGCACGAAAGGCAGCGCCTGATCCGGTGCGAGGCTGCCGTTCATCACGAAGGTCGTCAGCAACAGAACGACTGCCAGCGACGAATGGCAGATCCATGTGAGAAGGGCCCCGGCCAGAAAGGCAAGCATCGGCTCGGCCGACAGGGCATTGAGGAGATCGTGAAACAGCGTTGCCTCGCGCAGCGGCGCGGTTGCGCCGACCACCAGCTTCAGCGCGAACAACATCAGGCCAAGCCCGATCAGCATGCGCCCCATGTTGCGTGGGCGGAACTCGGCGGATCGGCCAAAGGTCACATAGCCCGCAAATATCAGCACTGGCGCCAGCATCGCAGCCACCGAAGATCCAGAGGCCAGCACCGCAGCCGTGGCCGCCGACCCGACATCCGCCCCCAGCAATACCGCCAGCCCGGCGGCAGGCGCCAGAACACCGCCAGCCGCAAGACTGGCCACGATCAGCGTGGTCGCGGTGGCACTGCCCAGAATGGCCGTGACACCCAAGCCGCCACCGAAGGCTGCGATCCGGCTCGACAGCCTTCGTTCCAGCCAGGCGCGCAGCCGGTCGCCCCAGCCACGCTCCATCCCGGTGCGGACCATGCGCACACCCCAGAGCAACAGGGCAACGCCCCCGAGCAGATCGAGGATGACAAACGTGCCGGTCATGGCAGGGCCCTTTCAGTCTGCGACGGAAAGATCCGGCACCACTGCGCCGATATTGTAGCCCTCCAGCTGGGCGGTTTCCCAGACGCCGGGCGTGAAGCTGAGGATGGTGCCGGTGCCGGGCGTCACCGGGATCACCCGTGCGGGTGGCATCTGTAAAAAGGCGTCCAGCGCGGCGCGGATCACGCCACCATGCACCACCGCCAGCAGGTCGCCGGAACCCGCGGCGAGCCAGTGGCGCAGGCCCCCTGCCACCCGGTCACGAAACACGGCCCAGGGCTCGCTGCCTTCGGGGGTGTACGTGCCCGCGCGCCAGGCGTGATACAGTTCGGCGTCGGCGGCGATCAGATCAGGCTTCGTACGCCCGGTCCAGCTGCCCATGTCCCACTCGCGCAGGCGCGCGTCGCTGGGACAGTCGCCATGGCCGATCAGTTCAGCGGTCTGCCGGGTGCGTCCCAGATCCGACGACACCACCCGCGCCGGTTTCAGCGCCCGCACGAAGGCGCTGAAACGGCGGGCCTGTTCGATCCCGCGTTCGGACAGGTCGGAGTTGTCCTGTCCCTGCAGCCGGGATTGGGCATTCCATGTGGTTTCGCCATGGCGCATCAGGATAAGGCGCATCATTCGATCCTTTCGCCGGTTGCGGCAAAGACGGCGTCCGGCGCGCCGGTAAGTGCAAGTTCGATCAGATCCCCCGGACGGGCATCGGGAAAATCATCAACAATCGCCGACAGTCGCAGCACGCCCGTCGCTGCGGTCACCATGACCTTGCCCGCCATGGGGGCCGCCTCGGAAAATTCTGCCGTCAAGATGGGCCGCCCGGGCGCGCGACCGATGGTGATTTGCTCTGCCCGATAGAACAGCTGCACCGCGTCATGGCTTCCGGCCAGCGCTGCCGGCGCCAGCGGCACCCCGGCATGTACAAGCATGTCGCCCTCACGGGTGGCAGGCAGCAGATTTCCGGGGGGTGTCCCGAGGAAGGTGGCGACAAAGGTGGTGGCCGGTCGTGCCAGCAGGTCACGCGGCGGGCCAAACTGTTCGACCCGGCCCTGGTTCATCACCGCCACATGGGTGGCCATCGTCATGGCCTCCACCTGATCATGCGTCACATAGACCGAGGTGGCGCCCGTCGCCCGGTGAATCCGCATCAGCTCGCTGCGCATCTCGATCCTGAGCTTTGCATCCAGATTGGACAGCGGCTCGTCGAACAGCAGGATCGAGGGTTTCGGGGCCAGTGTGCGGGCAATGGCGACCCGTTGCTGCTGCCCGCCCGAGATTTCCGCCGGATAGCGGTCGCGCAGGGCGGCGATGCCCAGCAATCCCAGCACCTCGTCAATCCGTGCCTCGCGCGCGGCCCTGTCCCAGCCGGCCACCTTCAGAGGCCAGCCGATATTGCCCGCCACCGTCATATGCGGCCAGAGCGCATAGGACTGGAACACCAGCCCCGCATTCCGCATCCTGGGATCGGCAACCACACCGCCCGTTCCCGAAGAAACGACCTGCCCCATGAAGGCAATCTCGCCGCCGGTCGGTTCATCCAGCCCGGCCAGCATGCGCAGAAGGGTGGATTTTCCGCAGCCTGACGGGCCAACCAGCACAAGGAAAGACCCCGGCGGGACCGAAAGCGAAAGATCGGGAATGGCCGTAAAGTCGCCGAAGCGTTTCACGAGATTGGTGATGCGGATCGCATCCTTTGCTTCGTTCGGGACAGAAGCCATGAAAGTCACTCCTTCCATTTCTGCACGCGCGCCTGAAGGGCCTGCGCGACAAGCGAGGCCGTCAGACAGATCACGAGGATCAGAACGGTGATGGCATTGGCAAATTGCATAAACCCTTCGGCGGCATAGCGGTAGGCGACCATCGAAAGGACAGGAGAGGTGGCGCTGAACAGCAGGACGACCAGCGACAGGTCGCGCACCATCTTGACGAAGACGAGAATGGCGCCCGCCAGAAGCCCCCGGATTGCCAGCGGCACGACGATGGCCCACATCCGCCGCAAGGGACCGGCGCCGGTGAGCCGGGCACTTTCCTCAAGATCGGTGGAAATCTGACCCAGCACAGATCGCCCGCACTGCACCGCATAGGGCAGGTTATGCGCGGCGGCAGCCATGACCAGCAGCGTAAAGCTGCCGTAAAGCGAAGGCAGCGGCCCGATAGGTGCGCCAAACAGGGCGATATAGGCTGCGGCGAAGGCAATCGAGGGGATCAGCAGCGGCAGAAAGGCCAGCTGCGACAGGATATTGGCCAGCACGGTCCCCTTGTTGCGGGTAATCGTATGGGCCAGCGCCAACCCCAGAAGCATCGTGATCAGTGCCACCACCACGCCCAGCTTCAGCGTGTTCAGCAGTGCGCCGATCAGCACAGGATTGCGAAAGATGCCCGCCGTACCCTGTGCGATCTGGCCGCCCCCCTCGCCAAGCCAGAAATGCAGCGTCCAGTTTGAAAACAGCGCCCCGGTCTGCGTCGCAAGGCTGGAGGCGACCAGAACCACCACCGGCACGATCGTGGTCAGCATGGCAAGCCCGAAGCCCGCCACAAACAGCGGCCAGCGCCATTTTCCCAGAGGAAAGCGCCGGGTGCGCCCGCCCTTCCCGGTCACGGTCACAAAGGCACGCCGCCCTGAAACCAGCCGGTCCGACAGAAACAGGAAGATGCCGGAAACAGCAATCAGCAAGAGCGCCAGCACGAAGCCGCGCTCCGCCTGACCAATCTCGATCATGCCGAAAAGCCGGGTTGAAAGTGTCTGCATCCGCACCGGCAGGCCCAGCAGCGCAGGCGCGGCGAAGTTCGCCACCGCACCCGCGAGTGTCAGCGAGGCCGCCGAAACCAGCGCCGGCGTCACCACCGGAAGCACGATGCCGAAGAAGATGCGCGGACGGCGGGCGCCGGTCATCTGCGCAGCCTCGACCAGGTCTGCGCCGACCGAAGACAGCGCGGCGGCGATGATGGTGAAGGCCAGCGAATAGTAATGCGCGATCAGCACGATCAGCACCGGCACGATGCCCCAGGCCAGCCAGTCGGGAATGATGAAGCCGTTCGCCTCGAAAAAGCCCGGTGATCCGCCCATACGCCCGTTGCGAAACAATGTGCCCCAGGCCAGCGCCGCCGCAAAGCTCGGGATCATGAAGGGCAATGTGTGCAGCACTCCCAGAATGCGACGGCCCGGCACATCGGTCATCACCACCAGCCAGGCGGTGAAGCCCCCCAGCAGCAGACAGCCCGCCGAAACGCCCAAACCCAGGATCAGGGTGTTCATCAACGGGCGCCACCACAGGTTCGGCGACATCGGGCTGGCAAGTATCGCCCCCCAGGCTTCGATCCCGGCGGGGCTCAGGGTGGCCAGAAGGATGCGCAGCAGCGGGGCAAGCACCAGAACGCCGACGATCAGGATCATCAGCAGCGGTGCGAGTCTGCGCGCGGTCAGAAACCGGCGCCAACCGGGCGCGGCAAGCTCGGGCATTGACATGGGGAAAATCTCCGGCGGACGGCGGGCGCAGCCTGTCGCGGCTGCGCCACACCCGTATCATTGCAGGGTGATGATCAGATCGGCGATGCGGGCGCGGTGTTCCGCCACGGCCTCGGTATTGATGGTCCATGCCTTCAGATCTTCCAGCGGCACGGAATCCGGGTCATCGGCAATGGTCGTGCGGGTCGCATAGTCGCCCGGAACGTTGAAGGGCGCAAAGGCCGGGCCCCCGTCTGCCGTGTCATCGCCAAACATGAAGTCGATCAGCAGCCGCGCCGCGGCCGGACTGGGCGCCTTGTCCGCCACCGCCAGCACCGCCGGGAACAGGATGCCATTTGCAGGTTCAACATCGTTGGCAACCTGCAATGCCCAGCCTTCCTCTTCATTGTCGCGGCGGTCGGAATAGGTGCCAAAGGCGACCGGCGGGTCCTTGGCATCCCGCGTCCCGACGGCCTTGTTCAGATCGTCACTGTTCGAGACCAGAACCAGATCGTTGAGAAAGAGATTGCGGATGAATTGCTCTCCCGCGCCCGACAGATCATCGTCGATCACGATATCGCTGCCGAACTGGGCCTTGTACGCCGCCGCCATCTCGTCGGGATGGAGCGCAATCTCGGTCAGAAGGTCCAGCAATTCGCCGCGCTGCGTCGGATCGACCATCATCACCTTCCCTGACCATTCGGGCAGGGTCAGTTGCCAGAGATTGGTGACCGGGCTTCCGTCGGGATAGGCCTGCTCGTTATACATGAGCACCTTGGTCGACAGCCGGTGCACCAGAAGCGGCGCCTTGAAACGATTCTCGATCTGGTCCGCCAGCCTTGGCGGCACATAGGTATGGATGCGTCCGGGCGCCAGAAGGTCACGTAGCGCAACCGGCGCATCGGCGATATAAACCCACATTCTCCAAGTAAGTCGCTGATTTCGCTGTCGTAATCGTGATATTTCGCATATAAATCATGGCGTTGACGGCTGCGAGGGGCGCGTTTCATGGATCA
>NZ_BMYI01000029.1:0-28256 GCF_014652195.1 Gemmobacter nanjingensis
CTCGGCAGGCCGCCCGCCGGTCGCGTGCCCAAGATGGCTGACAATTTCCCCGACACGCGAAGTGCGCCGCGCAAAAGGACGCGCAATCGAGCCGATCTGGTCCGAGAAAGTCCGGCGCGGGCAGGCGGGTGCCAAACATCGCCAACGGCAAACCCAGAGGGTTACCGTAACCCCGTCACCATGGGCGGGATAATCCTGCAGCCGCCTACGCCGCCAGCCGTGACGACGTCGCGATTGCAATCCACAGTCTGGGCAGATGCCGTTTGGTGTCAGACTGCCGGATACAGTCCACCCGCCGGAATCGCGCCGCTCAACGCTTTGAACGGAAACATCGCTCCCGGGCGACCAGTGCTTCCTTGAAATCACCACTATCCCTCCTGAATCTTCCCGTTCTCAGGATAGTGCGCCACACAGATTGAGGCAGAGCCTATTTAACGGCAACGCGACATTATGCCTCGCTGGCAGAGGATGTCGCAAAGCTGTCGCCGCCTGAAGCCGTGGTGCTGAAGACGCCCGAGGCCTTCCGCCTGATTGGCCGGCCGGTGCCAAGGCTGGACAGCGCCGAGAAATGCGACGGCAGTTTCGTCTATGCCATCGACTTTGTCCTTCCCGGCATGAAGGTCGCGGTGCTGGCCCGGCCCGAGGTCTTCGGCGCCAGCGTCGCCGGGTTTGACGACAGTGCCGCTCGGGCGGTGCCCGGCGTGCATGACATCTTCGAGATCCCGCTGGTCCGCGGCTCGGCTGTGGCCGTGGTGGCTGACGGGTTCTGGACGGCGACCCGTGCCCGCTACCTGCTAGAGGTGACATGGGACATGTCGGGTGTCGAACGGGTCGACAGTGCCGAATTGTCGGAGCGCTATCTGCAGCTTGTCCGTAGCCCGGGAAAGCCCTGGCTGGACCAAGGCGAGACCTCGGCGTTTGACCGCAGCGCCGCAGACAGCCGGATCGAGGCCGAGTTCGAGTTTCCCTATCTGGCGCATGGCCAGATGGAGCCCCTTGGCGATCACGATCCGCAATGATGGTGACAGCGCCGAGGTCTGGACGGCGGGCCAGAGCCCGACGATGGAGAAGGCAGCGATCGCTGGCATTCTGGGGCTGGCGCCGGACCGGGTGCGGCTCAACGTACTGCCCGGGGGCGGTACCTTCGGGCGGCGCGGCACGATGGACCTGCATCTGGAGCGCGAAGCGGCGACGCTTGCCAGCCGGCTTCCGGGCATCCCGGTCAAGCTGATGTGGTCGCGCGAGGACGACATTCGCGGCGGTTACTACCGCCCCGCCTTCGCCCATCGCGCCGAGATCGCCATCGGCGGTGACGGGCGCCCCGCAGCCTGGCGGCATGTCGTCGCCGGCCAGTCCTTCCTGCTGGGCAGCGGAAATTTCGGCGAGCCGTTCCTTGTGAAGAACGACGTCGATTTTCTGGCTGTCGAGGGGATTGCCGACTGCCCCTATGGTTTCGGCAATTTTCACGTCTCGGCCCATCATCCCAACGTCAATGTGCCGACGCTGTCGCTGCGCTCGATCGGCCATACCCACAGTTCCTTCGTGATGGAGACACTGATCGAGGAACTGGCCGATCGGGCCGGCGTCGACCCGATCGACTACCGCATGGGTCTTTTGCGCGACGATGTGCCGAAGTCCCGCGCCGTGCTGTCGTTGCTGAAAGAGAAAAGTGGGCCATGGCTGGCTGGTCTGGAACCGGGTCATGCGGTTGGAACGGCGCTGAGCGATTATCAGCGCAGCGCCTGCCTGCTTGACATGTCCATCCTCGACGGCGTGCCGCGGATCCATCGCGTGCTGGTGACAGTGCATTGCGGACTTGCGGTCAATCCCTTGTCGGTGGCCAGCCAGTTCGAGGGCGGCTTTGTCTTCGGCCTGTCACAGGTCCTGCCGCAATCGGCGATATCGTTGCAGGATGGCATCGTGCAGCAGTCGAATTTCTTCGACTATGTGCCCGCCTATATGGGCGATACGCCGCTGGCGATGGAGGTGCATCTGGTCGACAGCGCCGACCGACCGACCGGCGTCGGCGAATGCCCGGCGCCGCTGGCGGCACCGGCTTTTGCCAACGCTCTCGGAAAGCTCACCGGCAAGCGCTATCGCAAGCTGCCGATTGCCGAAATCTGATGCGCCGCGGATGACCTGGGCCTGGCCCCGGCCGATCAGCTTCATGCGCTTGCGGGACGGACATTGAGACAGACCGTCCTCATACGCCGGCCTTCTGCGATGGTCCGCCCGCAAGATCTGGAGGCCCTTTGACATGTTCTTCGGCAGACAACAGGGACGGAATGCCCGACAGATAGGCCTTGACCGTGCGGGTGACGGCGCTGCCGACATCTTCGGCGATTCCGGTGCCGTAGATGAATTTGCGGATCGCCATGTAGAAGACGCCGCCATGCAGGCCCCAGAACAGCTCTTCCTCGGGCTCGGTCGGCGGGCGTTCGGGCAGGCCCAGTTCGTGCCGCGCCTCGGCCACGGCGGGGCGGATGATGCGGTCGCGGACGATGGCTAGATAGCGCTCCGGCAGGCCATAGGATTTCAGCCCCGACGAGATGAAGATCCGCACCCATTCATATTCGAACACGCAATCGGCATAGTCACAGTAGAAGCGGATCAGCCGGGCTTCCAGCGGCTGGCTGCGATCGGTCACCCAGTCTTCCCACTGGCTGCGCCAGCGGCTGGTATAGACATGTTCGTAGACCCGCTCGATCAGCGCCTCCTTGCTGTCGAAATGCCGGTAGATCACCGCATGCGACACGCCCAGCCGCTTGGCCAGTTCGCGCGTTTGCCCCTCGAAGCCGCATTCGGCGAAGAACCGCACCGCCTCTTCCAGGATCTGCTGGTCGCGGTCGTCGCGGCGCATGTTCTTGCGCCGGGGCGTTGACCCGGAGGCGTCGCTGTCTTCCATCGCAGGGGCTTTCTTTATTCCGGAGCCAGAATAGCAAATCCCAAAGATGTAACCAAGCGGTCATTTTTATGCTTGCGCGGAATCGCTGCGCCTGTCATTTGTAACCAACTGGTCAGAAGTTGGGGGTGGAGCCCGGCCTGACCGGCTGTGAGGGAGCAATGAAGGCGCCGCCATTCGCATACCGGCTTGCGGAGGATCTTCCGCAGGCCTTGGATCTTTATGCCCGTTCGGAGGGCGAAGCGGTCTATCTGGCCGGCGGGCATTCGATTGTGCCCTCGTTGTCGCTGCGGTTGCAGGCGCCGGCGCTGCTGATCGACATTTCGCGGATTTCCGCTTTGGCCGGCCTGTCGGTCGGGCCCGAGGGCCTGCGCATCGGCGCCATCACGCCGCATGCGGTGTTGCTGGAGGATCCGCTTGTGGCGGACCATGCGCCCCTTTTGGTCGAGGCCGCGCGCCATGTCGCCCATCCGGCGATCCGCAACCGGGCGACCTTCGGCGGCAATCTGGTTCTGGCCGATCCGGCCTCGGAATTTCCGGCCGTGGTGCGCGCCCTACGCGCGGTGCTTGAGGTCGAGGGGCCGGACGGGGCCCGCCAGATCGCGGCGGATGAGTTCTTCCTGGACCTTTACACCACGGCGCTGGAGCCGGGCGAGATCCTGCGTTCGGTGCTGATCCCGCCGCCGGCGCCGGGCCAGCGCGTTGCTTTCGCCGAACTGGCGCGGCGGCGTGGCGATTTCGCCATGGTCGGCGCGGCGCTGCGGCTGGTGCCCGAGGCCGGGCTGATCGGCAGTGCCGATATTGTCTTTCACAGCGTCGGGCTGACGCCGATGCGCGCCGTGGCGGCCGAGGCCGCGCTGGTGGGACGGGCGCTGGACGAGGCCGCAATCGCTGCGGCCTGCGCGGCCGTCGCGCAGGATATCGAACCTAGCGAGGATCCGGTCTTGCCGGCCGCGACCCGGCTGCATCTGGCGGGCGTGCTGCTGGGCCGGCTGTTGCGGCGTGTTCAAGGGGAATGGGCGTGAAACAGGCGGTTGAATTTCAGATCAACGGCGAAGCCGTCGAGATCCTAGTCGAGCCGCGCCAGACGCTGGCCGATGTGCTGCGCGACAATCTGCGGCTGACCGGCACGCATCTGGGCTGCGAGATGGGCGTCTGCGGTGCCTGTCTGGTGCTTTTGGACGGTAAGCCGGTGCATGGCTGCCTGACGCTGGCGGTGCAGGCGCAGGGCTGTGCGGTGACCACCGTCGAGGGGCTGGATGCCACGGGCGAGATCGCCGATCTGCAGGAGGAATTCCACGCCCGCAACGCGCTGCAATGCGGCTATTGCACCCCGGGCATGCTGATGACCGCGCAGGCGCTGTTGAAACGCGAGGCTGTGCCGGGGCGCGAGGAAATCCGCGAGGCCTTGTCGGGCAATTACTGCCGCTGCACGGGCTATGAGGCCATCGTCGACGCCATCGCCGCCACGGCCGAAAAGCGGGGCGCGGCATGAGCCGGAATTTCGTCCCCGACCGTCCGGCCCATATCGGCCAGCCGCATCTGCGCCGCAACGCGCTGCGCCATCTGGCCGGGCGGGGCGCCTATGTCTCGGATCTGGCTTTGCCGCGCATGGTGCATGCGGCCTTCCTGCGCAGCCCGATGGCGCATGGACGGATCGTGGCGCTGGATCTGGACGAGGCGCGGGAAGCGCCCGGGGTGATCGCCGTCTATTCCGCCGCCGATCTGAACCCGCTGTGCCAGGACTGGACCGGGGTTCTGGGCCATTTCGCCGGCATGACCAGCCCGGCGCAGAATATCCTGGCCGAGGGCGAGGTGCTTTGGGTCGGCCATCCGGTCGCCATGGTGATCGCCCGGACCCGGGCCGAAGCCGAGGATGCCTGCGAGAAGATCCTGCTGGATATCGAGGAACTGCCCGCCGTTTCGGGCTTTGCCCCGGCGTTGGACCCCGAGATGCCGGCGGCGGCCGAGGCCAGCACCTCGAACCTGTGCTACCGCACCGAGTTGAAGACCGAAGGTGCTGCCGCGGCCTTCGACGGGGCGGCGCTGGTGGTGGAAGGCGAATGGCGCTTTGGCCGCCACACCGCCGTGACGCTGGAGCCGCGGGCAGTGGTGGCCGATTACGACCCCTCATCCGGCCAGCTGACCGTGCATCACGGCACCCAGACGCCGTTCCAGTTCCAGGATGTCTATGCCCGCCAGTTCGGCCTGCCCGATCATCGCGTGCGGGTGATCTCGCCCGATGTGGGCGGCAGTTTCGGGATGAAGCTGCATCTCTATCACGAGGAAATGGCCACCGTGGCCGCCAGTCTGAAGCTGCACCGCCCGGTGCGGTTCCTGGCCGACCGGCTGGAAAGCTTCAACTCGGACATCCATGCCCGCGACCACAAGGTGCAGGCGCGGATGGCGCTGGATGCGAAGGGCCATGTGCTGGCGATGGAGGTGCTGGACCGCACGCTGATCGGCCCCTATTCCACCTATCCCCGCACCTCGGTGGCCGAGGGCAATCAGGTGATCCGCCTGATGGGCGCGCCCTATGCGATGCCCGATTATCACGGCGTGCTGGAAGTGCTGTTCCAGAACAAGGTGCAGACCAGCCAATACCGCGCCGTGGGCCATCCGATCGCCGTGCAGGTGACCGAGGCGCTGATCGATCTGGCGGCGGAAAAGCTGGGCCTCGACCCGTTCGAGATGCGGGCGAAGAATGTGGTGGCGGATGACGCTTACCCCTGCGCCTCGGCCACAGGCTATAGGTTCGAGAAGCTGTCGCATCAGGAAAGCCTGCGACGCTTGCGGGCGCTGATGGATTACGACGGGCTGCGCGCCGAACAGGCCGCGCTGCGCGAAAACGGCATCTATCGCGGCATCGGTCTGGCGACCTTTGTCGAGATCACTAATCCCGGCGCGGCCTTCTATGGCGTGGGCGGGGCGCGGATTTCAGCCCAGGATGGGGCGGTGGTGCGGCTGACCCCGGGGGGCGAGGCACATTGCGCGATTTCCGTCACCGAACAGGGGCAAGGCACCGAAACCATTATCGCCCAGATCGTCGCCGACCAATTGGGTCTGGCGCCGGATCAGGTAAAGGTGGTGACGGGCGACACCGATGCCACGCCTTCGGGCGGGGCGACCTGGGCCTGCCGCGGCGCCGGGATCGGCGGGGAAACAGCGCTTCGGGCGGGGCGGAAGCTGGCGGAACAGCTGTGCCGCATCGCCGGGGCGATCCTTCAGGCGGCGCCGGACAGTCTGGCGCTGAAGGGCGGCGCGGTGGTCGATGCAGCCAGCGGGGCCGAAAGGCTTTCGCTGGCGGAACTGGCGCGGATTGCCACCTACCGGCCCGACACGCTGCCCGAAGGCACCGACAATTCCCTTTCGGTCGCCCAGCATTTCGCGCCGCAGGGCTTTCCCTTCGGCTTCACCAATGGCGTGCAGGCCGCCTATGTCGAGGTCGACACCGAGACAGGCTTGGTCAAGCTGTTGAAACATTGGGTGGTCGAGGATTGCGGCAGGATCATCAACCCCTTGCTGGTCGATGAACAAATCCGCGGCGGCGTAGTGCAGGGCCTGGGCGCGGCGCTGTATGAAGAATGCCTTTACGACGATGCCGGGCAGCTGATGAACGGCTCATTGGCCGATTATCTGGTGCCGATGGCGGGCGAGATGCCCGATATCGTGATCGGCCATGTCGAGACGCCCACCGAAGACACGATCCTTGGCGCCAAGGGCGTGGGCGAGGCGGGCACCGCCGCTGCCGGATCTGCGGTGATGAATGCCGTGAACGATGCGCTGCGCCCCTTTGGCGCGCGGCTTTGCCAAACCCCGATGACCCCGGCGCGCATCCTGGCCGCTCTGGGCATCGGTCCGAGCGAACGGGATGAGACATGGAACTGACCGGAAGCCACAGCCTGAGCCAGCCGCCCGAAACCGTCTGGCGCGCGCTGTTCGAACCCGAAGTGCTGGCCCGCGCCATCCCGGGTTGCGAGGCCTTGGAGAAGACCTCGGACGACGCCTTCACCGCCACGGTGAAGCTGAAGATCGGCCCGGTCTCGGCCCGCTTCAAGGGCGAGGTCGAACTGGCCGACAAGGAGCCACCCTTCGCCTGCACCCTGTCGGGCAAGGGTTCGGGCGGGATCGCGGGCTTTGCCAAGGGCGCGGCAAGGGTGACGCTGGCGCCGGAAGGTGAGGGCACGCTGCTGACCTATACGGCGGAGGCCTTGCTGGGGGGCAAGCTTGCTGCGCTGGGAAGCCGGCTGATCCAGGCCACCGCCGCCAAACTGGCCGATGAATTCTTCACCCGCTTCGCCGAAGTGCTGAACGAGACGACGACCACGACTGACTGAAACGCCACGGCACCGCGGACGGAGGAAAGCCGTGGGCCGCGCAACAGGGAGGAAACCAGAATGACCGCCACGACCAGACGCAGCTTCATCGCCGCAACCGGCGGCGCGCTTGCGCTTCCGTTCCTGGCCCGCCGCGCCCGCGCGGCCGAGGCGATCGACATCCAGATCGGCTCCAGCCACCCGACCACGAATATCTGGGTCTATGCGATGCAGAACGCGTTGCAGCCCGAAGTGGACCGGATCCTGGCCGAGAAGGGTGGCAATTACACCATCAACTGGCACGAGAATTACGGCGGCACGCTGTATAAATTCTCGGACACCCGCGCCGCGGTGCGCGACGGGATCGTCGATATCGGCATGGTGGGCACGCTTTGGGAAGCCTCGGCCATGCCCTTGCAGAACATCACCTATTACACGCCTTTCGCCAATAACGATCCGCTGACGGTGATCGAGATCTTCGACGAGCTGACGGCGACGCTGCCCGATCTGAAGGACAGCTGGACCGCGCAGAACATGCTGCACCTGTCATCCTTGATCACCGACAGCTATGACATCTACGCGAATTTCCCGATCAATTCGGTGGCCGATGTGGCCAATCGCCGGCTTTCCGCGCCGGGCACTTCGGCTAACTGGCTGGCGGGCACCGGCGCAACCCCGGTCGATGGCGCGCTGACCACCTATTACACCGATATCCAGACCGGCGTGTCGGAAGGCACGCTGTCCTTCGCCTCGGGCATCCAGCCCACGCGCACCTATGAAGTGGCGCCGATGCTGGCACGGGTGGGCTTTGGCTCGATGTATTTCGGCGGGATCGCGGCGAACCTGGATTTCATGGCGCGCCTGCCGCCCGAAGTGGCCGATGCGATCGTCGAGGCCGGCCGCCTGACCTCGGCCGCGCATGGCGCCTATGTCACCAAACGCTCGACCCAGGCGATCACCGAGATGCAGGCGGCGGGGCTGGAGATCATCGAATTCGACGTGGCGAAGAAGGCCGAATGGGCGGCCAAGCTGCCGAATATCGTCGAGCCCTGGCTGAGCGCCAATGGCGAGGCCGCTAAGACCGTACTGCATGCATATTTCGATGCGCTGGCCGCGCGGGGCATCACGCCCGCACGCGACTGGACCAAGGGCGTCTGAGCGCAGGGACCGCAGCATCATGGCAGAGTCTTCAACCACATCGCAGCCCCAGGTTCCGCCGTTCCGGCGGGGCCTGCAGAATGCCTATGACGCCATGGCCGCCATTGGCACGGTCTGGATCTTTGCACTAATGCTTTTGATCATGGCCGATGTCGTGGGCCGCAACGCCCTGGACCATCCGGTCACCGGCGTGGCCGAGATCGCCGCGCGTTCGGTCGTGGCGATCGTCTTCCTGATGCTGCCGGCATCGGCCCTGCGCGGCAACATGATCCGGGCCGACTTTCTGGTGAGCCGGATCCGCCAGGTCGCCCCCGGGCTGGTGCGGCTTCTGGACACGCTGTTCGCGCTGCTGGGCGTGGCGATCTTCTTCGCCATCGCCTGGTCGGCCTGGCCCGATACGGCCGAGGCCTGGCGTCGGAGCGAGTTCTTCGGCGTGCAGGGGGTCTGGACCCTGCCGACGCTGCCTTTCCGGCTGATCATCGTGATCAGCGGCATCGCCTCCGGCTTCGGCCTCTTGGTCGCGCTGATCCAGCCGGCAACCGAGCCCGACGAGATGGTGGAGATCTAGGCCATGAGCAGCGTCACCATCGGCCTTCTGCTGATAGGCCTTCTTCTGGTGCTGATCCTTCTGGGTATGCGCATCGCGATTGCCCTGATCAGCGTGGCCTTCGTGGGCGTCTGGCTTCTGCGGGGCAATATGGCCATGGCGCTGAAGCTGATGTCGATCGCGAGCTACAATGGCGTCGCCAATTACCTGTTCGCCACCATTCCGCTGTTCGTGCTGATGGGGCAGCTGGTGTCGATCTCGAATGTCGGGCGCGACACGTTCGATGTGGCCGACGCGCTGCTGCATCGGGTGCTGGGGGGCCTGGGCATCGCCACCGTCGCCGCCAATACCGTCTTTGCGGCGGTCACCGGAGTTTCCATCGCCTCGGCCGCCGTCTTCACCCGCGTCGCCGTGCCCGAGATGATGCGTCACGGCTATCGCCCGTCTTTCGCCACCGGCACGGTCGCGGGCAGCTCGGTTCTGGGCATGCTGATCCCGCCCTCGCTGCTGCTGATCATCTACGGTGTGCTGGCCGAGGTTTCGATCGGCAAGATGTTCCTGGCCGGTCTGGTGCCCGGGCTGATTCTGGCGCTGGTCTTCGCGCTGATGATCGTGCTGACCGCCTGGCTGGCGCCGGGTCTGGTGTTTGATGCCGCGAAGCTGCGCGAGAAGCAGGCGGCGCAATCCCTAGCGCCGCGGCTGGGGCTGGGCGGTCTGGTCACCAAGGGCGCCCCCATTGTTTTGCTCGTGGGCGTGGTGATCGGCGGGCTTTACTGCGGCTATTTCACCCCGACCGAGGCCGGCGGCGTCGGCGCCTTTGCCGCGCTTGTCGTGGCGCTGCTGCGCCGCAGCCTGGGGCAGGGCCGGCTGTGGAAGGTATTGACTGATACCGGCGCAGTTTCCGTGTCGATCCTGATCCTGCTGGTGGCGGCCGGCTTCTACGGACAGATGCTGGCCGTGGCCGGTGTGCCCGCTGCGATCAGCCGCTTCGTGCATGAGATCGGGCTCGGCGCCACTGGCTTTCTGCTGGTCTATCTGCTGCTGGTCCTGCTTCTGGGCATGATCCTCGACAGCAGCTCGATCCTGCTGATCGTCGTGCCGATCGCCGCGCCCATCGCGCAAAGCCTAGGCTTCGATCTGGTGCATTTCGGCATCCTGACAGTGATCGCGGTGGAAGTGGGCCTCTTGACCCCGCCCTTCGGCATCTCGATCTTCACGATCCACGCCGCTTTGGGCGATCGCCGTGTCTCGCTTGAGGCGATCTTCGCCGGTGCGCTGCCTTTCGTCGGTGTGATGCTGGCGGTGCTGGCCCTGCTCGCGATGGCGCCGGTGCTGGTGGTCTATTAGGCCCGGATGACCGGGGGGCGGCGGGACGGTCCCGGAAACGCGGCCCGTCAGCTCCGGTCCGAAATGGTCCAGGCCAGGCGGGCTGCATCGGCGCGGCGCGGACCGGTCTCAAAGACCGTTCGGCCGTCCGGGCGGCAAGTAATTGAGATGTCGTAAAAATCCACGATCGCGGGAAGGATCTGGCGCGCCTTCCGGTGTCGCGTTGCCCTTAAAGGGGGTCATCCTCAATTTGTGTGTCACGGTCTGACCGAGCTTCACAGATTGAAGGGATCAGGCCGTGGTATCGAAGAAGCATTGGGCTCCAACCGCCAACGTGGAGGTTGGTGAGTTCCGCCAGTCTGAGACGGGTGCATGGGTCGTATCTGGCAGACTGGCTCCGAATGGCACCTGCCCTGAGTGCGGGACGCCCTCAAGACAGCGACATGGTTGGAGGTGCCGGCGGATCGAGGATCTTCCTGCTCAGGGCCAAGCGGTTTGGATCGAGCTCAGGGTTTGTCGATGGCGATGTTTGAACTCGGATTGCCGCCGCCGCACGTTCTCCGATCGCGAGGCGGCGGTGGCGACCCCTTATGCGCGCCGGACGTCTCGACAGGCGCAACTCTTAGGCCATGTGGCGCACGCCGCTGGCGGCACCCCAGCTGAACGGCTCTTGCGGCGACTGGGTATCCGGGTCAGTGACGATACTATTCTCCGACAGTTGCTACGCGCAGCTCAAGTTGTTCCACCACGCGCACGGATCATCGGGATCGATGATTGGAGTTGGCGAAAGTCGCAGAACTACGGGACGATCATCATCGACCTCGAGCGTCGCGCCGTCATCGATGTTCTCGAAGATCGTGATGTCGTCACATGCACCGACTGGCTAAGGCGTCATCCTGAGGTGGAAGTCATAAGCCGGGATCGCTGCGGTCTCTACGCCCAAGCCGCCCGAAAAGGAGCGCCGCAGGCGGAACAGGTCGCCGACCGGTTTCATATCGTGCAGAACCTTCGCATGGCAATCGAGGAGCAAATGAACCTGCACGGTCGTGCAACTGGCAGGGCCTTACTCTCCGATGCAGACAACATCAGCACAGCTCAGAACCTTCTGAAATCACGTCTTGCCCATCGCAAATCCCGAGAAGAGATTTTCAGGACCATTTCGGCACTTCGGCAGCAAGGGCTGACGTGCAGCGAGATCGGGCGGAGGACGGGGTTTCCCCGACGTAGCGTCGCGAAATGGCTGCAGTTCGAGACGCCACCGGACCGAAAGCGCGCGGTCCTCAAACGCTCGTCTGCATGGTATTTTGAAGAGTACCTGAAGCAACGCTGGGAGAACGGTATTCGCAGCGGCAATGCACTGCTCCCTTTGATCCAAGAACGTGGTTACGAGGGCAGCCTGTCAAACTTGCAGCGGCTCTTGGCCGGATGGCGCAGAACCGAAAAACAGGAACAGGAGGGACCCATCAAGGAAGATCAGATCCTTGCACCGGTCCGGGACCCGGAAACCGGGCACGCGATTTCCCCGGTTATCGCGGCCGCACTCTGCATCAAACCAAGAGGAAAGTTCACCTTGGAACAGGCGAGAAAAGTCGAAGTTCTCAAGGAAGGCTCGCCTGCCTTCACAACAATGCGGCGCCTCGCCATGCGTTTCAATGGCATCTTGCGTGGTCGAAAAGCAGACCCGCTGCCCGCCTGGATCGACGATGCGATCGAAACGGACCTGGCGCCCATCGTGCGGTTCGCCCGAACCTTGAACAGAGACATTGATGCGGTCAGGAATGCGATCGAAATGGAGTGGAGCAATGGTCAAGCCGAAGGCCAGATCAACCGATTGAAGACCTTGAAGCGCGCGATGTATGGGCGAGCCGGCCCGAACTTGCTCAGGGCCCGAATGCTTCCTCTGCACCACACAAATTGAGGATGACCCGATTTAAGGGTTGCGCGACAGCGGCGGTTCTATCACGACGGGCATTTTCACAGGAGAAGCGATCTGACAGACGCAAGGCGAAATTTTTCAAGCAAATCGAAAGTCTGATAAATAACGATATGGCTTTGTGGTTTCCTGGCCGGAGGCCAGGAAACCATGAATTGGGGTGCCGATCGCTAGATATCGAGCTCCGACCATAGCAGCTGGAAGTAGTCCTGATACCGGGCGTTGCTGCGCAGCTTGACCGGATCGCGCTCCTCGCGTTGCAGGTCGATGTCGACGATCCGCTTGATCCGGCCAGGCCTGCGGCTGAGGATCATAACCCGATCGGCCATGGTCACGGCTTCGCCGATGTCGTGGGTGACCAGGATCGCGCTTTTACGCTGCTTGCTGATGATGTCCAGTACCTCGGCTTGCAACAGCGTACGGGTCTGGAAATCGAGCGCAGAAAACGGTTCGTCCAGCAGGATCACATCCGGGTCCAGTGCCAGCGTGCGCATGAAGGCTACACGCTGGCGCATACCGCCCGACAAGGTGCCGGGTTTCGACTCCTCGAAACCCTTCAGCCCGTAGGCGGCGATCAACCGGTCAGCCACCGCATTGCGTTCGTCACTAGGAACGCCCTTGATCTCCAGTCCAAGGGCCACGTTGTCGCGCACCGACCGCCAAGGCAGCAGCATGTCCTTTTGCAACATGTAACCAACCTGACCCTTGGCATCCAAAACCCGGGTGCCGTTGACGATGACCTCGCCCACGGTGGCCGGTTGCAGCCCCGCGATCACGTTGAACAGCGTGGATTTCCCGCAGCCCGAGGGCCCGACAATCGCAAGGATCTCGTCGGGCTTCAGCGTGAAGGTGATGTCTGAGAAGGCCACCACCTCATTGCTGCTGCCTGCGTTGAAGGTGACCGACAGCCCCTTGGTTTCCAACGGATAATGCTTGTTCACCACCGCAGCCTCCGGTCAATTTCGGTCACACCGCGATCCATCAGCAGGGCCACGACCATCAGCGCAATAATGCCGGCCCAGACCCCGTTCAGGTCATAGAGAACACCGGAATAGTAGACGAGGTACCCCAGCCCCTCTTGCGACGAGATGTATTCGCCCACCACGGCTCCGATCAGAGCAAAGCCCACGTTCAGCCGCAGTGTCGACAGGATCCACGGCAGCGCCGCGGGCACTACCACCTTGCGCCAAGCCTGCAACCGTGTGGCCCCCAGCGACCGCATCAGTCGCAGAAGGTCACGGTCAGTTTCCAGCGTGCCGTTATAGGTAGCTATCAGGCTGACGATGAAGGTCAGCGCGGCGGCGATGGCAATCTTGGATTCGATCCCGATGCCGAACCACACGATGATCAGCGGAGCGAAGGCGATCTTGGGCACCCCATTGATCGCCACGATGAACGGCCGCACGATCCTGGCCACCGTTTCGTTCAACCACAGGCAAAGTCCCGCAAAACTGCCAATGGCGCTGCCCAGGACAAAGCCCAGGACAGCGGCAAAGGCCGTGACCGCTGCGTGACGGAACAGCTCGCCCGTCGACAGCAGACCCCAGACCTTTGCCGCGATGCCAGACGGATAGCCGTAAATATGCGCCGACAGCACATCGGCCTGCACCAGACCTTCCCATATACCGAACACCACAAGTGCCAGGCCGATCTGGCCCGGCAGGTATTTCAAGCTTGACCATGCCATGACGGGCACCTCCCTGTTGCCGTGATCCTGACGGTCAGCCCTTGTTGACCAGCGCCGCAATGGCGCGCTCGGCATAGGACATGTCCACGAGGGTGGCATAGTCGCCTTGCCCGCGCACAGTGCCTGCCGCGGTATCGTGGGCGACGATGGCATCCCATTCCTGGGGCGTCAGCATTGGATCGCGCGGCACGACGCCCTCGGCCCCCAAGAGGCGCTTGGCCCCTGCCTCGATGGCGGGGGCGGGAACCTGGTCGAATTCCTGCGCCGAGACGCGGGCATATACCTCGGGGTTGGCGTGCAGCAGTTGCATGCTCTCGGTCAGGGCGTTGACGAAGGACTGCACCACCTCGGGGTACATTTCGGCATAGGCCGCCGACACCAGCGTCGAGGTAAAGGCGATTGGCCCCAGAACTCCGGCCAGCGGCAGCGAGACTTCCAGCCCGTGAACCGCCTCGGCAATGCTGGCATCCCATTCGAAGACGCAGCCCAGATCCGCGCGACCTTCCACGACGGTCGGGATGATCGACCCGAGCGGCCCTTCGACAAAGCTCACGCCGGCGTCCTTGGGATCGAACCCGCCCACCGACTTCATCGCGTAGGTTGGCGAGGAAACCGTGTTCGACGGGAACCGGTAGGAAGCAATGGTCTTGCCTTTCAAATCCTCCAGCGACTTGACGCCGGCGCCGGGCTTGGAAATGAACCACAGCCCGATGGCACCCGCCATCTTGGCTATAACTCGGGTATCGGCGCCTTCGATGGCTGAGTTGATGGCCATCCCCGTTCCGGTCATCGCGAATTCTGCGCGCCCGGCATTCAGGATGGAGATCGGCTCAGCCACGGAACTGGCTGCAGCGATCTCGACCGCCAGCCCGTGCTTGGCAAAGATGCCTTCGCGCAAGGCCGTGTAGGCCGGAGTGTAATTTGCCAACCGCAGCGCCGTGGTTACCCGGACCGGCGTCAGCGTTTGCGCCCGCACCGGGAGGCCAGTGATAGCCATGGCCGATACCGCCAAGAACAGACCGGCGCGACAAAGCTAGCCCGGTCTTGCGATTACGATGTGTCATTTCAGAATCCTCCGCTGTTGTGTGTCCGCCTCGACGCGCATGGCTGGGCAGTTTGTTGTAGTGGTTATCGCAAAGTCACTTGCCGCCACGGCCTTCCAATCCGGCTTGGGCGTCGGCATCGGATCCGGGCACGCGCATCTCGAAGGTCTCGCGGATCACGGTGTAGTCGAAGTATCCCAACCGGGCGATTGGCTCGATCGCGGTGATGTCCAGTCGACCGTCAGGCCGGATCACTTGGTCGTCGATATGGATCGTCTCCACCTGGGCAAAGACGACATCGACGGTGCCGTGGTTGGAGGCGCCGCGCATCGTGTGCGTGCTCAGGTACCGGCATTCGAACTTGCAGGGGCTTTCCTTGACCATCGGCACCGCACCGTTGTCGGAATAGATGCGGGTCACGTCGATACGGTCGAACTCGCTTTCCTCGGGCGGCAAAGCCATGGCGCTGATGTTCACCGCCTCGCGCAGCGCGAATGTCGCCATGTTCCAGACAAACCAGCCGGTTTCCTCGGCGTTCAGGACCGTGTCCTTGCGCCGCCCGTCCGGGTAGCGGTTGGCCGCGAACATCACCATTGGCGGATCGAAGGTCAGGTTCTGCCACTGGCTGTAGGGCGCGATGTTCTCCACCCCGGCGACACTGCGGCTGGACAGCCAGCCGATCGGACGCGGCACGGTGCAGCTCTTGAATGGCGAATACGGCAATGGGCAGCGTTCAGCACCGGGCGAGTACTTCATGGCGGCGTCCTTCTCGACCTTGTTTGTGATTTACAATATATGAGCGATATATCGGCAGTATGTCAATCTGCCTTGATATAGAGCGGCGCGGTGCGCCGCAGTAGGGCTGGAGACGGAAATGAACAAGACAGAGCAGGCGGTTGCCATGCTGCAGGGCATGATCGAGCGGGGCGAACTCGCCCCTGGGTCGATGGTGTCCGAACGGACCATCGTCGAGCTCATCGGCTTGGGGCGGACACCGATTCGCGAGGCGATCCAGCGCCTGGCGCCCAGCTACATGATCCGAGTGCATGCCAGCCGTGGGATCGAAATCCCGGCAATCACAGTCGAGGATCAGCTCAGCCGACTTGAGGTCCGCCGCGCCGTCGAGGTGCTGGCAGTAGACCTCGCGAGCAAGAGAGCCAGCAAGACACAGCGGGAGGCCATGCAAAGCTTGGCATCCCGTCTGGAAGGCCAGTTCACCTTGCAGGAGTACACCGACACCATCCGGGAAACCCATGCGCTCATCCTCGATGCCGCCGGGAACCGCTATCTCGGGTCGCTGATGCTCCCATTGCAGGGGTTGTCGCGACGGTTCTGGATCGTTCATGCGCGCGAGGAAAATAACGATATCTTACGCGGGCGGGATCTGCACCGCGCCATTCTGACGGCCATCTCTGAAAGAGATGCGGAGGCCGCCACAGCCGCGTCTCGGGCGCTCAATGATTACCTTGTGGAGTTTGCGCTTGCAGTGGTGGCTCGCCAGGCTGCGCGGTGAGATGAACCGGGAGGGGTCTGCCGGCGCATTTCTGGTTCGATGATCGGGCTACTTTTCTGGCAGCGTTCAAGCTTCAGGGAAGCCACCTCCGGGAAAGCCAAGTTGCCAGAGGCCACCCTCTGGAAGCCTGTTTGCGAGAAGTCGTTGAGTCCGCTTCACTTTCCCCGTTGACAGGCCTGCCTCGATTGACCCGCCCCTTGATCATTGAAGAATTGAGCCCGGAGGCCCCCCTCACGGGCGCTTTTTTTGATTTCCCCCCCTCTCATCCCGAGCCGCATCCCATGGACCTCGTCTTCGCGCCGAGCCAGATCGAGGCTTGGCCGATTGCCCGGCTGCACCCCTATGCCCGCTTTGCCAAGATGCATGGCGACGACCAGGTGGCGAAGATCGCGGCCATGGCCGAGGATTTCGACCTGACGCTTGTGTGGATGCTGCGCGGAATGCAAGGACATCGTGAACCGGCAGTGTCCAGGGTGGTGGTGTAGGAGGCCGCGCGCGGAGCCTCCGGCGTAGCGCGGCGCGCGGCCGCGGGTGACGCTGGCGGTCACCGCTGCGGGAAAGGCCGAGACCGCTCTTGCCGGCGCGCGCGCCAAGCTGGACACAGTGATCGAGGCCCTGCCGGAAGGTCTGCGCACGCCCGAGGCGGTTGTCGCTCGACGGGAGGCGTTGCAGAGAGAGCAAAGGCAACTCTCCGAGGCGCTGGAAGTGGCGACGCAACAGGACCGAGCCGTCAGTGAAGTGCTCACCCGTTCGCAAGAGCAGCTAGAAGCAGCGAAGCGGGCGCGCGACGGGCAGCAGCAGCGCGTGAAGAAGGCACAAGGTGATTTTGTCGCTCGGCTTACCGAGGTTGGGCTGGACAAAGCGGGATATGATGCCTGCAAGAGCCATTTCCCGACTCTCGACGCCGACCGCAAGAAGGTGACCGATCACCGCGATGGATTGATCGCTGCTCGCACGACATTGCAGAACGCCATAGCCGCTTGTGCAGATCGTGAACGCCGGGATCTTGCCCCGCTACAGCTGGCGTTGGCAGACGCCACCCAGACCTTGAACGCGGCCAACGCTGCACTTGCCACAGCGAGAACGGATGTATCGTCACTGGCCAAATTCAAGGAATCGCTTGCCGCGGCTATGACCGAAACCGAGCGGCTTGAAACTGAGACCGGTCCGCTCCGGGGGCTGGCTGATCTGGCTAACGGCAAGAACGATTTCAAGATGACACTCGAGACCTTCGCGATCGGAGCAATGTTCGACCAGGTTCTCGAGGCGGCGAATATGAGGCTCGACCCTATGACACGTGGTCGCTACCGGCTAACGCGTGGGCTCGAGCCATCTGGCGGTCGCGGCAAGCGTGGGCTCGAAATCGAGGTCTTCGACATCAACACCGGCAAGGCGCGCCCGACAGCAACGCTGTCAGGCGGCGAAACCTTTATCGCGGCACTGGCCCTCGCGCTTGGGCTAGCTGATGTGGTCGAGAGCCTTTCGGGCAAGATCCGGATGGACACTTTTTTTCGATGAAGTCTTCGGGAGCCTCGACACCGAGAATGGGGCGGGCACGTTGGATCAGGTGATCCAAGTTCTTGCTGCGCTGACAGAGGGCAGCCGGGCCGTCGGCCTGATCTCGCACGTCGGACTGGTGCAGGAGGCTATTCCACAAGGCTTTTACGTGCGCTCGACCCCAAGCGGCAGCCGGGTAGAGGAAAGAAGGGGTACGGGATGACGGACCGCTGGTTTTACCGGAAGGCACACACCCGCCGTCTGTCGTCAGGGCGCACGGTATCCGTCCGCGGCGGTTGGGCAGTTCGGGGCGATCGTGAAAGCAAGAGGGGCGCATCGTTCAGGCGGACTTGTCCAATATGTGGGGCGCTGATCGTAAGCGTTGGCATGCCCAGAGGAGGATGGGTCCATTTTGAGGGCGGCAAAGGCCTGACACGAATTAAGCACCCTTGCCTGCATCTTGGCGAAGGTCTGAGCAGGCGGCGCGACGAGGACACACCGGATCTTTTCGAAAGCCTGCCTTAGCTCGTTGCCGGATCACACAGAGCGATTCTGACCAAAACACTTAGGTCGATGTTCAAACCACGACCCTTTGGCCGCATCGATGAACGTAAGTATTGGCGTCAAGCGCTCCTCCCTCAATGAACCGAGAAGGTCCCTGTCGCTGGATCTGATCACAAAGGTCTAGTCCTTGATCCGCCACATTCTGAATCGTCCTTGTTGCGTCACTTCTCGGATCAGGCCTCGCTCTTCCATCCATGCGAGGTTCCTTTGAACAGCCGCGCGACTTGCGCCTGTTAGGGCCTCCGCCATCGGGGCCGACACCAAAGGCCACTCTGTCAACACAGACCGAAGAGCGGCCGGAGTTCTGCCCGAAAGCTGAGACATGGCTCCTTCCGCCCGAACACTCCATGTTTGGGTACCATCTAGATGGCGCATTGCCGTTAGAATTGCGCTGTTCATCCCATCCAGCCAGCGGGCCAAACGTTCGGGCGGCAAGCCCGAACCACGCAGCCCCCCTGCCCCGCCCATGGCGAGCGGTGCGAAGATGGCGCCGCTTCCATCGCTGGCCGCGATCCGGGACGCGGTGACGGCGGCTTCCATCTGGCCGCCGTGCTGTCCGAGGCCGGCCAGGTTCCAGAGATGAAAGCCCATGCAAGCCCGCGTGATTGGGTGGAGCTCGGCTGCTGCGGCCATTATGTCCAACCATCCGCCCGCGCGATCTTCGAAACGCTCAGCGCTGCCTTCAATGTTCTCGGGATCGCGGCGATCCAGGAAGGCGGCCAAGTCAGCCTTCGGTCCGGGACCGCCTGTCAGGCGCCGAACAGCCCATCCAACTCTTGCCAGCGCATTTGGGTCATCCTGTGCACCTGACAGCCGCATCGATATCCAAAGCGCCAGACGATCAGAACTCACCCGATCCCCTGCGAACCAGCTAAGGTCCGCTGCCTCGATAAGAGCGAGGCGATGCCGCCAGCCTTCCGGGCCACGCAGCAGCCTGTCATCCAGAGCACCCAGGCGTCCAGCCACTCTTGCCAGTCGCGCAGCGTGAACGCCTTCTGCCTTTGCCCAGTCTTCGATGACGGCAGAGTCCGGCGGTTCTGCACGCGGCCCGGGAGGCAAATCATCTGGTTCTTCTTCGAATGGTCCCGGCAGAAACCAGAGATCCTCTTCGTGAGCCTCTTCACCCTCCTCGATGGTGATGAGGGGAACATTGAAATCATCAGTCAAAGCGGATGCTTGGGTCTTCATATGTGCAAAATACTGTTCTTTTGCACATTACCCAAGTGATTTTGTGGCGGTTGCCTTCGCTCGTTATATAGTATGCGCGCGCGACTGCCGGTGAAACCTCTCAGATCGCGCTCAGCGCAAGGAAACCAAGGGTTTTTGGACGAGCGCGACGAGAGAGCACCTACTTGCATTCGTTTACAAACGGTCGTTTATTAGCAGTACACGAAACTGCAAACGGCCTGTTTTGATGCCATTGATAGGCTACGCGCGCGTCTCGACCGAGGATCAGACCCCCCTGCCCCAGTCGCAGGCCCTGAAATCCGCAGGCTGCGTCGAGATCCACGAGGAGCAGGCCTCGGGCGGGAACCGCGCGCGGCCCGTGCTGGCGCGGGTGCTGGAGCGGATCGGCAAGGGCGACACGCTGGTGGTGGTGCGCATCGACCGTCTGGCGCGGTCGCTCTCCCACCTCCTCGAGGTGATCGAACGGCTGGAGGCCAAGAACGCCTTCTTCCGATCGCTTACCGATCCGATCGACACGTCCTCCCCGCAGGGTAAGTTCACCCTCCAGGTCCTCGGCGCCGCAGCTGAGTTTGAGCGCGCCCTGATCCGCGAACGCACCAAGGCCGGGCTGGCCAGCGCACGAACCAAAGGCCGGGTTGGCGGCAATCCGGGACTGCGCGCCCGCGATCCCGCGGCGCTGCGCAAGGTGCGGCTGGCGCGGCAGGATGGCTACATGGAACGCCTGAACGAGACGGCGCAGGACTGGGTTCCCCATGTCCGCCGCCTGCGCCCGGACTTGGCCTGGGAAGACGTAGTGCGCATCGTCAACGGCCCCTTGCCCCGCGAGCGCCAATGGACGCAAAGCCGCCTTTTGCGCGCGGTCAACGCCTATGTCCGGGACGGCTTCCTACCGCCCACGGTACTGGACCGCGCCGGCCGCCGCGAAACCGACGACCGCCTGCCCGCCATCGTCGCCGCTATCAAGGGCGCGGACCCCGACATCACGCTTCAGGCGATCTGCACCCGGCTGGAAGCGATGCGCGAGCGCACGCCCCGTGGGCGGACAAGCTGGCAGCCGTCATCCGTGAAGATGCTGCTGGAGCGGGCGGAGAGGCTGGGGCTGCTTGAGTAGTCGAGCTACCTTGCAAATCCTCCAAGACATGGAGGGATTACAAGGCTGTGGTCAGTTTCAGGCTCAGAAGCTGTCCGCTCATGCAAAGGGGTTGACGATGCGAAGCTGCCCTTCGACTAGCAGGCCATCTTGCATGTCCTCGCTCCACAGCGTGGTGCAGCCCGCAACCAGAGCGCTTGCCACGATCATCGCGTCGTAGATCGAGAAACCGTAACGTTCCGCCAAGGCGCGGCCAACGTCATGGGTTTGGAGGGTCAGGTCTTCGACGGGGCACAAGGCGCGCACGCCTTCGAGAAACGTCCCTGCCTCCTCCCAACTGAGGCCGGCTTTGCGGCGGCAGTTTACCAGCGTCTCGTTCAGCACCTGAACGCTGATCCGGGGCCCCTGCCCCAGGATGAGCTCGGCGCGATCGGCCTTCGGGCCGTCGTCGAGCAGGTACAGAACGACATTCGTGTCCGCGAATTCAGCGCTCATGCGCGTCTTCGCGGCTCAGGCGTTCCGCAGCGGGCAGCTTGCCCCGGAAGCGGCGCAGACCCGTCAGCACCTCATCCGCGCGCGCCAGACGACGGACCCTGACCTGGCCGTTGTCCTTGACCAGATCGATCTGATCGCCTTCCTTGAGGCCAAGTTCCCGAACAAGCTCCGCGGGCAGACGGACGGCGAGAGAGTTGCCCCATTTTGCGACCTGCATCGTGGCCTCCTGCGCGGATATACGGTCAGCAATGTATATCATGTTGGTTGCATGGGCAAGCCTGTCCACGAGCCCGGGCTACTCTTGTGCATCATGCAGCGCCTGCCACCAGATTTAGAAAGAGCTTGCACGAATCTGAGTCCTCCGGCAATAGTCACGGAAAAGGGCGACTAAACGCCAAAATCCGTGAACACGCCACGGGCGCGCGAGGGCAGATGGGCAGAGCCGATACACAGGAAGACCTGAACGCTGTGATCCGTCAGCATTCTGAGGTGCTGGCGGCGCAACTGCATTCGCAGCGTGAGAGCCTGTTCCCGCCCGACGCTTCTAAGACTATGCGCAAGTTCACCTCAGGTGAAGCTGCTGCTCTGCTGGGCGTCAACGACTCATACCTCAGAAAGCTTCACCTTGATGGCAAGGGGCCGTCGCCCGAAGTTTCATCGGGGAACAGGAGGCACTACTCGGCCGAAGATATTCATAACTTACGGATACTGCTGGAGAAAACGGCTCGCAAGCCGGGAGATTACCTGCCTGGTCGTCGTGCTGGAGACCATCTTCAGATTATCGGCGTCATGAACTTCAAAGGTGGAAGCGGCAAGACAACCTCCTCGGCGCATCTTGCTCAAAGGTTGGCCCTCAAGGGGTACCGTGTCTTGGCGATCGACCTTGATCCGCAGGCCTCGCTCACGGCCTTGCACGGGGTTCAGCCGGAATTTGACCTGCTTGACGGCGGCACGCTCTACGATGCGATCCGCTACGAAGATCCTGTTCCGATCGCCCAGGTCATCCGCAAGACCTACATCCCAAACCTGGATCTGATTCCCGGAAACCTCGAACTCATGGAGTTCGAGCACGAAACGCCACGGGCACTGTCTCGCGGCAACGCGGGCTTGTTCTTCTTCCGTGTGAAGGAAGCGCTGGCGCAGGTTGATGATCGGTACGATGTCGTCGTTATCGACTGTCCTCCGCAGCTCGGGTTCTTGACCATGTCGGCGCTGTCTGCCGCGACGGGCGTTCTGGTGACGATCCATCCTGAAATGCTCGACGTGATGTCGATGAGCCAGTTCCTCAGGATGACGGCAGACCTCATGGATGTCATCGCCGATAGCGGAGCCGATATGTCGCATGACTGGATGCGCTATCTGTTGACCCGCTACGAGCCGACGGATGCGCCACAGAACCGTATCGTCGCCTTCCTGCGCACAATGTATGGCGACAAGGTCCTGAACGCTCCGATGCTCAAGTCGACGGCCATCTCGGATGCCGGCCTGACCAAGCAGACCCTGTACGAGGTCGAACGGAGTGCCTTCACCCGCACGACCTATGACCGGGCCATCGAAAGCCTGAATGCCGTCAATGATGAGATTGCCCAACTCATCCAGAAAACCTGGGGGCGCTGATGACTGACAGCAAGAAGAAGCGCATGTCCATGCTCGACAGTTTGGCAGCAGCGGGGACGCCCCCTGCCCCGGGCAGCATGATGTCAAGCAATCGGGCCCTGCGCTCCGCGCGTGATGCCGTGGATGCCCATCATGTCTGGGAACTCGACCCGGTTGAGATCGAGGACGAGAGGTATTCGGATCGCCTCGACCCCAAGGACGTGGATGATCTGCGTGCGTCGATCGAGCAGAACGGCCAGACCGTCCCCATTCTCGTAAGGCGCCACCCGACCGAGACCAATCGCTATCTTCTCGTCTATGGACGCCGCCGTCTTGAGGCCATTCGTGCCTCCGACAAGGTTAAGAAGGTTCGAGCGCTTATCGCGAACCTGGACGACACGGCCGCGCTGCGTGCCCAGGTTTCCGAAAACACTGGAAGGCGCGATCTGAGCTACATCGAACGCGCCCTCTTCGCGCAGGAGCTGCTCGCCAGCGGCTTTGGTTCGCAGGCTCAGATTGCCGAAGTGCTGAATGTGACCCGTTCTGCTGTGTCGATGTCGATCTCGGTTGCCAAGTCGATCGGGACCGCCTTGGCCCGTGCGATTGGACCGGCTCATGGAATCGGGCGCCCCAGATGGGAATCGTTGGCGAAGGAACTCTCGAATGCCGGCATGGCCATGGATGAGCTTTGCCGTGTTGCAAGTGATGCCCGTGGCAAAGCGGCTGCAGTCGAACAGGCCGAAGAGGAGCCCCAGCTTGATCCTTCGGTCGCGGCATTTGAAGCCGTTGTCCGCCATGTGAAGAAGACCACCGGTCCTTCTCTAGGCACGAAGCCGAGACCCAAAGCGACGCCTCTTTTGATCGATGGCGCGCCTGCGGGCGCCATAAAGCGGTCGGCTCGGGCGGTCAGGCTGGACCTTACGGATGTGGACGATGAATTTGCGCAGTGGCTCGACGCCCGTGCGCAGGACGTCCTCGACGAGCTTCATGATCGCTGGAGACGCGAGACATGAGGAGAGGCAGAGCAGCAACAAAAAGGAGGCACGGTACAGGCTAAAGAAAAGGTCCCGCAAAGCTTGCGCTCCACGAGACCCCAACTTTGATCTTAGCACCTTCAAGGTAGTGGGCCAGCGCGCAAACCGCAAGTCATATGTGATTCGCGGAACCGTCTTTCTATGCCTTCGTGAACTGAAATCATGGAGTACACACCGATTTCGCCGTTTATGCGGCCGATCTCGCATGCGCATCTGCGCGTCGTCGAGCGGCCTGAGGCTTCTGTTCCAGGGAGACCCGTCAACAAGTGGGAACTCCTTCGCGAGTTGTCCAAGGCACAGGCCGCCTTTGGGGTTACGGAGCGCGATCTGACCGTTCTGCAGGGGCTTCTCAGCTTCTTTCCGGATGATGCACTTGGCGGGAATACCGAGATGGTCGTCTTCCCGTCGAACAAGGCAATCTGCGAGCGGCTGAACGGCATGCCCTGCTCCACGATGCGCAGGCACATTGCCCGTCTGGTGGATGCTGGCTTGCTCATGCGCCGCGATAGTCCCAACGGCAAGAGGTATGCTCGCAAGCGCGGCGAAGAGCGTGTGGCTTTTGGCTTCGACCTCTCGCCACTCTACTGCCAATCCGAAGAGGTTGCACGGGCCGCAGAGGCTGTGCGTGAGGCCGAGGACCGTGTCCGGAGACTGCGGGAGGTCGTGAGCCTCATGCGGCGCGATCTTGCTGCCCTGGCGGAGTTCGGAGAAGAGGTCCAGCCAGGCCTCGGCCTCTGGGATCAGTTTCGCGACAAGGCTGTTCTCACAGCGCGCGCCCTTCGCCGCAAGCTCACGCTCGAGGAGCTCTCAGCATTTCGCGCCGACCTTGAAGCCCTTCTCGACCACGCACGCAACGTTATTGATGGTCCTGAAACAGAAAAAATGAACACCAATGGTGCCAATATTGAGCGCCACTATCATAATTCAAACGAAGAATCTATAGATCTTGAACCTGCCTTGGAAAAAGGCGGGGCGGCGGTCGGCGCGCCAGATGTTGAAACGGATGCGCCTGGTGCTGACGTGGAAGAAGCGGACACAAGACGCGTACCAAAGATCCCGCTCCATCTGGTGATCGCGGGCTGCCCGTCGCTCAAAACTTTCTACCAGGGCGATATCCGCCACTGGCATCAGCTTTTCGACGCGGCTTGCCATGTGCGGCCGGCCATGGGGATCAGTGCTTCCGCTTGGGAAGAGGCGCAACGGTTCATGGGCCCCGAGCAGGCATCGATCGTTGTTGTCGCCATGCTGGAACGCTTCGCCGACATCCGATCGCCCGGTGGCTATCTCCGTGCGCTGACATCGAAGGCGGCGGCGGGCGAGTTCTCCTGCGGGCCGATGGTCATGGCACTGATGTCCCGGCGAAGCGCGGCGTGATGTTCACAGCTGTGAACATTCTCCCCGTCGGCGCCCCAATCGATGAAGTTCACAGCTGTGAACTCTCTGCGTCGTCTGATGAGCAACCAGCAGATAGAGGGAAAGGTTGGGGGGTTTGAGGGCTGACGGGAAGTGAGATCGGGAGAGTGGCTTCCGACGCCCGTCGTGGAGAAGATCTGATGGCGAAAGCAGCCCAGAACGTCATCCTGTCCCCGTCGCGGGACATCCCCTTCGACAAGCTCGTCCTGAGCCAGTCCAATGTCCGGCGCATCAAGGCGGGCGTCTCAGTCGAGGAGCTAGCCGAGGACATCGCGCGTCGCGGCCTGCTGCAGGGCTTGAACGTCCGGCCCGTGCTTGATGCCGACGGGGTCGAAACCGGCACGTTCGAGATCCCGGCCGGCGGCCGCCGCTTCCAGGCGCTATCGCTCCTAGTGAAGCAGAAGCGTTTGGCCAAGACCGCGCCGATCCCCTGCATCGTGCGGGATGCCGCCTTCGAGATTTTGGCCGAGGACGACTCGCTGGCCGAGAACATGCAGCGTGTGGCTTTGCATCCGCTGGACCAGTTCCGTGCGTTCCAGGCCCTGCGCGAAAAGGGTCAGGGCGAGGCAGCGATCGCGGCGGCCTTCTTCGTCACGCCGCAGATCGTGAAGCAGCGCCTGAAGCTCGCCTCCGTGGCCCCTGCCCTCCTAGAGGTCTATGCCGAGGATGGCATGACGCTCGAGCAGCTGATGGCTTTCACCGTGAACACGGATCATGCGCGTCAGGGGCAGGTCTGGGATGCGGTGAAGAACTCGTGGAATAAGGAGCCCTACGCCATCCGGCGCATGCTGACCGAGACATCGGTCCGGGCGTCTGATCGTCGCGCGGTCTTCGTCGGTGTCGATGCCTATGAGGCGGCAGGCGGTGTCGTGTTGCGAGATCTCTTCCAGGGCGATGACGGTGGCTGGCTCGAGGACCCTGCCCTGCTTGACCGGCTGGTCACCAAGAAGCTCGAGACCGAAGCCGAGGCGCTGGCCTCCGAGGGTTGGAAGTGGATCGAGGTCGCGACCGACCTGCCCTATGGCTACAGCCACGGTCTGCGGGGTCTTGCCGGTGATCCCGCGCCGATGACCGACGAGGAAAGCGCAGCCCGCGCGACGCTCCTCGCTGAGTATCGGGCGCTGGTGGAGGAATACTCCGGCCAAGACGAATACCCCGAGGAGATCGGCGCTCGGCTTGGGGTACTCGAGATGTCGATGGAAGCGCTCGAACAGCGCCCTCTGATCTATGACCCGGCCGAGATCGAGCGCGCGGGCGTGTTCGTGACGCTTGATCGGGACGGCAGTCTCGCGATCTATCGCGGCTATGTCCGGCCCGAAGACGAACCGCGCGAGGAGACCGCGGTCCACGATGGAGATGACGCTGATGCCATTGGGCAGGGGGGTGACGTCGGTCTTTCCAGCTGGAAACCGTCGGCGACCTCTGCCGGGGGTACCGTCATCACTTCGGGTGGTCAGCCGATCGGTACGGACTCGTCCGAGGATGAGGAGGACGGCGCGCTGAAGCCGCTGCCCGAGCGGCTGGTCATGGAACTGACGGCCCATCGGACCCTTGCGCTGCGCGAGGCTATCGGGCGGTCGCCGGACGTTGCGCTGACGCTCCTGCTCCTGAAGCTGGTCACGGACACCTTCCGCACCTCCTCAGCCTCCGGCAGCTGCCTCGAAGCCTCGGTCCGCCACGTCTACATGTCGGCTCAAGCGCCCGATCTGAAGGACAGCGTCGTGGCCAAGCTCGTCGACGAACGGCACGCCGCCTGGGAGGCTGAGCTGCCTCTCGGCGACGATGACGCGCTCTGGGATTATCTGTCCGTTCTCGACCAGGGCAGCCGTTTGGCGCTGCTGGCACATTGCCTCAGCTTTGGCATCAACGCGCTCCATGAGAAAGTGAACCCTTACGGTGCGGGCATCTCGGCCACCGGACTGACCCGCCGCATGGCGCATGCCGATCTCGTGGCGCGGGCGGTCGATCTCGACATGGTCGAGGCGGGATGGGAGCCGACGGTCGATGGCTATCTCAACCGTGTGCCGAAGACCCGGATCCTCGAGGCCGTGCGTGAGGCGAAGGGGGAGGGGAATGCGCAGCTTCTCGATCACCTCAAGAAGGGCGAGATGGCAACGGAGGCCGAGCGGCTTCTCAAGGGCAGCGGCTGGCTGCCCGAGGTCCTGCGCCGGGCCGATCTCGTTGCACGCGACGGTGAGGCGATCGCAGAGGGGCAGGGGGAGGACGCGGGCCAGCCCGACGACATCGATCTCCCCGCCTTCCTGATGGCTGATCTGCCGGACAGCAATGCGTCGATGCTGGCGGCAGAGTGAACTGAGCGATCCGGGGGCGGGGAAACCCGCCCTCAGACCCATAAAATACTGCAATATCAATATGATGAACGCGAACACTCGCATTCTGGATGAGGAATCATGTCTGCAACAACCATCATCGACACAGCCCCCCTCGGGGCGCTGATCCGCTATACCGACGGCAGTCCCAAGCCGCCGGCACGGTTCACCAAGAAGCTCGCGGCCTGGGAGCGGTCGAACGGCGTCGGCCGTCTCGTGAAGAAGGAACCGCCCCGGGTCTATCCGACCTGGACGGCACCGGCCTCCTTCACGCTGCATGAAGGCAACTTCTCCTCCGACGGGGTCATTCTCGTCACCATCATGCGCAGTCATTCGGCGGACAGTCGTCTGATCTTCGAGGTGGCCGAGGAACCGAAGTCGGAGCAGGTCCGCGTGCTCCTCGACTTCGGCGGCAACACCGAGTTGCTGCATCTGGCGGAGTCCCTCACCGCTGCCGAGCTCTGGATTGCACGGGAGGGCTATCGCAACGCGCGGCTGGAAATCGTCGGTTATGAAGACGGCGATAGGGCAGATGGAATGGTTGCCGCCCTCCCCAAACGGCATCGCGATGTGCCAAGATTGTGGTGTTCAGAGCCACAAAACGGAGAGGACGGCATATAATGG
>NZ_BMYI01000030.1:0-22659 GCF_014652195.1 Gemmobacter nanjingensis
GCCCTGAAGGGCAGAACGCCCATCGCCGCCCTCAAGGACTGGCAACGCCAAAGGCCCGAGCTGTTCAGGAAGCGCGTCTACAATCACACGGGATGCGACAGCTAGGTCCGCGTCGTGCTAAACGCTCTGTTGGTCCGCTCGGTACTTGAAAAAAGGCGGATACTTGACAGGCTTTTTAATATGCCTAGATGATATGTAATGGCTGATCGATACAAATCCTTTCACGACCTGTCCGCCAGCGAGCGGCTCGATATTGACTATCGCATCCGAGCCTTAGATCGCAAATCAGACGCGGTGATCTTGGCGCCGCACGGCGGATGGATCGAGCCAAAGACATCCGAGATAGCCGAAGCAATCGCAGGAACGGATTTATCGTTCTACACTTTTGAAGCCCTACGGAACGGCTCCCACGGGGACCTTCACATTACCTCCCATCGTTTCGACGAGCCTACGGCCATCGACCTTGTCGGTAGGTCCTCAACCTCAGTTGCTATACATGGGCGGCGGGAAGATGGAACCGACCTTGTTTGGTTGGGCGGCCGTGACACTCGCTTGCGCGATGCTATCGGAAGTTCGCTGCAGCAGGCTGGCTTCGGTACCGAGATTAACCGAAGGCTTCCAGGTCTGGATGAAGCGAATATTTGCAACCGCACGCGGAACCGGATGGGGGTACAACTTGAGCTTTCTCCTAGGCTGCGTACTTCGCTGATATCTGATGACAGCCTTCTGGAAATCTTCTGCGAGGCAGTCCGATATTCGGTTCGTACCTCAGGCACCCTTTGAATAGCTTAGTCGCACCACTGCGGGCACAGCTAGCACGAATGGCTCAACGACTGTGAACGGCAGACATTTTGAGCATCGAGTGGGGCTCACGCCCCCCTCTCGAACTTGACCACCGGGATGCCGAGCTTCTTGGCCTTGTCGGCGAGGTTTTCCTGGATGCCATTGCCCGGGAAGACGAGGACACCCACGGGGAGCACATCGAGCATGGCATCATTGCGCTTGAAGGGTGCGGCTTTGGCGTGCTTGGTCCAGTCAGGCTTGAAGGCGACCTGGGTAACGCCCCGGGCTTCGGCCCACTTGGCGGCGATGAGTTCGGCGCCCTTTGCGCCACCACCGTGGAGAAGGACCATGTCGGGATATTTGGTACGGACCTGATCGAGCTTGCCCCAGATCAGGCGGTGATCGTTGAAGTCGGTCCCGCCGGTGATGGCGACCTTGGGGCCTGCGGGCAGCATCACCTCGGCCTCAGTGCGGCGTTTGGCGGCGAGGAAATCGCGACTGTCGATCAGGGCGGCGGTCAGGTGCTGGTGATTCACCTTTGAACCGGTGCGGGGCCGCCAGTTCGAACCCGTGTGATGCCAGAACTCGGTGGCGGCGTGATCGCGCAGCATGTCCATGCAGTTCCGCCGTTCGGTGAGGGTCAGGCCCTCGGCCGTCAGCCGCTCAAGCTCAGTGGATTTCACCTCCGAACCGTCCTGCTCGCGCTGGAGGCGGCGCTGTGCCTGTTCGTTGTCGTCGAGCGACCGTTCGATCCGGGCGGTGGCGCGGTGGAAGAGGTTGACCTGGCCCCAGAGCACTTCTTCGAGGTCGGGTTCCATGCGGGTGTCGGCGAGGCTCGCGACGAGGGCGTCGAAGATGTCGGCGACGGCACCCCGGAGGCGGTCCGCGTCGGGCATCGGGCGCGGATCGGGCTCGTCTTCGAAGGGGCGGTAGCCGTAAAGCTGCAGCTCCTCAAGCGCATGGGCGGTCTGGGATGCGGTGTGGGCGGGTTCGTAAGCGTCGTCGCGGGTTTGGAACGTCATCTTCTTCTTGCCTCCGGGCCTGTCTGGTCCGCGCGTCATCCCGCGCGGCCTTCATGGGCTGCGAAAGCCGTCACGGGGGAGGACCCTTCACCCCCGCCTTCGGGGGCCGGAACGCATGTGGAGGAGGGCGGGGGGCGGCTGATTTGTGTCGCGATGCAAAGCGGGGGCTCGTCCCCCGCGGCGGAAATCAGTTGCCCCCCGTCCTTGAAAGGTCGTCCCCTTTGACGGCCGCCTGCCCATCTCTTGAAGGCCGCTCGGGGGACGGGTGGATGAGCTGCCCCGAGAAGAGGCAAGGGATGACGGTCCAAACCTGCGATGGGTCCGTTCCCCCTGCCCCACTGTCCTGAACTGCCGCTTGCCCGAGGTAGCTCAGATATCCAGGCGCTGCAGATCTTCAGGACCGATCTGTTTTGCCAGATGCTGACGCAGCTCCGTCGGTCCGTCTGCCCGAAGATCGTCGTTGAAGTCCCCGAGCCGTGGCTCGAGCACATGGGCTGCAATCCCGACCTCGGTGGCTCTGGCGCTCAACCTTTCCGCTGCACGCTGCCCGGCCGGATCGCGGTCGATGGCGATGTAGAGGCGCCGCAACCCCTCCGGCAGCAGGACGGCTCCGAGGTTACCCGATGAGAGAGCGGCCCAGACAGGAAGGCCGGGGGCGGCCTCGCGAACAGACAGCATGGTCTCAATGCCTTCGCCGACAACGAGGATGTCGTCACACGGGGTCAACCTGACGGCATTGCCAAGAAGGTGACCCATGGCCCGCCGCTGCGTCTCAACTGCCGCCTTGCCTTGGCCGTCAGGCGCAAGCCAGGTCCGATGCACACCTTGCGAAACCCCTGCGCCATCGGTGACCGCAGCGATCAACGCCGGTCGGGGAATGCTCTTGGTCTGGCCCTCATCCCGATGCCAGCACTTCGGGTGGAAGCGGAGGGAGCTGGTCTTTCCGCCAAGGGTGATGCCCCGGGAGCGGAGATAGGTTTCCGCAAGCGTGCCTGCGACCGACATCGAGGCCGCAAACAAGCGCGCCGCTGCCTCTGGCGTGCCCCCGGGGGTCTTCGATTTTCTGGGTGCCGTGCCATCCGGGGTAATCGGCGCAGGACGACCAAGATGCGCACGCGCCTCGGCGAGAAGGTCGGGAAAGCGGGTGATCCCCGTCCGTTCGCGGATGATGTCGAGAAGATCGCCATGTTCACCGGTGGCTCCGTCAGTGAACTTGCCGGCCGCACCAGGCCCCGATTTGGGGCCGGTCAGCCGCACGAACAGCGACCGGCCGGGATTATTCTGCAGATCGCCCACGATCCAGTAGGAGCCTTCCCGCCGTCCGGCGGGAAGATAGTGACGACAAACGCTTTCGGCATGGGACGAAAGCTCGCGCAAGAGTTCTTCTGTTTCCAATGACATGATCACACAATTCAACCATTGCGTGCATGTAGACCGGAGACCGCAAAACGCGCAAGCAGGCGCTCGAGGACCGCGACCCCGGAAGGATCGGTCGGGCAGAAGAGCCGCAGCTTCCAGGCGATGATCTCCGAAAAGAAGCCATCCGCCTTGAGGCGATCCTTCTGGGCTTCGGTGAATCCCGAGAGTTCGATCCGGTTCATACCCATGACGCGGGACCGGTGCAGCTCCAGACCTTCCGCCAGCCGCACGACGGTCTTGCCCTCGAGAAGGAGGGCATAGACGTCAGCGGCAGTGAGCTTCGGCGCGTCGGCTGCCAAAGTGGCCGCGACCCATGCGGGCGAAACACGGCGGCCGATGATGCGCTGACCGTCATCCATCTGCAGCCGGTAGACGCGCGTTTCGTCCTGGGGGAGCTGCTTCCAAATCGGCAGCAGAAGGCCCGCCACGATGTGGAGCGTGGATTCCGAGAACTCCGGCACCTCGGCCAGTTCCGCGGTCCACGCGGCAGCGAAGGCCGCGCGGTCGGCTTCGAGCCAATGGGTGTCCTCCATCAGCTTGGCCGGGACCGTACTGGCTTCGGTCGGGCGGATCAGTCGCAGGCGGGGCTCGACGGTGCCGTCGTCGAGCATCAGGCTGGTGGCGGGCACTTGCACCGCCGCACGCCCCGAGCGGCTATTGACCAGAAACCGCGCCTTGGGGTCATCCAGCCAGTCGAGCGCATCTGCAAGCGAGGTGGGCGTGTTGCGGCGCTTTTCCGCGATGGTGAGGAGCTGGGTTTCTGCGCCAGAGCCGGGATGGGTGTAGATGACAAGCGCATCGGTGACGCGGAAGCTCTCAGCGCGCAGCGTCTCGAGTCCGAGGTCGTAGACCCCGGCGGCGATGGCGCCTTCGATCCGCGCATCGAGCAGTTCCTCGAAGGCAGCGAACAGCACGGCCTGCATGTCGATCGTCAGCGCGAGCAGGCGATTGAGGAAGGTCGTTATCGGCGGTAGGTCGTCCTTCAGACCGTTGTCATCAGTCAGGCTGAGGCCGGTGGCATCCTCGAAGGCCCCGAGCGAACAGCCTGCTACATCGCCGCGATAAATGCGACGATAAAGCTGGCGCAGGGCGTCGCGGGCATAGGGCGACTCGAGGTTGTCCTCAGGCCGGAACAGCCCCTGCCCGCCAGTCTGGCGCTGGCCGCGTGTGATGGCTCCGAGCGTGTCGAGGCGGCGCGCGATGGTCGAGAGGAACCGCTTCTCCGCCTTCACATCGGTGGCCACCGGCCGGAAGAGCGGCGGCTGTGCCTGATTGGTGCGGTTGGTCCGCCCGAGCCCCTGGATTGCTGCATCGGCCTTCCAGCCGGGCTCCAGAAGATAGTGAACGCGCAGGCGCTGGTTCTTCGCCCCGAGATCGGCGTGATAGCTGCGCCCCGTGCCGCCCGCATCAGAGAAGATCAAGATGCGCTTCTCGTCGTCCATGAAGGCCGCGGTTTCCGCGAGGTTGGCAGACCCCGCCCGGCTTTCGACGACGAGGCGCGCGGAGTGCCCCTCGCCCTTGCGCACGATGCGGCGCGACCGGCCCGTGACCTCGGCCACGAGATCGGTGCCGAAACGCTGGACGATCTGGTCGAGCGCGCCCGGCACGGGCGGCAGCGAGGCCAGTTTCTCGATCATTGCGTCGCGCCGGCGGGCGGCCTCGCGGCATTCGACTGGCTGGCCGTCGCGCACGACGGGCCGCGACGACAGATTGCCCTCGCTGTCGGTGAAGGGCTCGTAGAGCTGCACCGGGAAGGAATGGGCGAGGTAGTCTAGGACGTATTCCCGCGGCGTGATGTCGACGCGGATGTCGTTCCATTCGTCGGTGGGGATTTCTGACAGGCGCCTTTCCATCAGCGCTTCGCCAGTCGAGACGATCTGGATTACGGCCGCATGGCCTGCCGCAAGATCGGCCTCGATGCTGGATATGAGCGTGGGGGTTTTCATCGACGTCAGCAAATGGCCGAAGAAGCGCTGCTTTGCGGATTCGAAGGCGGAACGCGCGGCAGACTTGGCCTGGCGGTTCAGCGTGCCGCTGTCACCCGAGATATTGGCCGCTTCCATCGCGGCGGCCAAGTTGTTGTGGATGATGGCGAAGGCCTCGGCATAGGCATCGTAGATGCTGCGCTGCTCGGGGGTTAGCGCATGTTCCAGCATCTCGTATTCGACGCCATCGTAAGAAAGCGACCGAGCGGTGTAGAGGCCGAGCGAGCGCAGGTCGCGGGCCAAGACCTCCATCGCAGCGACGCCGCCCGCTTCGATGGCCTGAACGAACTCGGCGCGAGTTGCGAAGGGAAAGTCCTTCCCACCCCAAAGCCCGAGCCGCTGCGCATAGGCCAGGTTGTGCACCGTTGTGGCTCCCGTGGCAGAGACGTAGACCACGCGGGCATTGGGCAGCTTGTGCTGCAGGCGCAGGCCCGCCCTGCCCTGCTGCGAGGCCTCCGTATCGCCACGCTCGCCCTTGGACCCTGCCGCATTGGCCATGGCATGGCTTTCGTCAAACAAAATGACACCGTCAAAATCGGTGCCCAGCCAGTCGACGATCTGATCGACGCGGGATTTCTTGGCCCCGCGCTCTTCGGAGCGCAGGGTGGCGTAGGTGGTGAAGAGGATGCCCTCAGAAAGTGGGATGTCGCGGCCTTGCGCGAAACGGGACAGGGGCGTGACGAGGAGTCGCTCCTGGCCGAGCGCCGACCAGTCGCGCTGCGCATCCTCGAGCAGCTTGTCGCTCTTGGAAATCCACAGCGCTTTGCGGCGGCCTTGGGCCCAGTTGTCGAGCAGGATCCCGGCCGACTGGCGGCCCTTGCCCGCCCCGGTGCCGTCGCCAAGGAAGAAGCCGCGGCGGAAGCGAACAGCGTCCGCGGCATCGTTCGGCGCGGCCGAGACCATGTCGCCGGTTTCATCGACGGTCCACGATCCGGCGAGATAGGCGCCATGCGCCTCACCCGCGTAGATTACGGTCTCAAGTTGCGCGTCGGAAAGCAGGCCATCGTGTAGCACGGCGGCGGGCAGTTTGGGACGATAAAAGGGTTTGGGGGGCGCAACGGACGCCATGGCAGCCGACTGCACGAGCTTGGTCGGGTGCGGAGCCGCGCCGGGGATGTCGACGGCCTGCAGGCGGAAGGTCTCGTAGATCGCGTCTGAAATGCGCGCGGAGCCGAGGTCGTCCTCCGTCTCGCGCAGGGTGTAGCCGAGGTCTTCGGCATCCGGCGTGGTGACATGCACATCCATCTTGGCCGCTGCCGTCGACCCCAAGGGTCGAGCGGTGAGGCCGGAGGAACGGCCGGGAATTCCCCGGAAAGGGGAAGTGGTCGGGGAGCACGCGACTGCGCCCGCATCCATCTCGAGGCGTGGCGGGACCTCTGCTACGATCCGGGCGAGGAGCTGCGGCGCATCGACGGACATCGGCCGAGCCAGATCGGCGGTGATGCCGCCCGCCTCGCCACCACGACATTTGTCGAAGACCGAAATCCGCGTCTCGAAGCTGGTGCCGTGTTTGGCAAAGGCCGCACCCGACACAGCGCCGGTGAAGACCAGATGCGCGCGCTCGGTCAGACGGCTGAACGTCTCGGCCCAGGCGGGCGCATCCGGTGCGAAACCGGCGCCAGTGATGGCAACAAGCCGTCCACCGGGAGCAAGGCGCGCGAGCGCCGAGCGCAGATGCCGGGCCGTCGCCTCGGTCGTCCGCCCATCAACATTGGCCATGGCCGAGAACGGCGGGTTCATCAGGATGACGCTCGGGCGAAGGCCCACGTCCAGATGATCGTCGATCTGCGCGGCATCGAAAGTGGTGACGGGATGACCCGGAAAGAGAAGACACAGAAGATCGGCGCGGATGTCCGCCAGCTCGTTCAGCGCGAGACTGCCGCCCGCGATCTCGGCGAGGATCGCGAGAAGCCCGGTCCCGGCCGAAGGCTCGAGGACGAGGTCACGGGGCGTGATCTGCGCTGCTGCCATTGCAGCCAGTCCCATGGGCAGCGGCGTCGAGAATTGCTGGAACCGCTCCATCTCCTCCGAGCGCCGCGTGTGCGTGGGCAAAAGGCCCGCCACCTTGGCGAGGATCGGCAGCAACGCGGCAGGTGAGCCCGCCCGGGCCAGAAGCGCGCGGCCGAACTTTCGCAGGAAGAGGACCAGTGCCACCTCACCCGCCTCATAGGCGAGCTTCCAATCCCATGCGCCATCGGCATCGGAGCCGCCAAAGGCTCGCTCCATCTCAAGCCGAAGACGCAGCGCGTCGATCTGGAAGCCCTTCGCCAGGTCGGGCTGCAGCGCCTCGGCCACGGCGAAGATCGCGGGCGCAGGATCGCGAGATGGAACAGGAACGGGAGGCGCAACAGGCGCGAGATAGGTCATCGGGGAACTCCGAAATGAGGGACAGGATGAGGCCCGGACGCCCTCTCTCGGGCACCCTCAGGCTTGATCTTCCCCGGCCCCCCTCTTCCTCTCGAGCCGACGCGTCCCGGACGCTTGGCTTGATTTTGTTCCTATTATGTTCTATATTGAGGGCCAAGCCAGCAAGGGAGTTTCCCGATGGACAGCACCACATACGCCTTGCCCGCAACGCCCAAGCAGATCGCCTATGCGCGGTCCCTCGCCCTGCGCAACCAGACCCTCCTACCCTGGGAGGTTCAGCAGGACCGGCGGTCGCTCAGCGCTTGGATCGAGGCGCAGGCCCAGCTGAAGCCGGTATCTGACATGGACCGGCTGCCCACGTCCAAGCAGGTGGCTTTCGCGGAGAAACTCGCCCGGATCAAACGGCGCGCCGTCCCGGATGAGTGTTTCCGCGACAAGGGGCTGATGTCGAAATGGATCGACGGGAACAAGTGAGCACGGCATCGGCTGGCTCCGGCCTTCCCGAGCGTCCTCCATACCGTGGCTTGGCAAACTGAGCGTAGTTGCCAACCTACAGGTTGGCAGATTGGCCCTTCGGGACATCAGCCTCGGTCAAACTCCAGTCCGAAGGACCAAGGTCTGGTCTCGACGGCAGGCGGCCAACTTTATGGCTGACGACCTGGGAAGAGGCGCTCGTCACGGTTGCTGCGAACATGCGGCAAGGGGCCGGACCCTGCGCACACCGCGCGGGCCCGGCCAAGTTCCCCTCAGCGGCCCAGTGTCTGGACGACCAGGACGGCCGCTGCCCCGCCCGAGAATTGTTGCTGGCCGGTGATCAGGTTGCCGTCGCGGATAGCAAACGCCTTGAACATCGAATTCACCACGAAGTTGGTGCCTTCCAGCTTGCGCGCTTCTTCCTCGATCCAGAAGGGCTGGATCTTCTGGCCGACCCAAGCGTCGGCGAAGGCTTCTTCGCTGTTGGCGAAACCGGTCCAGGTCTTGCCCTTGACCAGCAGATCGCCGTTCGAAAGGCGTGTCTTCAGCAGAATGCAGGTGCCGTGGCAGACGATCGACACGATCTTGCCCGCCTCATAGGCCCGGGCCACGAAGGCGTGCAGCGCGGTATCGTCGATCATCGTCACCATGGGCGACTGCCCGCCTGCGAGGAAGACCGCGTCATAGGCGGTCGGGTCAACCTCGGCGATGGACTTCGTGCCTTTCACCAGCGCCGAATGGGTGGCGGACTTCTTGAAGCCGAGCGAGATCAGGTCGTGCGCGGAATAGCCAGAGGCATCCTCGGGGTCGGAGAACCCGTCGGCCACCAGACCGCCGCCCTTGGGCGAGACGATCTCGATCTCGTAGCCAGCTTCCGAGAAGGTCCAGTAGGGGTGGGTCAGTTCGGCCCACCAGAAGCCTACGGGCCAGCCCGTGGTGGGCGAAGTGCCGGGATTGGCGGCGATCATCAGCACTTTCTTCTTCGAATGCACATCAATAGCAGCGGACATTGTCGTTTCCTTTCAGAGGGTTTTGGAGTTCGGATAGATGAAGCGCGCGATCAGCGGGGTGAGGCGCGGCATGATGACGTAAGTCATCAGCCCGACCTGGATGCAGACAGTGGCGAGCACGCGGAGGGCCAGGGGCCAGCCGGTCATCAGCGACCCCAGCGTCAGGTTCAGTGCCAGAACCAGTGTGAAAACCACTGCGATCAGCACCAGCGCCATGCGGTGCGGGCTAGGTTGTGGAACCTTAGTGCCAGGGGGAGGGTCGAACCAGAATTCGAGGCCCGTCATCCGCTCCCACGCCGCATCGGCAGCAAACAGGTCGGCGCCCTCGGCCAGCATCGCGGCGCGGAAGTCGGACCGTTCGAAGGCCTCCAGATTGGCCAGGCTGTCGAAGCGGAACACGCTGCGATAGGTTCCATCAGGCCCGGGGCGGTGGAACTCGGCGCCCAGATAGCCGGGAAAGTCGCGGGAAGCGCCTTCGGTCAGGCGCTTCAGCCACGCCTCATAGGCAGCCTCGTGCCCCGGGCGCACCTTGCGCCGCACGGTGATGGTGACAGGGTCTGTCATGGCGCAACCTGCGGCAGGTCATACCAATCGGGCTTCGACTGCTCCCACAGGTTCTTGATGATCCTCTTGCCCGACGGCCCGTCGATCAGCCCAGCCGAGACCAGCCAGCGTCCTGCGGCAGTGATCTCTTTCACCACCCGTGCCCCGCAGGTTGCGCAGAAGGCCCGGCGTGACTTTTCCGAGGACTGATACCAGGCCAGCGCCTCCTCTCCTTTCACCACCATGTCGGCCCGAGGTGCGGCCACGAAGGCATTGAAGTTGCCGTGCATCTTCTGGCAGTCGCCGCAATGGCAGGCCAGAATCCCGGCGGCGCTGGCGGGCATCGTGATGTGAACGTTGCCGCAGTGGCAGGTGGCGGTCAGCGTGTCGGTCATGCCTCAACCCTCCACTGCCGCGAAGGCCCAATTGCGACCCTTGCCGCGCATCAGGGCCTGGTTGATCCAGACCATGGCGAACGGCTCCAACAACCGCGCCTTTGTGATGTCGCCCGCATCCAGCGCCTCGAAGCCAAGGTCGGTCAGCATCAGCCCGACCTTGCCCTTGGCGTCTGTGTCATTGCCGGCCATGAACATGACCGGGGGGTGCGGCAGGCGCGCGGTGTCGGCCATGATCTCGGCCCCTACCTGATTGAGCGTCTTGACCACTTGCGCGCGTGGCAGCCAGCCCTGCACGATCTCGCCGCCCGAGGTGGTATGCCCGAGCGTCAGCCCCATCCCAGCCGCCGTCCGGCCGATGGGGTTCATGCAATCCACGACGATCTGGCCCGCCATATCGCCGAGGTCCCGCACCGCAGCCTCGGCCGCGCCCCAGGGCAGGGCGAGGATCACGATGTCGGCGCCCCTGGCAGCTGCGACGGAAGAGGCGACCTGTGCCCCGGTCTCGGCCGCCAGCGTTGCGACCTTGGCAGGATCACACGCCCCGAGGACCAGATCATGCCCCTTGCCCGTCAGCCCCCGGGCAATGGCCCCGCCGACATTCCCTGTCCCGATAATGGCGATCCGCATGACTTTCCCCTTGCTTGAGTCTTGACCAAAGGGATAAGCGGCAAACGAAAGAAGTGATAGCGAATAGGGTTCATGTCTGACTTAAGCATATCGCAACTCAGGCGGCTGGATCTGACGTTGCTCCTCGTGTTTCTCGGGCTGGTGCGCCACCGCAAGGCGGCGGATGTGGCTTTGGAACTGGGCTTGACCCAGTCGGCCATCAGCCAAGCCGTAAAACGATTGCGTGACATCTTTCAGGACGACCTGTTCCTGCGCCGCCCGCACGGGATGGAGCCGACCGCAACTGCGCTCGCGCTGGAGGAGCCCGTGCGCCGCGCGGTCGAGGCGTTGCGCGGCGCACTCGGGGCGGCGCGTACCTTCGATCCGATGCAGGCCGAGGGCGTGGTGCGCATCGCCGCACTGGACGCCGAACAGGCCGTGCTGGTCCCGCCGTTGGCCGCGCGCCTGCGTCAGGCGGCACCCGGGCTGTGCCTGTCCGTGCTGCCCTTGGGCCGCTCCGATGCCGTCGAGGCCCTGACCGAAGGGCGGGCTGACCTGGCGCTGGGGTTCATCTGGGACCTGCCTGAGACGATCATGGTCGAGCCGATTTACGAGGAAAGTTTCCTCGTGACGGGCCTGCCACAGGCGCTGCCAGATGCCCCCGCCATCAGCCTTGATGCCTATTGCGCCGCCGATCACGTCCTGATCTCACCCGCGGGAGATCTGCGCGGGGTGGTGGATGACCGGCTGGCCGCCGTGGGCCGCCACCGCACCATCACGCTGGGACTGCCCGCGTTCCTGCCTGCGCTTGCAGCGGTGGCCTCATCCGTTGCCCTGCTGACGCTCCCCGCGCGACTGGCAGAACGACTGGCCCCCGGCTTCGGTCTGGTGACAGCCACGCCGCCGCTCGAGATCCGCCGCTTCCCCGTCTCGGTCTTCTGGCACCGCCGTAACTCTACCGATCCCCGAACACTGTGGTTGCTCAAGGCTATCGCGGACAGCTTGCTGCCCTGACGCGATGCGCCGTCCCGGAGTGGTGCATCCGCAACAACGGTCTGATGTCGAAGTGGATAGACAGGAACAGCTGGCGTGTGTCAGTCTTTGGCTGGCGTGTCTGAGGCCTGCTCAACGAAGGAACTCTGCCGCCTGCGAAATGCTGCCCGTAACGCTTCCGTCGGTGAGGGCGGAGAATCCAAAACCTCGAAGAATGCCTGATGGTCGCATGGCTTCAAGCTTGTGACGTCCGCGCTGTTGTCGTTTGCAAGCTTCATTTCTTCGGACCTCCAAGGGCGCTTTCGCTGTAACGCGTCAGCCGACAGCCGTAACCGAGTAGTGCGGCGTCCCATCCCAAACAAGATCCCAGGATGCGCCCGGCCGGACGTTCTGGATGGCGTGGGGCTCGAAGCAGACGAGGCAATTCCCGCCCGGCGCAGGCGCCCAGACCGAGGGGTAGATCAGGCCTCGCGATCCACCCCGACGGAGATGCTGGGCCAGGCTTTGGCCCTCGGGATATCCGACAGCCGGATCCGGATGCAGTGCGGGATGGCCCGCCTCGTCGGTCATATCGTCGAAGATGCCAATAAAGTCCGCCAGCAGTTCCACATAGCGCGCGCTGTCATGGAAGCTGCCGGTAAAGCCGAGTTCGCGTGTGCGATGCCAGGCCACTTCACTGACGGACACCATCACATCCCATGCGCAATACCACGCGCCGCGCTCTTCGGCGTTGAAGCGGTTTCCGCCGACGCGGGTGTAGGTGAAGGCGGCGTTGACATGACTGTCGCCATAGATGCGCAGATCGCGGCTCCGGCGCTGCCAAGCAAGCTCGCGCGGGTCCAGATGCGGATTGCGGCCACGTTCGGCCAGAAGGCGGCCGCTGGTAAGGCCCTCGATCTCTGCGAGAATTTCCATCTCGTCATCAGTATCGACAAGACCGCGCAGGGATGGCGGCTTGTGGTAGGTGGCGGGCAGGAGGCGAACGAGACCGCGATCGGAAATCTCGGTCTGCTTCATGCGCCACCACGCAACGCATCAAGATAGGTCCGCACCGCCAGGATATACGGCAAACCCCCGTCGATGGCAGTGTCGACGGGACGGCTGCCCCCGAACAACGGACCGGTGTTCGGCCGGGTAAACCAGCTTCGCGCGAGCGGCTCGGAGAAATAGAGTTCGAGCGACTTGTAAATGCCGATCACCGCACTGAGCCGCAGCAGCTGGTCCCTCGTGAGTTCCCCCGCAAAGTCCGGCTTCTTGGCGCGCTTCCATGTGCTCTCTGACATGTCAGCAAGGCCAGCCGCTTCCTTGAGGCTGAGACCCCAGGCGTCGACCACGCGCGCGTAAGCCTTCAACGCGACGGCGTTGATCTGTGCGGGTTCCCTGATTTTCTCTGCAACTTGCATTTCGCTCTCCACTGTCCTCAACATAGTTCATATGGTCTCATTGTAAAGATCAAATGAACTATGCGCACTCTCACCCGAACCGCCGCCCGGCTTCCGTGAAAGTATACTCGTTGACGATGATCCCCTCCTCGATGGCCTCGTCCGAGGTCAGGTGGTCGTATTCGGCCTCAAGTTGCCGGTAGAGCCAACGGGCCAAATCACGCAGCGCCTCGGTCACGATGTCTTCGGCGTCCACTGTCGGCGGCTGCCAAGTCGGGCTGTCGCGGCTGACATCAATCGACATGGTGTATTCGTGGTAGTAGCGGCCACGGTGGCTGACCTCGGCGGCCAGCTGATAGAAGTTTCGCCGCTGGATGGCCTGCAACCGATCCGCGATGCCATGCAGCGTCGCGTCCGTGGGCGCGTAGTCCCGGATGCGCGCGGCGGCGCCCTTGGCGTGGGACCAGTAACCCTCGAAGCAGGCCCCGTCGCCCTGGCTCCAGAACCCGGAGAACCAGATACTAGGCTTGGCCCGCGTCCCGCCGCCCATCAGCCGCACGGGCGTGGTCTTCAGGCGGATACCGAGGACCTCGCAGACCCGCTCGAAGTCCTCATAGACCGCGTCCCACCAGTCGTCGTGGGGGCCGAGCTCGCGATACCAACTGCGCGCCTTTTCCTTGGCGGCCTCCGAGAGTTCGGGGAACTGGTAGACCGTGGTGCAGATCACCTCAGGCATCGACATCCTCCCCGTTCAGGGCGGCGGCCAGCCATTCCTGACTGCTCGTCCAGCCGATGGATTTGCGGGCGCCAAGATCGATGACATGCGCGCCACCGCCGAAGGCGTCGAGGCGCGGCCGGGAGCAGGTCTGGGCATACTGGAACCCCCAGAGGCCGGTGAGGTCGAGCTCGTCGGCAAGGCGCAGCACGAAGCGGATGACGGCTTCGACATCGCCGTGGTCCTCGTCATGGATCCAGAGGGTGCTGCCCTCGGGCGCGTCCTGGCGCTCGAGACCGAAGCCCACGACCTCCGGGTCGTCGGCGTCCTGATCCGCGGCGCGGAGTTCCTGAAACAGGGCGAGCGCGCGGGCAGCTTTGTCGGGGCTGCCGACGTCGAGCAGGCATGAGAAATGGGTGAAGTAATCCGCCATGGGGAGCTCCTGAATGAGGAAGACCCGGCCAAGAGGCCGGGCGTTGTTTTGGAATGAAGGGGTGGTTGGGGCGATCAGCCGGTAGGACTTTCGCCCGCCGTCTGTCTCGCGGCATGGGCGCAGAGTATCTGTCGGTAGAAGCGCTTGCGCGCCGCCCGGAAGCCCCGCACGGCGCGCGTGTCGGGGTGGAGCGCCCGGACCACCGCCCGAAGGACGGTGTAGGGCGACGCCGCCGCGGGCAAGCCGAGGTGCTGATAGGCCGGGTCAGTCATATCAGGTGACCTCGACCACGGGCGAAGCAAGATGCGGATCGACCAGCGCCTCGATCCGCTCGGCCCGGCCCATCCAGGGCTCGGGCCGGATGGCCTTCACCCAGTCGGCGAAACTCGGGATGAAACCGAGATCTTCCTTCACATGCTGCTCACCGACCCAGCGGGTCGGGATGATGCGCCCGGTCGAGAGTGTAAGGGTGGGACCGAAAATCGTCTCGGCCATGAAGATGCCCTCGGCATGGTGGCGCAGCGCCCGGTGCCGGAAGTCCGCGGTGATCTCCTTGCTCTGGTCGATTATGTGGACAGCACGCCCGCGGCGGCGTTTTGCCATATGCTGGACGGTATGACCCCGGAATCTCTTGAGGCGCTGATGTTCAAACTGACAGGTTCCGTTAGCGGCGGCACAATTCTGGTGACAGATTTGGACGGTAATCCAGTCGAGCCGATCTGTCGATTTGCTGCCTACTTGCTGGCGAAAGCATATTCGCCCAACACCGCCCTCGCCTATGCGCGCGACCTCATTCATCTCTGGACCTTTCTCTCAACACAAGGAATTCATTGGACCTCCTTCTCCCCTGAACTCTCAGCCGCCTTCCTGGGGCACCTTCGGTCGGTGCCAGCCAATCGCAAGCGCCGGGACACTTCGATCAGACTTGTGGTGAGTGAGGGGGCGCCCGTTGCAAAAGGACTGTCGGCCGCCACGATCAATCGCGCCCTTGTGGCGGTCGACGCCTTCTATCGTTGGGCGATTTTCACCGGAGCGTTCAGCGTGGCAAACCCGATCGTGAAGAAACAAGATCAAACATCTTGGCGGGTGAGCGACAGGCACAGGCCGTTTCTGACTGGGATTTTACGGCAGAGGTCTGAGGTCAGAGAATTGCGCCTCAAGACCATGCAGCGGCTTCCAAGACCGATGAATCAGCAACAGGTCGAAGGCCTAATGGCCGCCACGCGCAATCTCCGCGATCGCAGCTTGGTATTGCTGATGCTGAACGGAGGCCTTCGCCCCGGAGAAGTCCTCGGCTTACATCTGGCCGATATCGGCTACGGGCGCCGCCGCATCTTCGTGCGCTGCCGCGATGATCATCCAAAGGGCGCACGATCGAAGTCCCGCGTCGAGCGCGTAGTCGATTTGCATGATGGCGAGACACTGGAAACCCTGAACGCATACGTCATGCACGAACGACCAAGTGATGCTGACGTTCCTTTCGTGTTCCTGGTCGGCGGCACAGGCGTAAACCGTCAAGAACCGCTGTCCTATTCTGCGCTGGCGCGACTTTTCGCTCGCGCATGTGAGCGCGCCGAGATCCGTGAGCCGTGGATGACCCCGCACGCCCTTCGCCACACCCATGCGACGCGCATGTGGGAGGCAGGGATGCGAGAACTGACATTACAGAAGCGATTGGGTCATGCCTCGCCGGAATCGACCAGAATTTACACAAGGGTATCCGACGCCGTAGTGGTCGCCGAGTATCGACACGCCTTGGGTCTGGACCGTCCTTCGCAAACAACGGACGGAGAGGCTCTGTGACCCATGTATCGCCAAAATCGGACGTCGACCGCCCTGTCATATTTGAGCACGCAGACGAAGCTGACTATGCGGCATTTCTGGCGCGCATCCCGATGGCTGACAGTTTTCGCCGCAAGCGGCTGATATACCGATCCACGTTTATTGAGAGTTGGCCGGATATCAGGGATTGGTTCGCTGCCCCCCTGCCCATCAGAATTGGCTGCCTAAATGGTGACAAGCAGGCCCACCCGACTTATCCGGTCAGCTTTCGGGCCCGCAGCTATCTTTATTACGCAGCCATGACCGACCGAATCCGGTTGGACTACGATTTCCTGTTCGCAGTCGGGAACATGCGTGTGGCGGAGACGATGGAGCCATTGAACGCCTATGAGGGGCTCGACGCATTGGTCGCGGACAGTGCGAAGATTGGCTATTCCGCAACCGGCGTGCAAGCAGCGCTCCGCGTGGTTTTGCCACGCCTTGCGATGAACACGGGTGTTCGCTCTTTCGGCGAACTTCGCCAGCATCACCTCGACGAAATGATCGCAGGTGTCGACGCCTTCGCCGCACGGCATGACACTCATATCTTCCGAAACGAGAAAGAAGACTTCCCGGCAGGCTTTCAGCGCAGCTGGCGGGTCAAAACCCGCATTCTGCAGCTGCTCCTCTTCCAAAACGGGAATGATGTCATCCGGCCTCAGATTATCCAAGACAAACGCAAGCCGATCGCTTCGCCGAGGCCAGACCTCCAGGAATGGGCAAACCGGTGGCTTGAGAGAAAGCGGGTCAGTCTTGCTCGCCCGACGGTAGATCACATGGCCGTTTCGATGAGGCATTTTGTGACTTACTTGTCTACCCGACAGCCCAGCATTTTGAACTTTGCTGATATCAATCCTGAGCTTTTCAACGATTACCTTCGCCACCTTCAGTTCGACATTGCACCACGCACAGGCGCGCCGCTGTCCATAAACGCTCGTCGAGCAAGGGCGGGCACTGTTGCCAAGTTCCTGTCTGATGGCGCGGCATGGGACTGGCCCAATTTTCCAACACGGCCGATTCTTGATCCGAACGATCTGCCGAAGTTGGCACACCGCGTGCCAAGGTTTATTCCAGAGGACCAGCTGTCGCGCCTTATGGCGCAGCTGCCGAGCCTCGAGTGTGAGTTTCAGAAGGCAGCGCTCCTGATCGCCCGCTGGTCTGGCGCTCGGCGGGGAGAGGTGATTCGGCTCCGCTTGGACTGCCTGGATCAGTATCCCGACGGGACCTTCCGACTGCGGATACCCGCTGGAAAGACTATGCGGGAACGCCTGGTGCCTTTGCATGACGACGCCGCAACGGCATTGCACGAAGTCATCCAGCGACGGCTCGAAGCCAACGACCGTCCGATCCGGGATGACAAGACTGGCGACTTGGTCCGCTATGTCTTCTTTCGCCGCAGCGGGCGGATGTCGGCAGACTATTTGCTACAATACCCCCTGAATCAGATGTGCAGACTCGCCGGGCTGGTCGATCAAGATGGAAAGCCGATAGTTACCAGCCATCGGTTTCGGCACACTGTGGGCACGCAACTTGCCGAACGAGGTGCCAAGTTGCACACGATCATGAGCGTCTTGGGGCATCAGACGCCGCACATGTCCATGGTCTACGCACGGATCAGCGACGCCGAAGTGCTGCGCGACTACCGCAGCGTTCTGGGACCCGGCGAAATGATTGCCGGACCGGGCGCAGAAGCGATCCGCGCAGGAAAGCTGTCATGCGCGGCGATCGACTGGCTTAAGTCGAACTTCATCAAGACCGAGCTCGAACTTGGCCATTGTCTACGCCTGCCGTCGGAGGGACCTTGCGAATGCGACCTGTATCTCAGCTGCGCCAAGTTCGTCACGACCAAAGCTTACGCTGGTCGGCTGCAAGAGCGGAGAAAACTCGAGTTAGTACTTGCTGAAGATGCGCGCGAGCGGGGATGGTCTAAAGAGGTCGAACGACATCAGAGCACAGCTTCGCGCATCGAACGTCTGTTGAAGGATCTGGGTGAAGAAGCCGACCCATAGCAGTGAGCGAACGACAAATAAGCTATGTTGACATCGGATTGCGTCGGCCAAACCGCGCGCTATAGCAAACTCATACCAGATGTCATGATCTTCGCACGGAAGCCCAGACCATCGCTACCCAGAAAGCTGTCCGAAACGTCATCGCGCCGACAGTGCGCGCCTCGAAGGCATCCCCCACAAAAACCCGCCAGCCGAACACGGCAAACACCGTTGCGTTCGCGATCAGGATGGTCAGCGCGACGGGCAACGCAAGCCGATGCCCGATCATCAGAAGCCGGCCGCCAATGACATAGGCGAAGCCTGCGAGGAAGTTGAACCACAAGACAAAGGGCACGACGGCCCCCATGTCGACCAAGCCGAACAGGGCCGATCCACCCGATATCAGCGTCAACAACCCAAAGGCTATGGCCGCTACACCGGCGATGTGATGCGTTTTCATGTCTGCATCTCCTTGCGGGCAAACAGAACCAGTTGCACCTCCAGCAGGCGCATCCCCTCGGGCACGATGTCAAAGCTGCGCGAGCCAAGGCTCCACCGGATGGCAATGCCCTGAACAAGCGAGGTCAGAAGCACGGCGGCATCCTTTGGCTGAACGCCCGCACCCATCATCCCGGCTTGGGCCATGGCATGCAGGTTTGCCACCAGATGCGCCTGATACTGCATCAGAACCCCACGAAACCGGTCGCGCAGGGCGGCATTGTCCACGTTCAATTCGCGGGAATGCAAAATGGCCGGAAGCGCGGGGGTTTCCCCGATTTGCTGCAACTGCGCAGCAATCAGCGCCCGGAGCCTTGACTGCGGGCTTTCGTTGCTGTCGACGGCCTGCTTCCAGGCAGTTTCCAGCCGATCTGCGATGGCCTCCCCGACCGCGGTCCAAAGCTCTGCCTTTGTCGGGAAATGCCGAAAGATCGCGGCTTGGGTCACGCCAACCTCTTGCGCGACGTCATTGGTGGTCAGCCGGTCGGGGCCGATACGGTCGGCCAAGTCCAGAACGGCCGCGATGATTTCCGTCTTGCGATCTTCGGCTGATTTGCGACGCAACATGGGACACCTATTGTAAGTAGGTAATCACTAACATATTTTGCAAAGCAAGCAAGCTGATTCGCCAGAGCGAGAGGACCGCCATGCCCAGCCCCAAAGGATACACCCGCCTTCAGATCGCGCTTCACTGGGGCGCGGCCCTGCTGATCGTGCAGCAATACCTGTTCAAGGATGCCATTGCCGCCGCGTGGGACGCTGCGGCAAAGGGGGTGGAAACCGCCTTTAATCCGCTGGTTCTGGCCCATGTCGCAGGCGGGGCGCTGGTCATGCTGTTTGCGCTGTGGCGGCTGTCGATCCGGGCGCGGCGCGGCGCGCCTGCCATGGTCGGTGACAGTGCCGCGCAGCGCGCCTTGGCAAAGGCCGCCCATGTCGGCCTTTACGCGCTGATGATCCTGATGCCGCTCAGCGGGTCGATGGCCTGGTTCGGCGGGGTCGATCTGGCGGCACAGGGCCATAACGTGCTGAAGATCGTGCTGCTGGCGCTGGTGGCGCTGCATGTTTTGGGTGCGCTCTATCATCAGTTTGTGCTGAAAGACGGCCTGATCAACCGCATGCGCCGGGCCGAGGGCTGAGCGATGCGCAGAACCTGGATCCTTGGCGCGGTTGCACTGGTTGGGCTGGCGGCGGCGGGCTGGTTTCTGACCGAACGGCCCCTGACTGTGACGGTTGTCGTCGCTGAAACCGGGGTGCCCTTGCGCCTTTACGGTCTAGGTTCCGTCGAGGCCCGGATCCTGTCGCGCGTCGGGTTCGAAGTTGGCGCGGCATTGGTGTCGGTGTCGGCAGATGCAGGGGATGCGGTCAAGGCCGGACAGGAACTGGCCGCCTTGCATCCGGCTGAGCAGATAGCGCGCGTTGCGCGGGCGCAAGCAGCGGTTGCGGCAAATGCCGCCGGTCAGGCCAAGGCCGATGCCGCAGTGGCGCGGGCGCAGGCAGTTCTGGCACAGCGCATTGCCGCGAACGATCGACAGAAGGAACTTGCGCGGCAGGACGTCGCCTCTATCCAGCGAGCCGAGGAGGCACAGCGCGACGAGGATGTGGCGCGGGCCGAACTGGCCTTGGCCGAAGCCGATCTGGCCGTGATCCGCGCGCAGGGCGCAGATGCGGCGGCCGCCTTGCAACTGGAACAAACCTTGCTCGCCCATCACCGGCTGGTCGCACCCTATGATGCGGTTGTCGTGGCTCGCCACGTCGAGCCGGGCACGGTGGTCAAGGCCGGTGATCCAATCTTCACCCTGATTGATCCGGCAACGATTTGGGTTCAGGCCTTTATCGACGAAGAACGCGCCGGCCAACTGGCGCTTGGACAAGAGGGTGTCATCCGCCTGCGGTCACAGCCTGCGGCAGAGTTCCACGGCACCGTCGCCCGGATCGGGCTGGAAAGTGACCGCGTTAACGAAGAGCGCCGCGTCTGGCTGACCTGTTCCGACTGCCCCGAAGCGATGTTCCTTGGCGAACAGGCCGAAGTACGCATCCTGACCGGCATACGCGACAACGCGCTGATGGTGCCCGAGGTGGCGATCACCGGCTTTGACGGCTTTCGCGGCATAGTCTGGCTGGTGCAGGATGGTCGGCTACGCCGCGCCGAGCTGACCTTTGGCGCACGCGACGACCGGGGCCGGGTCGAGGTGACAGGCGGCCTGCCCGAGGGCGCCGCGATTGTCGCCATGCCGCCGAAAGGTGCCGACGAAGGCAGACTGGCCCGGATCGGGGACGCGCCATGAATCTGGCGCTGAAAGACATCCGGCATGGCCTGTTCCGCTTTGTGCTGACCTGTTTCGGGTTGGGCCTGCTGATGACGGTCGTTCTGGCGATGATCGGCATCTACAATGGCCTTGTGGCCGATGCGTTGGCGGTGGTCGAGGCCCCCGCGGCGGACGTCTGGGTGGTCGAGGCGGGCACCAAGGGGCCTTTTGCCGAAGCCTCGTCCATTCCCGCCGACAGCCGCGACACCGTGGCCCGCATGCCCGGCGTGGCCGAAGCCGGGGCCATCAATTACCAGACCATCGAGGCCCCCTTCCTTGACCGCGCCTTGCGGCTTTATATCATCGGCTATGAAACCGGACGTCCGGGTGGCCCGCAGATCATCGCCGAAGGGCGCGGCATCGGCACCAGCCATTTCGAACTGGTGGCCGACCGCAAGACTGGCCTTGTGCTGGGTGATACCATCCGCCTTGGCCGCAACCGCTTTACCGTGGTCGGGCTCGTCGAAGGGGCGATGAACTCGGGCGGCGATCCGGCGGTTTACATGACGCTTGCCGATGCGATGGCGCTGCAAACGGAACTTGCTCCGGCAGATCAACGGGTGCAGGCCGCGCGCGGGGCGGGGGCGGTCAAGTCGGCCTCGGTCGCGGCAGTGATCGTGCGCGTGACGCCCGGCGCGGATGTCGATCTGCTGACCGCAACCTTGCGGCAATGGAAGCATCTGGCTGCCCTAAGCCAGACCGAACAGGAAAACATCCTGCTGGCCTCGGTTGTGGACAAGGCGCGCCGTCAGATCGGGCTGTTTCTGGGAATCCTCCTGGCGGTGTCGGCCGTGGTGATCGCGCTGATCATCTACACCATGACCATGGAAAAGCTGAAGCAGATCGCAACGCTAAAGCTGATCGGCGCCCCAGACCGCACCATCATCGGGCTGATCGTACAGCAATCGCTGATCCTTGGGACCGCAGGTTGGGGCATCGGTCTGGTTCTGATCCTGCTTGTCAAGGATGTCTTTCCGCGCCGCGTGGTGCTGGAACCGTTTAACGTGGCCGTTCTGGCCGGGATCATCGTCGTGGTCTGTCTGGCCGCCAGCGGTCTGGGCGTGCGCGCGGCCCTGAAGGTGGACCCCGCCACCGCGCTGGGAGGCTGAGCCATGGCCATCGGTGATATTCTGGTCGATGTGCAAGCCGTGGCCAAGCACTATGGCGAAGGCGAGACCCGCGTCGATGCCCTCCGCCAAGTTGACCTGCAGGTGCGTGCAGGTGAGGTGATCGCACTCCTGGGGCCGTCAGGGTCTGGCAAGACGACGCTTCTGAACATCATCGGCTGCATCCTTGACCCATCCTCGGGTCGGGTGGTGCTGGATGGTGATCCGGTCTTTGACGGCAAATGGCTGCGCAGCGATCTGCGTCGTCTGCGGCTGGACAAGATTGGCTTCATCTTTCAGGCGCACAACCTGCTGCCCTTCCTGACGGCGGCAGAAAATGTATCCCTCGTCCTCGACCTTGCCGGTTGGGCGCCCGAAAAGGGAAAGGAGCGGGCAAAAGAGCTTCTCGATTATCTCGAGGTCGGCCACCGCGCCCCGGTTAAGCCCGCGCTGTTATCAGGGGGCGAGGCGCAACGCGTGGCTATCGCACGCGCGCTGGCCAACCGCCCGCGGATCATCCTTGCGGACGAGCCGACCGCGGCATTGGACAGCAAACGCGCACAACTGGTCATGGACCTGCTGCGAAAGCTTGCCGCCGAGCAGGAAGCCTGCATCCTGACGGTCACCCATGACGAGAAAATCTTCGACCGCTTCGATCGGCTTATCCATCTGCGCGACGGAAAATTGGCAGATGAGTAGTGCCTAAGTGTCGCATCCCGTGTGATTGTAGACGCGCTTCCTGAACAGCTCGGGCCTTTGGCGTTGCCAGTCCTTGAGGGCGGCGATGGGCGTTCTGCCCTTCAGGGCTGA
>NZ_BMYI01000031.1:0-22596 GCF_014652195.1 Gemmobacter nanjingensis
GTTTGCGCGACGACAGACACCGCTCGGGGCGAAAAACGCTTGCCCAGCGAGCAAAATCAGGCGATCTTGAAGTCAAGCGGCAGGCCACTTGGGGAATGTCGGATTATATGCCGTCCTCTCCGTTTTGTGGCTCTGAACACCACAATCTTGGCACATCGCGATGCCGTTTGGGGAGGGCGGCAACCATTCCATCTGCCCTATCGCTGTCCTCAGTACCGACGATTTCGAGACGAGCGTTGCGATAGCCCTCCCGTGCGATCCAGAGCTCCGCCGCGGTAACGGACTCCGCCAGATGCAGCAGTTCGGTGTTGCCACCGAAGTCCAGCAGCACGCGCACCTGCCCGGGCTTCGGTTCCTCGGCCACCTCGAAGATCAGACGGCTATCCGCCGAATGGCTGCGCATGATGGTGACGAGAATGACCCCGTCGGAGGAGAAGTTGCCCTCGTGCAGCGTGAAAGACGCCGGTGCGGTCTAGGGCGGATAGACCCGAGGAGGCTCCTTCTTCACGAGACGCCCGACACCGTTCAATCGCTCCCAGGCCGCGAGCTTCTTGGTGAAACGTGCCGGCGGCTTGGGACTGCCATCGGTGTAACGGATCAGCGCCCCAAGGGCGGCTTTGTCGATGATGGTTGTTGCAGACATGATTCCTCATCCCGAATGCGATCTTTCGCATTCATCATATTGATATTGCTTTGTTTTATGAGAGAAGGGGGCGGGTTCCCCCGCCCCTCGGATGGCTCAGATCACTCCTCCGCCATCATCGACGCGGCGCTGTCCGGCAAACTGGCCGTCAAGAAGGCGGGGAGATCGACATCGTCGGGCTCGCCCGCGTCGACCCCCTGCCCTTCTCCGATCGGTTCGCAGTCGCCTGCCGCCAGATCAGCCCGACGCAGGACCTCGGGCAACCACCCGCTGCCCTTGAGGAGCCGCTCGGCCTCGGCGGCCATCTCGCCCTTCTTCAGATGATCGAGAAGCTGCGCGGTCCCTTCCCCCTTCGCCTCGCGCACAGCCTCGAGGATGCGGGCCTTGGGCACTCGGTTGAGGTAGCCGTCGACCGTCGGCTCCCACCCCGCTTCGACCATGTCGAGATCGACCGCACGTGCCACCAGGTCGGCATGGGCCATGCGGCGGGTCAGACCGCTGGCGGAGATGCCTGCGCCATAGGGGTTCACCTTCTCATGGAGCGCGTTGATGCCGAAGCTGAGGCATTGCGCCAGAAGAGCCAGACGGCTGCCTTGGTCGAGGACCGTTAGATAGTCCCAAAGCACCGCATCATCGCCGAGGGGCAGATCGGCCTCCCAGACTGCATGACGCTCATCGACCAGCTTGGCCACGACGCTGTCCTTCAGATCGGGTGCCTGCGCGGACATGTAGACGTGACGCACCGAAGCTTCGAGACAGCTGCCCGAAGCAGAGGAGGTGCGGAAGGTATCCGTCACGAGCTTCAGGAGGAGGAGCGTCAGCGCCACATCCGGCGAACGCCCGATGGCCTCGCGCAGCGCGAGGGTCCGGTGGGCTGTCAGTTCCATAACCAGCCGTTCGGGCAGCGGTTTCAGCGCACCGTCGTCCTCGTCCTCGGACGCATCCGCGCCGATCGGCTGACCACCCGAAGTGATGACGGTGCCGCCGACAGAGGTCTCCGAGGGTTTCAAGCTGGAAACACCGACATCATCCCCCTGCCCCATGTCATCCGCGCCATCACCATCCTGGACCGCGGTCTCCTCGCGCAGCTCGTCCTCGGGCCGGATATAGCCACGATAGACCGCGAGGCTGCCGTCGCGATCCAGCGTGACGAAGACACCCGCGCGCGCAACCTCGGCCGGGTCGTAGATCAGCGGCCGCTGCTCGAGCGCTTCCATCGCCATCTCGAGCTGGCCGAGCCGCGCATCGATCTCTTCGGGGTATTCGTCCTGGCCGGAGTATTCATCCTCCAGCGCGCGGTATTCGGAGAGCAACGCCGCATGGGACGCGCGCTCCTCGTCAGTCATCGGCGCGGGATCACCGGCCAGACGCCGCAGACCGTGGCTGTAGCCGTAGGGCAGGTCGGTCGCGACCTCGATCCACTTCCAGCCCTCGGAGGAAAGCGCCTCGGCTTCCGCCTGAAGCTTCTCGGCGACCAGCCGATCAAGCAGGGCAGGGTCCTCCAGCCAACCGCCGTCATCGCCCTGGAAGAGATCGCGCAGCACGACACCGCCCGCCGCCTCATATGCATCGACGCCGACGAAGACCGCACGACGATCTGAAGCCCGGACCGAGGTTTCCGTGAGCATGCGCCGGATGGCATAGGGCTCCTTGTTCCAGGAGTTCTTCACCGCCTCCCAGACCTGCACCTAACGCGCATGGTCGAGGTTCACCGTGAACGCCATCAACTGATCGAGCGTCATGCCATCCTCGGCATAGACATCGAGCAGGGCAGGGACCACGGAGGCCAACTTCAGGCGCTGCTTGACGATCTGCGGCGTGACAAAGTAGGCCGCCGCGATCGCTTCCTCGCCCTGACCCTTATCGCGCAGAGCAACGAAGGCGCGGAACTGATTGAGCGGGTGGAGGGCCACACGCTGCATGTTCTCAGCCAGCGAGTCATCCTCGGCCAGAATCCCGGAAGCGGCATCCCGGACGATGCAGGGGATCGGCGCGGTCTTCGGGAGAAGCTTCTGCTTCACCAGCAGTGACAGTCCCTGGAAGCGACGGCCGCCGGCCGGGATCTCGAACATCCCGGTTTCGACACCATCGGCATCGACTACGGGCCGCACGTTCAGGCTCTGCAGGAGCCCGCGCCGCGCAATGTCCTCGGCCAGCTCTTCCACCGAAACGCCCGCCTTAATGCGCCGCACGTTGGACTGGCTCAGTACGAGCTTATTGAAGGGGATGTCCCGCGACGGGGACAGGGTGATGTTCTGGGCAACTTTCGCCATCAGATCTTCTCCACGACGGGCGCCGGAAGCCTCTCTCCCGATCTCACTTCCCGTCACCCCTCAAACCCCCAGCCTTTCCCTCTCTTCGCCGATCTTGACCGCGGTCAAGAAGTGCAAGTGGCATGCGTTACGTGCGCAGGATCGTTTCGAAGTATGCCTCGGGCTGCCTGATCGCTTCATTTTTGCCCAACAGATAGTCCAAGATCAGGAGTAGCCGTCCGGCCCCGGCTTTCTGGAGACCACGCATCAGCTTTTCTTGGCGTATTTTAAGCAATCGACCGATGTCGAAGAGAACGCGGTTGAGCGCTTCGCCTGTTCGTGGCGGGTCTGGGAAGAAGTCCGCGACATGTGAAAAGTCCGTCCACGCCATTTTTTCAGGGTCTCGGTTCATGGTCGCTGATCTAACGCTTTGGGAAGCGTTGGTTTGCTTCAGGTGCGTGTCTTTCTTTATATGTTCTTTTTTTACAGACTCTATCTGCCGGTCATTTTGTCCGTTCCTGGCGGACATTTCGTTCGCGCATTCACCGCTAAAGGCTTGGTCGTGCGATTGCTGTTGGTCGGCAGGAACGCTTGGACCATGGCACTCTCCGTAGCGTTGCGCGACGTTGGCGCCGAGCTCGCGGAGACCGGCGATGATTTGCAGGACTGTGTCGGCAGTCAGGGTGGCTCGACGAAGCAGGTTTCTGATCATTCCCAGTGCAGACAGCCGCCCTTCATCGAGGTGCTCATTCTGAAGGAGGGAGGCGCGCAGCGCTAGCGCTTCTGCCTTGAGAGAGCGAAGGCGTTCACGCTCCTCGAGGACCTTCGATGCTCTGGCTGCGAGAGCGTCGTGGTTTTGCATCAGAGGAGCCAAGTCGATCCCAAACGCATCCTTGATGATGCCCCCGTAGCGGAGAGGGAAACGTTTGCCGTTCGCTGAACTCTTCCGTTTGATGAGTCCCGCAGTATCAAGGCGTCCTAGGGAGCGACGAAGTGTTCTCTCATCGATGCCGTTTGCGCGCTCTGATAAGGAGGCGTTGGAAGGGAACACGACGGTCAGCTTGCACTGTGTTTCACCAGAGTTGGGGCTTTGATTGCGCGGAAGAAAGCTGATGAGCGCTGTCAGTACGGTGACGTCGTTGCTCGTAAGGCTCAGGTCTTTGCGAAGAACCCGTACCGGCCCCAGAAGTTCGTAGGGGTTAGGGCAGGCAATAGCTCCCTGTTCCGCCAAGGCGGTTCGTGCTTGAGTGACATGTCTCATGGTGTTTCGGAAGAAAAAGCTTCCCCGTTCACCGCGAGCGGTGTTGAACTCGATTCGTTTTGGGGGTATCAATCAGGTGTCGAGACTGATTGAGGCCCTTCGGAAGCACCGCTTTCGGGGGGTCTTTCCTTTTCTAGCCGGTCCTCCTTTCGTTTTCTGCTCATTGCTCTTGATGTCTTGACCGTGGTCAAGACACGGGGTCGTCACTCTGGGCCGTCTTGACCGCGGTCAAGAAGCTCGTCGATCAGCTTTCGGACGGCCTCTTCAACGCGTGGGACAAGATCAGCGTCCACATCGATGGTGATGCGGTTGCCTTTGCGGCCGATCTTCACGCGCTCACCTGACTCAGCCTTGGGTGAAGTTGTCTTGGTGGCCGTAAGCAGCGTAACCGCTGCGTCAAGCCGCTCCGGGCCAGGCAAGCTACGGGGGATTTCGCGGGCGACTTCCTTGGCTCTTGAGACGTCCTTCTCGCAAAGCCTGAAAAGCTTCTCCCAGACCCTCCGACCAACGCCATGTGCAGGTCCGATGGCCTGAATCAGCTCCATGGGAATACCCGTCGCGATACGGTTCATCCGAGAGACGAGAGACTCGTCGATCTGAAGTGCCCGATAGGCGATGGTCTGGGCGTTCTTGCGTGTTTCGTCTGTTTTCCCAAGTTCCCGAATGATCCCGGCGACGAACAGAGCCCTCTCGATAAACGAGGGGTCTTGGCGGGCATTGTTCTCCACGCCCTGGGCGATCAGAGCTTCCTCTTCGGTCATTTCCATGACCGTGGCCCGCACCTTCTGACCAAGCTCACGACAGGCGAGGAGGCGACGGCGCCCGTAGACGATCTCAAGTGCGCCATCCTGGGTTCGGCGGACAAGAATGGGAACCTTTTGCCCAAGCTCTCGGATCGAGGACACAAGTTCCTCGAGGCCATCGCTCGGATCGATACGATCCATGACCGCGGACATCCGCACGGTGCTCGGGTCGATCAGCCGCGTGGCGTGCTTGTCTTCTTCCAGCACGGATGCTTGCGCACGAGCGACAGTTGGGCTCGTGCGCTTCAGATCAAGATCCGCGCCTTCGTCCGGCGTTGCGGCGTTGCCCATCGCGTTCTTGAGAGAGTCTCCGAAGACCTTACGCGCCATGGCTACGCCCCCATGCCTTGAGGATTTCGCGCTCAACTTCGTCGGTCACGCGCGAAACGGACTCGATCGCACGCTCGTAAGTTCTGCGGTTCACGTCCCGAGGTTCGACCTCAAAGATGCTCTGTTGGGTGTTTGCAGCATCGCCTACGGCCGTCGACTTCAGGAACTCGGCCGGGAGTACCGCATCGCCAAGGACCGTCCGAAGCAGAGACGAGATCTGGACCTGTGGACCGTCAGTATTCTCGTAGCGGGTGATCAGGACGCGCACGAAGTTCAGACCGTGTTCGGGAGCATGCGTCTCGACGACACCCATCAGGTTGCTCGCCATACCGAGGAAGCTCGCCAAGGACATGACATCAAGCATGGACGCGTTGAGCGGGATCAGGACCCCGGTGGAAGCAAAGAGAGCAGAGATCACCGAGAAATTCAGCTGAGGCGGGGTGTCGAAGATCACCACGTCATATCTGTCCAGGACAGGCTCAAGTGCTTCGCGGATCCGGCTGTGGAACGTGGTGGCTCCGTGTCGGAAACTTAGTGCGACTTCGAACTCGTACTCCATGATGTCCATGGATGCCGGGATAAGGTCGACTGTCGGGAAGTTCGTCTTGCGAATGATATCGGAGGCGGGCAGGGGACCTTCCGATCGGATCAGATCGTAGGAGGTCGGCATGTCTGGATCGAGTTCCGGTGTGACCCCGAACAGGTTTGTCAGGCTTGCCTGGCTGTCCAGATCGATCAACAGGACCCGATAGCCACGAAGCCCCAATAGCTGACCAACATGAGCGACGGTCGACGTTTTTGCGGACCCGCCCTTAAGGTTGAAGATTGTCACGACTTGGCACGGTTCGCCGGCTCTTCTGTGAGGGTGCTCATCCGGCTTGATCCTGCCCGTCTCAAGAAGGACGCGTTGGGCCTCGACCATTTCTTCGGCAGAGAAGCTGCGGCGGTTGCCACCCTCGAGGGTGCCTTCCGGAAAGCCTTCGAGATTTGACACATGATGGCGGAAGGTGTTCTGGTTGATCCGAAGCAGATCGGCGGCTTCCCGCATCGCGAAGCGACGAAGACCCTTCTGGGCATCCGGTGGGAAGGTTTCCTCCGCATGTTCACGCAACCGGCTACCGAGCCGCTTGGACATGACGTCGAATCTTTGAGAGGCTCGTATCCCGCTCATCACTGCCCTCAAGTCTTTATTGTTTTGTAGATCTTAACAGTTTTCGTGAGTAAATCCAGCCCAAACCGTTGAGCGGCCTAGTCGCGTTGAAGTGGTCGATTTTTGGCGAGAGAAAACCGGTAAGTATCAGTGCATTGGGTAGCCTAGTTCGCAGTGCACTTCAACAGATCGTGGGTCGCGATGGCATAGCCACAACATGCATTGTGGATACCTACGGACCACAGATTTTCAGAATCGCACGACCGATTCCCGCGACTTCAGTCAAGCAGACCCAGCCTCTCGGCCCGTTCCAGCAGCATCTTCACCGACGACGGCTGCCAACTTGTCCGCCCACGGGGCGTCCGCTCCCGCATCTTCTCGAGCCTGTTGCAGATCTCCTGCAGCGTGATCTTCGGATCGGCGCCCTTGATGGCGGCCACGATGGCGGGCAGGCGGTCGTCGGTCTCACGGCGGCCGGCTCGGGCCAGCACTGTCTGGGGCAGGAATCCGTCGCGGACATAGGCATTCACGGCGAGGAGCAGACGGCTTTGCGTCCATTGGCGCTCACGGGGCAGGGGGCCGTTGACGATGCGCAGCACGTCTTCCCAGGCCATGTCGGGCCGCAGGCGTCGCACATGGGGCACCCAGTCCTGCGCTGTCTCGTTCAGGCGTTCCATGTAGCCGTCCTGCCGCGCCAGCCGGACCTTGCGCAGCGCCGCCGGATCACGGGCGCGCAGGCCCGGGTTACCGCCGACCCTGCCTTTGGTCCGTGCGCTGGCCAGTCCGGCCTTGGTGCGTGCGGCGCCCAGGACCTGGAGAGTGAATTTGCCCTGCGGGGAGGACGTGTCGATCGGGTCCATGAGCGAGCGGAAGAAGGCGCCCTTGGCTTCCAGCCGCTCGATCACCTCCAGCAGATGCGAGAGGGATCGCGCGAGACGGTCGATCCGCACGACGACCAGCGTGTCGCCCTTGCCGATGCGTTCCAACACCCGCGCAAGCACCGGTCGCGCACGATTGCCGCCCGAGGCCTGCTCCTCGTGGATCTCGACGCAGCCCGCGGATTTCAGGGCCTGCGACTGGGGCAGGGGGGTCTGATCCTCGGTCGAGACGCGCGCGTAGCCGATCAGGGGCATAAAATCAGGCCATTTGCAGTTTCATATATCAGCAATAAACGACCGTTTGTAAACGGATGCAAGGGCGCATTCTGTGGCCCTGCTCAACAGAAAGCCCTTGGTTTCGGTACGGTCAGCGAGATCAGAGAGCCCTCGCCGGGCCTCGCTTACGCGTGCTATATTAAGCGCGTGAAGGCACTCTGACGAAACCCTTGGGTAAAGTGCAAAACTAAGGTATTTTGCACATATGAAGCCTCAAGCACCTGTCTTGCATGATGAATATGATGCTCTCATCCTCGACGGTGAAAAGGTGGAACAGGCGTCCGAGGACGATCTGTGGTTCCTGCCCGGTCCGATGGAAGAGGAACCGGATTATCTGCCGCCCGGACCACGTGCCGGGCCGTGTGAAACCGAGGTCCTCGACGATTGGCGAAAAGCAGAGGCGGGCCATGCCGCGCGTCTCGCTCGTGCGGCCGGTCGCCTCGGCGCGCTTGATGACAGGCTGCGGCGAGGGCCAGAGGGTTGGCGGCACAGGCTGGCCCTGATCGAGGCTGCCGATCTGAGTTGGCTCAACGGCGACCGCATTGGACCGGATAGGCTGGCGCTCTGGATGGCCCTGCGCCTGTCAGGGGTACAGGACGACACTGCCGCGCTCGCGCGTGTCGGTTGGGCGGTACGGCGGCTATCCGGTGGGCCGGGACCGGAGGTAGACCTTTCCGCCTTCCTTGACCGCCGCGACCCCGAGAACCTCGCAGATGCGGCCGAACCGTTTGCGGATCGCGCAGGCAGTTGGCTGGACCTGACGGCGCAAGCCTTCGAGCTGCACCCGATCACCCGTGCTTGCTTGGGCTTTCACCTCTGGAGCCTCGCGGGACTCGGGCAGCAGGGTGACCGGATGGAGGCGGCCGTCACGGCCGCGCGGATCGCGGGTAGCGAGGGCAAAGGCGCAGTCTTCGCACCTCTGGCCATGGGCGGGGCAGGGGGGCTGCGCGCCGGTGGTCCACCCGCTGAACGTCTGGCCCGCTGGCTTGACGGAATGGAGACGGCGTGTCTGACCGCGATGCGGCACCTCGACGATATCGAGGCATGGTCAGTGCGGGCGGAAGCCGAGATGACCTCACTTTCGGGCAAGACCCCGCGTGCCTTGCGCGCCGTGTTGACCGAATGGCCCCTTGTATCGGCCCCGATGGCCGAAGCTCTGACCGGCGCCAGTCGCGCCGCCGTCCAACGCAACCTCGCCTGGATGGAAGCGCGTGGTCTGATCCGTGAGGTGACCGGGCAAGGACGCTATCGGATGTGGCGGACTGCGAACTGAAGACCGCTTCAGACTTCGCTGATCACGTTGGTGGCAAAGGCGCCAAAGCCCTCACGCAGCAGAGCATCCTGAGAAGGATGTGCACTTAATGCATTTGTTGCACTTATTTCACATATGGTGATAGACTGTACAAAACGGAGAGGAGACCACCATGAACATGTTGGCACACCGGCATCTTCCACCGACTCCGCAGGACGCGGCAATCGCGCGCGTCTCCGGACAGGTCCTGTCGCGCTTTGCGGCGACCCGAGGACCCTTGAAGCTTCGCGTTACAGACGCGGAGCAGATGGAACCGATCGAACTTCCTGCGGGCGCTGTTGCGCTACTCATGGAGGTCCTCGAGGCGATGGCAGCCGGTCGCGGTGTCACCATCATTCCTGAGAACGCCGAACTCTCGACTGTCCAGGCGGCAGAGGTGTTGAATGTCTCGCGGCCGTTCCTGATCAAACTGCTCGAGGATGGCAGTATCCCGCACCGGAAGGTCGGCAAGCATCGCCGCGTCCGCATGGAAGACGTCATGTCGTACAAGGCAGCCATCGACAACGAGCGCGAAGCCGTCCTTGATCAACTGGCCGCCGACGCACAGGACCAGGATATGGGCTATGGCTCGAAATGAGCCAGTACACGGTGCTGTTCGACGCTAATGTTCTCTACCCTGCGCCCATGCGGGACGCGCTGATGCAATTGGCGGTCACGGATCTTTTCAAGGCGAAGTGGACGGCTGACATCCATCGGGAATGGATCGACGCACTTCTGCGCAATGAACCTCATCGGGAGCGGGCGGCGCTGGAGCGAACCCGCGACTTGATGGACAGGGCGACACGCGACTGCCTCGTTACCGGCTACGAGGCCTTGGTGCCGGCCCTTAGGTTACCGGACGCAGATGATCGGCACGTTCTGGCGGCCGCAATCGTTGGACGGTGCGACGCCATCGTAACCCAGAATTTGAAAGACTTCCCGCCGGGGGCACTTGCGCCCTTTGGCATCGAGACCCAGCATCCCGATGACTTTTTCCGGAACCAGCTGTCTCTCGCGCCAGGTTTGGTCTGCTCAGCGCTGCGCAAAGTTCGCGCGCGCCTCAAGAACCCGCCCAAGAGCGTTGACGAGTATCTGTCAATCCTGACCCAACAGGGTTTGGTCGCCACAGTAGCGGACCTTGAGCAGTTCGCCGATCTGCTTTGATTGTAGGGAGAAATAGGTGACCACCATACATCGTTTGAAGAAGGCTTTTGCTCACATAGCCGTCGCTCATAGATCGCGAAATTATGCCTTCCATTACGGCTCGTTCGAATACTGCGCTCTTGGCTGCAAGACCTGGGCATCCAAATTGCTACCTGAATTTGTGTCAGCTCGAAGTCGTCGCCATGCTATTGATTTCCGATTGCACCCCAACGACAGCGATGCGCAGATCGCAGAAAATCAGACCGAAGGACGTTGGCGCTTTAAATTCGCATTCAATCATTGGGATAGTCGTTGCAATGATAGGCATCCCAAATAGTGTGGTTCGGAGGGGGTTCTGATGATGTCTTCAATACTTAAGTTTTTGCGAATTACCCTCTTTCTCGTCCTGTATTTTTTCTTATGCATGGTGTTCGTGACCGCAATGCTTCAGGGTTGGCCGGTTGGCGGCCAGATGTTGTTTGCATTTGGTGTTCCCGTCATTCTGGTCTGGTGGCAAGAAAAACGGAGATCGCGGAAAGTCGCTGCAAAGGCGCAAGCCGAGGGGAGTTCCGAAAAACTACCCCCCCGACCTGAGCCGGCGCCGCGCCCAAGTGCCTACGACAAGCGTATCGAGCGTGAGCGCGAACGAACTCGCGAAGCCAACGCGTCCAAAGAGCCGGTTGCCGTGCAGGCCTACTCCCCACCAAAGCAGGACTACGCTGAAATCGTTCAGGCTGGAAAGTCCGCGGCGCCGGCACTTGCAGCGGCCGCACAACGAAACCAGCCCTCGCGAGTGGCATCGAGCGCATCGGCCCGATCATCGAAAAGCGGGTGGGTCCCGTCTAATGAAACAGCTAGCGTGGCCGGCCGCGCCATCGGGGGGATGGTCTATGTTGGCACGCCTCCCTTGCTGAACACCTACGGGTATCGTGACAAGTGCCGAGCCTATATCGATCCGTCCCTGTCGGTCGCGCGCTCTGGAGCCGACAAAGCTGGAGAAGGTATGCCCTATTGGCCGGGGTACTCGGATATATCACCTCAGTGCCGGGCGACCTACCTCGATTGGTTGGCCAGCGGGCGAAACGATGCCTCCTACAACCCCGGCTACATGTTCCTGTACTTTTATGGGCTGGAGCGTCGCTTCTTCGTCGATCAGTCCAACGAAGATGCCAAAGATATCGTCCAGGAAGTTCGGCGGCTGCAGTCACTTTACCCTGACAACCATTCCGTCAGGCGGTATTTGGGCGAGTTCCTCGACATTGCGATGCTTGCCGAAGCCGACCTCGATGCTATCGAGCCGATTTTCGAGAAGCAGGGGTGGGAGATTCCGTTCTCACTCAAATACGCAATCGGAGCTCGGATCGACAGAGGCGAGAACCTGACCGCTGACTGGTTGCTGAGTTGGTTCATCTGCCATCCGGAAACATATCTGAGAACTCCCGCGACGCGGTGCCGTGACGAGTTCGTCGCTCTTTTCCGTCTGCGGTTTGATCGGCGTTTTCCTGATGGGCTCAAGGTGACAAAACCCCGGAAATCACTCACGGCATCCTATCGGGCCGCCTCCAGCGAGTTTCAGGGGTCCGCCAACCCAACCGTCGATGGCAAGCCGGTCCCCGACATCTCCGGCCTGCGCAAACCGGTCGAGATTGCCCAGGAGTTGGCAGACGAGGTGATGAACGACCTTGACAAACTAAGCCGTTTCCTGGGCCGAAATCCTGATGGCCGTGGCAGCGTGGAAGCGCATGCCTTGTTGCCCTCTGAACTATGGGATGCCTTCCCTTCAGAGGAAATGGAACGCTTGAAGTCTTGGGCAAGCGATATCGTCGATCGCGGGGGATTGGTGCCGCTTGAGGAGGTGATCGGTCGACTGGAGGGAGAAACGAACGAGAAGATCGGGAAACGGCAAATGACAGGAGCGGCCGACGCGCTCGCGCGCCTCGGTTTCGGTCTAGCGCCCGACCCTCGGTTTGCGCTCCGGTCACCCAAGACGGAAGAGCCTGTTGTGCTGTTTAGCTTGGGCGAACCCATCGAAAGACTGGAGGAAGTGTCCGACAGCTATCGAAACGCCTTGATCGAATTGGCACTTGGGTCGTTCGTCGCCCATGCGGATGGACGCATCGCGGAGCCTGAACGCAGGGCACTGGAAGATCAAGTTTCTGCCGCGGCCCTCAGCGATCAGGAACGCCGCAGGCTGCGTGCAAACCTTGAATGGTTCCTGGCCGTGCCGCCGGACATGACGCTTCTGCGGCGCAAACTGAAGGATGTGGGCCAAGACAGCCAGGCCGCTATGCGGGCAGCACTGGTTGGTGCAGCACATGCCGATGGCATTATTCACTCCGACGAAGTCGCAAGCATCGAGAAAATCTACAAGGCTTTGGGCCTTGATCCTGCGCTTGCCTACTCTGACCTGCATGCTGGCGAAGTTGCGGATGGTCCGCGCACCGTTCGTGCTTCGCAACCGGGTCGCCCGGGCGAAGCGATACCCGAGCTTGAAAAAACCAGTGGACCGAAACTCGACGCTTCACGGATCGCAGCAATCCGTTCGGACACCGAGCGCGTGTCGTCCGTTCTGGGCCAGATTTTCGATGTCGAAGAGGAAGAAAGTGGTGCCTCCGGGACCGCCAGCCAAAGCCAGCTGGCGGGGCTTGACCCGAAGCACGGTGCCCTTGTCCTCGAACTGGTTACTCGGGAGCATTGGTCCTACACGGAATTCGAGAAGATCTGCGCCTCGAATGGCTTGATGGCGTCCGGGGCACTGGAAGTCGTGAATGAATGGGCTTTTGAGACCTACGATGAAGCGCTTCTCGACGAGTATGATGGATATGACGTGTCTCCGGAGATTGCGGAGGCGTTAAAAGAAAAGATGGGTGCGGAGGGCAGGAATGTCTAAGTTGAAACCACGTGAACGCGATGCAATCGTACAGGCCCTTCGGGCTGGGGTCGTGCCCAAGCTCGGTTTGCGCCATATCCAGGTCGGCCGCGTCCGGGAGATTGAAGAGCTCGTCAAGGACATGGACCGGATATCCGATGGCGGTTCGACGATCCGGTTCATCATCGGGGAATACGGTTCCGGCAAGACGTTCTTCATGAACCTGATCCGCCTCGTGGCTCTGGAGAAAGGCCTGGTCGTGATGTTCGCGGATCTGGCACCGGATCGCCGCATTCACGCGACCGGCGGGCAAGCCCGAGGGCTTTATGCGGAGATGGCCCGAAACCTCTCGACGCGGACAAAGCCCGATGGTGGGGCATTGGCCAGCGTGGTGGAGCGTTTTGTCAGCCAGGCTCACAGAGACGCTGAAGAACGGGATTTGCCAACAGGGTCTGTCATTCGTGAACGCCTTGGCCACTTCGAAGAACTTACCGGGGGGTTCGAGTTCGCTGAAGTCATCCGTCGATATTGGGAAGGCCATGAGACCGGCGACGACGAGCTGAAATCCGCAGCCCTGAGATGGCTGCGCGGCGAGTTCGCGACACGCACCGACGCGCGCAAGGCGCTTGGTGTGCGAACGATCATCGACGACGCCAGTGTCTATGACCATCTGAAGCTGATGTCAGCATTCGTGTGCGAGGCCGGTTACAAAGGATTACTGGTCGGACTCGACGAGATGGTGAACCTCTACAAGCTCACCTCGTCTCAGGCCCGCAATGCGAACTACGAACAGATCCTCCGGATCCTGAATGATGTGCTGCAGGGCAGTGCTGAGAACCTCGGATTTCTTATGGGCGGGACCCCGGAATTTCTGATGAACACCCGTCGAGGGCTCTACAGCTACGAAGCCCTTCAATCGCGTTTGGCCGAGAACACCTTCGCGCGAGACGGATTGGTCGATCTTTCAGGACCGGTTGTTCGGCTGGCCAGCCTGACCCCTGAAGACCTCTTCGTTCTTCTGGCCAATGTCCGGCGGATCATGCAGGACGATGCCGGTGCTCTGCCAGACGACGCGCTCGAGGCCTTCATGGCGCATTGTTCGGACCGGATTGGTGAAGCTTACTTCCGCACCCCGCGCAATACGGTGACGGCCTTCGTGAACCTGCTTTCCGTGCTCGAGCAAAACCCCGGTGTCGAGTGGAGCGATCTGATCGAAAAGATCGAAGTCTCCGAAGACCTCGGCGAAGACATGACCGAGGTAGACGAGTCGATTGGCGCCCAAGACCCCGGTGACGATGATCTGATCAGCTTCAAGCTCTGACGCCGATGAGCAGTGCGTTCGACAAACTGGCGAGGCCTGTTCAGAAATGGATACGCCAGAAAGGATGGCGCGAACTTCGCGACATCCAGGCGCGATCCATCCGGACGATCTACGAGACCAACGCCGATTTGATCGTTGCGGCGTCCACGGCGGGCGGAAAGACCGAGGCGGCGTTCCTGCCGTTGATTTCACAGGTGCTTGACGAGCCGTCGGGCGGCACCGGCTTCGACCTGCTCTACGTCGGCCCGCTGAAAGCCTTGATCACGGACCAGGCCATGCGGCTGGAAGGCATCTGCCAGGAAGCAGAGCTTCCGGTTGTTCCCTGGCACGGGGATGTCTCGCAATCGATCAAGACGCGCTCGTTGAAATCTCCAAAAGGGGTCCTTCTGATAACCCCGGAGTCCCTTGAGGCGCTTTTCATTCGTCGCGGTTTGGAAATTGCCCGCCTGTTTGGGGCGACACGGGCGGTCGTGATCGACGAGCTGCACACAGTTCTGGATAGCGAACGCGGTGTCCAGCTTCGTTCACTGCTCACACGGCTCGAGCTCGCGATAAAGCGCCCAATCCGTCGGATAGGTCTGTCAGCTACGCTAGGCGACATGGACCTCGCAAAGGCCTATCTTCGCCCTGACGCAGCAAGCTCTGTCCAGCTGATCGAAGCAGATGGCGGCGAGGCTGAATTGAGGCTACAGCTTCGCGGCTACCTCTCAGGCGATGAAGATGAAAACAGCCCATCCGCAACGGACGCTATAGCAGCCCATCTTTTCAAACACCTTCGAGGCAGCGACAATCTGGTCTTCGCCGGAGCGCGCCAACGGGTCGAGATCTACGCAGATCGGTTGCGGGAGCTTTGCGAACGGGAGCACCTGCCACAGGAATTCTATCCCCACCACGCGAGCCTCTCCCGAGAACACCGTGACTTCGTTGAGCGGCGCTTGAAGGACCCTGGGAAACCGACGACCGCCGTTTGCACGTCGACGCTTGAGCTTGGAATCGACATTGGTGACGTGACCTGCGTGGCTCAAATCGGTGCGCCATTCAGCGTCGCGGCGTTGCGACAACGGCTTGGCCGGTCAGGTCGGCGTGAAGGACAGCCGGCCATTCTGAGGCAGTACGCTGTCGAAGCCAAACTGACGCCGGAGAGCAGTTTCGTGGATCGTCTTCGCCTCGGCCTGATCAGGTCCATCGCGATGATAGGCCTCCTGCTTGAAGGCTGGTGCGAACCGCCAAAACCTCAGGCGCTTCATCTCTCGACGCTCGTCCATCAGATATTGTCAGTCATAGCGCAGCGCGGCGGCGCGTCTGCAAGCGTGGTCTACAACGTGCTCTGCCGCGAAGGCCCCTTTCGAAAGGTCACAACTGAAGTCTTCGCAGATGTGTTGCGTGCGATCGGTCAACCTGAAACCGGCTTGATCGAACAGGCCGGCAGCGGGCTGTTACTTTTGGGACCCGCGGGCGAAAAGCTGGTTGAGCATTACAGCTTCTATGCGGTGTTCCAGACACCTGAAGAATTCCGTTTGGTTGCAGAGGGGCGGGATCTTGGAACCCTGCCGATCGACAATGTTCTTGCTCCAGGGATGCTATTAATTTTCTCCGGGCGGCGTTGGGTTGTTCAAGAGATCCATGATCATGAAAAGGTCATCGTCGTCAAACCCGCGAAGGCTGGTGTGCCGCCTGTCTTCGGCGGCGATGCAGGGGACATTCATGACAAGGTGATCGACCGGATGTTCACCGTGCTCGAGGGGGATTCCAGCCCAGCTTACATGGACAGTGTTTCCTTGACGATGCTGGAGGAAGCGCGTGCGGCATATCAACTGCTAGGGTTTCGGACCGAGAATATCCACTCTCTCGGTGAGCATACATCGATCATTGCAACGCGGGTCGGTACGGTGAAGACATCGACTCTCGCGCTCGCACTCAGAAGTCAAGGGTTTTCAGTCGAACAGCATGACGGGTTTCTGCTGGTGGAGGCCAGGGACGAAACCCCCGATCTACGATCAGTGCTGGCAAATTTTCGATCCGGCGAACCCGTCGATTTGTTCGCAGGCGCAGGAAATCTGATATCAGAGAAGTTCCATCCATTTCTTTCTAAAACACTTTTGGTTCGGGATGCTGAATCCTCAAAGCTCTCGACACAAGCACTTCCCGATTTGGTCAAAACTATTCTTCGAGAAGGAACTTAACGATGTCCACGACGCGCCGGTCCACGCTTATTGTCTATGGACGACACGCAATGCGGGAGGCCCGCCTTGCGGCGGCCCGTGGTGGTCAACATGGTCTCCAGATCATGTCGTTCGAACAAGCCGCGGTGCGGCTCGCGGGGGGCTTCGTGCGCCCGATCGACGAAGAAAGCCTGCGCGCGGCGATCCAGACGGTCCTCCCTGAAACACCGATGGGCGAACTGGAAGAAATTAAGATGCTGCCGGGCATGATCGGAGCGGCCGCCGACACACTGCACAAGGCGTGGCGAGCCGGTATCGATCTCACCACCCGGTCAGATGATCATCCAAGGCTTGAAGCCATCGCTCGCCTAGAGGCCGCTGTTTTCACCGAACTGCCGGGCGGCATGATGCGTCCGATCGATATTGTCGCCGCAGCCATCAGCCGGATCACTCATGCGCCCGCCATATTCGGCTCGATGGAAATCGTCGGGCTGACCGAACTGTCTCCCTGCTGGCGGCCTCTCTTGAAGGCGCTCGCCGAACACATCCCGATACAATGGACGTCAGGTCCTCGCCCTGTCCCGGCCTGGCTCAAGGAATGCGGCATCTCCGTCGCTCGTGGCGATGCTGAGGCGCCGGCCATTCGATCCGTCAGTGCCGCGACCGCTTACCATGAGGCAGTAGAGACGCTCCGTTGGGTCCGGGCGCTGCTCGCGTCGGGCGTATCCCCAGCTGACATTGCCATCGCCACCGCGTCGCCGGCCGACTACGACGATCACTTTCTCGCGCTGCGCGCCGATGCCAATATCGATTTGCATTTCGTCCATGGCGTTCCAGCTGTCACCACACGTGACGGACAAGCGGCAGCGGCACTCGCCGACATCATCGTGCGCGGGCTCTCGCATTCGCGCTTGCGCCGTCTCGCCGCCCTGTGCCGGGATTCTGCACCTCTGGCGGCCCTTCCCCCTGGCTGGATGCGTGTCCTTCCAAGCGATGCTCCCTTGTCAACGCCGTCCGCCTGGAACCAACTGCTGGCGCGCCTTGCGCCGGACGACTGGCCCGACGGCATCGATCACGCCCCGGTGCTGCGAGCTGCGGTCGATCTGCTGGCAATGGGACCGGATGCGGCACGGGAGATCGGCGAAGCCTTCCTCAAGGGCCGGGCATTGTCCATCTGGCGCAAAGCCCTTCTGGCAGGGCCCGCCGGCGCGATCGACAGCACGCTGGAATCACTGAAACAGGATGACGGGCTCGAGGCTTCCGTCTCCGTGGCCTGGATGCCGGCCAGCGCCCTCGCTGCGTCGCCGCGTCGCTTCGCTCGGCTGATCGGTCTCAATTCCTCCCGCTGGCCGCGCGGTATCGCCGAAGATCGGCTGATCCCGGATCACATCATTCCGACGGGCGAGCTCGACCCGCTTCCCGTAAATTTCGCAGATCGCCGTGACTTTGATACGATCCTCGCCACTACGGGCAGCGAGGTCGTCCTCTCTCGCGCCCGACGCGACAGCGACGGCCGGCTGCTGGGTCGCAGCCCCCTCCTCGCCTTCTATGGCGAGGAAACCTATCTGCGGCGCAACGCTGTTCCCACCCATGCCTTCAGTGAAACCGACCGGTTGATGGCGCGGCCGCGGGAGTTCGCCGCCGATCTCCAGGCATTGAGCGCGCGTTCCTGCTGGCGCGATTGGCGCATGGCCGATGTGACAGCTCATGATGGCCTGGTCAGGTCCGATCATCCCTTGATTCTCGCGATCCTCGAGCGGACCCAGTCGGCGAGCTCGCTCAAAACACTGCTGCGCAGCCCCCTCAATTTCCTCTGGCGCTACGCTCTCGGTTGGAAATCTCCACAAGGCAGTACCGAGCCGCTGGTGCTCGATGCCCTGCAAACCGGCGACCTCATCCATCTCGTCCTCGACCGCGCCCTGCGAAACCTCGAGGCGGCGGGCGGATTGGCTTCGGCTGACACGGCTGCCATTCAGGCTGCGGTGGACGACGCTGCTGGTGCGGTGTCGGCCGAATGGGAAAGCGAACGGCCCGTTCCGCCCGCTGTTGTCTGGGGCCGCACGCTAGGGGACGCGCGCGCTCTTGCCGGACAGGCGCTTGCCTATGGCAATGATCATTTGCCAGGCAGCCGATCCTTTGGCGAGGTTCCGTTCGGCGGGTCCGAGCCCAAGTCCGAGGCGGCATTGCCCTGGGACGCCAGTGTGCCAGTGATCATCCCCGACACCGGATTTTACATTGCCGGCTATATCGACCGGCTTGACATCGCTGATGACGGCAGCCGGGCGCTCGTGCGCGACTACAAGACTGGCAAGCCGCCGAAAGGCGACATCCGTGTAAACGGCGGCCGCGAGCTTCAGCGCTGCCTTTATGCCTTCGCCGTCAAGGCGCTCCTAGGTGACCACATCGCGATCAGAGCCTCGCTACTCTATCCGCGTGAACCGCTTGATCTCCAGCTCGACGAGCCGGACATCGTCCTGACGGAGATCAAGGCATATCTGCGGGCAGCTAGAAACGCTTTGACCAGCGGGGCTGCACTGCCCGGGCCTGATACGGGAAGCGACTATGACGATCTCGCCTTTGCCCTGCCGGCAAACGCAAGCGCCACCTACTGCAAACGCAAACAAGCTGCCGCGACCGAGCGTCTCAGAGCTGTCGCGCCGATCTGGGAGGCGGAATGATGAGCAGCGTGAAAATTCTGAACGATGATCGCGCCCGGCATGACGCTATCAGCAGTCACGACCGATCTATTTTGGTAGAGGCCGGCGCGGGATCGGGCAAGACCGCCGTGATGGCCGGCAGGATCGCTGTCATGCTGGCGCAGGGTGTCGCGCCAAGTTCCATCGCGGCAGTCACGTTTACCGAACTGGCGGCCAGTGAGCTCCTCCTGCGGGTTCGGGATTTCGTTGAAGATCTCGCCGCCGGCCATATCGCACCGGAGCTCCGCGCCGGTTTGCCGGAAGGACTGTCTCCGGCACAGCGCAAAAATCTGATGTCGGCCAGCACGGCGATCGACGAAATCACCTGCTCGACCATCCACGGCTTCTGTCAGCGATTGATCAAGCCATACCCGGCGGAAGCGGATATCGATCCGGGCGCAGCGGTCACCGACCGCAACCAGGCCGATCTCAACTTCCTCGAAATCGTCGACGGCTGGCTGCGCGAGCGATTGTCTGGCGATCAGGGCGGTGTCCTAACCGAGATGGTGCTGCATAGCCCTAGAGAGACCGTCGCTCTGATGCACAAGATCGCCGAAGCCCTCCGGCGATCAAGGAATCTGGTTGCCCCTGAAGTCAAGCCTTTTGCAGATCACCAGCAATCCTTCCGGCAGGCAACCGACGAACTTTCGGCCTTTGTGCAACGCTCCGGCGTCCACGAGCCGGAAACAGAGGTCTTTGCTGCGCGCTTCTCTGAAATGGCGGCTGCCCTTCCATCAGTTGCAGATGGTTCCACGCCCGCCGGGCTAGTCAGGTTGCTGGTTGCACGCCCGCATCCCGACCTTACGACCGGGACGGGCAGCTTTTACGCCTACCGCAAGAAGGGCAAATGGGCGGCGGCGGCGAAGCAAGCAGGGCTGTCCAAGGCAGACGGCGACAGGCTGAACGATACGGCCAGCGGCTTGTACGAGGCGTGCTGTGCCACGTGGACCGCACTGCTGCAGGCTGTTTCGGGCCAGGTCCTGGCGACATTGATCGACGAAGCACGCACAATCTTGGCGCGCTATCGCGAGCACAAGCGTGCCAGCGCCCAGCTCGATTTCGATGATCTCCTCTACGCTGCGCGCGATCTGTTGCGGGACCATGAATCCGTGCGACAATCACTCGCCCAGCGGTTTTCCAAGGTCTTGGTCGACGAGTTTCAGGACACCGACCCGCTCCAAGCCGAAATCTTCTGGCGTCTATGCGGTGATCCCGGTGATAATCCGCACGACTGGACGCGCTTCCGGATCCGGCCCGGTGCGCTCTTTTTGGTCGGTGACCCCAAGCAGGCAATTTATCGCTTCCGCGGCGCGGATGTCGGCGCTTATGTCCAGGCCCGTACGGCCTTCTCAACACAGGATGCGGACGGCATCGTTTCGATTTCGACCAATTTCCGTTCCTGTGCCTCGATCCTCACTTTCGTCAACGAACGGTTCGAGACCGCCCTGTCAGCTGATGGCCAGCCTGGCTTCACTGCGCTCGATCCCTTCCAAGACGATCCGGAAGACGGCGTCTGCGTCGCGGCGATCGATATCGCGGTCGCTGACGAGAACGGCAAGGCTAGTGCCGAGCAAAGACGCGACGCTGAAGCCGAAGCGGTGGCTGAAATTTGCGCACGATTAATCGGCAGTCATCCGGTCCAGGATCGCAAAGCCGGTGCACGACGCCCCTGCCAGCCGGGCGACATCGCCATGCTTGCGCCGACCGGCGCAGAGCTCTGGCGCTATGAAGAAGCCCTTGAGCGCCGGGGCATCCCAGTCGCAACCCAAGCCGGCAAAGGTCTGTTTCGCCGGCAGGAAGTACAAGACCTCATCGCGATCACGCGGGTGCTCGCCGATCGTCGTGATACGCTAGCGCTCGGCGGATTGCTGCGTGGCCCGCTTGTCGGGCTCAGCGAAGAGGAGCTCCTGGACATCGTCTGGGCGCTTCCGCGTTCGGAAGAAGAACCCAACCGGATCCCGCGACTCGACCTCGGCGTCGACCCCGCAGCAATAGCGCATCCGCTGGCGCGCGATGTGATCGGTCGGCTGCAAGCGCTCCAGAAACGCGCCAACAGCACGACACCGAACGACCTTCTTTCGCAGGCCGTCGACGTCCTTCGGGTACGCCCCGTTCTTCTGGAACGGCATCGCGGTCAGGCAGAACGAGCGCTTGCCAATGTCGATCTCTATCTCAGCCTGGCCACCGGCTTTGCAGTACGCGGCTTGCGCGCCTTTTCTGAGGCAATGACGGCGGCATGGACGGATGAGGCCCGCGCAGTGGAAGGCCGACCAGATGCGCAGGAGGAAGCCGTCGCCCTCTATACAATGCACGCTGCGAAGGGGCTTGAGTGGCCGGTCGTCATACCCATCAATACGATGACAGAGGTGATGGCGCCTGATAGCGCCCTGACCGATCGCCAGACTGATACCTTCTACTGCCCGGTTCTGGGTGTCCCTCCGTCCGGTTACGACGCGGCGCGGCAGGCTGAAAAGGATGAACTGGACCGTGAGCGGGTCCGGCTCTGGTATGTCGCGGCAACTCGCGCCCGGGAACTCTTGGTTTTGCCACGGCTTGATGTAACGCCGTCGAAATCAGCTTGGATCGGCCTCGTGGACCTGTCCCTGACAGATCTCCCTCCCCTCGAAGTGTCGCACCTGCCGCTCGACCCGATCTCGGTGACCGCCGATACCAGCAACGGTCAGACACGCGAGAGTTTCGCGGCTGAGGCGGGTGCGATTGCCGAAAGGCAGATGCACCTGACTTGGCTTGCGCCGAGCCGCGACGAGACGGCGAACGGGTCGGTGCTTCAGGAAGAGGAACCGGACATCTGGGCCGGTTCGGCTGATGCTCAGGTGCCTGACGCCGACGCGCTCGCGTCCATCCGGGGCGGACGCGAGCGTGGGTTGATCCTTCACAAGCTTATGGAAGAAGTCCTGACAGGGGAATGCAACGAGGCCGATGAGGCGCTTACCGCGCGTGCTGGCGACCTCATCTGTGCGCTCGGCAAGGAACCTTCCTCCGATCCGGCGAACGGGCTTTCGCCTGAGGAACTGGCCGGTTGCGTGACGCGAACGCTGGCCTTGCCGGAGGTGGTGGCATTGCGTCCCTCATTGCTCGCTGAATTTCCGGTCTATGCCTTTCAGCAAGAGGATGCCGAACTGGTTGCGACGGCGGGCATCGCGGACGCAATATCAGTTGATCTGGAAGGTCGGCCAGTCGTCGTGATCGACTGGAAGAGCGACGTGAATCCCGTCCAGGAGACGCTTGATCACTATCGGGCTCAGGTGCGTGCCTATCTCGGCATGACCGGCGCCGAACGGGGCCTGATCGTTCTGATGACGAACGGGACGGTGATCACCGTCCCACCTTCTCCCCAGACGATTGCGGCATAGTCTAGGACCCTGCCACCGGGCCCCGCAAACGCCCCGAACCCACTGTCGCGTAGCCCTTAAAAGCGGGATACGAAAGTCAACGAAATCAATGGGGCTTCTTTGCCATTAAATATGATATCTTGCCTTTAAATCCGACATTCTTGCCGT
>NZ_BMYI01000032.1:0-22338 GCF_014652195.1 Gemmobacter nanjingensis
GTGATCGCAGCGGTCAGCGTCGTCTTCCCGTGGTCAACGTGGCCAATCGTGCCAATGTTGACGTGCGGTTTGTTCCGTTCAAACTTTGCCTTTGCCATGGGGGCAAACTCCTCAATTCGTTGCGATGCGGTGCGCGGATGCGCACCCTACGGGCTGGTAGGGCGGGGTTGCCCCCGCCACACCGGATCAGGCGTACTTCTTCTGGATCTCTTGCGAGATGTTTTCCGGCACGGCGTCATAATGATCGAAGATCATGGTGAACACCGCACGCCCCGAGGACATCGAGCGCAGGTTGTTGATGTAGCCGAACATGTTGGCGAGCGGCACCATGGCGGTGATCACGTTCGCATTGCCGCGGCTGTCCTGCCCCTGAACCATGCCCCGACGCGAGGTCAGGTCGCCGATGATGCCGCCGGTGTATTCTTCCGGGGTCACCACTTCGACTTTCATGATCGGTTCCAGCAGCTTCGCGCCGGCTTTCTTCAGACCTTCACGCATAGCGGCACGCGAGGCGATCTCGAAGGCCAGGACCGACGAGTCGACGTCGTGGAACGCACCGTCAACCAGCGCGACCTTGAAGTCGATCACCGGGAAGCCAGCCAGCGGGCCGGAATCCATGACCGATTTGATGCCTTTCTCGACGCCGGGGATATATTCCTTCGGCACCGCGCCACCCACGATCTTCGACTCGAACGAATAGCCTTCGCCCGGCTGGGTCGGGGTGATCTGCAGCTTCACGCGCGCGAACTGGCCGGTACCGCCGGTCTGTTTCTTGTGCGTGTAGTCGATTTCGTGCGGCTGCGAGATGGTTTCGCGATAGGCCACCTGCGGAGCACCGATATTCGCCTCGACCTTGAACTCGCGACGCATACGGTCGACGAGGATGTCGAGGTGAAGTTCGCCCATACCCTTCATGATGGTCTGGCCGGATTCGAAGTTGGTCTCGACGCGGAACGACGGGTCTTCGGCAGCCAGACGTGCGAGGGCGAGGCCCATCTTTTCCTGGTCGGCCTTCGACTTCGGTTCCACGGCGATCTCGATCACCGGCTCCGGGAAGGTCATGGTTTCCAGAACAACGGCGTTGTTCGGGTCGCAGAGGGTGTCACCCGTGGTGGTCTCTTTCAGACCGGCCAGCGCGATGATGTCGCCCGCGAAGGCTTCTTCGATTTCCTCGCGGTTGATGGCGTGCATCATCATCATCCGGCCCACGCGCTCGCGCTTGCCTTTGGTCGCGTTCAGCATCGAGTCGCCCTTTTTGAGGACGCCCGAATAGATGCGGGTAAAGGTCAGCGAACCGACGAAGGGGTCGTTCATGATCTTGAACGCCAGCGCCGAGAAGGGCTGGGCATCGTCGGCCGAACGCGCGATGTCGCGAGTTTCGGTCTCGTCACCGGGTTTGAAGCCCATGTAAGCCGGGATATCCAGCGGCGACGGCAGGAAGTCGATCACGGCGTTCAGAACCGGCTGCACGCCCTTGTTCTTGAACGACGAGCCGGCCAGAACCGGAACGAAGGCCATCGCGAGGCAACCCTTGCGGATCAGCTTGCGCAGCGTGTCGACGTCGGGCTCGTTGCCTTCCAGATAGGCTTCCATCGCGTCGTCGTCTTGCTCGACTGCGAGTTCAACCAGCTTGCCGCGCCATTCGTCGGCAACATCCTTCAGCTCGTCGCGGATGTCACGGATGTCCCAGGTCGCGCCCAGGTCTTCGCCGTGATACACCCACTCCTTCATCAGGACGAGGTCGACAATGCCTTCCAGCTTGTCCTCGGCACCGATGGGCAGGGCCACCGGGCACGGAGTCGCGCCGGTGCGGTCCTTGATCATCTGCACGCATTTGAAGAAGTCGGCACCGATCTTGTCCATCTTGTTGACATAGACGATGCGCGGCACCTTGTAGCGGTCAGCCTGACGCCACACGGTTTCGGTTTGCGGCTCGACACCGGCGTTGGCGTCGAGAAGGCACACCGCACCGTCCAGAACGGCCAGCGAACGTTCCACCTCGATGGTGAAGTCCACGTGGCCGGGGGTGTCGATGATGTTGAAGCGGTGCTTCGCCGAAGTCGGGTTCTTGCCGTCTACGGTCTTTTCCCAGAAGGTCGTGGTCGCAGCGGAGGTAATGGTGATCCCCCGCTCCTGCTCCTGCTCCATCCAGTCCATCGTCGCGGCGCCGTCGTGGACTTCGCCGATCTTGTGGGACTTGCCGGTGTAGTACAGGATACGCTCGGTCGTCGTGGTTTTACCCGCGTCGATGTGCGCCATGATCCCGAAGTTGCGGTAAAGGTCGAGCGGATATTCGCGTGCCATGATGGCGTCCCCTTACCAGCGGTAATGGCTGAACGCTTTGTTCGCGTCAGCCATCTTGTGGGTGTCTTCACGCTTCTTCACAGCGGTGCCGCGGTTGTTCACCGCGTCAGCCAGTTCGGCGGCCAGACGTTCTTCCATGGTATTCTCGTTGCGCTTGCGGGCAGCGGTGATGACCCAGCGGATCGCCAGGGCTTCACGGCGCTCGGTGCGCACTTCGACCGGAACCTGATAGGTCGCACCGCCCACACGGCGGCTGCGGACCTCGACGGCCGGCTTGACGTTGTCCAGGGCTTCATGGAACGCCTGAACCGGCTCGCGCTTCAGGCGCTTTTCCATGCGCTCCAGAGCGCCATAGACGATCGACTCGGCGACGGACTTCTTGCCGTCGATCATCAGGTTGTTCATGAATTTGCTCAGCACGCGATCGCCATATTTGGCGTCGGGCAGGATCTCGCGCTTTTCGGCGGCGTGACGACGGGACATCTCTCAGTTCCTCACTTCGGACGCTTGGCGCCGTATTTCGAACGACGCTGACGACGGTCTTTGACACCCTGGGTATCCAGGACGCCACGCAGGATGTGGTAACGCACACCGGGAAGGTCTTTTACCCGGCCGCCGCGGATCAGCACCACCGAGTGTTCCTGCAGGTTGTGCTTTTCGCCGGGAATGTAGCTGATGACCTCGAAGCCATTGGTCAGGCGCACCTTGGCAACCTTACGCATAGCGGAGTTCGGCTTCTTCGGGGTCGTGGTGTACACGCGGGTGCACACGCCGCGCTTCTGCGGGCAGGATTCCAAGTGCTGCGACTTGGACCTTTTCACTTTCGCTTCCCGCGGCTTGCGGATCAGCTGTTGGATCGTCGGCATTAAACTAGCCTCTATCTTGCAACCCGTTCAATCACCGCTCGTCAGAGGCGTTTCCGGGGGCATTTCTTCGACATGTGCCCTGCGCGTCCGCAAAACACGAAAACCGCATCCGGCCCCAGCGCGGGGCCGACGCGGTGGAATTTCAGAGGATCGGGGCTGTGGGCCCGGATCGTGACCACATCCATTCTGATACCCCGCCCTGCGCAGGGCACAGGTCGGGGTGAGCGGCGTATAGGGGGAGTCGCCCGGGATGTCAACAGGCGCAGGGTTCAGCGGCGGCGGCGGCGCAGGCTGCCTTCACGCAGCAATGTGTAGATGCCGGTCGCCACAACGATGCCCGCCCCCAGCACGGTCAGCCGGTCGGGAAAGGCACCGAACACGACATAGCCGAGCAGGATCGCCCAGAGCAAGGCCGTATATCGGAAGGGCGCGATGGTGCCAATATCCCCGACCCGCATCACCATGACCACAGTCATGTATCCAACGACCAGACAGGCGGAGGCGAAGACCACGATCAGCCCTTCGCGCAGGGTCATCGGCGCCCAGCCTTCAACGGAAAGGCCGGACAGCCCCAGCAGCGTGACCCCTGCCCCGGCCCAGATCGCGACAGTTGCCGAAGGCACACCCCCACCCAGCCTGCGGGTAGACAGATCCCGCACCACGACGCAGGCCACCGAGGCAAGTCCCAGCAGCGCCCAGCGGTCGAACCCCTCAGCTCCCGGCCGCACGATCAGCAGCACACCGAGAAAGCCGATGCCGATGGCGCTGAGCCGACGCCAGCCGATAGGATCGCGCAGTACCAGCGCCGCTGCCAGTGTCACGGCAAGCGGCAGCGACTGCATGATGGCCGAAAGATTGGCCAGCGGCATATGGGTCAGCGCCAGAAGGAAGGTCAGGGTTGCAAAAACCTCGGCCAGCGTGCGCAGCGCCACGATCCTGCCGTCGCGCCGCCCGGGCCAAAGCCGCAGCCCCCCGCGCGCCATGGCAAGAACAACCAGACCCGCCGTTGTCAGAATGCCGCGCAGGGTAATCGCCTGAAACAGCGGAAGCGTCTCTGCCACCGCCTTCATCGCGGTATCGTTCAGTGTGAAGGCCAGCATGGCGACATTCATCAGCAGCACGCCGCGCATATTGTCCGACATCACCACGGTTCTCCCAGTCCCTTTCGGATCGGTAGCAGGGTGGGCACGCAGGGGCCAGAGGGGTCAGAGCCCACGCAGCATCGCAGCCTTGAAGGGGAAATGCGTCTCGATCACCGGGCCAACCTTTGACCAGTCCGATTTCTCGATCCGGCCAGAGGCATGGGGGTCGCTGTCATTGTCGGAATGGACGGTGCGGATGAAGGCGGGCTGGTTGGCATCGGTATAGGTATTGTACCACTGGTTCGCGAAACGGTGGTTCCGGCGGAAGATGTTTTCGCTCACGCCCTTCGGCGTGGTCATCGCAAGGCCAAGCCCGATCGGGGCCTTTTCGATCACCTCGAACACCTCGTTGCCGCCGGGTTTGCGCTCCAGAAAATATCCGCGATGGCAGCCGGTCACCAAGGGCAGTTCCGGCCCCGCGACCGGCAACAGTGCCTCAACCGTGGCCCGCATCCGCGCGACATGATGAATGTCCAGCGCGTCATCATCATCCAGACGGAAGCCGGTGATATGAGTCGCTGTATCCTTCTCAGCCATGGCATAGGCACGCCGCACCGCAAGGTAGTGCGGCAGGGATACCAGCGACACCAGCCGTGCACCCGCCAGCGGTGCCACGGCATCCGACAGACGGTCGCGCCAGACATCCGGCAGATCACGCCCGATCAGGAATACCATGCGGAAATCCTGATCTGATTGCGCCAGCAGCGACGGCAGCGTCAGCTTTTCAAACAGATCAAAACGGCGTTCCAGCCGCGCGGGATCGTAAAGCCGTTTGGCCTGCGCCTCCGGGTCATCGCCCGATTTCACGAAACCGCCTTTGGACGGGTAAGAAAACCGCATCAACCCGATAATCTGGTTTCGGATCTTCACCGCATCCCCCTGATGATCCGCACCAGCATGGCCGGGCCAGAGCCTGCTGTCAAAACGAAAACCCCCGCGACAGGCGCGGGGGTTTCCCAGGTTTCAATGCCCTTGCAGGCTGCCGTCACTCGCGGCTTTCGACCGTATCGACCAGACCGCTGTCGCCTTCGGTGTCCATCACATCGAAGGACGGAGCGGCCAGAGCGGCGGCACCTTCAGCCTCGGCACGGCGGGCCTCGATCACCTCGTGATCACGATCATGCGCGATCTTCTTCACGCGGCTGGTGGCACCGCCGGTGCCGGCCGGGATCAGACGACCCACGATGACGTTCTCTTTCAGGCCGACCAGCTTGTCGCGCTTACCCTGAACCGAAGCCTCGGTCAGAACGCGGGTGGTTTCCTGGAACGACGCGGCCGAGATGAACGACCGGGTTTGCAGGCTGGCCTTGGTGATACCCAGCAGGATCGGCTCCGCCTGCGCTTCGCGCAGACCGTGGTTCCGGGCCTTCTCGTTCGCCTCGTCCAGTTCGATCTTGTCGATATGCTCACCCTTCAGCAGCGTCGTCTCGCCCGAGTCCAGAACCTCGTATTTCTGGAGCATCTGGCGAACGATCACCTCGATGTGCTTGTCGTTGATCTTCACGCCCTGCAGTCGATAGACGTCCTGCACCTCGTCGATCATGTAGTTCGCCAGCGCCTCGACACCCATGATGCGCAGGATGTCATGCGGCGCGGGGTTCCCGTCCATGATGTAATCGCCCTTCTGGACGAAATCGCCTTCCTGAACCGGAATATGCTTCCCTTTCGGGATCATGTATTCCTGCGTCGGCAGGGTCTCGTCCACCGGCTCGATGGTAATGCGGCGCTTGGACTTGTAGTCCTTGCCAAAGCGCACATAGCCATCGGTTTCGGCGATGATCGCGTGATCCTTCGGACGACGGGCCTCGAACAGTTCCGCCACGCGGGGAAGACCCCCGGTGATGTCCTTGGTCTTGGCACCTTCGCGCGGGATACGCGCCACCACGTCACCGGCCCGCAGTTCCTGCCCGTCCTCGACCGAAAGAATGGCATCGACCGACATCGGATAGCTGATCGGGTGCCCCTGATCGTTGCGCATCGGCTCGCCCGTTTCCGGGTTCATCACGATGACCTCGGGCTTCAGGTCGCTGCCTTTCGGCGCCGACCGCCAGTCCGAAACGATCTTCTGGGTCATGCCGGTCGCATCATCGGTGTCCTCGCGGACCGAGATGCCCGAGACGAGATCCACGAACTTCGCAACACCGGCCTTCTCGGCGATGATCGGCAGGGTATAGGGATCCCATTCGAACAGCTTCGTGCCGCGCTTGACCTGCGCCTCTTCCTTGACGTGCAGCTTGGAGCCGTAGGTCAGCTTGTGAACCGCCCGCTCGCCGCCATTCTCGTCGATGATCGCAAGCGACATGTTGCGGCCCATGACGATCTGCTCGCCATTGGCGTTCGACAGAAGGTTGGCATTGCGGAACTCGATCCGGCCTTCCTGCGAAGCTTCTAGGAATGACTGCTGGCCACCCTGGGCCACGCCACCGATGTGGAAGGTCCGCATGGTCAGCTGGGTGCCCGGTTCGCCGATCGACTGCGCGGCGATGATGCCGACAGCCTCGCCGATGTTCACCAGCGTACCGCGTGCAAGGTCACGACCATAGCACATGGCGCAGACGCCTTCCTCGGCCTCGCAGGTCAGCGGGCTGCGGATGCGGCAATGCTGCACGCCATGGGTCGAGATGGCATCGGCACGACGTTCGTCGATCAGCTCACCCTTCTTGACGATCACCTCGTCGGTGCCCGGCACCACGATGTCATCGGCAGCCACGCGGCCCAGCACACGCTCGGCCAGCGAAGCCACGACTTCACCGTCATTCACCGCAGCCTCGGCATTGATCGCGCGTTCGGTGCCGCAATCGTGCACGCGCACGATGCAGTCCTGCGCCACGTCCACCAGACGGCGGGTCAGGTAGCCCGAGTTCGCCGTCTTCAGCGCGGTATCCGACAGACCCTTCCGGGCGCCGTGGGTCGAGTTGAAGTATTCAAGAACGGTAAGACCTTCCTTGAAGTTCGAGATGATCGGCGTCTCGATGATCTCGCCGTTCGGCTTGGCCATCAGGCCGCGCATCGCGCCCAGCTGCTTCATCTGCGTGACCGAACCCCGTGCACCGGAGTGGGCCATCATATAGACCGAGTTCGGCTCTTTCTCGGCACCAGTGTCGTCGAACTTCGGCGCCGAGATGGTTTTCATCATGGCGTCGGTGACCTTGTCGTTACACTTCGACCAGGCGTCCACGACCTTGTTGTACTTCTCGCCCTGGGTGATCAGACCATCCAGATACTGTTGCTCGAACCCGGCAACCTGATCCTTCACCTCGTTGACGATCTCCCACTTGTTGTCGGGGATCACCATGTCGTCCTTGCCGAACGAGATGCCGGCACGGAAGGCCTCGCGGAAGCCCAGACCCATGATCTGGTCACAGAAGATCACCGATTCCTTCTGGCCGCAGTAGCGATAGACGGTGTCGATGACGGTCTGCACGTCTTTCTTCCGCAGCGGGCGGTTCACCAGCTCGAACGGCGCCTTGGCGTTGAGCGGCAGCAGATTGCCCAGACGCAGACGACCGGGGGTCGTCTCATAGCGCTTCCAGACGATGTTGCCCTCGTCATCGACCTGACGCAGACGCGCCTGGATCCTGGCATGCAGATGCACCGCACCGGCGGCCAGTGCGTGTTCGACTTCCTCGATGTCGCGGAAGACCTTGCCTTCGCCAACCATGCCCTTGCGTTCCATGGTGACGTAGTAAAGGCCCAGAACCATGTCCTGCGACGGAACGATGATCGGCGCGCCGTTGGCGGGCGACAGAACGTTGTTCGTCGACATCATCAGAACGCGGGCTTCCAGCTGCGCTTCAAGGCTCAGCGGGACGTGCACGGCCATCTGGTCGCCGTCGAAGTCGGCGTTGAAAGCCGAGCAGACCAGCGGGTGAAGCTGGATCGCCTTGCCCTCGATCAGTTGCGGCTCGAACGCCTGGATGCCCAGACGGTGCAGCGTGGGCGCACGGTTCAGAAGAACCGGATGCTCGCGGATCACCTCGTCGAGGATATCCCAGACCTCCGGGCGCTCTTTCTCGACCAGCTTCTTCGCCTGTTTCACGGTCGAGGACAGGCCCTTGGCCTCCAGACGCGAATAGATGAAGGGCTTGAACAGTTCGAGCGCCATCTTCTTCGGCAGGCCGCACTGGTGCAGCTTGAGTTCCGGCCCGGTCACGATGACCGAACGACCCGAGAAGTCGACGCGCTTACCCAGCAGGTTCTGACGGAACCGGCCCTGTTTGCCTTTCAGCATGTCGGACAGCGATTTCAGCGGGCGCTTGTTGGTGCCCGTGATCACGCGGCCGCGACGGCCATTGTCGAACAGCGCATCCACCGCCTCTTGCAGCATCCGCTTTTCGTTGCGCACGATGATGTCGGGCGCACGCAGTTCGATCAGCCGCTTCAGGCGGTTGTTCCGGTTGATGACGCGACGATACAGGTCGTTCAGGTCGGACGTGGCGAAGCGGCCGCCGTCCAGCGGGACCAGCGGGCGCAGTTCCGGCGGGATCACCGGCAGCACGGTCAGGATCATCCACTCGGGACGGTTGCCCGACTCGAGGAACGATTCCACGATCTTCAGCCGCTTGATGATCTTCTTCGGCTTCAGTTCGCCCGTGGCTTCCTTCAACTCTTCGCGCAACTGTTCGGCCGTCGAATCGAGGTCGATATTCGACAGCATCTCGCGGATCGCCTCGGCGCCGATATTGGCGGTGAAGGCGTCGGCGCCGTAATTGTCCTGCGCGTCGAGGAATTCCTCTTCCGTCATCAACTGGCCATAGGTCAGGTCAGTCAGACCCGGCTCGATGACGACGTAGTTTTCAAAATAGAGGATACGTTCCAGATCGCGCAGCGTCATGTCGAGCATGAGGCCAATCCGGCTCGGCAGCGACTTCAGGAACCAGATGTGGGCGACGGGCGCGGCCAGTTCGATATGGCCCATCCGCTCGCGCCGCACCTTCTGGAGCGTCACTTCCACGCCGCATTTCTCGCAGACAACGCCGCGATATTTCATGCGCTTGTATTTGCCGCAAAGGCATTCGTAATCTTTGATCGGGCCAAAGATCCGCGCGCAGAACAGACCGTCACGCTCCGGCTTGAACGTGCGGTAGTTGATGGTTTCCGGCTTCTTGATCTCGCCATAGGACCACGACAGGATCCGCTCGGGCGAAGCCAGCGAGATCTTGATCTCGTCAAAGGTCTTGACGGGGGCAACCGGGTTGAACGGGTTGTTGGTCAGTTCCTGGTTCATCTTGCGTCCTTAAAAAGAGGGATGGGTGAGGAGGGCGCGACCGCCCTCACTCCTCCTCCGCATCCAGGAGTTCCATATTCAGGCCGAGGCCGCGGACTTCCTTGACGAGCACGTTGAAGCTCTCGGGAACGCCCGCCTCGAAATTGTCCTCGCCCTTCACGATCGACTCGTAGACCTTGGTCCGGCCGGCCACGTCGTCCGACTTCACCGTCAGCATCTCTTGCAGGGTGTAGGCGGCGCCATAGGCTTCCAGAGCCCAGACCTCCATCTCCCCCAGACGCTGACCACCGAACTGCGCCTTGCCGCCCAGCGGTTGCTGGGTGACGAGGGAGTACGGTCCGGTCGAACGTGCGTGCAGCTTGTCGTCGACAAGGTGGTGCAGCTTGAGCATGTATTTCACGCCCACGGTGACACGGCGGGCGAATTTCTCGCCCGTGCGGCCATCGAACACCTCCGACTGACCCGACTGGTCGAAACCGGCCCGGCGCAGCGCGTCGTTGACGTCCGCCTCTTTCGCACCATCGAAGACCGGCGTGGCAATCGGCACGCCGCGCGTGACGTTCCCGGCCAGTTCAAGGAATTCGTCCTCGTCGCGGTCCGAGAAGGCGGCGTCATAGGTCTCGTCGCCGTAGGCCAGACGCATCGCCTCACGCACCGGAGTCATATCGCCGGAGCGGCGATAGTCCTTCAGCGCCTCGTCGATCTTCAGCCCCAGACCGCGCGCGGCCCAGCCCATGTGCGTTTCAAGGATCTGACCGACGTTCATCCGCGACGGCACACCAAGCGGGTTCAGCACCAGATCGACCGGGGTGCCATCCGCGAGGAACGGCATGTCCTCCATCGGCACCACTTTCGAGATAACGCCCTTGTTGCCGTGACGACCGGCCATCTTGTCGCCCGGTTGCAGCTTGCGCTTCACCGCGACGAACACCTTGACCATCTTCATCACGCCCGGAGGCAGATCGTCGCCGCGACGGACCTTCTCGACCTTGTCCTCGAAGCGAAGGTCCAGCGCGCGGCGCTGAGCCTCGAACTGGTCGTGCAGGGCCTCGACTTCCTTGGCCAGATCTTCCTCGCCGACAGCAAGCTGCCACCACTGGCCACGCGACAGCGACCCCAGCAGTTCGTCATCAATGGTCGAACCGGCCTTGATGCCTTTCGGACCCTTGACGGCGACCTTGCCCATGATCAGCGACTTCAGACGCGCATAGATGTTGCGCTCCAGAATGGTCAGCTCGTCGTCGCGGTCGCGCGACAGGCGCTCCACTTCTTCACGCTCGATCTGAAGCGCACGCTCGTCCTTGTCCACGCCATGACGGTTGAACACACGGACTTCCACGATGGTGCCATAGGCGCCCGGCGGCAGACGCAGCGAAGTATCGCGCACATCGCTGGCCTTTTCCCCGAAGATGGCGCGCAGAAGCTTCTCTTCCGGCGTCATCGGGCTTTCGCCCTTCGGGGTGATCTTGCCGACCAGAATATCACCCGGCTGCACCTCTGCGCCGATGTAAACGATGCCAGCCTCGTCGAGGTTGCGCAGCGCCTCTTCACCGACGTTCGGGATGTCGCGGGTGATTTCTTCCGGCCCGAGCTTGGTATCGCGGGCGGCGACTTCGTATTCCTCGATATGGATCGAGGTGAACACGTCGTCGCGCAGGATGCGTTCCGAGATCAGGATCGAGTCTTCATAGTTGTAGCCGTTCCACGGCATGAAGGCCACGATCACGTTCCGGCCAAGCGCCAGTTCGCCCATGTCGGTGCAGGGGCCATCGGCCACCACTTCGCCACGCGCGACCTTGTCGCCCACCTTCACCAGCGGGCGCTGGTTGATGCAGGACGACTGGTTCGACCGCTTGAACTTGCGCAGACGATAAATGTCCACGCCCGGCTCGCCGGGCTCCAGGAACTCGGTCGCACGCACAACGATACGGGTCGCGTCGACCTGGTCGATCACGCCACCGCGCCGCGCCATGATGGCCGCGCCGGAATCGCGGGCCACGACGGCCTCGATCCCGGTGCCGACGAAGGGCGCGTCCGATTGCAGCAGCGGCACGGCCTGACGCTGCATGTTCGAGCCCATCAGCGCGCGGTTGGCGTCGTCATTTTCCAGGAAGGGAATGAGCGAAGCCGCGACCGACACGAGCTGTTTCGGCGACACGTCGATCAGGTCGATGGCATCCGGCGGATTGAGCATGAATTCGCCCGCTTTCCGCGACGAAATCAGATCGTCCTGGAAGCGGCCCTGCTCATCCTGCGCGGCGTTGGCCTGCGCGACGGTATGGCGCATCTCTTCGGTCGCCGACATGTAGACCACATCGTCGGTCACCTTGCCGTCCACCACCTTGCGGTAGGGGGTTTCGATGAAGCCATACTTGTTCACGCGGGCAAACGTGGCCAGCGAGTTGATCAGACCGATGTTCTGGCCTTCCGGCGTCTCGATGGGGCACATCCGGCCATAGTGGGTCGGGTGAACGTCGCGCACCTCGAAGCCCGCGCGTTCGCGGGTCAGACCGCCCGGCCCGAGCGCCGACAGACGGCGCTTGTGCGTCACTTCCGACAGCGGGTTGGTCTGGTCCATGAACTGCGACAGCTGCGACGAGCCAAAGAACTCGCGCACCGCGGCAGCGGCCGGTTTGGCGTTGATCAGGTCTTGCGGCATGATCGTGTCGATTTCCACCGACGACATCCGCTCCTTGATCGCACGGTCCATGCGCAGCAGGCCGACGCGATACTGATTTTCCATCAGCTCGCCCACCGAACGCACACGGCGGTTGCCGAGGTGGTCGATGTCGTCGATCTCGCCCTTGCCATCCCGCAGTTCGACCAGCGCCTTGATGCACTGGACGATATCGTCGCGGTCCAGCGTGCGCTGGGTATCCGGCTTCGCCAGATCCAGACGCATGTTCATCTTGACGCGGCCCACGGCCGACAGGTCATAGCGCTCGCTGTCGAAGAACAGCGTGTCGAACAGGGTCGAGGCGGCTTCCACGGTCGGCGGCTCGCCCGGACGCATCACGCGATAGATGTCCATCAGCGCGGTGTCGCGGTTCCAGTTCTTGTCCGCGGCCATGGTGTTGCGGATGTAGGGACCGACGTTGATATTGTCGATGTCCAGCACCGGGATCTCGGTGATGCCCTGATCCAGCAGCACCTTCAGCGTGCCACCCTTCACCTCGCCGTCGCGATCGTAGTCCATGGTGAGTTCATCACCGGCCTCGACCCAGATCTCGCCGGTGTCTTCGTTGATGATGTCACGCGCGACATAGCGGCCGATGATATGGTCGAACGGGATCAGCAGTTCGGTGATCTGCGCCTCGTCGATCCATTTCTTGACCATACGCGGCGTGGCTTTCTCGCCCGCCTTCAGGATCACCTCGCCGGTGGCCGCATCCACGAGATCATAGCTCGGCCGGGTGCCGCGCACGCGCTCGGGGAAGAACCGGGTCACCCAGCCCTTGTTCTTCTGATACTTGAAGGTGACCGTATCGTAATACGCCTTCATGATGCTTTCCTGATCCATGCCCAGGGCATAGAGCAGCGTCGTCACGGGCAGTTTCCGGCGACGGTCAATGCGTGCGAACACGATGTCCTTGGCGTCGAACTCGAAGTCCAGCCACGAGCCGCGATACGGGATGATGCGGCAGGCGAACAGCAGTTTGCCCGAGGAATGGGTCTTGCCCTTGTCGTGGTCGAAGAACACGCCGGGCGAACGGTGCATCTGGCTGACGATCACGCGCTCGGTGCCGTTCACGATGAACGTACCGTTCGCCGTCATCAGGGGCATGTCGCCCATGTAGACGTCCTGTTCCTTGATGTCCTTCACCGACCGGGCGCCGGTGTTTTCATCGACATCGAACACGATCAGACGCAGCGTCACCTTCAGCGGCGCGGCATAGGTCATGTCGCGCTGCTGGCACTCGTCGACGTCATATTTCGGCTTTTCCAGCTCGTATTTCACGAATTCCAGAACGGCGGTCTCGTTGAAGTCCTTGATCGGGAAAACCGACTGGAAGACGCCCTGAATGCCCTCGCCATCCTGCGCCTTCGGGCCGTCGCCCGATTTCAGGAACAGGTCATACGAGGATTTCTGAACCTCGATGAGGTTCGGCATTTCAAGGACTTCACGGATTTTGCCAAAGTAGCGGCGGATCCGCTTCTGGCCAACGTAGCTCTGAGCCATGCTCATCGTCACCTTTCTGTTTCGCCGACGCGCGGCCTGTCGGGGCTCAGGCGCGTGCCGATTGCGATCAGGGGGGAGGTTCCATTCATGCGGCCCTTCCCGACGGGCCGCTCCCGAACCTCGAACCACGCCTGGGAAGAAGCTGCGCACAGCACCTTCCGAGCCGGGGTCCCTTGAGACGGCTCAAGCTGGGCCTGACGCATGGTCAGACCCAGCCCGATCCGTAGACCTTTCAGTGCCAGGGCACCGGAAGGATTACTTCAGCTCGACCTTGGCGCCAGCCTCTTCGAGCTTCTTCTTCATCGCTTCGGCATCAGCCTTGGCAACGCCTTCTTTCACTTTGCCGCCGGCTTCCACCAGGTCCTTGGCTTCTTTCAGGCCAAGACCGGTGATCGCGCGCACTTCCTTGATCACGTTGATCTTGTTGGCGCCGGCGTCGGTCAGGACGACGTCGAACTCGGTCTTTTCTTCTTCAGCCGGAGCAGCCGCACCAGCAGCCGGGCCAGCAACCATCACCGCGCCGCCAGCAGCCGGCTCGATGCCATACTCATCCTTCAGGATGTTCTTCAGTTCCTGGGCTTGCAGGAGGGTCAGACCGACGATTTGTTCGGCGAGAGCTTTAAGATCAGCCATTTTTCAGTTCCGTTCAGTTAAGATGGGGGTTCCAACGGGATTGGGCAACCCACGCGAATATCCCAAGGTCAGGCCGCAGCCTTGTCCTCGATGGTCGAAAGGATGCCAGCGATGTTCGAAGCAGGCGCGCCAATGGCCCCGGCGATGCTGGACGCGGGCGCACCGATCATCGACACGATCTGAGCAATGAGCTCTTCGCGCGACGGCAGGGCGGCCACGGCTTTCACACCGGCCTGGTCCAGAACCGTGTCGCCCATGGCACCGCCCAGAATCACGAACTTGTCGTTCTTCTTGGCGTAAGCCTCGCAGACCTTCGCCGCAGCGACGGGGTCTTCCGAAAAGGACATCACGGTCATGCCCGTGAGCAGGTCACCCATCTTCGCAGCGGGTTTCCCTTCAAGGGCGATCTTGGCGAGCTTGTTCTTGGCAACGCGAACGGAACCGCCGACGGCGCGCATTTGCGCCCGCAGGTCCTGCATCTCTGCAACCGTGATACCCGCGTAGTGTGCAACCACAACCACGCCAGAGCTTTCGAAGATCTGGCCGAGTTCCTCGACCACTTTCTCTTTCTGGGCTCTATCCACAGTTTCACTCCAAGTTTGGGGGTTTCCCCCCGGCTCGTATCTGCCCCTGTCACCAAGGGCGTTCGGGTCCGCTTGGGGTTCCCGAAACCAAGACCGCCGAGGCGCTCTTCAATCCCGATCCCCATCTCAGGCAGGACATTAAGGCGTTTGCGCGCCACCCGCCGTCTCGGACAGGACGGGGCGTTACCGCCCCGCCATCCCCTTGTCACCAAGGGGAATTTCGTATGGCCTCAGTTACCCGAAGCCGAAGCGAGGTCGATCGACACGCCCGGACCCATGGTCGAGGACAGCGAAACCTTCTTCACATAGGTGCCTTTGGCCCCTGCCGGTTTGGCGCGGGTCACGGCGTCAACGAAAGCGCGGACGTTTTCGGACAGCTTGCCGTCCTCGAACGAGACCTTGCCGATACCGGCATGGATCACACCGGCCTTTTCGACCTTGAACTGGACTTCGCCGCCCTTCGCCGCTTCGACAGCCGTTTTCACGTCCATCGTCACGGTGCCGACTTTCGGGTTCGGCATCAGGTTGCGCGGGCCAAGGATCTTACCCAGACGGCCGACCAGCGGCATCATGTCCGGGGTGGCGATGCAGCGATCGAATTCGATCTTGCCCGACTGGATGGTTTCCATCAGGTCTTCGGCGCCCACGATGTCGGCACCGGCGGCCTTGGCTTCATCAGCCTTGGCGCCACGGGCGAACACCGCCACGCGCACGGTCTTGCCGGTCCCGTTCGGGAGCTGGACAACACCACGAACCATCTGGTCAGCGTGACGCGGGTCAACACCGAGGTTCATCGCGATTTCAAGGGTTTCGTCGAATTTCGCCGTGGCAGCCGACTTGATCAGCTTCACCGCATCCTCAACCGAGACCAGTTCCTTGCCAACGAAAGCTTCGCGGGCGGCTTTGGTACGTTTACCGAGTTTCGCCATGATCTCAGCCCTTCACTTCGATGCCGCAGGACTTGGCCGAGCCGAGGATGATCTGCATCGCGGCCTCGACGGAGTTCGCGTTCAGGTCTTTCATCTTGGTTTCGGCGATCTGGCGGATCTGCGCCGCGGTCACCTTGCCAGCCACTTCACGGCCCGGCTTCGACGAACCCTTCGGACGGTTCCGCTTGCCGACGGCCGGCAGACCAGCGGCAACCTTCAGCAGGTAGGAAGCCGGCGGGGTTTTCAGGTCGAGCGAGAACGACTTGTCCTGATAGTAGGTGATGACCGTCGGGATCGGGGTGCCCGGCGCGAAATCAGCGGACTTCGCGTTGAATTCCTTCACGAAGGCCATGATGTTCAGACCGCGCTGACCCAGCGCCGGACCTACCGGCGGGGAGGGGTTGGCCTGCTGGGCCTTCACTTGCAGCTTGAGGCTGCCGATAATCTTCTTGGCCATCTGGCCGTCTCCTTTGTCACCGCACCCCTGGGGGCGCATGGTTTAGTGGTCCGGTCCGGGGCGCACCCCTCGCCTCCCACGCACAGCACTCAGATCTGCTTGGAGACCTGAGTGAATTCCAGTTCGACCGGGGTCGCACGGCCGAAGATCGACACCGTGACCTTCAGGCGCTGATGATCGTCGTCCACACCCTCGACCATACCGTCGAAACCCTCGAACGGGCCGTCGGTCACCTTGACCTTCTCGCCCACATCGAAACGGATCAGGGTGCGCGGCGCCTCCTGCCCCTCCTCGACGCGGTTCAGGATGGTGTTCACCTCAGCATCGCGCATCGGCATCGGCTTGCCCTGCGGGCCAAGGAACCCCGTCACCCGGTTGATCGACGAGATCAGATGGTAGCCGCGATTCGACATCTCCATGCGCACGAGCACATAGCCCGGCATGAAGCGACGCTCGGAGGTCACCTTCTTGCCGCGGCGCACCTCGATCACCTCTTCGGTCGGAACGAGAACTTCCTCGATCTCGTCCTCAAGGCCGTTTTCCGCCACGGCTTGCTTGATCTGCTCGGCGACCTTCTTCTCGAAATTCGAGAGGACGGAAACCGAATACCACCGCTTCGCCATGCTGCCTTCACCACCTTCGTCGCACGGGTAAGGCCGCAGCCCGTCCCGTGAAATTCCTGCCAAATCAGGGCGATAGCTCACCCCGGACGGAACAAAAAACAGCGCGCAACTCGAATCGCTGCGCGCCGGTTTCCCATTCGTTGCGGCGGACATAACGGTCCGCGCCCCGGAATACAAGGAAAAACGGCGTTATCGCTCAGCCGCCGAAGCCGCCGACGACAGCGGAAAGCCCGCTGCGGATCGCCAGATCGACCAGGCTGAAGAAGGTTGCCGACAGGGCGGCCATGATGAACACCATGATCGTCGTCAGCACAACTTCGCGACGCGACGGCCAGACAACCTTGCCCACCTCGGTGCGCACCTGCTGGATGAACTGGAGAGGGTTGACCTTTGCCATGCGTGAAGTCCTGCCAATGCGCGTGCGCCGTTTCAGGGGGCGGAGATACGCGCTTGCGCCCCGGATTTCAAGCGCAAGCCGTGCCGCAGCCTAAACCGCACCCGTATATTCGCCCCGCGCCGGGTAGTCAGCCTTGATGGCGAAGTCCAGCGCCCCCACCAGTTCCGAGAAATGCGGGCGCACGAAGGGCATGGTCTGCACCGATCCGTAGTAAAGTGTTTGCTGCGCCGTCACCAGAAACAGGCCCGGTTCGGAGAATACCGCAGGCTCCTCCAGCCCGATGGAGGTCTTGCCCCGCGATGTGGACAGGTAAAGCCCCCAGTCCCGCGCAACCGACAGCGGCAGATCATATCCGATGCGCAAGGTATCGGCTCCGATTTTAGCGGCCATACCCCGCGCGCGCTCCGCCGTGTCAGAGCTGACCGCAACGATGCCAACACCGCGCGCCACAAAATCGGCAACGCGTTTCTGCAACTCGGTCAGATAGGTCGCGCAGATCGGGCAGTGCAGGCCGCGATAGAAACAGACCAGCGTACCACGCTCATTCCGCTCCGCCGCCAGATCGAAGGCCCCATGGTCCAGCGTCGGAACAGCAAGATCCGGGGTTTTCTGGCGCGGCATCAGCATCGGGTATCCTTTCTTGGCTTTGATACCGGGTGGGTATATCAAGTGTTTTCATCCTGAAAATCCGAAGAACATGACAGAAACCCCCGAAACCCGCCCCGACCGCCTGTCCAGCCTGATGGCGCGCTTCACATTGTCCGTCAGCCCCGCACCTGTGGGCACGGGAAACCTGATCGTGCTGGCAACACAGGACGGCACGGCAGATCACGCACTGCTGTGCCTGCGCGGCAAGGCGCTGCACAGCGGCGAGCGGGCGCCGCTGCTCTCGGCCCGCGTCGATTGGGGCGGGGTGGCCAACCCGCTGGCCAGCGCTCTGCCAGATCCGGTACGCGTCGATCTGCGGCAGGATGCTGAAGGCGCCACGCTGATCCGCCTGCTTCAGGCCGAGATCACCGGCCCGCGCTGTGGCAGTGCATCCGTCATCGCGCGGCTGATCGAAGTTCTGATTGTACGGATGCTGCGGGACTGCATCGCCTCGGGCTCTGCCACACCCGGCCTTCTGGCAGGCCTGGCAGACCCCCGGCTCAGCCGCGCCATCGTCGCCATTCACGACCAGCCCGAAAAGACCTGGCTGAATGACGATCTCGCCGCCATCGCGGGCCTCTCGCTGAGCCGGTTCGCAGACCTGTTCACTGTAACCATGGGCGAAACGCCCGGGGCCTATGCCCGCCGGTGGCGGCTGTTGCTGGCCCGGCAGGATCTGGCGCGCGGCCAGCGGGTTGAGCGTGTGGCGCATCGTTACGGTTATGGCTCGGCCGAAGGGTTCAGCCGCGCCTACCGGCAGCATTTCGGGACAGCGCCCATAGCTGAGCGCAAGCGCCACAGCGCCTGACCACTTCACACATCATATCTATATCTGGAAGGGCCTGGCAGGGGCAGCAGGACTTGAACCCGCGACCCTCGGTTTTGGAGACCGATGCTCTACCAACTGAGCTATACCCCTAGGCCTGCGGCGGGAATTACGGCACCCATGGGGGGAAATCAAGGGGCAACCTGAGGCTGCCCCGAATTTTCAGCACCGCTCCAGTGCGTCGATGTCATCGGTCATCAAAGCGGGCAAAGCCGCCTCGATCCGATGGGCGGACCAGTCCCACCACGCCAGCGCCAGCAGGCGTTCGACCACATCGGGGGCAAAGCGATAGCGGATCACCCGCGCCGGGTTGCCCGCGACAATCGCATAAGGCGGCACCTCACCGCCCACCACCGCCCCGGCACCAACGATCACCCCGGCACCCAGACGCGCGCCAGGCAGGATCAGCGCGCCGTGGCCGATCCAGACATCCGGACCGATCACTGTATCTGGCAGACCCTTCACCTGCCCCAGCATCAGGGGCAGCGTCGCCGGATCGAAAACCGCAAAAGGATAGGTACTGAACCCGCCCATCAGGTGATTGGCCGAGGCGGTGATGAAACGCACACCATGCGCGATCTGACAGAAGGCCCCGATCAGAAGCCGTTCCGGCGCACCGGGATAAAGATAGGGCGCCAGCCGCGCCGCCCAGTCCTCCGGCGGATCGAAGTCATTGGCATAGGCGTGGCGACCGACGGTAATGTTCGGATGGTCGATGACAGCGGCCAGATGCACCATCGACAGGTTTTCAGACCCGTCGGCAAAACGCATCGGATGCCGCAAGGCGGGATTAGGGAAGGGCATGGCAAGACCTTTGGCTGATGTTTATGGAAACAGGCTCAGGCGGTCTTGTTCATCTTTCCCTCCATCGGTGTGGTTCTATCCTGCCACAGGTTGCACCGCACCACCAGCCATCGGATGCCCCGCCCCCCAGATGCGCGCCGCATCCCGCGCCACCAGCCGCGCTTCGGCGATCGTCAGACGGTCCAGCGCCGCTGCCTCGCTGCCGGTTTCGGCCAGCGTGCGCCGCCACAGCCGCAAGGCGCTGGCGGCGCTCCACGGCAGAAGCGCCCCGGCCAGCCAACGCCGCAACGGTGGCGGCAGCCCGTCGTAGACCGCCATCGGGGCACCCTTCTGCGGACGCCGCCGCAGCCGTGTTGCCAGATTGCGCCTCATGCCGCCCCGGCGCCCCAGCGCGGGAAGGGGTCGGCCATGCCGGCCCAATCTTCCGGCCGGAATACCTGCGCAGGCACCAGCGCCGCATCCAGCGCCGCCGTCAGCGCGGCCCGGTCCAGCCCCATACCGATGAACACTATCTCCTGCCGCCGGTCGCCCCATGGCTCGACCCATTGCGCAGCAATCTCGGCCCGCGCCTCGGGATGGCTCGGCAAGCGTTCCGTCGGAACCGAGGCCCACCACCGCCCCAAGGGCCGCACCGATGATATCGCCCCCGCAAGCGAGAACTCCGCCGCCCAGTCCGGTCGCGTTGACAGCCAGAAATGCCCTTTCGCGCGGATGACACCCGGCAGATCACCATTCAGCACCCGATACACACGGCCCGGATCAAAAGGCGCCCGCGCCCGGTAAACGAAAGACGAAATGCCGTATTCCTCGGTCTCCGACACATGATCGGCAAAACCGTAAAGCTCCTGCGCCCAAAGCGGGTGCTGATGGGCGCGGTCAAAATCGAAAAGCCCGGTATCCAGCACCTGCCCCGCATCAACCCGCGCGAAGTCGGTCTCGATGATCCGCGCATCGGCATTCAGCGACCGCACGATGGCGCGTGCCTCCGCCAGGGCGCGGGGCGCGGCATCGGAGACCTTGTTCAGAACAATCACATCGGCAAATTCGATCTGCTCGGTCAGCAGTTGCACGATGCTGCGATCATCCTGCCGCCCCAGCACCTCACCCCGGTCGCCCAGCAGATCATGCGAGGCAAAATCGCGCGGCAGGTTCACCGCATCGACCACGGTCACCATGCAGTCCAGCCGGGCGACATCGGACAGGCTTTCCCCCTCCGCATCACGGAAGTCGAAGGTAGCGGCCACAGGCAGCGGCTCAGCAATGCCGGTTGATTCGATCAGCAGATAGTCGAAACGGCCCTCCTCCGACAGGCGACGCACCTCGGTCAGCAGGTCTTCGCGCAGGGTGCAGCAGATGCAGCCGTTCGTCATCTCGACCAGCTTTTCCTCCGCCCGGCTCAGGTCGCTGCCAGCACGCACCAGATCCGCGTCGATATTCACCTCGGACATGTCATTGACGATGACTGCAACACGGCGGCCTTCGCGGTTGTTAAGGATAGCATTCAACAGGGTTGTTTTGCCCGCCCCCAGAAAACCGGACAGAACGGTGACGGGCAGGCGGCAATCGCGGGTCTGGCTCACAGGTACCTCCATTACGTTATATCATAACATAAATGGATCATGCTGCCCTCGCAATGACAAAGGCCGCCCCAAGGGCGGCCTTCCGGCGATCAGAGGTAACGCCCGCCGCGTTGCAAGACCTCGATCTTATAGCCATCGGGGTCCGTGACGAAGAAGAACCGCGCGATCACGCTGCCGCCCGGCGCGAAATCCACCAGCTTGCCGGGGTTCAGCCCGGCCGTCGTGAACCGCGCATGTTCGGCGGCAATATCCTCAACCGAAAAGGCGATATGACCGTAGCCGTCACCCAGATCATATGGCTCTGTCCGGCCCCGGTTCACCGTCAGCTCCAGTTCCACCTCGGATTCGGCATTAGACAGGTAGATCAGCGAGAAATCGGGAAAATCCAGCCGCTCGGCCACGCGCAGCCCGAAGGCCATGTCATAGAAGGCCAGCGCGCGCGCCTCGTCCAGCACGCGGATCATGGAATGGATGTAACGGGGCATCGGAAACTCCGGGTCAGGAAAAGGCGGGTCGAAGGGCGGCGGCGATGGCGGCCATCTCCTCGGCGGGCAATTGCGGCGGCGCGCTGAACACACCCGGCCCATCGGCCAGATAGGCGGCCGAGGTCACGTCATGCTGATCCTGCATGGGCACCACATGGGCGTGGGCATGCGGCACATGAATGCCGGTGTAGAACATCGCTACGCGCGGCACGCCGTAAAGCGCCTTCATCCGGCGTGCTAGCTGTTGCGCGCAGGTGGTCACGCGGGTCGCAAGGTCGGGCGGCAGATCCTCGAACCAGACGTGATGCGCCTTCGGGATCACCAGGGCATGACCGGGCCGGATCGGGTGCAGGTCGAGGAAGGCGAGGATGTGATCATCCTCATAAAGCTTGTGCGCAGGCAGCGCACCGGCGGCGATCCGGCAGAACAGGCAATCGGTCATGGGCGGGTTCCTCGGATCCGGGCACGCCTACCCTAGCCGCCTCCCGTCGCGCGTCCACCGCGAAAGCAGAAGGGCCGCCCTTTTGGGCGGCCCTTCGTATCTGAGACCTTCGACACGCCGTTGCGGGCGCGTCTTTGGATCATCATTCGATGATCTTCGACACCACGCCGGCGCCGACGGTGCGGCCGCCTTCGCGGATGGCGAAGCGCAG
>NZ_BMYI01000033.1:0-21746 GCF_014652195.1 Gemmobacter nanjingensis
AGTATCCATTATATGCCGTCCTCTCCGTTTTGTGGCTCTGAACACCACAATCTTGGCACATCGCGATGCCGTTTGGGGAGGGCGGCAACCATTCCATCTGCCCTGCTGTCTCGCGGCATTCGCCGCCCCCTTGGTTTCTGGTCTGCCCGCAGAGGGCAGAGCAACAGACGATCCTCGAATGACGCGGCCGCGATTGGGCCAAGATGCTGGCCCATCCAGGCTGCGGTCTCCTGTTCCCCCGATCAATTCGGTGAGAAACAGACGGCACGGAGTATGCCCTGGTCCCCTGCCCTACTCACTGCTGCGCCGATGTTCGCTTGGCAATGGTGGGTCAAAAGCCGGGGACGTCGTGCCGTGAAACAGCCGACGACACGGGACAGTGCGTCTGCGCCGAATGTCCAGCCTGAGCCAGTTGTATCCGCGAAATGCAAACACCCCCCCCGACGAAACCGCCGAAGGGTGCCACAGAATTGCGAGGTGCCAGTCAGATCGGCGCCGCCCAGTGTCAGTCGATCGCCTTGAAGATCTCGCCCACCTCGGGATGCTCGCCCGCGAACTCGTAAAGCCGCATATAGGCTTCCGACAGCTGATCGGCTTCGTGCCGGAACGACAGATGCGACAGGGCAAAGAGAGTGGCGATGACCCCGGCAGCCTCTGCCGAAACCTCGCCCATATAGCCGTTGGTCTCGCAGAAGATGCGGAAGCGCTTATCGGCGGCGGGCGACAGGAACAGGGGCCGGCCATCCCGCTCGTGAAAATGCCAGAGGCCGCCGGTGTAGTCATCCGGGGCCAGCCAGGACATGAACTGATAGACGGCCCGCTCACCGATCAGCATCAGCGCGGGGCTGAAGAGGGCGGGCAGGAAGGCCATGCGGCGCGCTTCGGGCACGAGGGTCGCGGGTTTCAGGGTGGAGGCAGCGTCGGTCATCGGAAATCCTCTTGATCAGGGGTGAAAGACACGTACTGGCGGCTCTCTCGACCCGCCCGAACGCCCCGGATTTCCGACCCAACTCTCGCTCTTTCACGGGCGTGGAGTTGACTTTGTTCCCTATATGTTCTATACTGAGGGCTACGATCCGCATGGGAGACCCATCATGGATGCTGCCCCTTTCGCCCTGCCCGCCACCGAACGCCAGATCGCCTATGCGCGGTCGCTGGCGCTTCGGAACCAGAGCCTTCTGCCTTGGGAGGTCCAACAGGACCGCCGCTTGCTCAGCGCCTGGATCGAGGCGCAGGCGAAGCTGAAACCCTCCGACTCTGGCCAGCCGACGTCGAAGCAGGTGGCCTTTGCCGAGCGGCTCGCGCGGATCAAGCGCCGCGCGGTGCCGGATGAATGCTTCCGCGACCGCGCGCTGATGTCGAAGTGGATCGACGGGAACCGGTGAGGTCAGTAGACCTCCACCGATTACTTCATGCGATCCACGAGCTTTGCTGCCCCGGCCCTGGCAAGCGCCAGGAGCGTGGCGCGAATCTTGGCCGTGAAGGCCGGGCTAAATGCGCCAAGCGGCTTGCGATCATCCCAGACATAGGAGCGTTCGACGATGTCGGTGCTGACCTCGTCAAGCATGATCCATTTGCGCACATAGGCTTCCAGAGCGACGCGCCGCGACTCGATTTCCGGCACTTCGATGGCGTGGCGCGCGGGCTGCGGCGGCTGCGTCGTGATCGGCAGGATGAAGACCACGGTCTCGCCATCCTGCCTCGCGACAGTCACCGCGATGCAAACGAGACGCTTCTTGCGACCTTCGGTTTCGCCGGAGAGTTCTTCCCGCTTCCAGAGGAACGGGTAGCGGAACACCTCGCCGGGGCTGGGCCTATTCGCCATCCTGGTTCATGTCCTGCTCCAGCCCTTCAATCATCAAGGCCTTCAAATCGTCAGGCATCTCATCCAGCATGTGAACCTGCTGGGTCGCACCCCGGGCGAGCTGTTGGTATTGATCCATACTCATCAGCACGAATTTCGGCTTGCGATGCTTGGTGATGGCAATCGGCGACCGGATCGCCGCATCGAACAGCTCGCTGGTGTGCCGCGTCAGGTCTGCAGCCTTGAACTCGGGAAGCTCATGCATACCGGGACCTCCATTTGTCCAGAATATACAGATATTCTGGATATTCCGCAAGAGCGACGGAGCGGCCCGCCTCTATCCGAACTGCCGCCCCTCCTCGGTGAAGGTGTAGCCGTTGATCAACAGCATCTCATCGACCGACTCGTCTGAGGTCAGATGGTCGTATTCCTGTTCCAGCTGGCGATAGAGCCAGTTGGCCAGATCGCGCAGCGCTTCGGTGACAACGGACTCGGCATCCCCGGCGATCTCCTGTGCAACCGGACTGTTGCGGCATACCTCGATGGCCATGCTGTAGGCATGGCAATAGGTGCCACGATGGGCGACCTCGGCGTGAAGCTGGTAGAAGTTCTGCCGCTGTGCCGCCTGCAGTCGTTCGGCGATGCCATGAAGGATCTTATCTTGAGGCGCATAGGCACGGAGATCGGCAGCCGCAGACTTCCGGTAAGACCAGAAGCCCTCCCAGGCAGCGCCGTCACCCTGGGACGAGAAGCCGGTGAACCAGATGCAGGGGTCCTGGCGTATCCGCCCGCCAACCAAACGGACGGTGCGGGTTCTCACTCGGATGCCGAGGATTTCCGCGATGCGCTGGAAATCCTCGTAGACGGCGTCGTACCAGTCATGGTCGAAGCCGCCCTCGCGATACCAGGCACGGGCCTTGTCCTTCGCACCTTGATCAAGTTCATCGAGGCGGTAGACGGTGGTGGTGATCAGTGCCGGCATAAGAAAAGCCCTCTTTGGCGCGACGCGGTGGCGGAAACGGGGTAAAGTCCGGAAAGGAGAAGGTCAGATGGCATGCGCGTGGCCCATGAGGCTCCGGGCGAGGTCGCGCCAGAAGGGATCGACGAGACGGCCTTCCAGCGCACGTGCCCGAACGATCAGCGCATCCGCCCCAGTCGGATTTCCGGCGCCCACCGCCGCCCGTGCCTCGGACCGCAGGTGGCACGCCTCGCTGACCACGCTCCGCGCCTCAGCATCACTGGCCACTGGCGTGTACCAGGCGATCCCGTCCGCCTTCACCTCGCCCGCCAGCACGAGGTAGTGGTCGGCATCGAGGACAGTGACAAACTGCGGCACCATCCGCAGATCGGGGTCGCGATCCGCAGCGATCAGACCGGACGCGACGGAAGTAGCGGCTTTGGCCATCGCGGATGCGAGGTCGCCGAAGGTGCCGAGTTCCACGTCGCGCTCGAAGCGCAGCTGATCGAGCGCCGGGGCGTCCCAATGCGCGCGGCACTGGCAGCTGACCCGCAGCGGCAGGCGGGTCGCGAGGCGCAACTGGGCCAAGGCCCCACCAACGAAGATGTCGCGCGGGCCGCGGAAGGCGGTCTGGGAAATGGGGGCGGTCATCAGGGTCACTCCGCGACGGGCGGCGGGAGACCTCCTCCCACCTGTTGACCCGTCACGGACCCTATCCCCCCGCCTCTGCCTCTGGCGGGTGTCCGACCGCACACCAGGCACCCGCCTTCCGGTTCGTCACCCCCCTGCCCTGCCCCGCCAGCCGATGAAGCTCGACCGGCCGTCATAGACGACATGGCGCGCTTCATCGATGACGAAGCCGAAGCGGCCGACCTTGCAATCCCCGGAGCGGACAAGGAAGCGGCGCTCTTCGGCTTGGGGATCCCGACGCCCGCCACGCGTGGCGACGACTTCGGTGAAACCGGGCTGCTGGTCCGAATAGATCGCCGAGATCACCACCCAGTTTTCCGCATGGTCGCGGGCGAAAGCCTCGCCGTCACGCACATGGGACTCGCCGGGCTTGAGCTTTCGCCCATGGATCGCCTCCCAGGCATCCGGCCAGCTGTTCCGCAGGGTTTCTTCGGCCTGCCGCCGCTCGAACCCTGTGAAGAGGTCGGGCCAGGCGACAGCCACGGCCGCCCAGGCGGAGTCTTCCTCGTACCAGCCGCCAGGCTCGCGCAGGAGCGGAGGAACCTTTGCATTGCGATCCGCTGCAAGTTGGAAGCCGCCATGACCGGAGGTAGTGTGAAACACCACGCCCTCGCCATAGCGGACCGCTCCCTGCGACGGTCCCCAGGGCGTGTTGGCGTGGGCGCGGAACTCCCGACGACCAAGGGTGGCCTTCTCGCCCTGATGTTCGGCCTGTTCTTCGACAAAGGCGCGGAACGCGGCCTCATCGGCGAGATCACCGCCATGGCCGTAGAAATCGGACCGTTTCCAGTCCGACAGCGGTTTCGTCAGCCGCCAGCCGCTGCCGAGGAAATGGCCACCCTTGGCTTTGGGGATCATGGCATAGGCGGCATCGCCGATGCAGGCGACTGCAAAACCGGCGGTACTGCGACCGAATTCCGGGACGGGGAAGGAAGCGGGCGTTGGGGTGGCAACGGCAGTGTTCATGCGACCAGCGCCTCCACCGCGTCCACGTCGTCGCCGTTCAGGGCGGCGGTCAGCCATTCATGGGTGCTTACCCAGCCGATGCTCTTGCGGGCGCTGAGGTCGATGACATGGGCGCCGCCACCAAATGCCTCAAGCCTCGGCCGGGAACAGGAGTGGGAGTAGTCGAAGCCCCAGAGGCCGGTGAGGTCGAGATCCTCCGCAAGACGCAGCACGAAGCGGATGACGCCTTCGACGTCACCCTGCCCGTCGTCATGGAACCAGAGGTCGGAGCTGCCCGGGCCATCCTGCAGTGACAGCGCAAAGCCCGAGAACTCCGGATCGTCCGAGGCCTCGTCTTCCTCACGCAAGCGCAGGAAAAGATCGAGCGCAGAGATGGCCTTTTCGGGAGTGCCTGCATCTAGGGTGCAGGAGAATTGTGTGAAATAATCAGCCACGATAGGCTCCTTTCAGGATGAGAAACCCGGTCCAGAGGACCGGGTCGGGATGGGGTGCGGTGGGGAGGAGATCAGCCCACTTCCGAGGGTTGAGGGCGTTCGGCTGCGGCCTGCGCCGCGGCATGGGCTTGCAGCATCTCGCGGTAGTAACGCTTGCGCGCCTCGCGCCAGCTGCGGACCGCGAGCGTGTCGGGATGCAGCCGACGGAGCGCCGTGCGCAGGACGGTGAGGTTCGACGCCTGCGGCGGCACGCCAAGGTGCAGATAGGCCCGGCTCATCTCAGCGGATCTCCAGCACGGGCAGTGCCAAGTGCGGATCGACCTCGGCCTCGATCTTCTGGGTCCGGCCCATCCAGGGTTCTGCCCGGATCGATCGCGCCCAGTCGGCAAAGCTCGGAATGAAACCCAGATCCTCGCGGACATGCTGCTCGCCCACCCAACGGGTCGGGATAACCCGGCCGGTGGACAGGGTCAGGGTCTTGCCGTGGATCTGCTCCAACAGGAAAATCCCCTCGGCATGATGACGCAGCGCCCGATGCCGGAAGTCCGCCAGGATGAGTTTCGAGGCGTCGAAAAACTCGTGAAGGGCGAGATAGTCCTCGACCGAGCCGCCCCATTTCTTCACCGAGGAGAGCGCGTGGTGGTATGGATGTGCCATCGCCGCCCCCTCAGAAATCATGGGTGTAGAGTTCGGACGAGGTGAACCGTTCGTTGAACTCGAGGTGGATGGTCCGGGCGCGGGCATCGACGCAGAACTCGCCATAGGCGCCGTCGTTATCCTGCCAGCCGGAGTGGGTGTCAGAGAGAAGGTCGTAGACCAGTTCCTCGACGGCACCTTCGAGCGTCAGACGGCGTTCGGTCGGTGCCCCAGACTGCCAGTCGATGCCGGCAAAGGTGATCTGAGTGGCGGGCAGCTTGACGCTGGCATCAAGGTCGCTGCGGGCGTCGATGCTTTCGATCTGCCCGCTGTCGCCCGACCCGTCGAAGCTGACGAGGACATGGGCGATGCCGACGAGGCGCAGCCCGTCGAACAGAACCTCCTTGTTCCTTGCGTGCAGAGCCACTTCGGCAGCCTCACGTTCGGCCTGTTCGGCCATGATCCGCGCCAGGTCTGGCGCGATCTCGGCGGCAGCCGCAGCGCGGCCGGGAAGGTGAATTGTCATGTCGGGATCTCCGGGAGAGCGGATGAAGGGCAAGCCCGCCGCTGCTCTCTCTTCCCCGGCGGGCTCTCCCTGCCCGCCCCCGTCTCGACCTCTCCCTTGCCGGACCCGTCGGTTCGGCGCCGCTTCCCCCGAACGGGCGCGCTGGAGGGGCGCGGCCCGGAAGGGGAGTGAGGCGCTTGCGCGCCTCATTGCCAGGGATCTATTTCCAGGGCGACGAGCGCCTCGTCGCCATCGTATTCATCGGACGGCATCGCGCCGTGCGTGCCGTCCCCGGCCTGAAACACGGTGATCGCGACCATCAGCGTGGCGGCGAGGCTGGCGGCGTAAGCGGTGGCATCCTTCTTGGACATGGGGTCGGCACCTGTCTTCCTGGGGGCGGAGGACCATCCCCCGCGCTGACCAGGCGCCCGAAGTGTCTGACCGGATCTGCAATCACCCTCGTGCGTTCGACTCGTTCGAATCCGCGAGGGCGGCACGCTCGCGTAGCCGACCCCTCTGGGGTTGAGTGTCAAAGAGACGGATCAGACCAAGGACAGCGAATGGAAGCGGGGGATGGGGCTTTGACCCGGGGACTGGACCCCCTGCCCCGACTGTGGATGCCCACCGCTCGCCAGCCTTGATGCCATGCGGGTCACCTGCGATCAGCACGGTTCAGGCCGGGAAGGAATGGCAGCGTGCTGCCGCAGTTGATGAATACGGGCGGGCCAGCCCGCCACCTGGAAATCCCTGGCACGAGGTCGAAGCGCCGAACCCTTCGGCACCGCGTTCCCTCCGGCCTGACCGGGATGTGCAATGTGTCGTCCAGCTTGCGGCTTTGGAACTATCGCGCATGTGAGATGCGAGATAATTCTTGTCTTTGATACCTGACTGTGGAATTTTCACGCATCTGAAATGCGGGAAAATCCTATGGCGATCCATCTGGTTGGCGAGACGCTCGATGCCAAGAGCGCCCATCTGCGCGCTCAGGCCGGCGACATCGTTCAACTGGTCCGCGGCGTCTACGTGGACCACGACGTCGATGTTGACACCGCCGTCATGAGCCATGCGGTCCGCATCGCGCACTATCTGTATCCTAACGCCTACCTGTCCTCGGCGAGCGCGGCCCTCTTGGCACCAACGCCGGATGGCCGGCTGTTCGTCAGCGGCCGACGCAACCAGCGCACACGACTTCGCGGGCTCGAGATAGTGCAGAACGAGGCACCTTCGCATCCCTCGACTGCTTTGGCGATCATCGGCGATGACATGGGGGAGCTACGCATCCCTGTCTCTTCACCTCGCCAGCGGTTCCTCGAAGCCTTCCGGCTGCGCAGCGAACATGCCGGCGCCATCACCGCCGAGATGCGGGCGCAGATGGCAGCGCGCCTCATCGACGAACATGGCGCTCCAAGGGAGGCTGCCGATGCGGTTTGGGCGCTGGCCCGCGAAAACGCCTGGTATCGTGAAGGTGAGGGGGCCGAGCGCTATCTGCTCGCCCAGCCCGGAGCTGCCAAACCCGCGGCCAACAAGGCAGCACTTGACCTTCAGGTCGCCTGGCATGGCGAACCGCTTGGACGACTGGCCCATGACGGTTTCGAATGGCGCTGGAAGCCGGCCCGGCGCACGGGACCTGTGCTTGTCCGCGAAACCACGCCGGGGAAACTCCCCGCTTTCATCGAGTCCCTGCTGCCGGAAGGCTGGCTCGCCCAAGTGCTGAAAGAGCGTGATGACCGCGAGGCGCTGCGCCGCGGACAGCGCTATATGTCGAACATCACGGTCGTTCCGGCAGGCGAGGACGCATCGAAACTGCCGCCGGACATCCTTGCAACCCCGCTGAGCGACTACGTCAAAGCGGGACAGTTCAACGGTTCCTATAAGGGCCCGACGCGTGGCGTCCTCGAAGAGAGTTTCGAGCAGAACCTTGCGAAGATCTACGCTCGGGCGGAGACGCCACGTCTGTCCGGCGTTCAGATCAAGGCCCCCATGTACCTTGCGGCCAACGGAGCCCTTTTGCCCGCCATCGATCTACCCTTCACGCACATCCTGAAACCCGCGGGAACAGCCGGGTTTGAGCTGCTGCCGGTCGTGGAATGGCTCTGCCTGGAACTTGGTCGGGCGGCAGGTTTCGCGGTGGCCGAGGTGGCGCTGGTTGCGATGCCGGATGGCATGTCGCCGGCCCTTGTCGTGGAGCGGTTCGACATTCGCCGCGGCGTGGAGGATCAGCGCCGTTTCGTCCTCGAAGACTTCTGTTCGGTTCTCGATCTGCCTGCTTCAGCGAAATACGATGGCACGATAGAGCGCATGGCGCGTGGTCTGCGACCCTTGTCGACCGATCCGATGGCTGACCTCGAGAACCTCTTCCGCCGCGCCGTCTTCGCTTGGCTGATTGCAGACGGCGACATGCATCTCAAGAATGTTGCGCTGCTGAAGATTGCCGACGCCAGCGCAAAGACCTTCACGTCGGTCCGGTTCGCGCCGCTCTATGACGCAGTGACGACGCGGGTCTTCCCTGGCCTCAGCGGCGACCGCATGGCGCTGAAGCTGAACGGCAAGGACGACAGGCTGACGCGAGGCGACTTCATGACGCTGGCCAGGACGATCGGCCTGCAACAGAGTTCTGCAGAGGCCGCCATCGCCGAGCTTACGACAAGCCTCAGGACGGCGGTCGAGGCAGTTCGCCTGCCGGCCTTTGCCGCCGCAACTGCTTCTGCGCGGATCCTCCAAGACCAGGTGCTTGGAATAGCCAGTGAGCGCTCTGCGGCGCTCGCCAAGGATGCCGGATAGGTCCGCGCGCGACCTGACGGCGCCGTTCGGCAGCAGATCGGGTCTTGCCTGCAAAGACCGCGCCATCGGCCCCGGTCTTTCGACCGGGGCCTTTGTCTTGGCGATCAGTCGCCGCGGCGGGTGTTGGGGCGGGACCAGATGAGGCTCGCGCCCTCGCCGTCTTCGTCATCGAAGAGGTTGGCGTAGATCGGTGCCGCGAAGCTCGGATCGTCCAGCTTCAGGCCCAGGTATGCGCGGCCCTCGTTCGATTTCTTCGTCCAGGCGGCGCCGATCTCGGCGCGGCCGACCAGGACCCGGTGGGAGGGGGCGTTCTCGCCCGAGGCCCGCAGGTCGGAGACGAGGCGCACGCCCTTGGCCTGCAGGCTGAGGGTGAAGATTTCGCCGGTGTATTCGGTGCCGGTCTTCTTGAAGGTGCCGATGGTCGCCATGGTCTTTCTCCGTTTTCTCTGTGATCCAAGCTCGCGTCCTTGCGGCCTCGATGGCGATCGACGGCCCGGAGGCGACCGATGGCGCACCCTCCGTCTCGGAGGGCTGGACAGCACAGGAGGAACTTTCTTGCCGCGCGAGGAATGGCGGCTCTGCCGACAGGGGAAGAAAGTTGTGACGACGCTGTTGCGCCTAAGCGGTCGAGACGAAGACGTCCTTCGGGCAGATCAGCCCATCAACAGAGGCCGTTTGGACGCGGTCTGGGACAGACGGGGGAGAGGAGATCAAGGCGACCCTGAAGGCCCGTCAGGAGAGACAGGACTGGCACCACAGGCGATGAGAACCAACGCAGACCGCCAGGCCTGCGTGCGCTTCCCCTGCCCTGCTGCCTCGCGACATTCGTCATTCCTCCGGGTTCAGGTCTGCCCACCGTTGGCAGAGCAAGAACTCGATACTCGAACGAGCTGGCCGCGATTGGGCCAAGATGCTGACCGATCAGGGCTGCGGTCGCCACCACTTCCGCCCAACTCGGGGGCACACCAACGGCGGGACATGTGCCCTGGTCGCCCTGCCCCACTCACCGCCGCGCCGATGATCGCCCAGCAAAGGCCTGTCGAAAACCGGGGCCGCGGCATCCTCACCCGAGCTTGAACGAAACAAGAACCCACCCTATGCTACCTCTACATTTTGTGAAGCGGGACAGCATGACTCCATATCGTGATTGGGACCAGGATTCCGGCATCCGAGCCTATGAGATTGGCTCGACGCATATGGATGTCGCCTTCAAAGACGGTGCGGTCTACCGCTACACATCGCGGTCGGCCGGGCAAGCCAATATCGACCGGATGATCGTGCTGGCGCGGGCGGGAGATGGGCTGAACCAGTTCATCAATCGGGCCGTTAAGACGCGCTACGCCGAACGGCTGGCATGAAGCATTCGCTCTCGATCCGCCCGCATGAAAAAACGGGGTGACCGAAGCCACCCCGTTCCAGGTCATTCTGCCGCGATCAGGTGCCGACGCTTCTCCTCGTCTTCGGGATGCGCCTCGTCGTCTTCCGTGAGGAAGGCGGGAAGCTCATCGCTGCCGACGTCCTGCACCGGAGCGGCAGCCGCATCGGGGTCGTCCAGCCGCAGCGGCTCGGGCAGCCAGCCGGAGCCGTCGAGGAGCCGTTCAGCCTCACGCGCCATGTCGCCCTTCTTCAGGTGGTCGATCAACTGCGCCGCACTTTCGCCCACCCCTTCGCGCACGGCTTCCAGGATGCGGCTCTTGGTGACGCGGCCGAGGTAGTTGGCGACCGTCGGCTTCCAGCCCGCCTCGACGAGATCGAGCCCCGTGGTACGGGCCAGACGATCCGCCTCGCGCAGACGGCGATCGAGACCGTGCTGGCTGATCCCCATGCCGCTGTAGGGGTTGGGACGCTCGTAGAGCGCGTTCACCCCGAAGCTGAGGCAATGGGCGAGGAGCGCCTGCCGGCTCGCCTCATCCAGCGCATGCAGCCAGTTCCAGAGCACATCATCCCCCTGCCCCAGCGGCATGTCCGCCTTCCAACCGGCGTGGCGGGTGTCGATGTTCTGGGCCGGAAAGCTGTCGGCAAGATCTGCGGACTGCACGGCCAAGTGGATGTCGCGCACATTGGCTTCAAGCGCGGCCCCGGAGGCGCGAGAGACGAAGCAATCCGTTACCAACTTGTGCAGAAGCGCCGTCATCGCGATGCGCGGGTTGTTGGCGACGGCATCGCGCAGCGCCAGGGTGCGATGTGCGGTCAGTTCGATGACGAGACGCTCCGGCAGCGGCTTGATCGTATCGCCTTCGTCCTCATCCTCCTCCAGCGGGCGCGTTTCACCAGCCATGCTGATCACCGGAGCAGGGCGTTCGCCGGTCCCGGGGTCCATCGGCTCGGTGCCATCCGCGCCAACGTCACCCGCATCGCCCAGCGGCTCTACGCGCGCTTCATCCTCGGGCCGAACAAACCCGCGTTCAACCAGCAAACTGCCGCCGCTGTCGATGCTGACGAAGGCCCCTGCACTGCCGATCTGATCGGGATCGAAGGCCATCCGGCGGCTATCAAAGGCGCTGAGCTGACGTTCGATTTCGCCCAAGCGCTGATCGACCTCTTCGGGCAGGTCCTCGGCCTCGGCATATTCGGCCTCCAGCCGGTCGTATTCGTCACGCAGCGCCTCTCGGGTTGCCCGCTCCTCGTTCGTCAGATCGACCGTGGTGCCCAGGAGTTCGCGCAGGCCCATGGTGTGTCCATAGAGAAAGCCCACGGCGACCTCGATCCATTTCCAGCCCTCGCCAGCGATGGCCTCGGCTTCCGCCTTCAGCTTCTCGCCAACAAGGCGTTCAAGCAGCACAGAGTCTTGCAGCCAACCACCATCATCCTGCTGGAAGAGGTCGCGCAGGACGAAGCCGCCCGCGGCCTCATAGGCATCGAGCCCGAGGAACCGGGCGCGCTTGTCAGAGGCCCGCACAGACCCTTCCGTCAGCATGCGGCGGATCTGGTAGGGTTCTTTCGACCAGGAATTTTTTACCGCCTCCCAGACCTGCGCTTGACGTGCGTGATCGCTGGAGACGGTGAACGCCATCAGCTGTTCCAGCGTCATCTCATCGGCGGCGTAGACTTCGAGGAGCACCGGCGCGACGGCGACGAGGCGCAGGCGCTGCTTCACCACCTTGGCATCGATGAAGAAGGCCGCCGCGATGGCTTCTTCGGTCATGCCCTTCTCGCGCATCGCCTGGAAGGCGCGGAACTGGTCCAGAGGATGCAGCGGCGACCGCTCGATGTTCTCGGCCAGTGAGACTTCATCGATCAGCACGCCATCATCGGCGGAGCTGACGATGCAGGGCACCGGGGCCGATTTGGCCAGGCGCTTTTGCTTCACCAGCAGTTCCAGCGCGCGGTAACGGCGGCCGCCAGCGGGCACTTCGAACTTGCCGGTCTCGGCCCCATCTTCGCCGATGACCGGACGGACGTGCAGGCTCTGGATCAGCCCGCGGCGGGCGATGGATTCGGCCAGTTCGCCGACCGAGATACCGGCTTTCACGCGCCGGACGTTGGACTGGCTCAGAACCAGGTTGTGGAAGGGGATATCCCGCGAGGACGCGAGGGTGATTTTCTGCATATTGGTCATCGGACCGATCTCCCGACGGGCGCCGAGTGCCTCTCTCTCGACTTCCAACCCGTCGAAAACCCCCTGCCCTTCTCTCCCTCTGACCCACGCGGCCGCTGCGCCAGGGCCGGTCATCAGAAATCCCCCCGACCGCGCAGGCTGACTTCCCGGCCTGCCCCGACGATGATGTGGTCATGCAAGATGAGACCGAGGGCCTGACAGGTCTTCTGAACCTCCTTCGTCATGGCAATATCGGCCTCCGACGGCTCGGGATCACCCGAGGGATGATTGTTGTGAACCAGGATCAAAGCCGAGGCATTGAGATCCAATGCGCGCCTGACGACCTCGCGCGGATAGACCGGCACATGATCGACGGTGCCGGTGCCAAGACGTTCGTCGGAGATGAGCCGGTTCTTGCGGTCGAGGTACAGGACGTGAAACCGCTCGACCTCGCCAACAACCGACAAGGCACAATAGCCCAGGAGGTCAGGACTGGGTTGCGGTTGATGTGGCGCGACAGAATTTCGCGCGCGGCAAAGATCGTGACCTGTTCCGAAGCGGTCAGTTCGATCCGACCGGTGCGGCGCGGCGGGAATGCGGTGGTGTGTTCAGTGAAGCGTGTCATGGAATGCTCATGAGCTGATCCCATGCAACTTCAGCTTGCCACAGCGTACTGCAGTGGCAGAAGTGCCGGGAAGGGAGGGACGGAGGGGGGGCGGGTTGACAGAGGGCCGAGACGGCCCCCTGCCCCGGCACAAAGATCAGCCGACGCGGTCGAGCAGCTTCTTGGCGCGGCCTTCCATGTCGAGACGGGCATCCTGCTGGGTCTTGTCGCGCGCAAGCCGCGTGATGCCCTGCACGAAGTCAAAGATACTTTCCGGTGGGCGGCCCTCTTCCATCAGCACCTTCTCGATGATCTTGCTGGACTCGGCTTTCGAGAAGCCGCGTTTCCTCAGGAAGTTGTCCCGGTCCTCATCCGTCCGCGCCACGATCTGCTGCCGCGCGGCCTTGATGCCATTCACGAAGCCCTGCGGCGAGGAATTGGCAAACCGCGTCAGCGCCGGGGCCGCCTCATGGGCAAAGCGGGAGGCCGCATACTTCGAGTGGCGGATGGTGATTTCCTGAAACTCTTCCTGCCCCCAAATGTTCCGGTTCTGGCACACAGCCCGCAGGTAGAAGCTCGCCATGCCGAGGGTCTTCGCCCCAACCTCGGAATTCCAGCAATAGAAGCCCCGGAAGTAGAGGTCCGGCGAGCCGTCGGGCAGCCGGCCCGCCTCAATCGGGTTGTGATCGTCGACCAGGAACAGGAAGACGTCGCGGTCCGAGGCATAGAGCGTGGTCGTGTCGCGGCTGATCTCGACATCGGGGTTGTAGACCCCGGTCGACCAGTCGAGCACGCCCGGCACTTTCCAGCGCGTATCGCCGGTGCCATTGCCCGCGATGCGCTGCACGGCCTCGACCAGTTCATGGTCATGGATGCGGCCATAGTCGGGGCCGGTGACCGCGCGAAGTTCGATGCGGCCGTCCTCGGTCTCGAAGGTCTTCAGCTGCTCGGCACGGTGATTGTTGAGGCCATACTGCAGGTTGATCCCCGCCAGCGGCGCGGGCAGCTGCCGCAGGTAGGAGGCCGGAGCGCCAACGATGCTGGCGAGCTGACCGAAGGCCCAGTGCGTGGGTGCGACGGGTTCATGCGCTTTCGGCAGGACTAGGTGCAGCCGCTCGGCACTGTCGCGCGTGGCTTCGACCCGGATATCGGCCGTCTCCACCACGCGCGACCGGCTCCGCTCGGACCGCCTCTTCACCGAGGCCCAAAGGTCATCGAGCGAAAGATACCGCTCGTCATCCGGCCGGTTGAACCATTCGGACGACACCCGCCCGTTCCGCTCACCCCGATTCACATCCACTTTCCAACCACCTGCCCGCGCTGGCTGAACCGGATCCAGAACTTCCACTACGCTCATCGGCTATCTCCCGTGACAGGCGCCGGGAGCCACTCTCCCAACCCTCAACCCATCACCGGGAAACCGGCACAACTCTTAACTCTTTTCGGAATCCATCCGGGGACGTGCTCAGCGAAGGCGGTTACCCCTCCTCACGATCCCGGGACTATCATGTAACGTCAAACAGACGTGGGAACAGGACATCATGTGTCTTGCTGGGAAAGCGAAGCATCAAGGCACCACGCGGTGTCTCAGAACGGGATCATCCTCACCAGACGAAGTTCGTGGATGAAGCCGAAAATGTGTGCTGCGCCTCGAAAGCGCGTCTCTCCACAACCAATCCGACACATGCGTGCAGCGATGCCCCGCGCGGCATCAAACCGACTGCGACGAGAAGCGTGACCCGGATGAGTGACAATGGTCCCAACCAGTAGGGAAAACGAGCTTGACCCAAACACCCAATTAGAGAAGCAGACATTCACGAGGCTGGCCATCGCTGCGCCACAGTTTCTGCGAACCGGCCCTTCGCGGCAAGGTGAAGCATGTTCTTCCTGCATGAGTTCCACTGTCCGGACCATTCTACCGTTCACTTTCGGCGCCGGATCCACTCGACCGCAGGCGAAAGGTCAGCCTGCCAACGTTGGGACACTGGCCTTGACACGAGGGGCGCACGCCGGCATTTATTATACTATATATAAATAAAGGTGTGAAATGATCACAGGACATGTTTTCATCGCCACCAGTCTGGACGGCTTCATCGCTCGAAGCGACGGCGATATCGCCTGGCTTCTGGAGCGTGACAACCCCGATGAAGACCATGGATACGATGCCTTCATTGCGGATATCGACATCATTCTGATGGGCCGCGGAACGTTCGAGAAAATGCGAGCCGCAAGACCCTGGCCCTACACCCGTCCTGTGGTTGTCCTGTCGTCTACCATGGCCCAGTCCGATCTGACGCACGACCTGCTCGAAAAGGTCCGAGTCGCGAACAAAGCACCCGAAGAGGCGATGCGAATGCTGGAGATTGAAGGACATCGAAAGGTTTACGTCGATGGCGGCCTTCTCATTCAGTCCTTTCTTCGGGCTGGCTTGATCGCCGATATGGTGATCACGAGCGTTCCGGTGCTCCTTGGTGAAGGACGCCGGTTGTTCGGCAAGATCGGCTCGGACATTTCGCTTCGCCTCGAAGGAACGAAAAGCTTTCCCTCCGGACTTGTCCAGTCCCGCTACCGGGTCGAAACATGAAGCGGCCCCGGGGTCGACCGCCCCGGGCGGAAGCTCCTGTCTCGCGCGACGACATCGTTGAGGCCGCCCTCGATCTTCTGGATCGCGAGGGGGCGAACGCCCTCACGATGCGGGCCCTCGCTGAGCGTCTCGGCATCAACCCGATGACGATCCATCATCACTTCGGCGGACGAGATGGGTTGATCGGCGCAATATCGGACGTGGCTTATACACAGGTCACGGCACCAGTGGACGGCACTCCAATCGATCGGATTTCTGGTCTCCTGAAGGCCTACCATGCGCAGGTGCTCCGCCACCCGGCACTGACCATGTTGATCTTCAGCCGACCGATAGTTTTTCCGCAGCAGGCAGACCGGATCACTAAAGAGATCTCTGCACTTCTGGCCGAAATCGGCCTGCCAACTCACAGGACGGAGCCGTGGCGGGACATACTTGTGGACTTCACCCATGGCGCTGCGTTGGCGACTGCGATGAATGGTCGAGGCTTGAACTGTGCTTCTTCCGAAGATCAGGGGTTCACCATCGCACTCGGAGAACTTTTAGTGAGCCTAAGCCGATGAGAAAAGCCGGGCGGTAAGGGCTCGAAGCTGTCATGCGGCGACGTAGCGACCAAGACCGTCGGCGATCGCCAGGCGTACCGTCAAGTCCGGGCCGAAGCGGACATTCAATCATGACTTTTGCTGGAGGGGCAGAGCAACTTTTCGGTCGTCGCGGCTGCATTATAAGGGGGCGGCTCTGGCTTAGTTACAGAACGCTCCGAAGTAAATCATACGTTAGAAACGAACGGCGTTAATCGACAATTGTCGCCGCGCCATGATCGAGTCGCGCGGTTGTCATAGATCAAGGCGTCGACCCCCTGCTCATGCGCAGATGCGCATGAAGGGGAGTGTGCGAGATGATCATAGCCGTTCTGTCTGCCTTGGCCGAACCGACCCGCCTAGAAGCTTTGCGCCTTCTGGCGGACGGCTCGGAACACTGTGTCTGCGAGCTGATGCGGAAGTTGGGAGCCACCCAAAGCCGGATGTCGCGGCACATGCAGGTGCTGAAGCAGGCAGGGCTTGTGGTGGATCGGCGCGATGCTCAGTGGGTGCGCTACCGGATCAATCCGGACCTGTCGCCACGGCTTGTCCGTTTGCTCGAAGTGACACTGGAGCGACAGGTCATCGTCATGGAGCCCGTCGCATGAGTGTCTTCGGCTGGCTGAACGACCAGTTGCTGCGGATGACCTGGCTCAACGATCTGGTGGGCGCCGGCGTTGCGGCTGTCGGTCTGGACCCCGCCTCGCGGCTTGGCGGGTCGGTGCAGTTCTTCGCCTATGACGTGATCAAGATCTTCATCCTGCTCTCGGTGCTGATCTTCGCCATCTCGTATGTCCAAAGCCATTTCCCACCTGAACGGACGCGCGCCATGCTGGGTGGCAGGTCGGGCCTTGGCGCCAACACGCTCGCGGCGCTGCTGGGTACGCTGACGCCGTTCTGTTCCTGCTCGTCGATCCCCTTGTTCATTGGCTTCACCGCCACTGGCCTGCCGCTGGCGGTGACCTTCTCGTTCCTGATCTCCTCGCCGCTGGTGGACCTCGCCTCAGTCATCCTGCTGGCCTCGATCTTCAGCTGGCCGATTGCCCTTGCCTATGTGGCAGTGGGGCTTGTGGTGGCCATCGTGGGCGGGACGATCATCGGACGCCTGGGGATGGAGGGTCAGGTGGCGGATTTCGTCCGGAACGTACCTGTGGCGGGCGAGGCTGCAACGATGACACAGGGTGAGCGTCTGACTTTCGCAAAGGATCAGGTAGTCGAAGTCGTCCACCGCGTCTGGCCCTACGTGCTGATCGGCGTCGGCATCGGCGCCGCGATCCACAATTGGGTGCCTGCCGAGATGATCTCTGCCCTCTTGGGTCAGGACAAGTGGTGGTCAGTCCCCGTGGCGGTGTTTGTGGGGATCCCGATGTATGCGGACATTTTCGGCACCTTGCCGATTGCAGAGGCGCTGGTCGGCAAGGGTGTGGGCCTTGGCACGGTGTTGGCCTTCATGATGGCTGTGACGGCCTTGTCGTTGCCCTCGCTCATCATGCTCAAGCGGGTGGTGAAGATGCCGCTCCTCGTCACCTTCACCGGCGTCGTGACCGTCGGCATCCTCGCGATTGGCCTGATCTTCAACGCGATTTCCAACTGGTTCATCTGAGAAAGGACTACACCATGATCATCAAGATCCTCGGCTCTGGCTGCAAGAAATGCGTGGCCCTGGGCGAAAACGCCAAGGCTGCCGCCGCGGCGGCGGGCAAGGAGGCCGAGATCGTCAAGGTCATCGACTTCGCCGAAATTGCAGCCTATGGCGTGATGTCGACGCCGGGACTTGTGGTGGATGAAAAGGTCGTCTCGACCGGCAAGGTGCTCAGTGCCGAAGAGATCGGAAAGCTAATCTGATGGAATACCGCGTCCACGCCCGCCGCATTGACGCCCATGGCAGCCTCGCCGTAGCCAGGGAGGCCGAGATCACGCTTGATACCGATCTGGCGGGGCGGCGCGATGCGATGAACCCGGTTGAACTGCTGTTGTCAGCGCTTGCCGCTTGCATGCTGAAAGGCATCGAGCGGGTGACGCCGATGCTGCATTTCCAGATCGATGGGGCCGAGGTGCTGCTGGAGGCCGTGCGGCAGGATGCGCCACCGAAGCTGACGCTGATCCGCTACGAGATTGTCGTGGAAAGTTCCGAGACGGATCAGCGCCTTGATCTCCTGCACCGCAACATCCTGAAATACGGAACGATTTCGAACACTTTGTCGTCCGCCGTGCCGCTGGAAGGGACACTTCGCCACGCTTCAGGTCGCGGCTGACAGGTTCACCCGCTTCATCAGCGCATCGGCGGTCTCTTTGCGCTCGGAGTAACGGTCGACGAGGTATTCGGCCCGGTCGCGGGTCAGAAGGGTGAACTTGACCAGTTCCTCCATCACATCGACGATCCTGTCGTAGAGGGGCGATGGGCGCATCCGCCCGGCCTCGTCAAACTCCTGGAATGCCTTGGGGATCGAGGACTGGTTGGGGATCGTCAGCATCCGCATCCAGCGGCCGAGGACGCGCATCTGGTTGACCGCGTTAAAGCTTTGCGAGCCGCCCGAGACTTGCATGACGGCCAGCGTCTTGCCCTGCGTCGGCCGAACCGCGCCCTCGGAGAGCGGGATCCAGTCGATCTGCGTCTTCATCAGCCCGGTCATGGCGCCGTGGCGTTCGGGGCTGGACCAGACCATCCCCTCGCACCAGGTGACCAGATCCCGCAGATCGCGCACCTTCGGATGGCTGGCATCTACGCTGTCATCGACCAGAGGCAGGCCGGAGGGGTTAAAGAACCGGACCTCCGCCCCGAGCCGGCTCAGGATGCGCGCCGCTTCCTCGGCCGCCAGCCGCGAGAAGCTGCGGGTGCGGAGCGAGCCGTAGAGGATCAGGATGCGCGGCGGGTGGGTCGATGACGCGCCGCCGAACAGCCGACAGCGGTCGGTGCCTGGGAGCAGTGCATCGTCGATGTTGGGGGTATCAGACAAGACGGTTTCCTTCGGCATCGATGATAAGCTGCCCGTCCTCCTTGGCCAACGGGCCGGGCGGCAGGCGGTCGAGCAGGTCCAGCACTACCTCGGACGGGCGGCACAGGCGCACCCCCTTGGGTGTGCAGACGATGGGCCGGTTCACGAGGATCGGATGTGCTACCATCGCGTCCAGAAGCTGATCGTCCGTCACACCCTTGGCGGTCAGTCCCAGGTCCTCTGCCGATGTGCGGGCCACGCGCAGCGCCTCGCGCGGGGTGATTCCGGCGGCGGCGAACAGTGCCAGAAGCTGCGGGCGGGTCCAGCCTTCGGTGAGATAGCCGATGACGACTGGCTCGTATCCGGCGGCGCGGATGATCCCGAGGACATTGCGCGAGGTGCCGCAGCCCGGATTGTGGTGGATGACGACGGGAAAGCTCATGTAGGGAATCTTTCTCGGGTGCGGTTGGCGAAGGCGACAAGGGAAAGCATCACCGGCACCTCCACCAGAACGCCCACGACCGTGGCCAGCGCCGCGCCGGAATTGAGGCCGAACAGTCCGATGGCGACCGCCACCGCCAGTTCGAAGAAGTTCGACGTGCCGATCAGCGCGCAGGGAGCCGCCATCTTGTGCGGCAGCCTCCAGACAAAGGCCCAGGCATAGCCAAGCGCGAAGATGCCGTAGGACTGGATGATGATTGGCACCGCGATCAGGGCGATCAGCAAGGGCTGGGCGATGATGACTTGGCCTTGGAATCCGAAGAGCAGGATTACGGTCACAAGCAACCCGACAACCGAGGCAGGCTTGATCCGGGCGGTAAACGTCTCGACTGGCTGGCCCCGCGTGATCAGAGCACGCCGCGTCAGCCAGCCTGCGATCAGCGGAATGACGATGTAGAGGACGACCGACAGGATCAGCGTTTCCCACGGCACGTTGATGTCCGTCACGCCCAGCAGGAAGGCCACGATCGGCGCGAAGGCCACCACCATGATCAGGTCGTTCACGCTGACCTGCACCAGCGTGTAGTTCGGATCGCCCTTTGTCAGTTGCGACCAGACGAACACCATCGCCGTGCAGGGCGCGGCACCCAGCAGGATCAGCCCGGCGATGTATTCCGGCCCTTTGGTCGGGTCGATCAGCCCGGCGAACAGGTGATTGAAGAACAGCACCGCCAGCGCAGCCATGGTGAAGGGCTTGATCAGCCAGTTGATCACCAGGGTGATGACGAGGCCCTTCGGCCGCCGCCCGACCTCCTTGAGCGAACCAAAGTCGATGGCAATCATCATCGGATAGACCATTGCCCAGATCAGCACGGCAACCACAAGGTTGACCGAGGCATATTCGAGACCTGCCAGCACACCGAACAGGCTGGGGGCGAGGTTGCCCAGCACAAGGCCCGCAAGGATGCAGAGGGCGACCCACAGGGTCAGCCAGCGTTCGAAGAGGCTCATTTGGTTTCCTCTGACATGGGAACGCAACAGGCATCGCCGGGGGGCGGTGTCAGGCTGGCGATGAACTCCGCCAGCGGGGCCAGCGCATCGGGGTTCAGCGCATAGCACACGCGCGGCCCGTCGATCTCGCCCGAGATGATCCTCGCCGCCTTGAGGATGCGCAGGTGCTCTGACACCGTGGACTGTGCCAGGCCGACAGCATCCACGATGTCACCGCCGATGCAGCCGGGGGTGGCCAGCAAAAGCCGAAGGATGCGAAGACGGGCCGGATGAGCCAGCGCCTTGGCCAGTTCTGCGAGATGATCGTTCTGAGACACGTTGGCTTCCATAGTGTTCGCAAATCGTCGATAAGCGATTTTACGGTGTGAAGCAAGGTATCGATTCTGGAGCCATATGTTCATGATGGAGCCAATGACAGTCAGTCATGCTGCAACCGTAAGACGATGTATCGAAATGACGGATGGCCGGTTTGCCCTCTGCGCGCCATGATCTGCGCAGAGGGCAGACCGGCATTCCTCAGATCGGCACCTCCTATCACCTGGTCGGCGACAGGCCCGGAGGCGCACCTGCGCCGTGCCGGGCTCTCGGGAAGTGAGGCTAAAGCCTCACCCGAAGGGATCGTATTCCGAGACGATCACGACCTCGTCTCCGTCGATTTCATCGGCGGGGACAGCGCCGAAGGTTCCATCCCCTGCCTGGAAGACGACGATCGAGACCATGAGCGTGGCGGCAAGTGAGGCGGCGAAAGCGTGAGCATCTTTGCGGGACATCAGTTTGGCTCCTGTCTTGGAGGCGGGGGACCATCCCCCGCGCGACAGGGCCCCGCAGGCCCGAAGACTGGCTGACATCACCGGGTGCGTTCGGGCATGCCCCGAATCCACCCGGCGGCACGGGCTCGCCCGTAGTCCGACCCCTCGCGGGTTGATCTCGAAGACGGGATTCGGGGCAAGGAAGGGAATGGCGAGCGGGGGATGGTGCCCCAAACGTCAGGAGCCGATTGTCCTGTTGATGCTCGTAACGCTATCAGCCTCGCGGGCAAGCTCTTGGTTGAAGACCTTCGTATTGGGGGATGTATCCTCTGGCGCCCTGCGGCATCGCGGGACGAGGTTCATTTGGTCGGTGAAAGGCCCGGTCCTTCGGCAGGCCCCCCGCATTCTCTTGGCTCAGGCGGCCAGGTCCGCGCCCCCTTCTATGGTTGCCGCCCGTGATGCAAGTTGCTTTTGACGCTTCCTGAGGTGTGATCGAGTGCGGTCTTCTATCAGGCCTTTTGTGCGGCATTT
>NZ_BMYI01000034.1:0-17729 GCF_014652195.1 Gemmobacter nanjingensis
CCGTCTTACGCTTGGCAGTCCACCGCTTGATGCTGTCGTCCATTGTCACACTCATCGCTACCTTCTCCTTTGTAGCATGAGCAGAGTTTCACTGGGTCGATACAAATGTCCGCAGCGAAATGGCGTTGAATGTGCTGGCCTACAACATCAAGCGAATGGTCGCTCTGCTCGGCGTCAGGGGGCTGATGCGGGCCATGCGGGGCTGATATCAGCTCTCTGGAGCTACATGAGGCCGACCGGTGGCCGTCAGATGCCCCTCCCAGAGGCGCGGTGAAAGCGATGTGCGCTCATTGCGAACCTGTTGTCCGGAAATGCTCCGATCGACCACGCCGCAGACGTCGCCACCGCGTTTCCACACAGCCTCGGCCCTTAGCAGCCCTTCGTGCGGATCACAGCCAACGGCGGCTATGTGGAAAACGTGATCCCCGGTGCCTCCAGATCGATCCAAATGCTGGGCCATACTCCCGACGCGTATCACACCAGAGCACACCATTGCGATTTATGAAGGCGCGGGGGTTGCCATAGCCTTTTGGAAAGAAAGGTTGAAACCGCGCCATCTGTGCGTCTGTCAGCCAGAAAAGGTTGCTTATCGGTCAGTCTCCTCACGGAGTCCGAGTGACGCAGCGAGCGAATGATCAATTGGTCCTGACTTGGTGGAGGGGGCAAGTCAGAGCCCAACAGAGGTCCGCCATCGTTTGTGCTCGCAGAAGGTCAAGACCTGCAAATGATACTCGCGGCGAAAGTCATGCTCTGTTCTGGTACTGGGCTGGCGTCACACCTACTATCTTGCGAAATGTACGGCAAAGGTGGCTTTGGTCGGAGAAACCGCAGTCCAGCGCGACCGACTTAAGTGGAAGGCGCCCGCGTCGGAGCATCTCCTGTGCCTTGCTGACACGTTTCTGGATTACAAAGGCGTATGGGGCGATCCCGAAGTCGGCCTTGAACTGGCGGGAAAAGTGAAACGGGCTGAGGCCGACGGCAGCGGCGAGATCGTCAAGGCTGATGTTTTCGCTGAGCTGGTCTTCGATGAGGTCTATGATGCGTTTGCGTTGAGTCGGGCTGAAGGCGGAGCCGCTTTCATCGGCAAGCCGGATCCGGGCATAGCGTCGCAGCATATGCACCGCGATCTGGTTGCGCAGCGCGTCAATCATCAGGCGCTGCCCCATGCCACCGTTGCGCAGTTCGTTTTCAAGCATGTGGAAGCAGTTTAGCAGAACCGGATCCTCGGCCGAAACCTGATCTTGTATCTCGACGGATTGCGGACTGCGGCCAAACACGGTCTGTGCCGTGTCCTCAAGGCAGTCATGACCGATGTAGATATGCCGAACCTTGATCGGTTCTGCCCAGCACCACGTGGATTGCTCGGCCCGCGTCAAAAGCGAGATCCTGCCCCTGCCAACGGGCGCGCTTTGCCTTGATCCGCCACTTGTTCGCAGCATGGTCGTCGGATTTCCGTCGTAGGCTACGATCATGTAATCGCGCATCGCGGGGATGGCCGCGTCCTGGCGATCGTAGTGGTAGCCTTTCATCGTGATGCCCTTCCAGTCCCGGCCGGAACTGTCCATCGTGATTGTGCCGGGAATCCACTCAGGAATCCGGTCTGGCGTCACGAGTGCTTTCTGCATCTGGCTCCCCCTTTATTGGCGGTCGGGCCGAGTTGGCGGCCCGGCTTTGCGCGTCATCTCTGAACCGTGTCCGTCCGTTCCTCAAGAACGACGCCCGACTGCGTCAGATCGTCGATCTGCTGTTCCGAAAAACCCGCCTCCTTGAGCAGGACACGGCTATGCTGTGCGAACCGGGGCGGGGCGGCGCGGACTTCGCCTGGTGTCCGCGACAGACGTGCCGGAACGCCAGTGCCCTTGTAGCTGCCGACCGACACCACCATGCCGCGATGGCGGGTATGCGGGTGGTCAAGCGCGTCGATCACGTTGCGCACCACGCCTGCCGGGACACCTGCGCGCAGCAGCGCGGGTTCAAGCGCCCGGGCGTCGCTCTCCGCAAGGCGCGCAGACAGGATTTCCGTGATTTCGGCGCGGTGGGCCAGCCGGGCAGCGTTGTCGGCAAAGCGGGGGTCTTGCGGGACGTCGGACAGGCCTAGCACCTCGCAGAGCTTGGCGAACTGGCCGTTGTTGCCAACGGCGAGGTATAACTTGCCGGTTCGGGTTTCGAACATGTCATAGGGCACGATGTTGGGGTGCCCGTTGCCGGTGGCAACCGGGACCTTTCCCGACATGAGGCTGTTTGCAGCTTGCGGGTGCATCATGCTGATGGCGCAGTCGTAAAGTGGCACTTCGATTGCTTGGCCCAGCCCAGAGCGGAACCGTTCGATGATAGCCGCCAGCACCGCATTGCAGGCGATGAGTCCTGTGCCGATATCCACGATGGGCGTGCCCATCCGCGTCGGGCCATTGGCCGGGTTTCCGTTGATGCTCATCAGGCCGGTCATCGCCTGCACCACGGCGTCATAGCCGGGGAAGCCGCCCAACGGGCCATCGGCACCAAAGCCGGTGACGTGACAAAGGATCAGGCGGGGAAAACGGTTCTTGAGCACCGCATCATAGCCGAGACCCCATTTTTCCAAAGCACCGGACTTGAAGTTGTGGACCAGGACGTCGGCGCCTTCGAGCAGGCGCAGGATCACGTCGCGCCCCTCGGGCTTGCCGATGTCGATGGCGATGGAGCGCTTGTTGCGGTTGGCGCCGGAAAAATAGGCGGAAAGCCCGTCATTGAAGGGCGGGCCCCATTCGCGCGTCTCGTCCCCTTGCGGAGGCTCGACCTTGATGATCTCGGCGCCATGGTCGGCCAGCGTCTGGGTGCAATAGGGGCCGCCCAGCACGCGGCTGAGGTCAAGGACGCGGATTCCGTCAAGCGCGCCGGGCATCACAACACCTCGCGGTAAAGGGAGGCCACGTCGTCGGCCGTCATGTCGCGCGGGTTGGTGGCCAGCAGCCGGCTGATACCGGTCACGACCTCGTTTGCCATGCCGGGAATGGCGGCCTCGGTCACACCAACCTCGGACAGGCGGGCCTTGAGGCCGCTGGCCTTCAGCATCCGCTCCATTTCCTCGATCAGGGCAAGGGCCGCCGCCGCGTCGGAGTTGAAATGGCGGGCAGGCAAAAGGAGACGCGACAGGCGGGCGTATTCCGCCTCGGCGACGGGCAGGTTGAAGCGCAGGACCGGGCCTGCCACCAGCGCGTTGGCATGGCCGTGCGGAACGTGGAAACCGGTGCCAAGGGGATAGGACAGCGCGTGGATCGCGCCGACGCTGGCGTTGATGAAGGCCATCCCGGCCAGAGTGGCGCCCAGCAACATCGCTTCGCGCGCCTCAAGGTCCGTCGGGGTATCCAGCACGCGGGGCAGGTTCTGGCCCAGAAGGACCAGCGCCTTGTCGGCCAGACCGTCGGAAATAGGGTTCTTGCGGGTGCGGCTGGTTGCGGCCTCGATCGCATGCACCATCGCATCCAGTGCGGTGGCCGCAGTGATCGAACGTGGCATCCCGAGCGTGAGCTTGGCATCCAGAAGGGCGATGTCGGGCAGAAGCTGCGGCGCATAGACCGCCTTCTTCTCGTGGCTCTCCGATGTCAGCACCGAAACCCAGGTCACCTCGGACCCGGTTCCGGCGGTGGTCGGCACCTGGATCAGTGGCAGGCGCTGGCCCCTCACGCGGTCCACGCCGATCATGTCGGCAATCGGCTGGCCGCTGGCCACGGCGACCGCCACGACCTTTGCGGTATCGAGCGAACTGCCGCCGCCCAGACCGATGACGCCGTCGGCGCCGAAGCTAGTCGCGGCCTCAACTGCGGCCTCGACAACCGCGATGGGTGGGTCGGCCTGCACTTTATCAAAGATCTCGGCAGCGATGCCTGCGCCGTTGAGTGCCGCGACCGCCTCACCGGCAAAACCGCAGGCGACGATGCCGGGGTCGGTGATCACGAAGGCGCGGGTGACTGACAGACCTTTGGTCAGGCTGCCAAGCTGGGCGAGGCCGCCGCTCTGGCAGACGATGCTGGGGGTGGCGAGAAAGTTGAAATCCATCATGGGCTCCGGTTCGGTCAGGCGGCAGCAGCATCGCGGATCATGTTCCGCGCGATCAGAACCTGCTGGATCTGGGTGGTGCCTTCGTAGATGCGGAAAAGGCGCACATCGCGGTAGAAGCGTTCGACGGCATATTCGGCCATGTAGCCTGCGCCGCCGTGGATCTGCACTGCCCGGTCGGCCACCCGGCCCACCATTTCCGAGGCATACATCTTGCAGCAGGCGGCATCGGTGGACACATTCGCCCCGGCGTCCTTGCGCCGGGCTGTTTCCTCGATCATGCAGCGGGCGGCGAAGGCTTCGGTGCGGCTGTCTGCCAGCATGGCCTGAATCAGTTGCTTTTCGGCAATCGGTTCGCCGAACTGGCGGCGCTCCATAGCATAGGCCAGCGCATCGCGGATCAGCCGTTCGGCCGCTCCGACGCAGACTGCCGAGATATGCAGACGCCCCCGGTCCAGCACCTTCATCGCGGTCTTGAAGCCTTGGTTTTCCCGCGCCGGGCCACCAATGATGTTGGCGGCGGGGACGCGGACATCTTCAAGGATCACGTCGCAGGTGTGCGAGCCCTTCTGACCCATCTTCTTGTCGGGCTGGCCCAGCGACAGGCCTTGCGTTCCGGCCTCGACGATGAAGGCGCTGACGCCGGACGATCCCTTTGTCTCGGGATTGGTGCGGGCAAAAACGGTGAAGACATCGGCGCGCGACGCGTTGGTGATATAGCGCTTGGTCCCGTTCAGCACGAAATGGTCACCATCGCGGCGGGCGGTGGTGCGCAAGCTGCCTGCGTCCGACCCAGCATCCGGTTCGGTCAGCGCAAAGGAGGCGATCATTTCGCCGGAAGCCAGCGCGGGCAGGTATTTCGCCTTCTGTTCGGCGGTGCCGTCGATGATGATGCCCTGCGACCCGATGCCGTTGTTGGTGCCGACCAGTGAGCGGAACACCGGCGAGGTCTGACCCAGCACGAAGGCGGCCTGCACCTCTTCGGACATGGAAAGGCCAAGGCCGCCGTATTCCTCTGGGATCGACATGCCGAAAAGGCCCATTTCCCGGATCTCCTGCACCAGCGCGGGCGGGATCGCGTCTTCTTCGGCGACCAGCGCCTCGTTCGGGATCAGGCGTTCCTTGACGAAGCGGTCGAGCGCGTCGAGGAACTGGGCGAGTGTATCGGAGTCTAGGGCCATGGTATTCTCTGGGGTCAGGGGGCTACGGCCGCCACGTGGCGGACAACGTTGATAAGGCGGGGCGCGACATCACTTTCGATCCAGTCGCGCGTCAGGGTCTGCGAGGGGCCGCCACAGTTGAAGGCGACGATGGGCGAGCCGTCGCGTGGGATGAAGGGCACCGCCACCGCGTTCACGTCGCGCTTCCATTCGGTATAGGAGGTGCAGTAGCCACGGGTCTGGTAATCCTCGATCGCCTTTTCGATACCGGGCTGGACGTTTGGCCAGTTCTCGCCTTCGTGCTCGCGCACCTCGTCGATCATCCGGGCGCGCTCGTCCTCGGGGTGGGCGGCGATACAGGCCCGGCCGACTGCGGTGGTGGCCAGCTTGATATGCGCGCCGACTTCGATCGCGAGCGTCACCGCATTGGTGCCCTTGCAGCGTTCCAGATAGACCATCGACAGGCGGTCGCGGCTGGCCATTGCCACCGGCATCCCGGTGTAATCGGCGAGTTCCTGCATGTAAGGCTTGGCCAGTTGCCGCAGGGGCATCCCGGCAAGGCAGGAAAAGCCCAGTGACAGCACCGGGGGCGCCAACACGTAGCGCGCGGTGTCTGGGTTGTAGCTGAGATACCCCAGTTTGTGCAGCGTGTAGGTCAGCCGTGAGACGGTGGATTTGCTGAGCGCCGCGCGTTCGGCAAGATCGCGGTTGCCCAGCGCCTCGCCCTCACGCCGGAAGGCGCGCAGAAGTTCCAGGCCGCGCGCCAAGGCCACCACGAAGTCGCGGTCCTGTTCGTCATCCTCGGGTTTCTCCTTCCTTGGCCTCACGGTGTCCCTCCTCAAGGACAGATGCTGCGTATTGAATGATCTCTAAAGCAAAGATATGGTCCACGTCAATACTGCGGAATATTTTTCCGCATAGCGGAATAAAGAAGCTGCCCGCCTTATCCCGCTTGCATCAATGGAACAGCGGGTGGCGCTGCCAAGCGAGGACGTGAACATCATGAATAATCTGGATTACCCGCAAATCCGCCACCTCATCGGCAAGGATTGGCTGGCGAGTGCAACTACCGGCGATCGGGCGGTCATCAACCCGGCCAACGGGGTCGAGATTGGCCGAATTCCCCAGGCCACGGCCGAGGATCTGGAGCGTGCGGTGCGCCACGCCGAATCGGCCTTTGCCACTTGGAAGGACCGTTCGCCCACCGATCGTGGCGCGATCCTGCGCCGGTTCGCCGATCTTCTGCGGCAAAACGATGCGATGATCGCCCGCTGGATCACGCTGGATGAAGGCAAGCCGCTGGCCGAGGCGCTGATCGAGGTGCGGTCGTCCGCCGATCACGTTGACTGGCACGCCGAAGAGTGCCGCCGCATTTATGGCCGCATCGTGCCCTCGCGCAATCCAACGGTGCAGCATCTGGTGGTGCGTGAACCTGTTGGCGTTTGCCTGGCCATCACGCCCTGGAACTTCCCGCTCAGCCAAGCCGTGCGCAAGGTGGCGGCGGCGCTGGCCTCTGGCTGCACGATGATCCTGAAGGGTCCGGCCGAAGCCCCGGCGGGCTGCCTAGCTATCGCGCGCTTCCTGCAGGAGGCGGGTCTGCCGGAGGGGTGTCTGAACCTCGTCTGGGGCAATTCAGCCTTCATCTCGGAAACGCTGATCGCGCATCCGGTCGTGCGCAAGATCACTTTCACTGGCTCGGTCGAAGTGGGCAAGCATCTTGCCGCGCTGGCGGGCCAACACATGAAGCGGGCTACGATGGAACTGGGGGGCCATGCGCCGGTGCTGGTCTTCGACGATGCAGATGCCGGGGCGGCGGCACGGGCGCTGGCGGGCAACAAGCTGCGCAATGCCGGGCAGGTCTGCATTTCCCCGACGCGGTTTTATGTGCAGGCGGGCATTCACGAGCGGTTTCTGTCGGAACTGGTGACGGCGTTTGAGGCGGTCAAGGTCGGCGACGGCTTGGCCGAGGGCACGCAGATGGGGCCGCTTTGTCATGCGGGCCGCGTGACAGCGATGGAAAAGCTGGTTACGGATGCGCGCGACAACGGCGCCGAAGTGCTGACCGGGGGCGCGCGGATCGGCAACAGCGGCAGTTTCTACGCGCCCACAATCGTGAATACGCCGGACGACAGCATCGCCCTGATGCGCGACGAACCTTTCGGGCCGGTCGCGGTTGTGTCGCCCTTCCGCGAAATTGAGGACGGATTGGCGCGCGCCAATGGCCTGTCGTTCGGCCTTGCATCCTACATCTTCACCAACTCGCTGGAGCGCGCCGACCGTTCGGCGGCGTGCCTTCAGGCGGGAATGGTCAGCATCAACCACTTTGGTCTTGCATTGCCAGAAACGCCGTTCGGCGGGGTGCGTGACAGTGGCTATGGCAGCGAAGGTGGGACCGAGACTTTTGACGGTTATCTGTCCACCAAGTTCATCTCGCGCAATTCCGCGCCGGTACGGTGAGGTCTGACATGTCTGTTGATCTTGAACTGAGCGATGGTGCGGCAATCCTGACCATCAACAATCCGCCGCTGAATCTTCTCGATGCTGAAATTCGGGGGGGCCTTCTGCGCGGGATGGAGACAGCGGTGGCACGGGGCGCAAACCGGCTGATCGTGACCGGAGCAGGCAAAACCTTTGTCGCCGGTGCGGATGCCAAAGAGTTCGCCCAAGCGCCCATTGAACCGCACCTCAACGATGTCTTGCTGCACCTGGCCAGCCTTCCGATCCCCACGATTGCGGCGATCAACGGCGCGGCGCTGGGGGGCGGGCTTGAAATCGCATTGGCCTGCCGTTATCGCATCGCAGTCCCCGAAGCGCAGGTGGGATTGCCCGAGGTGGTTCTGGGTATCATCCCCGGCGCGGGTGGCACGCAGCGGTTGCCACGGCTGATCGGAGTCAAGGCAGCGCTGGACATGATTGTGACCGGCAAAGCCATCGCCGCAGGCAAGGCGCTGTCGATGGGGCTTGTCGATGAGATTGCAGACGATCCGCTGGCTGCTGCCTTGGCGCTTTACGACGTGCGCCTTGCTGCGGCGATCGGGCCGGACCAGCGTCCAGCGCCTCAGGCCGACGCCGACGCGGTGGCCGCGATGCAAACCCATATCACGCGCCGGATGCCGGGCCAGATTGCCCCGCCGGTCGCGGTGGGGCTGGTCGCGGAAACGGCCAGTCTGCCCTTGATCGAAGGGCTGGCGCGAGAACGCGCGGCATTTCTGAAGTTGCGCGCCTCACCGCAGGCGCGGGCCCTTAGACATATGTTCTTTGCCGAACGGGCGGCGGGCAACAGGGGGCGCACCTATCCCAGACCCGCGCGGGACATCGCCACGGCCATCGTGGTCGGCGGCGGCAACATGGGGGCTTCAATCGCCTATGCGCTGGCCGGTGCCGGCATTGCGGTGACCGTCGTTGAACGCGACCCCGCCGGGGCGGGGCGGGCCGAGGAGAACCTGCGCAAGCTGGTGGACCAAGGCATCGGTCGCGGCACGCTTTCCGCCACCGAGGGCGCGGCGATCCAAGAGCGGCTGACCTCTGTCGTCGGTTATGCCAACCTGCCACCTGCCGATCTGGCTATTGAAGCGGCTTTCGAGGATTTCGTGGTCAAGCGCGCGATCTTTGCCGAGCTTGAAACTGTGCTGCCACCAGAAACGATCCTTGCCACCAACACCTCTTATCTCGACGTGAACCGGCTGGCCGATAGCGTGGCGGTTCCGTCGCGCTTTCTTGGCCTGCATTTTTTCAGCCCGGCGCATATCATGAAGCTGCTGGAGATCGTGAATGGCGACCGCACATCGGACGAGACGCTTGGCGCGGCCTTCGCACTGGCGCGGCGTTTAGGAAAGATCCCGGTCCTGTCAGGCGTCTGCGACGGGTTCATCGGCAACCGGATTCTGACGCGCTACCGGCAAGCGGCCAACCTGCTTCTGGCCGAAGGTGCCCTGCCCAACGAGGTCGATGCCGCGATGCGGGGCTTCGGCATGGCGATGGGACCATATGAGGCGCAGGACATGTCAGGGCTCGACATCGCTTACGCCAACATCAAGCGGCAGGTCCCCGGCGCGAAGCCGCGTCACGTCCCCCTGGTTGAGCGTCTGGTCTCGGATCACCAGCGGCTTGGCCGCAAGACCGGTGCGGGGTGGTATGACTATGACGCGGCGGGAAAGGCAGTGGTGTCCGGGCTGGTGACAGGGGAAATCCGCAAGGTTTCGACAGAGATGGGCAGGACCCGGCGCGACTTCACAGCCGATGAGATTGTCGAACAGATCACCCTGGCCATGATCGCCGAGGCCTGCGCGATACTGGAGGAAGGTATCGCCGAGCGGCCACAAGACATCGACTTGGTGCTTGTGCATGGCTACGGCTTCCCGCGCTGGCGCGGCGGGCTGATCCATCATGCCGACAGCCTTGGGGTGAACGCCCTCGTGCAGCGCTACATGGCACTGGCCGCAGCATACCCGCAGGGATGGGCGGTGCCGCCGTTGCTGGCGCGGCTGGCCGCAACGGGCCAGACTCTGGACAGCCTGAACGCAGGTTGACCTCACATCGGACCACCGCGCCCCGGTCGTGATCGCATCGGGGCGCGAAACAGCAAGAAGATGCAACGCGACAAGCAGGCACGTTCAATACGAGGCGCGGCTGATACCTGTAACGTCCTCTGATTAGGGATACTCCGCGATCCCTGCGCCGATGGAGGATCGAACGCAGGGGGAACGGACCGGACCGGAACGCCACCTTTGGAGGATCAAATGGCAATCAGCAAGGAAGCCGATTCACTGCGAGCGCTCTATCAGAGCTGGACCGACCAGATGGTCGCGAACCCCGGCCTGACCATCGCCAACCTGCGCAGCATGTTCGACGAATGGGGCCAGCCCGCGCTGGAACCGGAGAACGTCACCTACAAGAGCGACCATGTCGGCGGGGTCGAGGCGATCTGGGCCCTGCCCGTGGGCGCCGACGCCAAGCGCGTGATCGTTTATACTCATGGCGGCGGGTTTGCTGTTGGTTCGGCCGACAGCCACCGAAAGATGGCGGGCCATCTTGCTAAAGTGCTGGGCGTGACCGCCTGCATTCTGCACTATCGCCGTGCGCCGGAACACCCCTTCCCCGCCCAGATCGAGGATGCCGTGGCCGCTTACAAAGCGCTGCTGGCCCAAGGGTTCGAGGCGAGGAACATTCTGACTGCAGGCGACAGCGCGGGTGGCAACCTCGCCATCGCTTCGGTGCTGAAGTTCCGCGACCTTGGCCTGCCCCTTCCGGGTGCGGTCATCGCCTATTCGCCCTGGCTTGACATGGCGCTGCGCGGCAAGACGTTGGAAACCAACGCCGCCACCGATGCGCTGGTCGGCAAGCCGATCCTTGAAGCGATGGCCGGCATGTTCCTCGGCGGCGCGACCGATCCGCTGAACCCGCTGGCCAACCCGCTGGAAAACGATTTCACCGGCTTCCCGCCGCTCTACATCACTTGCGGCGGGGCCGAGACGCTGCAAAGCGATTCCGAGTCGCTGGCCGCCAAGGCCAAGTCGCAGGGCGTGAACGTCGCACTCTCGGTGGTGCCGGGGATGCAGCACGTCTTCCCGGCCCTGTCGGGCCGCGCCCCCGAGGCCGATCAGGAACTGGCACGCATCGCCGCTTGGTATCGCGCCCTCTGATCCGACTGCCCCGCGCCGCCAGCTGGCGCAGGGCAGCAACAAATATCATCACAGTCAACCGGCCTTTCACCCGCTTTTCGCGGGGCGGCAGTGCCATGCTCTGGGAGGAGTATCATGACCAAATCTGTTGAAACCACAAAGACCAAGGGCGCCGATTTCGATGCTGTCGTCATCGGTGCGGGCTTCGGCGGTCTCTATTCCGTCTACAAATTGCGCAATGAACAGGGCCTGAACGTCAAGGCCTTCGACCGTGCAGGCGATGTGGGTGGCACCTGGTACTGGAACCGCTATCCCGGCGCGCTGTCGGATACCGAAAGCTTCGTCTACCGCTATTCCTTCAGCGGCGAGCTTTTGCAAAAGGGTCGCTGGAAGACCCGCTATCTTACCCAGCCCGAAATCCTCGCCTACATGAACGAGGTTGCAGACACCTACGACCTGCGCCGCAGCTTCCAGTTCAACACTCGTGTCACCGCGACCCATTTCAATGACGAAACCGGGCTGTGGCATGTGACAACCGACAAGGGCGAGACGGTCACCGCGAAATACTTGATCACGGGGCTTGGCCTGCTGTCCGCGACGAACACGCCGAAATACAAGGGCATTGACAGCTTCAAGGGCCAGATGCTGCACACCGGCAACTGGCCCGAGGGTGTCGAACTCAAGGGCAAGCGCGTCGGCGTGATCGGCACCGGCTCGACCGGGGTTCAGGTCATCACCGCGACCGCTCCGATTGCCGGGCATCTTACGGTATTCCAGCGCTCGCCCCAATATGTCGTGCCGATCGGCAACACGCCCCAGGACGAGGCGACGATCGCCCAGCAAAAGGCCAACTACGACGACATCTGGAAACAAGTGAAATCCTCGGTCGTGGCCTTCGGCTTCGAGGAAAGCACCGTGCCTGCGGAAACCGCTTCGCCTGAAGAACGCGAACGCGTGTTCGAGGCCGCATGGCAGCGCGGCGGCGGCTTCTACTTCATGTTTGGAACGTTCTGCGACATTGCGACCAGCCAGATCGCAAATGACGCGGCTGCCGACTTCATCAAGAAGAAAATCAAGGAAATCGTGAAGGATCCCGCAACCGCAAAGGCGCTGACGCCGCGCGACATCTATGCCAAGCGCCCCTTGTGCGGGAACAACTACTATGAGGTCTACAATCGGCCCAATGTCACCCTCGCCGATGTAAAGGCCGACCCGATCGCCGAGTTCACCGCGACCGGTATCCGGCTGGAAAGTGGCGCGGAGCATGAGCTGGATGTGGTGATCTTCGCCACTGGCTTTGACGCGGTGGACGGCAACTACGTCAAGATGGACATGCGCGGCCGCGGCGGCGTCACCATGCGCGACAAGTGGAAGGACGGCCCCCTGGGCTATCTGGGCATGATGGAGACGGATTTCCCGAACCTCTTCATGATCCTTGGCCCGAATGGCCCCTTCACCAACCTGCCGCCGAGCATCGAAACGCAGGTCGAGTGGATCGCCGACACCATCGAGATGATGGAGGGCAAGGGCCTGAAGGCCATCGAGCCGACCGAGGCCGCCCGGGACGAATGGGTCACGCTCTGCCGGACAATTGCGGACATGACCCTATTCCCGAAAGCCGAAAGTTGGATCTTCGGTGCGAACATCCCCGGCAAGAAGAACGCGGTGATGTTCTACATGGCGGGCATCGGCAATTACCGCAACGCGATCAACGCGGTGAAGGATGGTGGTTACCAGACCATGATCTTCGACCGCGAGATGGCAAGCGCCTGAAGCTACGGAACGCGCGGCGGGCCGGGCAGGATTGTGCCCGGCCCGCCATGCGCCAAGAAAACCACACAGCAATAAGGGAGAGAGTCTGTGGGACGTGTATCGGGAAAAGTCGCCCTCGTGACGGGCGCAGCAATGGGGATGGGCAAATCCCACTCCGAACTTCTGGCGCGGGAAGGCGCGCATGTCTTCGTCACAGACCGGGACGTGGCGGCGGGTGAGGCGGTCGCCAAGGGCATTGTGGCAGCAGGTGGCAAGGCCGACTTCATCAAGCATGACGTGGCAAGCGAAGCCGACTGGGCCAACGCCATTGCCACTGTGCGTGCCAAGGCCGGGCGGCTGGACATCCTTGTCAACAACGCGGGCGTGCTGATCTTGAAGCCCCTGCACGAAACAACGCCCGAGGAATTCGACCTGACGATGAACGTCAACGTGAAGGGCGTCTATCTGGGCATCCGCGCGGCCGTGCCGCTGATGAAGGAAGCGGACAAGGCCTCGATCGTGAACATTTCGTCGATCTACGGCATCGTCGGTGCGGCAATGGCCGGGGCCTATATCGGTTCCAAGGGTGCTGTGAGGATGCTGACCAAATCCTGTGCCGTCGATCTGGCAGATACCGGGATCCGGGTGAACTCGATCCACCCTGGCGTCATTGACACGCCGATGACCAAGGATCTGCTGCACGCCGATCCGGCCACGCGGCAGGCGATCCTGGGCTGCACGCTCCTCAAGCGTCCGAGCAAGCCCGAGGAAGTGTCGAACGCGGTGCTGTTCCTTGCTTCGGACGAAGCCTCGTTCGTCCATGGCGCCGAGATCGTCGTGGACGGTGGCTACACCGCAAACTGACGCACATGACTGCCCTGTCCGCCCAGCACGACCGGGCGGACAGGGGATGTGAGAAAGGAAGCTCTCCCATGAAGGTTCTGGTGCCTGTCAAACGGGTGATCGACTACAACGTGAAGGTCCGCGTGAAGGCGGATGGCACGGGTGTCGATCTGGCCAATGTGAAGATGTCGATGAACCCCTTTGACGAGATTGCCGTGGAAGAGGCGATCCGTCTGAAGGAGAAGGGCATCGCGACCGAGGTCGTGGTCGTCTCCATCGGCGTCAAGCAGGCCCAGGAAACGCTGCGGACCGCGCTTGCGATGGGGGCCGACCGCGCCATCCTGATCGAGGCGACGGACAACCTGCATGTGGACATCGAGCCCTTGGCCGTGGCCAAGCTGCTGGCGGCCGTGGTGAAGGAAGAAAAGCCGGGCCTCGTCCTTTGCGGCAAGCAGGCGATCGACAACGACATGAACGCCACCGGCCAGATGCTATCGGCGCTTCTCGGCTGGAGCCAGGCGACCTTCGCCTCGGAAGTGTCGATCAACGGCGACCAAGCCAAGGTCACCCGCGAGGTGGACGGCGGTCTGCAGACGATCACAGTCAAGATGCCGACGATCATCACCGTCGACCTGCGCCTGAACGAGCCGCGCTATGCCTCGCTGCCGAACATAATGAAGGCCAAGGCCAAGCCGCTGGCGACCAAGACGCCTGCCGACTACGGCGTGGACGTGAGCCCGCGGCTGTCGGTCGTCAAGACCGTGGAACCGGCGGGCCGCAAGGCGGGCGTTAAGGTCGGCTCGGTGGCCGAGCTGATCGCAAAACTCAAAGACGAAGCAGGGGTGATCTGAGATGGCCGTTCTTCTTCTTGCCGACGTTGCTGACGGGAAACTCGCGACCGACCAGGTGGCGAAGGCGTTGACCGCGGTGAAATCGCTGGGTCCAGTGACCGTGCTGGTCGCGGATCCCGATGCAGCGGCCGCTGCGGCCGAGACCGCGACGCTGGAAGGCGTGGCGAAGGTACTACTGGCCGAGGACGGGGCCTACGCGCATGGCCTGGCCGAGCCCACCGCCGCGCTGGTCGTGTCGCTGGCCGGTGACTACGAGCACATCGTCGCCGCCTCGGGCGCATTGTCCAAGTCGGTCCTGCCCCGCGTGGCAGCCCTGCTGGACGTCATGGTGATCTCGGAAGTGCTGGCGGTGCATGACGCTGCGACCTTCGACCGGCCAATCTATGCCGGGAACGCGATCCACACGGTCAAGACCTCGGATACGAAGAAGGTGCTGACCATCCGCACCGCGACTTTCGATGCGGCGGGCAAGGGCGGTAACGCCCCGGTCGAGAAGGTCTCGGCCTCGGTCGACAGCGGGCTGTCCGCCTGGGTCGAGGATAAGGTCGCGTCCCCCGACCGTCCCGAGCTGACGTCGGCCGGGATCGTGGTCTCGGGCGGACGTGGCGTGGGCTCGCAGACCGAGTTCGCGCTGATTGAGAAGCTCGCGGACAAGCTGAACGCCGCTGTCGGTGCCTCGCGCGCCGCGGTGGACTCGGGCTTTGCGCCGAACGACTGGCAAGTCGGGCAGACCGGCAAGGTCGTGGCTCCGGACCTTTACGTCGCCGTCGGCATCTCGGGTGCGATCCAGCACCTCGCCGGGATGAAGGATTCGAAGGTCATCGTCGCGATCAACAAGGACGAAGAGGCCCCAATCTTCCAGGTCGCCGACTATGGATTGGTCGCAGACCTGTTTACCGCCGTGCCGGAAATGATCGAGAAGCTGTAAGTTGCCACACTCGGAGCACCAACATGACCGACGTCTTCATCTGCGACTACATCCGCACGCCGATCGGGCGCTATGGCGGGGCGCTCTCATCGGTGCGCCCCGACGATCTGGCGGCCATTCCCCTGCGAGCGCTGATGGACCGCAACGCGGGTGTGGACTGGGCGGCGGTCGATGACGTGATCTTCGGCTGCGCCAACCAGGCGGGCGAGGATAACCGCAACGTGGCGCGGATGTCGCTGTTGCTGGCGGGGCTGCCGGTCGGCGTCACCGGGACCACGATCAACCGGCTTTGTGGCTCGGGAATGGACGCGGTGCTGACCGCAGCGCGCCAGATCGCCGCCGGCGAGGCGCAGCTAGTCATCGCGGGCGGTGTCGAAAGCATGAGCCGCGCCCCCTTCGTAATGCCCAAGGCCGACAACGCCTTTTCTCGCAACGCCGAGATCTGCGACACCACCATCGGCTGGCGGCTGATCAATCCGGCGATGCACGCGGCCTACGGCACGGATTCGATGCCGCAGACCGGGCAGAACGTGGCGGATGACTACGGCATCAGCCGCGAGGCGCAGGACGCGATGGCACTGTCCAGCCAGGCCAAGGCGTCGGCTGCGCAAGTCAACGGGCGCCTCGCGGCTGAGATCACCCCTGTCACGATCCCGCAGCGCAAGGGCGAGGCGCTGGTGGTAGACCGCGATGAGCATCCCCGCGCGACAACGGCCGAGGCGCTGGCAAAGCTGCGGTCACTGTTCCCGAACGGCTCGGTCACGGCGGGGAACGCGTCGGGCGTCAACGATGGCGCCGCGGCGCTGATACTGGCCAGCGCCGACGCCGCCCGCGCGCATGGCCTGACGCCGATCGCCCGCGTCCTCGGCGGGGCGACCGCGGGCGTGCCGCCGCGCATCATGGGCATCGGCCCGGCACCCGCGAGCCAGAAACTGATGGCGCGGCTGGGGCTCTCCCAGGCAGATTTCGACGTGATCGAACTGAACGAGGCCTTCGCCGCGCAAGGCGTGGCCACGCTGCGCCAGCTCGGGATCGCCGACGATGACCCTCGGGTGAACCGCAACGGCGGGGCCATCGCGCTGGGTCACCCCTTGGGCATGTCGGGTGCGAGGATCACCGGCACGGCCGCGCTGGAATTGCGCCACATCAACGGCAGACGCTCACTCTCTACCATGTGCATCGGCGTGGGGCAGGGCATCGCCATCGCGCTGGAACGCGTGTGAGTTGCCCGCTCTCCTGTCCAGTCAGATCGAATCCTTGAGGAGGCGAAGTGCATAGGGGGCAGCCTTCCCGGGTGGCGGTCACGCGATTGTCGCCGCTAAGGGAGATTGCACATGGTCGAGATTGTCAGGGGCAAGGACGTCACCATCCCGTTCGATGCGTCGTTGTGCGTCCACCCTGCCTATCATCCATCCCCAAGTTCTGTTGATCTACGTGCAATTCAGAAAATCGCGAAAGACCAATCCTACCGCTGCCAGTGACCTATTTTGGCGATCATAAACGGCTCGTTTGAAGATAACCCGCTCATTGCTGTAACGCTCGGCAACCGATCAGGAAGGCGCGAAAGGCTTACAGATATCCGCAACGGCCCTTGAACCATGCCACTTAGGTTCTCGGTCTCACCCAGATTGCCGCGCAAGAATTTAGGCAAGGTCGCACGGCCAACCCTGCCATCGGCTCGCTTCCTGCGCTTACATGCCATTCGTCTTAACCGCGGCGAACAGCCGCTTTCCGCCCTCTGCGCCCCAAGATCTGTGCTGGTGGCACATAAGCCTTCCTCAGATCGGCACCGCCGATCACTCTATCGGAGATAGGCCCGGAGGCGCACCTGCGCCGTGGCAGGCCCTCGGAAAGTGAGGCCGAAGCCTCACCCGAAGGGATCGTATTCCGAGACGATCACGACCTCGTCGCCGTCGATTTCATCGGCGGGAACAGCGCCGAAGGTTCCATCTCCTGCCCGGAAAACGACGATCGAGACCATGAGCGTGGCGGCGAGGGAGGCGGCGAAGGCGTGAGCATCTTTGCGGGACATCTGTTTGGCTCCTGTCTGGGAGGCGGGGGACCATCCCCCGCGTGACAGGACCCCGCAGGCCCGAAGACTGGCTGACATCACCGGGTGCGTTCGGCTCGCCCGAATCCTCCCGGCGGCACGGGCTTGCCCGTAGTCCGACCCCTTTGCGGGTTGATCTCGAAGACGGGATTCGGGGCAAGGAAGGGAATGGCGAGCGGGGGATGGTCCCCCAACGTCAGGAGCCGGTTGTCCCGCTGATGCTTCGAAAGCCGCCAGCCTCCTAGGCAGGCTCTTGGTTGACGATCATCCGTCCCGAAGGATGGAGCCTTGGCGCCCGCGCAATATCGCGGGCAGAGGGAGTGGTCGGTGAGAGGTCCGCCCTTCGGCAGGCCCCTCACGCATTGTCAGGGCTCAGGCGGCCAGATCCGCGCCCCCTTCTATGGTTGCCGCCCGTGATGCAAGTTGCTTTTGACGCTTCCTGAGGTGTGATCGAGTGCGGTCTTCTATCAGGCCTTTTGTGCGGCATTT
>NZ_BMYI01000035.1:0-17530 GCF_014652195.1 Gemmobacter nanjingensis
ATCATAGTATCCATTATATGCCGTCCTCTCCGTTTTGTGGCTCTGAACACCACAATCTTGGCACATCGCGATGCCGTTTGGGGAGGGCGGCAACCATTCCATCTACCCCGCTGGCCCCCCGCCTGCGCCCCGGTCTCGCATGGCGCAAATCACCATTGGCCAGCATGGGGGTGGTGGTATCGGGCGTGACCGGCGCAGCGTTTCGCATGGTCGGCCCGGTCTACGGGCTGGAGGTCGGTCTGGGCGCCGATCTGATCGCGCTGTTTCTGGCCGCCTATGTGCTGGGCGGGGCAGTGGCGCAAATTCCGGTCGGCTGGCTCGCCGACCGCTATGACCGCCGGTCCGTGCTGATCTGGATATCGGTCGCGGGCATCTTCGCCTGTGGCGCCACCATCGCTCTGGCGGCCTCCGGCATTTCCGGCGTCTTTGCTGCCGCCGCGCTGTTCGGATTTGCCACCTTGCCCGTCTATTCCATCTCGACCGCGCATGCCCATGACTACGCCGAGCCGCAGGAAAGGGTGGAGCTTTCGGCGGCGCTGATGTTCCTATATGCTGTCGGCGCCATCGCCAGCCCCTATGTCGCCTCGCTGGTGATTGAACATTTCGGGCCGGAAGCGATGTTCGTGATGATCGGGATTGCGCATGCCGGACTGATCGTCTTCGGCTTCGCCCGGATGCGGGTGCGCCCGTCGCAGACCCGCACCGCCTATACCTATGAACCGCGCACGTCATTCCTGATCGGGCGCCTTCTGAAGCGCGACCGCACGGGAGAGTGATCGGCCATTTGCGCCGGATCAACGCGATCACCCGCCGCCTGTGCCATACTGCCCCCACAAACAGCGACAGGAGGCAGAAATGCAGATTTCCTTTAGTGGCAAGACGGCCCTTGTAACCGGAGCGGGCTCCGGCATTGGCGAGGCCATCGCGCTGGAACTGGGTCGTGCCGGGGCGCGGGTCATTGTGGCCGACCTGCACCCCGATACGGCTGCCGCCGTCGCCGACCGGATCGTCGCGGCGGGTGGACAGGCCCAGCCCGGCGCGGGCGATATCTCGGACCCGGCGGTGGTGGAGCGCCTGGTGGCCGAGGCGGTGGCGGCGGGCGGCAGGATCGACCTGCTGGTGAACAACGCCGGAATCGGCGGACCGACAGCGCCTTTGGGCGAGTATCCGCTGGAGGGCTGGCGACAGGTGATGGGCGTGAACCTTGACGCCGTGTTCTACGGGTTGCGCTTCGCCATTCCCGAGATGCTGAAATCCGGTGGCGGCGCCATCGTCAACATGGCCTCGATTCTCGGCTCGGTCGGCTTTGCCAATGCGGGCGCCTATGTGGCGGCGAAACACGCGCTGCTGGGGCTGACCCGCACCGCCGCGCTGGAATATGCGGCGAAAGGCATCCGGGTAAATGCCGTGGGCCCCGCCTTCATCGACACGCCCCTGCTGGCCAACCTGCCCGAGGGCGCGAAAGAGGCGCTGGTGGCGGTGCATCCGGTGGGGCGGCTGGGACAACCGGCGGAGGTCGCGGCGCTGACGCTGTTCCTCTTGTCGGATCAGGCGAAATTCATCAACGGATCGTATCACCTGATCGACGGCGGATACTGCGCGCAATAGGCCGAAAGCCCTTTTCCCGCCTCGTCTGCGGCGCTAAACAGCGCCGGAACGGAAAGGCCTGTGGCGCTTGGCGGCGCAGCAATGGAAAGGCCCGCGGCGCAGGATGGTGCCGCAATGGAAAAGGGGACGCGGCATGGCTCGGATTCTCATCACTTCGGCTATTCCCTATATCAACGGGATCAAGCATCTGGGCAATCTGGTGGGCAGCCAGCTGCCCGCCGACCTGTTCGCCCGCTACATGCGCGCGCGCGGCAACGAGGTCATGTTCATCTGCGCGACCGATGAACACGGCACCCCGGCCGAACTGGCCGCCGCCAAGGCGGGCAAGCCTGTCGCGGATTACTGCGCCGAGATGCACGAGGTTCAGGCCGATCTGGCCTGCGGCTTCCGCCTGTCCTTCGATCATTTCGGCCGCTCCTCCAGCCAACGGAACCACAAGCTGACTCAGCATTTCGCGGGGCAACTGGCCGATCACGGGCTGATCCGCGAAGTTTCGGAAAAGATGATCTTTTCCATCGACGACAACCGCTTCCTGCCCGACCGCTATATCGAGGGCACCTGCCCGAACTGCGGCTATGACAGCGCGCGGGGCGACCAGTGCGACAACTGCACCAAGCAGCTTGACCCGACCGACCTGATCAACCCGCATTCCACGATTTCCGGCTCCACCAATCTGGAAGTACGGGAAACCAAGCATCTTTATCTGATGCAGCGCGCCCTGCGCGACAGGCTGGAAGCCTGGATCGACAGCAAGGCCGACTGGCCGGTGCTGACCACTTCCATCGCGAAGAAATGGCTGAATGACGGCGACGGCTTGCAGGATCGTGGCATCACCCGCGACCTGCATTGGGGTATCCCTGTGATGAAGGGCGATCAGCCCTGGCCGGGGATGGAGGGCAAGGTCTTCTACGTCTGGTTCGATGCCCCCATCGAGTATATCGCGGGCACCGCCGAATGGGCCGATGCCAATGGCAAGCAGGACGCCGATTGGGAACGCTGGTGGCGCACCGACAAAGGCGCCGAAGACGTGACCTATTATCAGTTCATGGGCAAGGACAACGTGCCCTTTCACACCCTGTCCTTCCCCGCCACGATCCTGGGGTCGGGCGAGCCGTGGAAGCTGGTCGATTACCTCAAGTCCTTCAACTACCTGAACTATGATGGCGGCCAGTTCTCCACCTCGCGCGGGCGCGGGGTGTTCATGGATCAGGCGCTGTCGATCCTGCCTTCGGATTACTGGCGCTGGTGGCTGCTCAGCCACGCCCCTGAAAGCGCCGACAGCGAGTTTACATGGGAGAATTTCCAGGCTTCCGTGAACAAGGATCTGGCCGACGTTCTGGGCAATTTCGTCAGCCGCGTGACCAAATTCGCCAAGTCCAAGCTGGGCGAGGCGGTGCCGGAGGGCGGCGAATTCGGCCCGCAGGAAACCGCGCTGATCGCGGAACTGGGCGCGCGCATCCGCGATTACGAAGGCTATATGAACGCGATTGAGGTCCGCAAGGCGGCGGCCGAGTTGCGGGCGATCTGGGTGATCGGGAACGAATACCTGCAAGCGGCGGCACCGTGGAGCGCGATCAAGACCGATCCGGCTCGGGCCGAGGCGATGATCCGACTCAGCCTGAACCTGATCCGGGTCTATGCGATCCTGTCGCAGCCCTTCATCCCCGATGCAGCGCAGGCCATGATGGCCGCGATGGGATCAGACGACTGGACCTGGCCCAGCGACGTGCCGGAGGCCATTCGCGCCCTGCCCGCCGGGCACGCGTTCACCGTGCCGGAGAACCTGTTCCGCAAGATCACTGATGAGGAACGCGCCGACTGGCAACAGCGCTTTGCGGGCAAGCGCGAGTGATCGGGACATCATCATCGCCGTCGCAGAAAGCTGGTCACCATCGCTAATGCGTGGTGCAGGGACCGTCAGAAATGGGCGGCCCCGATGTGCTGAGAGGCACAGCTGCCAGAACCGCTGACCGGAGAGCGTGTTGGGACGGGCAGCAATCGGATTTCGGCGACAGACCGCAGATCAATGGCCCCCAACGTGGGGGCCATGATGGCGGCGCGAACTGGGTCAGATCACCGCGCGCAGTTTTTCCTGGGCCTCTTTCGAGAAGGGGGCAAGGTGGACCGTGGCGCGGATCGTCGTTTGGTCGTGCCGTTCGACATGGGGTTTGCGCGAGCCGCCGCTCACTTCGCCCCAGGTCAACACGACCTCGGTGCCGGGTTCGGCAAAGGCTTCGTCGACACAGGCCAGTGACAGGAATTCGCGTTCGTTGATGTTGTAACCGCAATATTGCGACATGCCGATCAGCGCGCCATCGGCGCTGCGCAGTTCATCTGCCTGGGGCCAGCCGTAATAGGAGGTGGGCATGTCGATCGCCTTGTAGATCGGCCCGTCGCCGGTCTGAGAAGCGAAGATCCTGGCCACATCGTCATGGTGCCAGCGCAGCACGCGCTTGACGCGGCGCGGGGCCTGCATCTGCGCCTCAAGCGCGGCGCGACCGATGAAATCATGGTCGAACTTGACGAATTTCTCATATCCCAGCGCCGAGGGCGTCCAGTAATAATCCTCGATATCCCGGCTGTAGAGGCTACCGCCCAGCTGCATGTTCGCCTCCCAGCTGTCGGCCGGCAGCCATTCGCGATAGGCGCGCAGCTCGTCGCCGGTATAGATGCCGGGCAAGGGATAGGGAATCCAGCCGTCTTCAAGCGGGGTGGAGTAATAGGTCCGGGTGCCTGCCTGGCGCAGGCCGCGCTTTTCGCCCGCAGCAATGATCGCATCGCGCACCCGGTCGAGTTCGGCGAAGGGGCCCGAGAGTTCCGCCCCGGCATGTCCGGCCATGCCATGCCGCAGCACATGCACCCGGCAGCCCGCGATGGTGACATACGCGGTGTGGAAGAACCTGATCTCGGGCCAGCCGCCCTCGCAGATCTCGTCCAGAATGTCCCGGGCATTGGGGCCTTCAAGCTGAAAGCGGAACTTCTCGCGCTGGCCGTCCCTGGCGTAGGGTGTGCTCGGATCGAAGCGCATCTGCACGTCATAGCCGCCGGTCTCGCCGTGGAAGCGGACCCAGTTCAGAACCGGCATGCCAGAGATGAGTTCGAAGCCCTCTGCCTCGCCATAGTAGTTCAGCACGCAGTCGCCGACATGATGGCCGCGCGGGGTGACACAGAAATACTGCTTCGCCCGGTCGGTCGAGAGGTTCGAGAAGGTGCAGGGGCTGAGATATTCCAGAAGCTTGCGGGCATCGCGGCCTTTGACGAACAGGACCGGCATGTGATGCGACTGGTTGAACAGCACCGCCGTTTCGCGCCAGGCGCGCTGTTCTTCGCGCCAGGTCGTGTATTCGGGGGCGATCAGCGTGGCGAGAAGGCCGGTGCGCGACTTGTGATATTGCGAGATCGTGTCGTTGTAGAGGTGATCAACCAGATCGGGCGTCTGGTCGATCAGGTCCTGAAGCGTTTTCATCTTTCTGCTCCGCATGTCGGGTATGGACGGCTTTTGGGGTGAATTCGGGCATGCATCTTCGATCGCACAGCGCCCTTTGGCTGCGCGGTTCGGACCCTGCGCTGCTCCTCCTCTGATCGCGCGGGTAAGGGGTTATCGTGCGGGCAGGATAGGGCAAGACGGGCGAAAACGCAACTTACAAGGAGTATTCCTTGTTTTTTGAAGTAGCTGAGAGCGTGGGCGGAATCAGCACTGCAACCATTTGTTTTTAAAAACTTAAAACCCGGAAGCCAGCAAGGCGCGCGAGGCGTCACGCCATTGTGCGATGATCTTTTCGCGTTCGTCTCCCTGGGGCAGCCAGGTCTCGGCAAGATAGAGACCGCGCATCAGCACATGCGACAGGTCGACATAGCGCCGGGCGACGGCAGCCTCCTGACCCAGGCGGATCAGGACCTCGGTCCAGACATCGTCGAGCCGCCGCCTCGCATCAAGGACGATCGGGTGGATCACCCCGGCCAGCGCCCTGTCGGCACGGGCGGCGATGAGAAGCTCGATCTGGGCGGCATAGGCAGGGGCGAAGAAGAAGCGTTCCGAAGCGGAAAGGAAGGTGCCGACCGGATCGCCCGCCATGTCCGGGCTTGCGGCCGCTTCGCGCGCTTCGGCCACGGAACGTTCAATGGCATGGTGGCAGGCGGCGGCGATGAGGTCGATCTTCCTGGGATAATAATGCTCAAGTGCCCCGCGCGAAATACCGGCCCGCGCAGCGACCCCGCTTGAGGCGAAGGCGACGTAGCCCTCGGTCGCCAGGATTTCGAGCGCCGTGTCGAGGACCGCGGCCTGCGTCGCCTCGCGCCGTTCGCTTTGGGTACGCCGCCGGCGCGCCGGTTGTTCCGCCATCTTCCCGCCCTTCGCCGAAGCCACCTGCCCCTGCCTAGCGGGACAGGAAGCCGCCGTCGACGGGCAAGTTATGGCCGGTGATCATCGCCACCGCATCCGAGGCAAGGAACAGGATCGCCGCCGCGACCTCCTCCGTCTCGGCCATGCGGCCAAGCGGCATCGCGGCCTGCATACGCTGCATAAGCGCCGGATCGCTTTCAAGCTTGCCGATAAAGCCGGTGCGCACCCAGGTGGGGGCGACGGCATTGACGCGGATCAGCGGCGCCCATTCATTCGCCATGGCACGGGCCATGCTGGCAACCGCGCCCTTGGTCGCGTGGTAGGACAGGTTCGGGTAGAGCCCGCCGCCCGAGAAGGCGAGGATCGAGGACAGATGCACCATGGCCGCCGGGCGGCCGCGCGCCAGCATGCCGCGTGCGACCGCGCGGGAGACCAGAAAAAGCCCGGTCTGGTTGACGGCGACGACCCGGTCCCAATCGGCCTGCGGCATCTCGGTCGCGGCCATGCGCAGCGCGATGCCAGCCGAATTGACCAGAATGTCGATGCCGTCCAAAGCCGTTTCGGCCTGCGCCACGGCAGCCTCGACCTCGTCGGCCCGGGTGACATCGGCGGCAAGCGCCAAAGTCAGCCCCTCGGCCGAGCAAACGGCCCGGACCGCCGCTACGTCGCGATCCAGGATCGCCACCCGCGCGCCGGCCCGGTGAAACAGCCGCGCCGTGGCAAGGCCAATGCCACTCGCCCCGCCTGTGATCAGGGCCGCCCGACCCTCCAGCCGGAACAGGTCCATCACGCCTCGCGCAGCGCGTCGCGCACAGACCTTGCGGCGGCGACCAGCAGGCCCAGATCGACGCTGCCCGCGACGAAGGCATAGCCCCAGGACAGGTAGCGCCGCGCATCGGCCGGATTGGTGGCCAGGATGCCGCCGGGCTTGCCCAGCTTGTGCAGCCGCGCGATGGCGTCTTGCAGCGTGGCCTGCACATCGGGATGGGCCGGATTGCCCAGATGCCCCATTGAAGCCGCAAGGTCCGAGGGGCCGATGAACACGCCATCGACGCCCGGAACCGAGGCGATCTCTTCCAGACGCGCCAGCGCCTCGCCGGTCTCGATCTGCACCAGCAGGCAGATCTCGGCATTGGCGACGCTGAAATAATCCGCGGTCTGGCCATAGCGGCTGGCCCGCGTGCCACCGGCCACGCCGCGGATACCGTGCGGCGGGTAAAGGCAGGCGGCGACAGCGGCCGCCGCCTCCCCGGCTGTCTGGACGAAGGGCACCAGCAGGGTCTGCGCCCCCATATCAAGCGCGCGCTTGATCAGCACCTTGTCGTTCCAGGCCGGACGCAGCACATGGGCCGAGGGCCCCGCAGAAGCCGCCTGCAGCAAGGGTTGCAGATCGGCCAGATCGACGGCCGCATGTTCGGTGTCGAACAGCAGCCAGTCGAAGCCCAGGAGGCTCAGCGCCTCGGCCGTCACCGCATTGGGGATCGACAGCCAAAGCCCGTGCAAAGCCTCGCCCGCCGCAAGCCGCGCCTTGAAGGCGTTGCGCGGGGCGGAAACCGGGCCGGTGGTCAGCGGGTGATGCGGCAGGCCGGTCATGTGAACTGCACCGAAACCGAGCCGAGCGGGCCGAAATCGGCATGCAGCGTATCGCCCTTTTTCGCATGGACCGGCCGGGTGAAGCTGCCCGACAGCATCATATGGCCGGGTTCCAGCACCGTGCCATACTGGCCGACCTTGTTTGCCAGCCAGGCGATGGCCATGGCCGGATGGCCCAGCACCCCCGCCGCAAGTCCGGTCTCTTCGATTTCCGAATTGCGGTAGAAGATCGCGCCGACCCAGCGCAGGTCCACATCGGTGGGCCGCACCGGCCGACCGCCCAGGATGATCCCCGCCGCCGCGCCATTATCGGCCACCGTGTCGAAGATCCGGCGCGGTTCGGTCACGCGGGCGTCGATGATCTCGATCGAGGGCACGACCCATTCGGTGGCGCGCATCACGTCGATCAGCCCGATGCCCGGGCCTTTCAGCGGCTCTTTCAGGATGAATGTCAGTTCGGGTTCCACCCGCGGCACGCAGAAACTGTCGAAGGGCACTTTCGCGCCATCGTTCAGGATCAGGTCGTCGAACATATAGCCGAAATCCGGCTCGTCGATCTTCGAGGCCGCCTGCATCGCCTTCGACGTCAGGCCGATCTTATGGCCGATGATGCGGGCGCCGGCCTTGACCTTGGCCGCCGCCACGGCCGAGGAAATCGCATAGCTGTCTTCAAGTTCGATCTGGGGAAAGCGCTCGGACGGGCGCATGCCCTGCACCTTGCTGCGGTGGCTTTCCAGAAGCGAGGCGACGCATTCCGCCCGCTGGTCTTCGGTCAACATGGGGTTTTCCTTAGAGCTTGATGCAGATGTTGCGGAGTTCGGTGTAGAACTCCATCGAATGGACCCCGCCCTCGCGCCCGATGCCCGAGGCCTTGGCGCCCCCGAACGGCGTGCGCAGATCACGCAGGAACCAGCAGTTCACCCAGGAAATCCCCACCTCGACCTGACGGGCGACGCGATGGGCGCGGCCCAGGCTTTCGGTCCAGATCGTGGTGGCAAGCCCGTAGGGTGAGTTGTTGGCCAGGGCGATCGCCTCGTCCTCGGTGTCGAAGGGTTGCAGATGGGTGCAGGGCCCGAAGATTTCCTCGCGGATCACCGGGCTGTCTTCCGCCAGGCCGGTCCAGACCGTGGGTTCCACCCAATAGCCACCTTCATAGCCCTGGATCGACGGCACGCCGCCACCGGCCAGCACCTGCGCCCCGCCCTTGGCCGCGCGGTCGTAATAGGACAGGACCTTGGCGCGATGTTCGGTCGAGATCACCGGACCCATGGTCGTCGCGGGATCGAAAGGGTCGCCGAAGCGATAGGCCCGCGCCTTGGCGGCCAGGCCCTCGGCCACGCGGTCGAAAATGCCGCGCTGCACATAGATGCGTTCGGTGCCCAGGCAGACCTGCCCGGTATTGGCGAAACAGGCGCGCCCGATCCCTTCCATCGTCTTGTCGAAATCGGCATCATCAAAGATGATCCCGGCATTCTTGCCGCCCAGTTCCAGCGAAACCGGCCGCACGCCCCTGGAAGAGGCGGCCATGATCGCCTCGCCGGTCGAGGTTTCGCCCGTGAAGGTGATGCCGTTGACGCCGGGATGGCGGGTCAGGAATTCGCCGGCCGAGCCGGGGCCGTGGCCATGCACCACGTTATAGACGCCGGGCGGGATGCCTGCGGCGTTCATCACCTCGCCCAGAAGCGTGGCGGTGGCCGGGGTTTCCTCGGACGGCTTCACCACCACCGTATTGCCGCAGGCCAGCGCGGGCGCGACTTTCCAGGTCATCAGCAAGAGCGGCAGGTTCCAGGGGCAAACCACCGCGATCACCCCGCGCGGTCCGCGCACGGCATAGTTCAGCGCGCCGCCGCCATCAGGCGTCGCCATCTCGAAGCTTTCGTTCGACAACGTCATCACCTGATCGGCGAAGACGTTGAAATTGGCGGCCCCGCGCGGGATGTCGATATGGCTGGCAATCGAGCGCGGCTTGCCGGTGTCGCGGATCTCGGCGGCCAGGAATTCGTCGAAGCGGGCGTTGATCCCGTCGGCCACCTTGCGCAGCAGCGCCACCCGTTCGGCCAGGGCCATCCGGCCCCATGGGCCTTTCAGCGCCCGCTGCGCCGCGCCCACCGCCTCGTCGACCTGATCGCGGTCGGCAGCGCGCACCTCGCCCAGCACTTCGCCGGTCGAGGGGAAATGGTTGGCGAAGGCTTCGGCCCGACCGGGAACGAAACGCCCGTCGATGAAATTCAGAAACTCAGTCATCACGCTCTCCTTGCGGACCCGTGGCCGCGGCGCCTTCAGGGTCGCCTTCGGTCAGGTAGTCCCACATCCGTTCAAAAATCCGTCCGGCCTTGGTCGCCCGTTCAGCTGCGGCCTCAGGTCCGATCACCGGCGCATCGGCGAGGCCCGAGGCCAGCGCCGCCAGTTCGATCCGGCAGGCATCTTCCAGGTAGAAGGCCAGGCCCAACGCCTCGGTCAGGCTGTCGCCCGCCACCACCGCGCCATTGCCACGCATCAGCAGGCCCCGGCTGTCGCCCATGGCGGCAATCGCGCCCTTGGCCTTGGCATCATCGCGCACCAGCTGCGGATCATCCCACAACCCGACGCGCGGGGCAAAATAAGTGCCGAAGCCATGGCGCATTGCAGGCACGCGGCCCAGCGCCGCCAGGGCCATCGCCTGAGGCGACATGAAGCGGATCACGCCGCCCGCCTCGGGCCGCAGCGCATAGATCCGCTGATGCAGCCGCACCTCGCCCAGCACGCCCTCGGGCAGAGGGCCATTCACGGGCACCACGGTGCAGGCCTCGCCCGGGCGGACATGGGCCAGGGGTTTCGACGGCGCGACCAGAAAGTGATCGGCGTCGATCCGGGCCGAGCAATGGCCATAGGCATGGACCAGCCCTGCCCGCCCCAAGGCCCGCGCCGCGATCCGCACCGTGCGGGCCAGCGTTTCAATCTGCGCCGTCATCATTTCTTGAACGCCGCAATCTGTGGAGCAGAGCCCCAGTGGCAGAAGCCCTTCGGCTCGAAATGGAACTGGCGGTCGCGCCACGCCGGTTCGTCATGGATTTCGCGCACGCCGGTCGAATATTCGAAGGTCATGCCCTCGGGCCCGGTGAAATACAGGAATTCCGCCGAAGAGGTCGGATGCGCGCCGGGGCCGAAGGTGATGTTCACCTGGTTCTCGCGCACGAAATGGAACGAGCGCTGGATGTCGTCAGTCGATCCGACCTGGTGGTTGATGTGCTGGATGCCCGCGCGGTGAAAAGGGAACAGCGCAATGGAATGGTGGATCGTGCCCAGCCGCATCAAAGGCGCATCGCCGATCCGGTCCGACACCCGGGCATTGCAGACAGAGGTCCAGAAATGTTCGTCCCGCGCCAGGTCGGAAGAGCACAGGCCCACATGCGAGAAGCCGGTGATCCCGGCATTGCGGCTGCCGTGATAGTCAAGCCCGGTGGTTTCCGGCCGCAGCACGAATTCGATCACATTGCCGGTCGGGTCGCGGAAGCGGATGAATTCGCGCACCATCCGTGCTTCGCATTCCGCGCGGGTGCCGTAATAGACATCATGGCCCAGCGCTTCCAGCGTGGCGCCGGCTGTGTGCAGATCCTGCGCTGTGCCGATCTCGAAGGCCGTCATCTGATCGGTCGGGTCGCCCTCGAAATAGCACAGCGTATGGGCGCGGGCGTCGGATTTGAAATAGACCGCGCCCTTGCGCCGCTCGGCCACTTCAAGCCCCAGGATATTGACCGCATACCATTCGGCGCCCGCCAGATCGGTTGTGCCCAAGCGGCAATAGACGACATCGCGAAGTTCGATCATCCTTCGGTCCTTCCGTGAAATTCCTGCTGCGTGCTGGGCGAGCCCCAGGCGCAATGCGACCGGGCGGCATCGGCGAATTGGCGCGGGCCGCGGGTTGCGATCTGCGGGCCCTTCTCCATGCCGTGGATATAGGAGAACAGAAGCCCCCCCGGCCCGCGCGTGGTGACGAAACTGGCGCCCGAAGTGGGCTGGCGGCCGGGCCCGGCCACGACGGGCAATTGCAGCTTCTGGAAATGATACCAGTTGCGCATGATGTGATCGCGGGTCGCGACCTCCCAGCTTGCGCCCAGGATGCCGTCCCGCTCCGACGGATAAAGCGCGATGCGGTGATGCGCCTCGTCCAGCGCGAGGAAAACCGCGTCACCGGCATAGTCGCTGACGCGAAGGCCCAGGCCCCTGACCCAGAACTCCTCGCTCGCCGCGATGTCGCGGCAGCACAGCGAGACGGCGGCGAAATCGCTGATCCCGGCATCACGCCCGCCATGATAGGGCCAGCCCGAGGTCAGCGGCCGCCACACCAGCTCCACCGTCACGCCATTCGGCGCGGCGACCGCCAGCCCCTGTTTGACCTGCCGCACCGCGCAGGCCTCGGCCGAGAGCCGGGCCGATGGATGGCCCGCTGCCGCCAACCGATCGGCCAGGGCATCCAGATCCTCGGGTCGCGCCACGGTCAGCGCCACGGCATTACCGTCGCCCCGCGCGCAGCACAGCGCATAGTTGCGCGCGTCCGAGCGGAACAGGGCACGGTTGTCGTCGCGGTCCATCGGCATCAGCGCAAAGACATCGGCGGCGAAGGCGCTCGCCGCCTCAAGGTCTTCGACATCGACGCGCAGATAGCGCAGGTCACGATAGGTCATCTTCGTCTCCGCAGGGCTTGGCGGAGGCCGGGCAGGCTGGCGCCCGGCCCCCTAAAGGTCAGTTTGACGCCAATTCGGCTTCCAGTTCGACAAGAAGCGGGGCTTTCACGCGCCAGTCTTCATACCATTTGTCGACCGCCGGGCCGAACCAGGCGCGGTCCACCGTCACGACCGGGACCGGGGTCGTCTTGAGGTCTTCCATGTATTTGTTATCGAGTGCGCCATAGGCGTCGATGATGTCGGTGAAGTTCGCGGTCATGATTTCCTGGATCGCGGCGCGATCTTCTTCGGAGATCGCCTGCCATTTGCGGCCCGAGGCCACGGCGACCATGGGGAACATCATGTGGCGCGAGTCGATGATCGTGCCGGCATGATCGTAATATTTGGTGTTCCAGGTGCCTTCATGGTCCAGCTGCGCGCCATCGACCTGGCCATTGGCCAGCGCATCATAGAGCGCGGGCAGCGGCATCGGCGTGGGGGTCGCGCCCAGAAGCGTCCAGAAATCCAGTTCCGGCGCGTTCGGCACGGTGCGAATCTTCTTGCCTGCCAGATCGCCCACATTGGCGATGGTGCCGCGCATGACGACGGTGCGCATCCCGGCCGAGCTCCAGCCCAGACCGACCAGCCCGAACTTGTTCATGTCGGCCAGAAGCTTGCCCGCCGTGGCCCCGCCGAGAACCGTCTTGGCACCCTCGATGTCGCTGACCAGATAGGGGGCAAGAAAGATGCCGTAATTCGGATCGCGGTTGGCGAATTCGCCGACTGTCAGAAAGGCGAAATCCAGCGCGCCGGTCTGCAGCTGCTGCAGCATCTGCGCCTCGGAGCCAAGCTGGCCCGAGGGGAAAAGGCTGATCTCAACCCGGCCTTCCGTCTTTTCCTTGATCGCATCCGCCGCCTTCTGGGCATGGACACTCCATTGATGCGAAGGCGGGGTGATCAGGCCCAGCCGGTATTGTTCCGCCGCGGCCATGCCACCGGACAGCAGAAACGCCAGCCCCGCCGCCCATCCGATCGTCTTAAACTTCATCTTGTCTTCCTCCCTTGGGCCCGTCAGCGCGGGCCAGCTCCTCCAGAAACGTCAAGACTTGCGGCAGGCGCCGGTCGCGCGCGGCACCGATCTCAGCCACGCTGCGCGGATCGGCCTCCGCCATACCCTGGACCAGCGCGGCGCGGGTTTCGGCATCGAAGCGGGGCGCGCCCAGCGTGTCCCACCAGCGTTCGAATTCCGGGCCCAGCGCGTCGAAAAAACCTTCAAAGCCGCGCGGCCCGCCCGAGACATGGAACACCGCCGAAGGCCCCATCAGGCACCAGCGCGGCGCCAGACCCAGCGTCACCGCATCTTCCACATCGGCAAGTGAGGCCACGCCTTCGCGCACCAGATGCACCGCCTCGCGCCACAGCGCCGCCTGCAGGCGATTGACCAGATGGCCCGGCATCGGCCTGGCCAGGGTCAAGACACGCTTGCCCAGCCCTTCATAGAAAGCGCGGGCCCGCGTCAGCACCTCGGGTGCGGTCGCCGCCCCGCCCGACAGTTCCACCACCGGCATCAGCCAGGGCGGATTGCAGGGATGGGCGATGAACAGGCGCTCTGCGCCCTCCAGCCCTTGTTGCAGGTCCTCGGGCGACAGGCCCGAGGAGGACGAGGCGATCAGCGTCTGCGGATTCAGAAGCGGCAGGATTTCCGTCAGGGCGGCGCGTTTCAGCGCCAGCCGCTCTGGCAGGCATTCCTGCACCAAAGCCGGGGCCGGACCTTGCGGAGCCACCGTGACGCGCGGCAGCGCCGCCCCTTTGTCGCCCATCGCCGCCGTGGCACGGGCCCAGACCTCGTCCAGCCGCGCCTGTGCCGCCGCCATGTCGGGATCGATCACCTGCACGGCATGACCCGCCAGCCCGAAGGCCGCGGCCCATCCCGCCCCGATCAGCCCGCCGCCGAGCACCCAGACCGTCGCCATCACAGCACCCCGGGCAGGAAGGTGACGGTCTGCGGGAAACACACCATCAGCAGAATCACCGCCAGCACCGCCACGAAGAAGGGCAGCAGCAGCACCGCCAGCCGTTCGGCCCTGACGCCGCCCATCAGCGCGGCGGTGAACAGGCCCGTGCCGACCGGCGGCGTCAACAGTCCCAGGGTCAGGTTGACGCAGACGACGACGCCGAAGAATACCGGGTCGATGCCATAGACCCCGGTCGCCACCGGCAGCATCACCGGCACGATCAGGATGATCGCGGGGATCGGGTCGGTGACCATACCGATCATCAGCAGCAGGACGTTCAGCATCAGCATGAACACCAGGGGGGAGGCCGTCATCGCCTGCATCGCCGCAGCGACCTGTGCCGGGATGTTCTCGAAGGTGATGACCCAGGAAAACACCGTAGCGGTGGCGATCAGGAACAGCACGATTGCCGAGGACCGCGCGGCATTGCCGAAGGCCACCAGAATGTCGCGCCATTTCAGCTCGCGATAGATGAAGGCGCCGACGATGATCGTGGCGATGCTGCCCAGGGCGGCGCTTTCGGTCGGATGGGCGATGCCGCCCAGGATCGTGCCGATGATCGTCGCCGGGATCAGCGCCGCAGGCAGTGCCTCGGCGATGGCGCGCAGGCGGGCGGGCAGCGGCAGCGACTCGCTGCGGGGAAAATCGTGTTTATGACCAAGCCAGCCGATCACCGCCAGGAAGGCGAGAAAGATCAGAATGCCCGGCACGATGCCCGCAATGAACAGATCGCCGATGGGCAGCTGCGCGATGACGCCATAGATGATGAACAGCATCGAGGGCGGAACAATCGGCGCCAGCAGCCCGCCCGCCGCGGTGATCGCCACCGAGACATCGCGCGGATAGCCCTGCTTTTCCATCTCGGGCACCGCCAGGCGGGACATGATGGTGATCTGCGCCACGGTCGAGCCCAGAATCGCCGCCATCATCATGTTCGCGCCGAGGTTTACATAGGCCAGCCCCCCCTTGACGGAGCCAAGGATCGCCACGGCCAGCGCCATCAGCCGCCGGCCGATGCCGCCCACATTCATGAATTCGCCCAGCAGGATGAAAAGCGGCAGCGACAACAGGCCGTAATTTTCAAGCCCGCCGAACAATTGCTGCGGGAAGGATTGCAGAAGGACGGTGTTGCCGCTGACGAAAATGTAGATCAGCGCGCAGATCGCCAGGACGAAAGCGATGGGGACCGACAGGATGACAAGTCCGATGAAGCTGCCGCCGACGATCATCGCCCCGCCCCTTTCAGCAGCCGCAGATCAGCCTCGATCTGGGCGAGGCAGTGGATGGTCGCGGTGACGGCAAAGACCGGAAGGATCAGCCAGAACCAGACCTTGCGGACGCCAAGCGTCACGGTCGGTTCCTGATAGATGAAGTTGAAGCTTTGCGCCGCGAAGGCATCCAGCGTTTCGGCAGCGGCAGCGGTCAGCGGATCGAACCAGATCCAGACCATCCAGGCCAGTGCCAGAAGGAAGGCCAGCAGGATCAGGTCGGCCAGAAGCCGGAGCAGGCCAGCGGCGCGGGGCGACATCATGTCGGACAAAAGCGTGACCGCGATATGCTGTCGCGCGTCCAGCGCGGCGGCGGCGGCCAGGAAGGCCACGATCACCATCAGGTAGACCGCAAGCTCATCAACCCAGATCAGCGGCACCCCGAGGAAACGGCCGGTCACATTGGCCAGAAGCAGCACGAACAGGAGGAACATCAGCACCCCCGCCAACAGGATTTCGGCCTGCGCCAGCCCGGTGCTGAATCGGGCCAGGGCCGAAGGCGGCCTGACCTGCCCGGCAAGCCCTGCCGATGATTGAACGGTGTTTTCCATATTTTCCTCCCCGTCAGCAGAAAATATTGATATTATAACCATGTCAAACTAAAATTTGATTTTATTGCGATGCGCTCTATGATCGGGTTCACCGCAAGCCCACACTTCAACCCCGGCAGCCCGCATGCAGCAGACGATTGTCCTTCCCCAAGATGCCTTTGAGTCCAGCGACAAGACCCTTGCGGAAAAGGCCTATCGCCTTTTGCGCGAAGATATCGTGGCGGGGCGGCTTGCACCGGGACTGAAGCTGAAGATCGAAATGCTGCGCGACCGCTATGGCCTGGGCGCGGGCCCGCTGCGCGAGGCATTGGCGCGGCTCTCGGGTGACCATCTCGTCACGCTTCTGGGCCAGCGGGGCTGCATTGTGGCGCCGCTTTCGGCGCAGGACGCGCGCGAAATCGGCGAGCTCCGCAAGCAGCTGGAGGCCGAAGCCATCGCGCAGTCGCTGCCGCGCGGCGACCGCGCCTGGGAAGAGCGTCTGATCTCGGCCTGGTATCGGCTGGAACGGCTGGAACGCAGCGCCGAGCCGCGCGACCTGACCGAGTGGGAGGGGCTGAACACCGAATTCCACGAGGCGCTGGTCGGCGCGGCAAGTTCAGTCTGGCTTCTGCGGATGCGCAGCATGATGTACAAGCATCACGAACGCTATCGCCAGTTGTCACGCAGCCGCCCTGCACTGTCGCGAGACGTGCATGAAGAACACCGCGCCCTGTTCGAAAGCGCGATGGACCGCGACGTGCCCCGCGCGATCGAGGTCACCCTCGCCCACATCCAGCGCACGACCGACCGCGTCGTCGCAGCACTTGAAGCCGGAGGGACGGCGCCCACCACGCCGTAACGGGCGACGGGGTGTTGTCAGAGGAAATGCGCTTGCCGACGTGCTGGACGTCCGCTGACCTCGTCGGAAGTCCAGGCGTTCTCCGTTCCAATATTGCAAGAAAAGCCCGTCGATCATCCGCCTTGCATTGATGCTCTGCTGGCAGCGTTCCAGCGCAGAAAGCAGCCTGCCCACAACGTATCGCCGGGCTTCAGGGGCAACCCGAACCAGGCAAGCGCACCGACTTCCGGCACGCGGACCTGCCGTGCCGGGTCCGGGCGAACCGTGGTGAGCTGATCTGGGCGTTGCCAGTGCTGATCCAGAACCGGATCGAAAGGGCAAGCCCGCGCCAGTGAACGCAATCCGATGGGGCTCCTACGACGCCCACCACGCCGCGCGGGATCTGCTGCTGGAAGCGGCCAGCGAGATGGGCGAGGCGGGCAGCGCTGCGCGTCAGGGCAACCCCATGCTCGCACGCGCAATCGCCTTCGGGGCGGAAGCTGACCTACTCAAAGCGTAGATCTTGTCAAGGCAATCGGGGCGCTGCAACGGCTTGGGTATCAGACAGAACTCCTGTGGTCGCCCGGAAGTGTTGATTTCCACTGAGAAGTGACCCGTGTAGGCGCATAATTTCCACTGAGATTTGACCCATGTGACCCTCCCCCAAGCGAAGAGCGAGGGGGTCAAAGGAGT
>NZ_BMYI01000036.1:0-16625 GCF_014652195.1 Gemmobacter nanjingensis
TGGAAGCGCCCTGTTCCGTCTGATCCGAGAGCGTGGCTACGAGGGGAGCCCGACGCATTTGCAGCGGCTGCTGGCGGGGTGGCGCAGAGCCGAAAAGCAAGCGAAGGGCCCTGCCTTGGAGCACCAGATCCTGGAACCGGTCCGGGACCCGGAAACGGGGCACGCGATCTCCCCGGTCATCGCGGCAGCGCTGTGTATCAAACCCCGCGGAAAACTCACCCCGGATCAGGCGCGGAAAGTCGACGCGCTCAAGGCTGGCTCTCCCGCCTTCGCAACGATGCGCTGCCTCGTCATGCGGTTCAACGGTATCCTGCGTGGCCGCGAGGCAGACCCGCTCCCTGCATGGATCGACGACGCGATCGAAACCGACCTGGCGCCCATCGTGCGCTTCGCACGCACATTGAACCGGGATTTCGATGCGGTAAAAAACGCTATCGAGATGCCCTGGAGCAACGGCCAAGCAGAAGGTCAGATTAATCGTCTGAAGACCCTCAAACGCGCCATGTACGGCCGAGCCGGGCCAGAACTGTTGAGGGCAAGAATGCTGCCCCTCCGCCACACAGATTGAGGCAGAGCCGATTTAAGGGCAAGAAATGCCGCCCAACGCGCCGCGTCTCATATTTAACGGCAACGCGACAATTGGTCCGGACGATTCTCTGATCATGAGAGTCACGCGCGCCGGCAGAGGTGGCGCAGCTTCGGCTCCGTCTATCAGGCTCAATAGGAGTTTTGCGGCCTCGAAGCCGAGTTCTCGCGCCGGTTGGCGCACTGTCGTCAAACTCGGATAGAGGAGGGATGATATCGGCAAATCGTCGAAGCCTACGATGGAGACATCCCCGGGCACATCGAGACCGACTTTGCGGCAATACGACATGGCACCAATGGCCATCAGATCGTTCGCACAGATCAGCGCGGTGGGGCGCTCGCCCGCGGGGCCGCGCAGGGCTTCTGCGGCAAGCCTCTCTCCGGACTCCATTCGATAATCGCCCGCGAAAAATGGGACGGCGTCAGGATTCATCCCCACTGCCGCAATCGCTTCGCGATACCCGGAGAGGCGCTGCTCGGCGGTCCACAGTTCTGTGGGGCCTCCCAAGATCGCCAGGCGTCTATGTCCAAGCGAGGTCAGATGCTCGGCGATTTCGCGCGCGCCTTGCCGGTTTTGCGACACCACGCAGGGCAAGTTGAAACCGTGAAGCTTTTCATCGACCAGAACGACAGGTCCAACCTGTATAAGTTCGACCAACGACTGCATCCGGCTGTTTGCACCCGAAAGATAGATGAGCCCGTCCAAGCGTTGGCTCCTCAGCAAGCGGCTGTTCCATGACTCGCTGTCACCGCTTGCTTCGGGCGCGCAGAAGACGACCAGCACGTCTCTTTCCGCGGCAGCCTGTTCAACGCCTTCCGCAACCATAGCGAAGAATTGGTTCACCAAGTCCGGCACAACAAGGCCAATGGTCGCGACGCTCTTGCGTTTGAGATTGCGGGCGGTTTCATTCGGCATGTAGCCCAAAGCCCTGACCGCATCCAGGACGCGCGCCTTGCGGTCGGCGGCGACAGGCCCGCTGTCATTCAAAACATAGCTGACGGTGCTAAGCGAGACGGCTGCGCGCTTGGCAACATCTTTCATGGTGGGGCGTCGCGCGGGCTTGGCCGTCAGGCTTTTTCTCGGCGCATCGCCTTTCGACTTTGGCATTCCGTTCTCCGATAGCGGCCGCGGGAGACAGCGATGTTCAGCTTATCGCACTCGGCGCAGCCGACAAAGTCTCGCTGAGATATAATCAGTTTTACTAGCACCTAGAGCTGCGCGATAAAAGTCGGTTCTTGACCTTGCTCCTTCTGGGGGACGATCCGGGCTGCCTGTCGCGCGCGAGATGCCCACACGTGATCTGGGCTCGCGTCTTTTCGTCAACATCGACGGGGCGGGCGAGGGGTGGCGGCGCGTTTGCGCTATGGGCCGCGAGGGCGCGTTGATTCGAGAAAGTCGGTCGAATGGGTTCGATATCGGCGGGCGAGTGGGCTTGCGGAGGGCTGACCGAACTCCACGAAGCGCTTACTCGGTCCCGGTCTCAAACCCGCAAAAACACAGGGCTTTGCATCTGCCACCTTAGCGCGAAGCGTCGCGATCGGGGCGCGAAAAATGAACATCTGAGGTGGACGAAAACAAATGTTGACAGATCTGATTTCAAGTTGCTAACGTTCACTAGTAGAAACGGTTCTATCTGATGTCAAATCCATAAAATGATGGATTCTTGGCGGACCACTGATCGGCTAATCGCCTCAATGTAGAACCGTTACTATCGTGGGTGGTGCCCTGCGCCACTGGGGAGTGAAGCCGCGAGGCGCCAACAAGGAGAGGAAGAAAATGTCGCTGGGCGAACAGTTCGACAACATCATCATCAACACGGACAGCTACAAACACTGTCACTATCCGTTGTACCCTAAAGGTACTGAGTACATTTCCTCGTATATCGAGTCTCGAGGAGGTGAGTTCCCGGTGACTATGTTCGTCGGGCTTCAGGCTTTTCTCCGCGACTATCTGATGCGCCCGGTCACTCTTGAGGATGTGGATGCCGCTGAATTCCTCATGCGAGAGCAGGGGATGCACTTCAACCGCGAGAACTGGATGGGCATCATCAACGATCACGGCGGCTATCTGCCGGTCGAGATCGAGGCCGTGGCGGAGGGCACGGTTCTTCCTGCCAAGAACGTCCTGGTTCAGATCATCAACACCGATCCGAAGTATTTCTGGGCGACGAGCTTTTTCGAGACCGCCTTGCTGCGCGCGGTGTGGTACCCCACGACCGTCGGCACGCTGAGCTGGATGTGCAAGCAGGTGATCCGCACCGCGCTTGAGCGCACCTCGGACAACGTGCACCTGCTGCGGCACATGCTGCACGATTACGGCGCGCGTGGGGTGAGTTCGCAGCAGTCAGCTGCATTGGGCGGCCTGGCTCATCTGGTAAACTTCAGTCAGAGTGATACAACACCGGGTATCCTTGCAGCCAAACGCTGGTATAACGCTGTAGATCCTTCCAACTCAGGGCCTAACTCAGAACACGCCGGCTTCACAGCTTGGGGGCGCGAAGGAGAGGTCGACGCGATCCGTAACATGCTTGAGGTCCATCGTGATCACGGCTTCGCGCTCGTGCTGACGGACACCTATGATCACGAAAACTGCGTCAAAAACATCCTCGGTGGAGAGTTGAAGGAGATGATTCAGAACTTCCCTGGGCTGGTGGGTGCGCGTCCAGATTCCGGGGAAATCGTCGAAGTTACCGCTGATACAACAGAGTGGCTTATGGATGCATTTGGCTACGAGACGAACAGCAAAGGCTTTAAGATCCTGCCACCATTCATTCGTGTGGTTCAGGGTGACGGTGTGACGGCTAAAAGCTTGCCGCGCGTTTATGCTGAGCTTGAGCGTCGTGGCCTTGCCGCGGATAACGCGATCTTTGGTATGGGCGGTGGTCTGCTCCAGCACTGTGATCGCGATACAAACCGCTTTGCGCAAAAAGCGAGTGCCGTATGCGTAAACGGAGAGTGGCGCGACATTTCAAAAAGCCCGAAAGGCGAGCAATACAAGACATCTAAAGCAGGTCGGCTTGCGCTGATCAAAGAGAATGGCGAATTCAAAACGGTACGTCGCGAATCTGTCAGCCCTGAGCAAAATCTGCTCCAGCCAGTATTCCGAAACGGCAAACTGCTCAAGAAATGGGACTTTTCCGAGTTGATCGAGGCAAGTGAAGCGCCGGTTCCTCAGGAGTGGTACCAAAGCTGGCTTGATGCCTCTGTAAGCTGAGGCTGCTCCTGAAACCTGACGGAGCCGCCGGTAATAACAGGTGGCTCCTTTAAAATCTGGTTGCTTCAGCCGAAAGTGCAAAGGCAACTTTGAAACATCTGCTTAACCGAAAACACAGCGAAGGAGCGCAGGATGGGAATGAAATTTTGGGTGACAGCCCCTTTCTTTTATCCGGATATGAGCAAGCCTTGGTCCGAAGTCCTCGATAGCATGCTGCGCATTGTAGATGCAGCTGAAGAATACGGTTTCGAGGGTATCACCATCAACGAGAACCAATTTCAGAACTACGTCTGCAACCCCTCTGCGATGATGTTTGCTGCTGTTGCAGCCCAACGAACAAAGCGGCTTCGTATTGTTCCTGGCGTGGTTGTTCTTCCGGCCTATAATCCTTTGCTTGTTGCATCACAGATGTGCCTTCTTGATCACCTTGCGCCTGGCCGTACTGGTCTTGGCGTTGCGCGTGGGGGGAGCCGGTTCCAGCTTGAACGGCTTGGCATCGAGCCCAAAGATCAGCGCCCTATGTATGATGAGGGTTTGAAGGTTATTCGCGGCCTTTTCGAAAATGATGATTTCTCGTTTGATGGGGACTACTTCTCGTTCCCGCCAACGACGCTTGTGCCGAAACCCGCCACTTTGCCCCATCCTGAAATCTGGGTCGCTTCGCAGAGCATCTCGGGCGTTCGCAGCGTTGCTCAGCAGGGTCTGAACCTGATCACCGCGCCGAACTATGGGAATTTCGAGCCCTATGGTGATCTTGAAGAACTGGTCGAGAGTTATAACGACGAGTGCAAAAAGAGCGGCCAGCAGCGCGGACAGGTTATGGTTTTGCGCCACACTTGGCTTGGACGCACCGAAGAAGAAGCACTGGAATATTTCGACGACGTTGTCTCGGAGTATAACTACTACATGGCGCTCGTTAAGGGCCCCGGGACTGTCGACACGAAAGAAGACAGGCTGGCCACTCGGGATGTCGGTGAAAGTCGAAACTACGTGTTCCGCGGGAAAATGACCCCGGAAAACCATCAGATTTCCAAGGAAAATCTGTTGGAGAAATACGCTGATCCGATCCTGACGACCCCCGAAAAGATGATCGAGCGCATGAAGAGCTACGAGAAGATTGGCGTCGATCACATGGCCTGTCTGATCGCGGTGGGCATGCCGACCGATGCGATCATCGCAAATATGAAAATGATGTCCGAAGAGGTCTTCCCCGCCTTTGCAGACTGAGCTGCCTGGGCGTGATGGACAAAGCCGGTCGAGCATGAGGGATCTCCCACTCTCGCGCTCCACCGGGGCCGAAAGCTGCACCTGAAAGGAGAAACGCGTGATCAACGAAGTGCGAGAATACGTTCCAATGCCGGGACGGCTGGGCGACGCTATCGACCTGCTCAAGACGACCGTCTTTCCGCTTTTCCGCCGCCACAACATGGAGGTCGTGCAGGCCGGATTTACCACGCTGGGTGATCATTCCTTCGGCGAGATCGTCTACACGATGCGGTTCGAGAACCTCGCTGAGCTTGAGGAAAAGTGGAACGCATTTCTGGCTGATCCTGATTGGGCGCCCGCACTTGCCGCGCGCGAGAAGGATGGCCCGCTATACAAGTCCATTCAGCGTCGTGTGCTGAACGCCGACCCCTTCGAGGATGCATTGCGAAGTCGCACGGATCATTCGCCATCCTGACCATTTCGCGCGCCGTACACAGCTGCCAACACCATAAGGCCACTTGCACCATGACCAGCTCCCACCAAGTCCCGATCCTTCATCCTGAGAAGTTCTATATCGACGGCAAATGGGTTGATCCGTCGACGAACCGGATGATCGACGTCGTCGATTCCGCGACCGAGGAGCTCTATTTTTCGGTTGCCGAAGCCGAGGTTGCCGATGTTGCGCGGGCTGTCGAGGCGGCGCGGCGCGCCTTTGACACCGGCCCTTGGCCGCGCATGAGCGCGTCAGAGCGGGCTGTCTACCTGCGCCGTTTCGCCGAGGCAATGGAAGCGCGCTATGATGACATGACCGAAATCTGGCCCCGCGAGACCGGGGTCATCGCGAGCATCGTGAAACCGGTTATGGAAGAGGTCCCCTTCGCGTTTCGCTACTATGCGGATCTTGCCGAGACATATCCCTTTGAGCAGGAGGTGCCGCCGAGTTTCGGGCCGGGATATGGGATGATCGCTGCCGAGGCGGTTGGTGTCGTCGGCGCAATTGTTCCCTGGAATATGCCCATGAACATTGCGACTTGGAAGCTCGCGCCGGCGTTGCTCGCGGGGTGCACGGTGGTCGTGAAGGCCTCGCCCGAGGCGCCCGGCGCAGCCTATGTGATCGGCGAGATCGCGGAGCAAATCGGCCTGCCCGCGGGGGTGGTGAACATCCTCACCGCTGATCGTGTGGCCTCCGAAGCCCTCGTGACCGATCACCGCGTCGACAAGATCACCTTCACCGGCTCGACTGGTGTGGGCAAACGCATTGCGGGCATCATGGCCGAACGTGTCGGGCGTTACACGCTGGAACTTGGCGGAAAGTCGGCCGCGATCATCTGCGACGACATGGATATCGATCAGGCCGCAGACAGCCTGACATCGGGCGCTTGCTTTGTTTCGGGGCAGGTCTGCGCGTCTCTCACGCGTATCATCGTCCCGCGTCATCGGCATGATGCGATGCTCGAAGCCATCGCGGCGCGCTACGCCAAGATCAAGGTCGGCAATCCGTTTGATCGCGATGTGCAAATGGGGCCGCTTGCATCCGATACGCAGCGGGCGCGCGTCGAGGAATACATCCAGATCGGCAAAGACGCGGGCGCGACGCTCGCCTTCGGGGGCGATCGGCCCAAAGATCTCAACCGGGGGTGGTTCATCCAGCCGACGGTATTTGGAAATGTCGACAATGGATCGCGCCTCGCCCAGGAGGAAATCTTTGGCCCTGTGACCTCTGTCATCGCGGCCGAGGACGAGAACGATGCGATCCGGCTGGCGAATGACTCGATTTTCGGCCTCAACGCGTCTGTTTTCACGAATGACGCCGACCGTGTCCTTGAAATGAGCCGCAAGTTGCGGACCGGAACGGTTGGACAGAACGGGAACCGCGCGGATTTCGGAATTGGCTTTGGCGGGTTCAAACAGTCCGGGATTGGCCGCGAAGGCGGCGTTGCGGGGCTGCTGCCCTATCTTGAGAACAAAACCGTCGTTCTCGACGCTGCGCCCCGCGGATCCGCGGCCGCCAAAAACGGGGCAGGGGCATGAACATGATCACCCCCAATGCCCGCCCGAACGGATCGCGTCTGCATGTGTTCGACATGGACGGCACGCTGTTGCGCAGCACGGCCACCATCGAGCTTGCGCGACATCTAGGCCATCTCGATCGCGGGCAGGAGATCGAGACGCTTTGGGGAGAGGGCCGTATTTCGGATACGGATTTCTGGCGCGCGCTTCTGGAGATCTGCGACGGAGCGACCGATGCAGATTTTGACAAGGCCTTTGCGTCTTCGCCCTGGATGGCGGGGGTTGCCGAGGTTTTTGCCGACATCACCGCCCGAGGCGAAGCGGCGATCGTTATATCGCAATCCCCGACCTTCTTTGTCGAGCGTCTGAAAACCTGGGGCGCGCACGAAACCTACGGCTCTGACGTGGTGCCGGGCGCGCCCCTGAGCGACACCGCCACTTTGTTACCCGAGGCCAAAGTGGAGATCACGCGGGCCGCGCTCACTGCCCGCGGTTTGGGGGCCGCCGACTGCGTTGCCTATGGCGACTCGTCGAGCGACGTGGAGCTTTTCAAGTCCTTCGCGAACACGATCGGCGTGAACCCGTCAGCCACTCTGAGCAAGCTGGCCACCGTCGAATACCGCGGCACGGACATGCGCGAAGCCTACCGGTTGGGGCGCGATCTGATCGGCCAAAACGACCGCCAGAACATCAATCAAGACAACACATGACAAGGAGCTAGGGGCTAGTGGGCAATAAGCAAACCGCGACAAAGGTTCTCTTTGTAGGTGAATCCTGGATCAAGCACACGATCCACATGAAGGGCTTCGACCAGTTCAACAATACCCAATACGAAGAAGGCGCGGGCCATTTCCTGAGCTGCATGGACGAGGCCGGGTTTGATATCACCTATATCCGGGCGCATGAGGTCTCGCTGCGTTTCCCGCGCACCGCTGAGGAAATGGATCAGTTCGATGTCGTCGTGATCTCTGATATCGGATCGAACTCGTTCTTGCTGGTCGACGAGACGTTTTTTGAGTCGAAAAAAATGCCGAACCGCCTCGAGCTGGTCTCGGATTTTGTCAAGCGCGGGGGCGGTCTTGTCATGGTGGGCGGCTATCTGTCCTTTACCGGGATCGACGCCAAAGGACGCTATGGCATGAGCCCGCTCGCGGCACCTTTGCCCGTCACGCTCTTGGATCATGACGACCGGATCGAAAAGCCCGAAGGGGCATGCGTCACCGTCTGCGAGCCGGGGCATCCGGTGCTTGGCGATACCCCGTCCGCGGATTGGCCGCAGGTCTTGGGCTATAACAAGTTGATCGCAAAGCCGGGTGTGACCGTGGTCGCCAAGGTCGATGACGATCCCATGATCGCTGTCGGTGAATTTGGTAAAGGGCGGTCTGCCGTATTCGCCTCTGATCTGGCACCGCATTGGGCCCCGCCGGAATTCCTCAGCTGGCCACATTACGCGGGCTTGTGGAGCGCGATCCTCTCTTGGACCGCAGGCGCGCGCTAAGGCCGGGCCCCATAGGAACACCAAGCAAGGGCATGGTCATGTTGAAGCAAAAGCAAGCCGCACCGCTGAACGAGGTCCGCACATGACTGGACATCTTTTGGTTGTTGGTGCCATCAATATTGACTTGGTCGTGCCGGTCCAGTCCCTACCCGGTCCGGGCGAGACCGTCGTCGGCGACGCGTTGCAGAGGCATGGCGGCGGCAAGGGCGGTAACTCAGCGGTTGCTGCGGTCCGGGCCGGTGCCAAGGTGCGCTATGTCGGGGCCGTCGGAGATGATCAGCTCGGGGCCGGGGCGCTCACCGATTTGCGCGCCGACGGTGTCGAAGCCTCTGACGTTGCTCTCAAGCCAAAGGTCGCAACCGGTTGCGCATTGATTGTTGTTGACGCGAAAGGCGAGAACCAGATCGCGGTCGCCGCCGGTGCGAACATGCGCCTGACGGTTGAAGACGTCGAGACCGCGTTGGGCCGCTCCGAAGGCTGGACCTCGACGGCGCTTGTCAGCACCGAGATCACACCGGACGCAGTGGTCGCTGCGGTCAAGGGCGCGCGCGCGCGTGGCTGGCTTTGTGTGCTCAATCCTGCGCCGGTGATCCCCGAAATCCTCGAGACGCTCGATCTTGCGCCGATCGTGACACCCAACCGGGGCGAGTTGCGCGATATCTACCGCCTTCTTGGGGGCGAGGGGGATCCCGACGCCAAAGATGCGGCTGCTTTTGTTGCGCGGCACACGGGGGCTGCGGTTGTCGTGACGCTCGGCTCAGAGGGTGTTCTTGTATGCGACGCCGAGGGGCAGTGCACCACCATCCCGGCCCGGCCCGCAGCGCGCGTCGTCGATACCACGGGGGCAGGCGATACCTTCAACGGCGTCTTCGCCGCGCGCCTAGCCGCGGGCGACGGCCTGTTGGAGGCCGCACGCCGAGGGGTCACAGCGGCCTCTTTGTCGGTCGAGGCCGCAGGCGCACGCACAAGCATGCCCATGGAAACTGAAATTGAAGCCGCATTCGCGGCGCAATGACCAACGATCCCAGTTGAAACGAAAGGCTGCCTTGCCATGACTTCGATCCTAGAGCGCATCCGCGCCACAGCACCAACGGACCAACCGCCGCGCAGTGGGGTGGAGGATATGCTGGTTCAGACCTATTCGAAACGACTGATGGTCTTCACAGGTCGCGCGAACGCGCCCTTGGCGCAAGCCATCGTCGATCAGTTGGGCATCAACCTTGGGGGTGTGACGCTCAAGACCTTCTCGAGCGGGGAGGTTTATAGCAAGTTCGACTCCTCGATCCGCGGTGCGGATGTGTTCATCGTGCAGCCCATGTGCGGCAACCCCGAAACGGGTGTGAACACGAATGACGCGCTGATGGAGCTGCTGCTGATGATCGACGCTGCCGTTGGCGCCAGCGCCCACCGGGTAATCGCCGTGTGCCCTTGGTATGGCTATGCCCGTCAGGACAAGAAATCCGCCCCGCGAGAGCCCATTTCGGCGCGGGTCGTCGCACGCGCACTCGAAGCAACCGGGGTTGATAGGGTCCTGACGATGGATCTGCACGCCGGACAGCTGCAGGGATTCTTTGGGATTCCCGTTGATCACATGACAGCTGCGGGCAGTTTGGCGGAATATTTCACGAATTTTGACGACAATCTCGTGGTCGTTGCGCCTGATGCGGGGCGCGTAAAACTGAACAAACAGTTTGCGGCACAGATCGGGGCCAGCCTTGCGATCCTGAACAAAGAGCGCCCGCAACAGCAAGTGGCCGAAATCACCACGGTGATTGGCGATGTGCGGGGAAAAACGGCGCTGGTGATTGACGACATGATCGACACCGCGGGTACGCTCTGCGCGGCGGGGGAAACGCTCAAAAAGGCAGGCGCAACGCGCGTTCTGGCGGCGGCGACCCATGGCGTGTTCAGCGGGCCAGCCTTTGAACGCTTGGCCGCCTCGCCATTCGAACAGGTCGTCGTCACCGACACGATCCCGTTAGCGAAGGGCGCCCCCGAGAAGATCAAGGTGCTTTCTTGCGCGCCGCTGCTGGCTGAAACCATCGGCCGCATTTTCATCGACGAATCCGTCAGTGCTGTCTTCGACGGCAAAAACCACACGTTCTAATCAAAAGGAGAACATCCATGGCACATATCGAAGCTGCGTTTTTCAACAAGCGGTTTGAAGACGAAGAGTTCAACGAAAAGATGATCACCGCCCTGACCAATGCGGTCGCCTCTGTTTTGGGCGAGGATGCCGGCAAGGATACGACGATCATTTTGCATGGGATCGACCCGGCCCGTTGGGGGCACGGGGGCAACCAGCTCTCCAAGCGTTTTGAATAGGATCGTCACCTCATAGCGCGACAAGCGGCAAAGACCTGGATCGCTGTCCCTGATCGTGCGTTCACGGTTTTTGCCGCTTCGAGTATTCTTGTCCGGGGACTGGATGTGGGCACGCCGCGCTCGGCCCCCGGGCGAAGCCACAGCGGATCAATCGATCTGCACCCGCCTGAAGGATGAAATTTTGGCCGCCACATTTGATGTCTTTGATCCTGCGAGCGGGGCGCTCCTTGACAAAGTCCCTGATGGGTCCGTGCAGGACGCCCTCCACGCGGTGGATGCCGCCTATACCGCTTTTCCATCATGGGCTGCGATGGCGAGCCGCGCGCGCGCAGAAATCTTGCGTCGCTGCTATGACCTGATGCTGCGAGATGCGGCAAAATTGACCCGGTTGATCGTCGCGGAAAATGGCAAGTCCTTTGCGGATGCGCGATCAGAGGTGCTCTACGCGGCAGAGTTTTTCCGTTGGTTTTCCGAAGAGGCCGTCCGTGCCGACGGCGCCTATGGCGATGCGCCCACAGGTGGCGCAAAAACACTGGTGACAAAGGCACCCGTCGGTGTTGCCGCGCTCATCACGCCTTGGAATTTTCCTGCGGCAATGGCGACGAGGAAAATCGCTCCGGCCTTGGCCGCAGGGTGCACCGTGGTTCTAAAGCCCGCAGAGGAGACGCCGCTGACGGCGCTTGCGTTGGCCGATCTGCTCACAGAAGCAGGCGTGCCGGCAGGTGTCGTGAACGTGGTGCCGACGACAAACGCACCGGAGGTCGTCGCTGCTTGGCTGGCCGATGACCGCGTGCGCAAGTTAAGCTTTACCGGATCGACCCAGGTTGGCCGCATCTTGCTCGCTCAGGCCGCCAATCGCGTGGTCAATTGCAGCATGGAGCTTGGCGGAAACGCGCCCTTTGTCGTGTCCGCCGACGCCGATATCGACGAGGCCGTCAAGGGGGCCATGATCGCCAAGTATCGTGGCGGCGGTCAGGCCTGTACGGCCGCCAACAGGTTCTACGTGCACCAAGATGTCCTGGACTCGTTCACGCAAAAGCTTTGTGCAGCGGTCAGCGCGCTCAAGGTTGGGCCGTCTTGCGACCAAACGAACGAAATCGGCCCAGTCATCAACGCCAAGGCACGGGATCGCATTGCGAGGCTCGTCGATGGTGCCGTCGCGGAGGGCGCGCGTATCGCCGCTCAGTGCAAGATCCCCAATGATGGCTGGTTCTATCCGCCAACGGTGTTGAGCGGCGTTGCGGACGATGCGCAAATTCTGAACGAAGAGATTTTCGGCCCGGTCGCCCCGATTGTGGGTTGGAGCGATGAGGAGGCCATGATCGCCGCGGCCAACAACACCGAATTTGGCTTGGCTGCCTATGTCTATTCGGGGCGCATGCAAGACGCCTTGCGTATTGCAGAGAAGATCGAGGCTGGCATGGTGGGTATCAATCGCGGGATTGTATCTGATCCTGCAGCCCCCTTTGGCGGTGTGAAGCAAAGTGGCATTGGCCGCGAAGGGGCGAACGAAGGCATTCGTGAGTTCCAAGAAACGCGGATGTTCAGCGTGGATTGGAAATAGGGAGAAGAACATGGCGGATTTCAAAGAGCTTGTCCGATCGGCTTGGGATGCGGCCTGGAACCAGGGCGATGTCGATGCCTTGGACGCAATCATGCATCCCAGTTACGCGTTGGAAAACGAAGGTCTGGGGATCAGTGCCGGCATCGCAGAACTCAAGGCGCAGGTCCTCGCGATGCGCGCCGCGATGCCGAACCTTGTGACAAGCGTAGACAAGATCGTCGTCGATGGAGACGATTTTGCGCTGTTCTGGTCGGCGACGGGCAGGTTCACACATCCCTTTGGTGATGTGCCCCCAAATGGCCGTTCGCTGAAATCCCGCGGCGCGGTGCAGGGGGAGCTGAGCGATGGTCTGATCATCCGCGAACGCGTGACTTGGGACCCCAGCGTCGAGATGCTGTCCGATTTGGGGGCGCCCGGATTGGGGTCTGCCTTCGAAGCCGATGCTACAGGCGCTTCCAGCGGCGGCGCAGATGGGCCGAGCTTGGAGGACCTGAAAGAGTTCAACCGAAAATTTGTCTCGGGTGTGACGGCTGTGACCGTGCAGGATGCGTCCGGGCGTGCCAGGGGGCTGGCCGTCAGCGCGTATATGTCTTTGTCGCTTGATCCACCGCTGGTGGTGGTCTGCGTGCAGAACACCTCATCGACATATCCCTCCTTGTTCGAAGCAAGTCACTTGGGCATCAATATTCTCGCCAATGATCAAAGAGATATTGTTGATCGCTTCGCGAGCAAATCGGATGACAAATTCGCGGGCGTGACGTGGCACGCGGGCCCGGCGGGCTCGCCGCTGATTGATGGCGCTTCCGCATCTGTCGAGGCGGAGATCAAGGAACGATTCCGAGCAAAAACACATGTGGTCATCATCGCAAGAGTCCGGCACCTTGAAGTGTCTGATGTCGCGCCGTTGGCATATATGTCGGGCAAATTCTACGACAGCGCATCGCTCAAGAGCATCTGAATTGAGCTTTCTCTTAAGGCGCTGGATGAACCGGAACAACGCAAGCAACAGGAACCGAAATGTCTAAACCACGCTACGCCTTCATCAAAGCAAACTGGCACTCCGAGATCGTGGACCAAGCCCTTGCGGGGTTTCTCAAGAAGATACCGCAGGAGCAGGTCGACGTGTTTGATGTGCCCGGTGCGTTCGAGATGCCTTTGCTTGCAAAGGACCTTGCGCAGACAGGCAAATACGACGCGATCGCCGCGGCTGCATTCGTGGTCGATGGCGGCATCTATCGGCATGATTTCGTCGCACAGGCCGTGGTGAGTGGGCTGATGCAGGCCGGGTTGGATACCGGGGTGCCGGTATTGTCGGTGTCTTTGACGCCCCACAACTACCAAGAGACGGATCACCATACGGCCATTTTCAAACAACACTTCGTCGCCAAGGGGCAGGAAGCTGCCCATGCCGCTCTGCAAATCACGCAGACGCGCGAGAAGGTCAAAAACACCGCCTAATGTGAGAGCGATCAACCAAAGGGTACCCAGTGCCGCGCCCGCAGCGTCAGGCAGAGCTAAAGGATCTTACAATGCCGCTTTATCGTGGTTTCAGCAGTCAAGAGGAGTTGGACCTGGAGTATTGCCCCGAGGCGAGGCTCGGAGATCCAAATGCGTTTGACAAAATCATCGCGCAACGTGCGGCATTGTCCGAAACGGCGAAAGCGGAGCTGACTAGCAGAAGAGCGGATATCCACTACGGCCAGACCTTGCTCGAGCGCATGGATTTCTATCCGGCCAAGCCCAACGGACCGGTGATGGTTTTTATCCACGGCGGCTATTGGTTTGATGCGCGGCTCAAGAAGGAAAACTACATCTGGGTCGCCAAGGGCCTGACCGACGCGGGTGTGAACGTCTTCATCATCGACTACCAAGTCTGCCCGGTGGTCACGATCGACGAAATCACGCGCCAGTGCCGCGCTGCGGTGGCCCATATCTATCGGAATGCCGAACAGTTCGAGGTCGATCCAAACAGGATACATGTCACGGGCAACTCCGCAGGGGGGCACCTGACCGCGATGGTCGCCCTGACGGATTGGGTCGGTAACTACGGCCTGCCTTGGGATACGATCAAGAGCGGCTACCCGATCAGCGGGCTCTACGATCTGGAGCCGTTCCGCTGGACCTGGTTGCAGCCCAAGATTCAATTCACCGCGGACGAAATCCGCAGAAACAGCCCAATGTTCTTGGTGCGCGAAAACCTACCGCCTCTGTTTGTCAGTTGGGGTGCCGACGAAAGCCCTGAATTCTGGAGACAGTCACAAGAGTTTGGCGCAGCTTGGACAGCAAAGGGCAACTCGGTTGTGTTTCATCCGCAGGACGGATGCAATCACTCCTCAGCCATCAGCGGGTTTTCAGATGCGAAGAGCTCGTTGTGCAGCCTTATTGTTGAGCATATGGAGCGATCCTAGCTTCCCAATTCTTGTTCGTCGTCAGATGATTTGGGACATCTCAGTGCGTTTGGGTTTGATAACGTCTGCCATCGACAATCTCGTCCCCGAACGAGATTGGCTGCTAATGCAAAACGAGAGCAATGGACTGGTGGCAACGCCAACTCGGGCGAAATTCCGCAATATCCGTGTGGCTCTCGCCGCCGCACCTTTTGAAGCAGGACGCATTTTGTCGGTTCTCGCCAATCTCGACCTCTTGGCTGTCAACGCTGTGGAATTCGAGCAACTCTGTCAGGCCCTCGGCGGACCGCATGCGTTGCTGAGCGAGTTGACGCTTTTTGTCTCCCGGGGCGCTGACAGGGCGGAACTGCGCGCGCCGGGAACGACCTATCATGCGCCCTCCATGCGGGTGCCACCGGTCGATACGACCGGCGCGGGAGAGTCGGCCTTTGGTGCCTTTCTTGCCAGACTGGATCTCGGTGAAGCGCCACAACAGGCATTGGCATTTGCAATGGTCGCTGGGGGCTTACAGGTCACGCGCCCGGGCGTGCACAGGTGATCCCGCATGAGGCCGAGATACTGGACTTACAAAGGAAACGACAAGGATGATCCCGGTCATAATCGACACTGACCCCGGAGTGGATGACGCGCTGGCGCTGATCTATGCACTGGCAAGCAATGCGTTCAGCCTAAAAGGCCTGACCACAGTATTTGGAAACGTTCCTGTCGCTACGGCAACGCGGAACGCGCTCTGGCTGCTGAAGAGTTTGGGGCAGGCGAATGTCAGTGTTGCACAGGGGGCGTCCTGCCCGCTTTCTGGTTTGGAGCCCATCTATGCAGCGGAGGTTCACGGCTCAGGAGGCTTCGGAACCTTCGCAGTGCCCGAAGTAAGCCGGAAACCAAATGCTCTCGATGCTGCCGATTTCCTGATCGCAGCGTCGCACGATCACCCGCACGACCTCGTCATCGTCGCGTTGGGTCCGCTGACGAACCTTGCCGAAGCCGCGAAGCGCGATCCGAGCCTTCCGGACCGGATTGGCCGCGTCGTCATCATGGGAGGGGCATTCGAGGTCCCCGGCAACGTAACCTCCACGGCAGAAGCCAATATTTTCAACGACCCCGAGGCGGCCGCTATTGTCGCAAGCGAATTCCGTGTCGTAGATTTCGTCGGTCTTGATGTGACCGACCGGGTTCTGTTGACCGAGGAAGACTGCAATTCGCTTGCCTCCTCGACCTCGGAACTCGGTGCATTTCTCACAGAGATGACGTCGTTCTATCTGGACTTCTACGAAAACCGCACAGGCAAGCGGTGTGCAAGCCTTCACGATCCTGCGACGTTGATCTGTCTTGCCCGCCCGGAACTGTTCGAATTTGTCTCGGGGCAGATAATGGTCTGCGAAACAGGCCAGCATAAAGGGCAAACGCGCTGCAACGCGCAGCACAGCACAGTGCGTTATGCACAATCGGCTGAATTCAAAGAGGTTCAGGCTGATTTTATCAAGACTTTGGGTCAATACTTTTCGGATGAGTGAAGTTCAAATAGTCGTCGTTGCGTTCGGTTATTTAATCTCAAATAATGTCGTGACATGACTATCGCCGATAAAAGGCAGTTGACAGCGTAAGGCACTATCTTGCCTATCTTTTTGCGTTCATGCCATTTTGCGCGAATTTTCGGGTTTCTTAATCGCCAAACACCTGCCGGACCAACATTGCTCGGTTGGTGTCGCGTTGCCCTTAAATCGGCTCTGCCTCAATCTGTGTGGCGGAGGGGCAGCATTCTTGCCCTCAACAGTTCTGGCCCGGCTCGGCCGTACATGGCGCGTTTGAGGGTCTTCA
>NZ_BMYI01000037.1:0-14892 GCF_014652195.1 Gemmobacter nanjingensis
AGGCGCTCGGCAAAGGCGACGTGTTCGTCATGGGCGGCGGCGGCTTCCCGGGCGGCGATCTTCTTTTCGCGCTCGGAAAGCTCGGCCTCGCGTGCAGCGAAGGCCGGATCGGGCTGCTGGGTCACAGCGGGCTCCTTTTTCGGTTGGTGATTTTCAAGGGGTTGCGGCGGCGTGATGCCATCGGCGGAGAACCCGGCGGGGCCGGGCTTCTCGGACAGTTCGGCCTCGGCCAGCCATTCCAGCCGATAGGACGGCAGCGCACGCTCCGCGTCTTCCAGACTGAATTTCTCGATGAAGAGATCGCGGATCGTCCGCAGAAGCGAGGCGGTTTCCTCGAAGCCAGCCTCGCCGAAGCGGGCCGTGAAGATCGCCGCCGCAGGCGCGTCGGCAGAGAAGGCCGCATTCTTCAGGCCTGGCACGCCCGGCGCGGCGGCCCCCAGGAACCCGACATGCTTCGGATACCAGTTGCCCGGCACCGGGTTGTGCGGCTGCGACGGCGAGAAATACGCCATCGACACTTTCTTGAACCGCCCGGCCTTCACCATATCGGCAAAGACGGGGTCGATTTCGTGGAGATTGGCGAACAGCCGGTCGTCGGCATATTCGAAGCTCTGGACCCAGCCATAGGCCGGGGCATCGGTCGAGGGATGCCCGACGACAACCGGCGCCGGGGCCGTCGCCGGGTCATATGCATCGGCGATGGCACGCAGGTCGGCGGCCGAATAGGTGATCGGGTCGCCCTCCATCGGCCGGAATGTGCCGGGGCGGAAAACCTCGATGCGGGCGGTGAGAGGCGTGTCGGTCATGGTGCATCCGGGTGAAACTCCGGGCAACATGACAGGGCGCGAAACGCCATGTGGCCGGACCCGAGGTCCGACAGGTCACGATGGCAAAGCGGGGTCATCATGGGGCCGAACGGCCCGCCGATCAATCCAGAACCGGCGATCCCCGCAAAAGACGCCCGCAGAGCGATCCTGACGGGGGGCTGACGGGGGTGACGCCTCTTGCGCGGGCCGTTGCGCCCGGAGATCGGTCAAACCGCCCTGCGGGCCGCTTTTCGCGGTTCGAAAAATTCACCGGATCAGCCAGTCTTCGGCGTCTTCGCGGATGCCCATTTCATCATCCGAGGTCAGGCCAAGGAACGGCCGCGCCGGGATGCTGATCTTGCGCCCCGGGATCGTGACATCGGTGACGACATCGGCTTCAGACTTCCTGACAAACCGGCGACCGATCTGGCCATCTGGTTCCCGCTTTCGGTAGATCTTGGCCGCGCGGGCCGGTTGTTCGATCTGGGCGCCCAGCTGGTGGGCGGCGGCATAGGCCACAGCTGAACCGACCTCCACCTGATCCGCGCTGGCCTCATAGTTGAGAGATCCGGCGAGATAGCCGCGCGCCCGCAGAATATGGATGGGCGTCAACTTCAGATACTCCCGCTGCCTGATCCGCCGTTGGCTGAGCTTCTGCCAGGGCGATCCGTCAGGCGCCGTTTCGGTCTCGAAACGGTCCCTCGACGATGTCAGCATCCGTTCGCCGACCGACTTGTAGAACGGCAGCCGGTCTTCCATGCGCTCGATCAGGGCGCGCAGACCGGCGCGGGCCTCGTCCTGGCTGAACTCGACGGTGATCTTGATCCCGGTCATTGAATTTTCGCACCTTTCAGGCTATGTTTCTGGGGTTGAAGAGACGTGGCGGCGATGGCCCTGGTAGGTTCTTCGATCATGACGGCCGGATCGCCCTGGCCGTCATTTGCGTTTCCAGAGCAATTTCCCGCCGCGCCGCCGGTCCAGCAGCTTGGGATCAGGCTGGCCATTCTTCTTGGTCGGATCGTAGACCGTAATCGGCTCCCACCAGCGCCGCCCGACCTCCATCACGACAACAATGCCCAGATCGGGATCAACCCGTATGTAGCGGCGGTCGACCAGCAGCTCCTGAATCGTCTCGTCCAGCGGATCGGGCTTCGCCGCAACGCCGAGCCAGATTTCATCCGGGTCGATGAGGGCCTCGGCCATCAGCGGCGTAAGCCGCGCCCGACCGCGCTTGCCAACCTTCCACCGGCCATCCCGCGCGCGGAAGAGCTCCTCCGATATCGGGACGGCATGGCCTGCTGCATCTGTCCAGAGAGCCGCGCGACCGATATCCGCACCAAACGGCTGAAGGAACGCCCGGACGTAATCCTCGTCCGACAGGCCCGCTTCCGGCAGTGGCCGGGCAGAGAACGGCTTGGCCGCGTTGAGAAGATCCTGCAACGGCGCCGGGGGATCGATCTGGACCGCATGCCGCCCCTCATGGATCAGACCGCCGCCTTCGTCGATCAGAGCGGACGGCACCAGACCACGCTCCCAGAGATTGCCGGGTTGATAATCCCAGCCATAGCCGATCCCCTCGGGCAGCATGACGGTCTCCCCGCTGGCCTTGTGGGTGAAGGGCGCGCGGACGACTTCCGGCGCGGTATCCGGGCCGGACTTGCCCAGGCGCCGCAGATCGCCGCGCGACAAGGTTTCGACGCCACAGGAGCATTTCCAGTCGTTCGGCGGGAAATGGGTATCCCACCACGGATCATCATGCATGAGAACCATACCATTCCAGGCCACATGCTCCGGGCGCGGGTTCATCGGCACGCGGGTGTCGGCATGCCGGTAGCGCCAGTAGGGCCGGATCTTCACGAGATCCGGGTCGCGCATCTGGCGCAGCCGCCCTGCCATGTAGGAGGTGCGGATATTGGTCTCGAAGATCGTGCGGACGCGCCAGTTGCGGCCGCCGTTGTAGGACCAGCCGTATTTGTCGACGATCCGGTCGAACTCCTTGCCGAAGGTGCCGATGTCATAGGTGCGGGCCGCATTGATGACAGCCGAATGAAATTCCTCGAGCATCGCCATGTTGGTGGCCCCCGCCACCACAAAGGCGCGGTCATGATCGCCGTGCATGGCGTCAGTCCAGACCTTTGTGGGCTTCAGGCGCTTTTGCGTCAGGAAGTCGATCTGGTCGCGGAATTCCTGACGGATCGGCTGTGCCTCGTCGGCGAAGGCGGGGCCGTCCATCTCCGCGAAAACCGCCTCGCGCCCCTCCAGCGCTGCCAGTTCCATCGCCGGGGACAAGATCGCCTCGAGGGAATTGGGCGTCCAGCGGGCGGCAAGGTCAAGGATGCCTCTCGAGATCGAGACCTCGATATCTTCGAGCGGCGAAACCTCTATGGCATCCACAAGCACCGCCCGGATCGCGGCGACCCGTTTGGTGAAATATCCCTCGGCCGCCGCCAGCGCCTGTTCGGTGATCCGGTCAACCGGCCCGCCGGGTTCGGAGAAACAGACGTGACGGTGGGTCAGCGTTTTTTTTTGAGCCGGGTGGCCGAGAACATGGCTGGATCGCCGGTGACGAAGGGATCTGGTTCCACATCGGCCCCCGCGAAATCATGCCGGGCCTCGACCAGAGCGTCTATGGCCTTGTCGGACAGCGCATCGGTGATGTCGAAGCTGACGATGTATTCCCGCGCCACCTCATCATCCTCGAATGCCCCGGCCTGTTTCACGATCTGCTTGATGGCGTCATCCAGCACCTTCGCGGCCTCGGCCTTGGTCTTGCGGGTTCCGGCCTCGGCCTGTTCATTCTTCGGCCGGATGCGCCAGACGCTGGGGACGGCCGCGCCGGGCAGGTTGTAATCGACGATCCACTGGCAGAGCTGCGACCGCAGGGTATCCGCCAGCAGGTCGCCGTCACTGTCGGCAAGCACGTCCAGCTGCTCCTGATGGACTTCGCCCAGGGCGCGATTGCCGCCATTAGCCCCGACCTGCGTGGTCAGGGTTTCGCCGGTGACACAGATCGAGATCTGCCGGTCCCAGTAGCTCACGAACTCCTCATAGGTCACGGTGCCGGAGCGGCTGGCTTCCAGAAACTCGATCTCGGTCCCGATGGGCGCCGTGATGGCCGATGCGGTGCGCACCGAAAGCAGGGTGTTCAGGAGCTTGTTCTGTTCTTCCGTCAGCATGCCGTAGGGCGTTTTGCCCACCACGGTCGGCCCCGCGAATTTCTCGAGGAAGTGCAGCCAGAAGGCGATGCCCTCGCGCTTGAACAGCACGGCCCAGAACAATCGACTGCCGAGACCGAGGCCATAGGGATTATTCCCCTCGACACCGAAACGATGGACAACGAACTTGCGCTCGGGCAGCTGCTCACCGGGCTGCATGTTCGACAGTGTCAGGAGCCTGGGCTGCCAGTCGCGGTCAAAGCCGAAACGGCGCTGATCATGGATCACGATGGACGCAGGCAGGATTTCCGAACCGTCGCGCTTCCAAACGACTTCACCCACGGCGAAGCCCTTCAGGGTCGCCTTCAGCAACCCTTTGCAGATCTGGTCGAACGGAAGCGCCTTGAAGCATTTCTCGACCAGCTCCGCCGCCCGCTTGTCGCGGGGCAGATCGCCGCCCGGCTCCACCTCCCAGACGCGCGAGATCAGGGCATTGCGCCGCTTTTCCAGCATCGCCCCGGCATGGGTGTCGCGCTCGATCTCATCGTAAAGTGCCAGCCCCTTGCCGCCGCCCTGCTGGATCAGCGTATCGTCAGCATGCTGGAGCAGGCCCGAGTAATAGGGGATGGTGATGTCATTCTGGACATTGGCAATCAGCGTCCGTGCCTCGGCGGGCAGGTTCTTGCGCGGTGCCTCGGCATGGGCGACAGGCTGAGCCTTGGGGCGGGATTTGTGTTTGCGGCGGCTCATTGCTCACCCATTTTTTCTTTCGGAAGAATGACAGGAAGGTGCGACGGCATGAGATCCGTGACTTTGGCATCGCGCCATTCTGTCCATCTGTGCGGGTCGCCAAAACGGTTGCGTATGCCGGAGAACTGTTCTTCAACCTGCAATATTAACCGCCCGCGAAGTCCCAACCGAAACCGGCTATTACCCGTAAGCATCACCTGTGCCCTCCAAGCCGATAGCCGCCCAGCCGGTCGCCACCACCCGAAGCAACGGTCGCGGTGTGCATCTGACCCGCCGCACCGCCGCCTGCGTAATACAGGGTGTTTTGCCAGAGCATGTCGAGGCAGTCCGGGCCGTCGTCATGGGCAGCATTCGGCCATTGCTGGAGCTGCTCGATCAGGGTGACATGATCCGGGCTGAAGCGGATCAGCCCCGCCTTGACCGGAGGCTGCAACCGCTCGATGCGCAAATTTTTATCGCCAATCGGCGTGATCGGAACGGCGGAAACGCCAACACCTTGCCGGGCAGCCTCTCCCATCAGGGAGGTGCGCAGGAACTCCTGAAACTGCACGGACTCGACGAACCACAGGAGCGCCCGGTATTCGCGCTGAAGCGCAATGGTGTCAGAAATGATGATGTCCGGTAGCCGCTTGCGGATCGACGCCTCGACGACATCCATCTTGCCCGAGAGCCGGTCGAAGCCGCCGATCAGGATCGCGGAGGGATCACGCCCCTTGCCGTTCTTACCGAGGGACGGATCGATGCCGCCAAAGAACACCCATTCCCGCACCCGCGCTGTCCAGTAATGCAGTTTGGCGAAGGGATTGCCCTCGCTCATCGGCTGGTTCTGGTATTCGGTGGCGAAGGCATCATGGGAACCGGCGCGTTCCAGCATCAGCCAGACCAAGGGCTGAACCGAGGGCCAGTTGACGACCGCGCCCGCATCCATTTCGGCGCGGCGAGGCTCGTAGAAGGCCATAGCCTCTTCCTTGCCCTCGTTCTGGTAGATTTCCTCGAACTGGTCCCAGAGGTCCATGCGGTCAGGCCATTTCATGATCGCCTGAAACTTGGTGACCCGCCACATGGGCTTTTTCGAAGCGCGGACCAGAACGGCATCCCAGTGCAGAACCGTGCCGACCCAGATCACATGCATCGAACCATCGGGCGGTCCGACTTTCAGGGCGGCCTTGGCAATCCAGCTTTCCAGCTTGTCGCGCTGTTCGGGCGAGCGGACGGCCTCGTCATTCTCGATATCGTCGAAGAACAGGGTGTCAGGCCGGTAGGGGCCATGGCGACGGCCGCGCAGTTTCTGACCGGCGCCGACACCCTCGACGCGGATATCCTGACGGGTGACGATTTCGGCCTCGCGCCAGACCCGGCCTTGCCCGCAGGCATCGGGGAAATCGCTTTGCAGGCGCGGGTTGGTGGTCAGTTCCGCCTTGATCGCCTCGATCAACAGGGCGGCCTGAGCGTATACGTCACAAACCTCAATCGTGTAACGGGTCTTGCGCAGGATGATCCGATAAAGTGCCAGGCCGAGGGAAAGGTGGGTCGATTTGGAAGACCCACGCGGGGCGATGAACATCTCGCGCTCGCCCTTCTCGGCCGACATGATCGCAGGCACCCGTGCGAAGACCGCCTCGTGAAACAGGCTGGCATCGCCGCGCACATAATGCGGCAGATAGGTTTCCATGAAGAAACGGAACCCGCCTTCGTCACAGGCTTTGACCCGGCGCACCCGCTCGGCTTTCGCGGCGGGGTCGGATGTGAACGCCTCGACATTCAGCTCGATCTCGCGCGCGAAATCTGCCGCCATTTCCGCGATCTTGTTGCGGAACTCCTTCTGGCTGACGGCGGCCTTCAGCTTCGGCCGCGCGCTCATGTCGTGTAGATCTCGGTCAGACGTTCGCCGAAGGGTTCGATGATCTCGAGGATCACCTGGGCGTGCTGCGGGAAGTTCTCCTTCACAAAATCGAGGAGCTTCGCCATCACGTCCTGGGCAACACCGAGTTCGGAGATCTTGGGCGCGAGGCGCTTGGCGCTGGCGGTGACCTTGGTCATCGCATCGGCCAGCGAAACCAGCATCTCGACCTTTTCCTTGGTCGTGTGCACGCCGTCCTTGATTTCGTCCAGCGTGGCCTGCGCCTGGATCATGAAGTCCTCGAGGACCGAGGACACCACGGCCTCCATGCCTTCGCCCGCGATCACATGCGCGGTGCGGGCCTTGTCCCAGTCGTCGCCTGCATCCTTTGCTGCCTTTTTCCAGCGGCCGACCGTTGCCTCGCTGATGCTGTATGCGGCGGCAATGGTCGATTGCATCATGCGGCGGTAGACGTAATCCGACCGCACCTTGCGCTTCAGGTCTTCCTTAGCCGACATTGAGGCCACCCCCGAGAATGAATGCGACCGCGCCTGCAATGATGCCACCGATCACCAGCCGGGTGATCCAGGTGATGCCCGACTGGATCTCGCCCAGAGAGCGTTCGATGTTCTGGCTGCGCACGGTCTCCCCCGCAGAATGGATTTCGAGTTTGGTGAGGCGGCTCTCATGCGCGTCCAGACGCAGATGCGCCTGGGCGAGCCGTTCCGCCTGGTGCTGGGGCAGGTCCGACACGATGAGACTTTCCGTTTACGAGGTCTTGCCGGTGCGGTGATCCTCGACGCGGGCCTGTCCAGCCCGCCACGATTGCCATGCGACGAAGGCCCCGGCCGCAAGAATGACGAGGCCAGCCGCAAGGCCGTGATCGTCGAACAGCTGCTGGATCGCCTGCGACTGGCCCGTCACCTGCGAAATCACCCCGGTCATCTGATCGAATGCAGTGATGGCGCCACCGCCCGCGATCAGGGCGCCGATCCGGGTATTGACCAGCGAGGCTTGTGCGATGCGGCTGCCCCCGGCCGACAGATCGGCCAGTGTTGCCAGCGCGCGTGCCGGGGCAACCTCGCGGGGCTTCGACGCGCCAAGCACTTCGCGCGTCAGTGGGCCGACAATGCCATCGGCGACGAGGTGATTATCCGCCTGGAAGGCCAGCACTGCCGCCCGGGTGCGTGCACCGAAGATGCTGTCCAGCGCCCCGGGGAAGTAACCGATTGACTCCAGCATGACCTGAAGACCACGCACCAGATCGCCGCGATCTCCGAGGCGCAAGGTGGTGATGCGGTTCGGCAGGACTTCCAGATCACTAAGGGCGGGCGGCAGATCCTGACGGATCATGTCAGCGGCGCCAGCCAGATCGCCCAGACCACCACGCGCATCCAGCCGCAGGACGGCCTTGTAATCGAAGACGGGGCACTCCTTGCGGGCGACCTCCCGGTGGCCATGAAACGTCACGGTGCCACGATATGCCTCGTCGATATCAAGGCAGAGGCCACGCAGGGTCGAAAACTGCGCTTCGGTGAACTTGTCGATGTCGAGGCCATGGAGGCAGATGGCAATGGTGCCAGTGTTGTTTCCTTCCTGAGCCGCCGGGATCTTCTCCAGATCGCGACCAGTCTCAAGGGTGCCATCCTTGCGGATGAAGAAGTGATAGCCGATGCCAGCCCAGCCTTTTTCACGATGCCAGCGGTCGATCACCGCTGCGCTGTCATGTTCCGGCCGGTCGGATGCCGAGCAATGCACGAAGACGCGGGAAACGGGGCGGGCGGGTTTGCGGAAAGTGTAGGACACGGCGCTGGACCTGTTTTGGGAATGGTTCCAAGCCGGTATGCCTTGCGGTTGCAGGCAGGGTGGCCGGACATCAGGTCCGACAGCAGATCAGTCGAAAAGATCGGGTTGGCGGTCGTCGCCGCTGCGGTTCGACATGCGTCGAACATGGCGCTGTGACACACCGAGGGCACGGGCAATCGCACCGCGATCCATGCCCTGCGCCTCCATCCGCTTCACATCAGCCAGCACCGAACGGGGGCGGCGCGCATGAGGCACATAGAGCTTCTCGCCATTGAGAAAATGACATAGCGCATATCCGTCAGTTTCACCAAGAGCCTTGATGACCGGGTGATCCGGCCCCGGCCGAACCGGGAAACGCAGGTCACAGCCGCCGAAATTCTGGATAAGGGAAAGCACCACCCGCAGGCCAAGCGTCTCCGCCACGTCAACCATTGACGTGGGCAGATCATCGATGCGGGCGGGCAAGCGGCTCATTCGGCGAGGCCCTTCAGGGCGCGGTTCTCGCGCTCCGCAAAATCTTTCATGGCGCGGGCCATTTCGATTTCGCGCCAGTCGGCAAGGTTCAGCGGCGGCCGAAAACCTGCCCCGCGCATGGGAAGACCGAGACGGGTGGCGGTATTGACCACCGCGAAATACGGACACCCGAAATACTCGCCGATCTCACGAGCGGCGATTCCGGCTGCCCACATCCTCGAGAAATCAGCTTCCTGATGCGGCCGGATCACCTCGCGCCGTCCTGTGCGCCGGTGAGGCAGGCCGAGCGCGGCCGCCCGATCCTGCAAAGCATCGCTCGACATGCCGACCGAAGCCGCCGCCTCGGGGAGCGTCATCTCGCTATCGCACCAGGCGCGACGGATATCACCCGCTGAAGCCCTGATGACCCGCATCGCCATCAGGCTTTCCCCCGCAGCTTCCGGCCCCGGGCCTCCATCTTCTTCAGCGTCTCGATGATGATGGACGCCTGCACATAGGTGAGCAGATCCGGGTCGATGACGACATTCGGGGAGTTGCGGGCCAGCTGCCGCTTGCAGAAGGCGCGCAGGGCGGCATTCGACTTGTCCTCGATGACGCCCAACTGGTGGCAGCTGTGCCAAACGGCATAGAGCTTCTTGATGAAGCCCGGCACATCCGAGGGCACGCGCTTGCCGCCCGACTGCACCCGGAAACCCATCTTTTTCATATGATCGAGGACATCGATGCGCTGACGCTCCGACATCTGCCGCAATGAGGCCAGCCCGGTCACCCGGACCAGCATCGCGCGGTAATCATCCTCGACCATGCCGAGCTGGCCCCGGGCGATGTTGATGATCTGGATCGTGTTCATGCCAGCAGCACCTCCAGCTCAGAGGCGAGATCCCAGAGCGAGTAACGTTCGAACTCCCGGACATCCTCACAGCGGCGCACCATGACAGTCAGGCAACGGCCGAGATTGCCATCATGTTCGATTTCGCCAATCCGACGCAGAACAACTGCGAGCGCGTCCTCGATAATTCGGCGGCGATGTATGAAATTTGCGTTGCTGAAACTCATTCCGCACCGCCTTCCATGGCATCGATCAGTTGCCGCCCGATATCGGTCACCTTGCAGTCGGCATCGATCATCCCAGCGCGGAACAGGGGCCATGCACCTGAAATTGTCATCTTACGACCACGGTCCCGTAAGGCCGAGCCGTTGATCATATCGAGATAGATGTCGCGGCCGTCACTGCTGAGCTCAGCGACAACCGCAGGCGAGGCAATAAATAGGAGCGCGCCGCGCGGGGCGGGTTTCGCCATCGCGGCCTTACATCTCTCGATTTCGTCTGCCGAGAAATTGAATTTCAGCACGCAATCACTCATGGCTGCACCGCGCGCAGGTTTCCGGGTTGGAAATCGAGGGCGTGAATGGCTTCTGGCACAGGGAACAGGGCTGCTGCCCACCGTCCGCGAGGTGCTGCTGCACCTGCTTGCGGTGCTGCGCCCAATAGCCCCGCAGCTGCGACATCGGCACCCCGAAGCGGATGGCTACAGCAGAGAGCTTCTCGCCCCCCCCCAGCAGCCCGAACGCCTCATCCAGCTGCGTATCGGTCAATGCCGGGCGCACCACTGGCAAGAGAGCCGGGGCCTTCGGCTTGTCGATCACCGCAGGCAGCTGTGCCCGCTGCTTGCGCCGCGACCGAGGCTTGGACGGGACCGGCGCGACTTCCTGCGCGATCTGCGCAAGGTCCAGCTCTTGGGCAACCTCATCGTTGCCATCCGTCGCAATCCTGACGCTATCCTCCTCTGCCGCATCATCTTCCAGCGTCAGAAATGCGACGAAACGCTCGGCCAGATCCCGGTCGGCGAGAACACCAACCACAACGGGTTTCTGGACCACCAGTTCGACCTGTCCGTCAGGCCGGTCTCGTAATGTGATCGTCATGACACTCTCCGGCTGCATCATCAGGACCGGGCCACCACGCCCGGCCGACCGTCACCCGGGGCGCACTGCTGTGCCCCGGGTGCGGTTTCGCATCAGGGTTTCGAGGGCTTCGAGACCTTGAAATTCAGGACGCGGGCGGCAGCGATCTCCACATCGGCCCCGGTGCGCGGATTGCGCCCGGTGCGCGCGGCACGCTCCTTCTCGGAGAAGCGGCCGAGGCCGGGCAGCGGGACGATGTAGCCGTTGGCGGTATTGGTGCGGATCACCGGACCAAGCGCGTCCAGGACGGCTTGTGCCTGGGCTTTGGTGACACCGGCCTCGGCAGCAACGAAGGCAACGAGGTCATTCTTGGGGAGAACGTTCGACATGGTCTTTCCTTTCAGAGGTCAGGCTGCATCGGCAGCGATGGAACGGGGCAATTTCAGCAGCCCCATGGACGCGAGCTCTTCGGCCCGCGCTATCCAGGCATCGCGGGATGCAACCCATGACGCGGGGATTTCAGGGATCAGGTCACAGGCGCGCTGGACGTCCTCGCGATCCTCAGCCGTCAGGAAGTCGGCAGGTCGACCGAAGAACACGCCATATTCCGCTTGCAGCGCGACCCAGTCTGCCCGCCGGATTTCCAGCGAATGCGAACGCGGAGGGCATTCCCAGGCAGTGCCGATGATCCGGTCGAGCCTGCCCTTGGCGGCATTGATCGCCGTGCGGACAGCCTGACCTCCGCCGACAAGGCAGAGGTAATCCACCGCCGGGGTGGTGATGTCGCCGATGACGCTTTCATGCGCATCGTGCAGGAGTGCCCAGCCCTTCAGGTCGACGAAGGGGCAAAGCGCCTCGACCAGCAGGCTGTGCGAGGCCACAGACCACGGGCGCGGCGTGCGCCCGTTGTAGCGATTGATCTTGGCCAGAGTGTCCGCGATGGAGAAGGCCGAGAAAAACTCCGGGCCGACAGCGCCAAGATCGACGGTCCCGGCAACAGTGTGAAACGGAATATCCATCACGCCGCCGCCAGATCGATGGTGACCGTTTGCCAAGGTGCGTCGAAAGCTTCACGCATCCTGAACCGCAGGTAGGATTTCGACCCGACGACGCGCATTGCCTCCTTCACCGCGCGCATGGCTTCCTTCCAGCGTCGGTCCTCGACATCGAGGCGCAACAAGGTGAAGATTTCGGAGCGATTGATCTTGCCTTCCTTGTCGGTGTTGAAGGCCCGGGTCACCAGGGCGCGCAGCTCTGGACGGGCATCCGCCGACCACTCGTTCAGGCATTCATCGACCAGCGTCTTGGCGATCTGCAGCTCCGGCCCGAAGTCGATCTGATCCTGTACCCGCACCTCGACGGCAAAGAGGCTGTCGTGCGTCGAATAGGTCCGATTGCCTTTCGCGCCGCCTTTGGTCAGCCCGTATTCCTGCGCCAACAAGGCATCCAGCTCGCCAAGATCGGTGAAGGTGTGACCACGAAAGCGGGTGATCTGGGCCGAGAGGGCGAGCGCAAAGCCCATGATCTTGCGCACCACCTCATCCTCGAGAAGATGTTGCGCCTTGATCACTTCAACCGGCACGAGGGCGCCCTTGGCATCCGCCATATAGGGCTTGCCGTTCACATCAGTGATGCCCGAGGGCATCGTGAACGGGACGATATTGGTTTCACGGGTCATCAGGCGGTTCCTTTCATCGGGATGACATTGGTGATGGGCGGCGGCGCGGTGCGCGGCCGGGTGAGGACGCAGAATGCGGCATGTCGGGCATCGGCATCCGAAAGATCGCCGGTGCGCAGGATCTCGACCGCCGCCACGACCGAGGTGGACATGCGTTCGAAGGCGTTCACCGGCCGGGTGACCGGCGCGATGTTCTCGCGGGCAATGGCGATGGCGGATTGATCTGCGGCGGGCCGCGTCTCCATGTCACCCGGAAGGGCCATTGCCGCGCCGCGCAGGCTATGCAGCCGGAGGCGGGTCTCCTGATTGCTTTCGGCAGCCGCGACAGCGCTGCGGTAAAGGCTGGAAATCGTCGAAGGGCCGCGTTCGCCGAGGGCCAGCCCGATCTGATCCTGCGTGAGGCCGGTGAACTCCGTCAGGATCAGGACCAGATCCTGACGGGCGACATTAAGGCGCGGCAACGGATCACGGCCCGCGAGATCTTCGACCGAAACCCCATGCCAGCCAGCGACCATATCGGTCAGATGATGCGGGGAACGATGATGCGCAGGGAACTTGAGGCGGGTCATTGATCGGCGTCCTTCGGCAAGGGGTTCAGGGGGCAGCGGCGACATGCGCGCCACTGGCGAAGCTTTTCGGGGCGGGATGTCGTCATGGGTGCCTCGGCATGGGCGCGGCACTCATCCGAAGGGATGGAGCGGTGGAGGTGGGGACAGATCACCGCATCCCGGTAAATCTGCACGATCCGCTGGCCATATTTGCGGGTCACCAGATCAAGGCTCTGGGCCGGGTAATCGCCCGACAGCAGCATCGACAGCGAAGACCGGGGCATTCCGCATTCCCGGGCGACCTGGCTGATCGTCTTGCCCTTCGCCACCTCCGCTCGGCAGAGGCCGATCCACTCAGGTTCCGGCAGGTCGAGGTTCAGCGGGGTTTGCACGGAATGTCCTCCCCGGTATTGAAGTCATGGACTGTTTGCAGTTCAGCGCGATAGACGGGAGCACGCGGGCCGGTGTTTCGGATCAGCACCCAGCGCTTGAAGCCATTGCTTCCCATGCTGGTGCCGGGCAGACGGTTGGGAAGCTCCTTTACGAAACCTGCCTGTCCAAGCTGGGCCAGATATTTGCGGGCGTTCTCACGGGCATTCCTTTCGCCATCGCGCGCAGCCGAAGCGACAATCTGCCCGATGGTGAAACGATGATGGATGCGCATTGCGAGCCATGCGCGCTCCCTGAAGGTCTGGCGACGGGTTGCAATTACGCCGGTCTTTCCTTTCGGGCCGGATGTGATGGTAATCCCGGATGAGGCGGCCGCCTTACCGGCTTCCGACAACTGGAAACAACCTGCGGCCATCTTTTCCAGATAGCCGCGCCGCAGGAGTTTACGAGCAGCGTTCATCGCCTGTGCTCTGGTGATCCCGAGCGCCTCGGTCATCTGGTCGGCCGTCAGGCATACGCCTGCCGCGAGATGGCGGAGCAGGGCCGTAGCCGCCGCACCGGGTTTGGTGGTGTCAATCATCGCGCAGCCTCTGGCACGATGATGTCCTTGCCCGTCTCGCGGTTCGACATGATGATCTGACCGGCCATGTCCGTGACCGTCACGCCCTCGGGGCCGACATCGATCCGGCGCCCGAAGCGTTCGATCTTCGAGATCGCCTCGACCATCTCCCGCGAAAAGCCCTTCGAATGGCGCCAGACGAACTGGATGAGGTCATCCGCGACCGGCACCTCGCAAAGCCCTCTCACCAGGTCGCGGGCATCGTCTGGCGAAGCGGGCAGGAATTCGATCTTGTTCGGGGCCCGGCTCTCGATCTGCGGGAAGCGCCGCAGGTTGTCGCGCAGCTTGCCCATGCCGACCATGATCGTGGGCAGGAACTGGATATCCGAGAGGCCCCGGATCGTTTCCATGATTTCCTGTTTGCCCGAGACCAGATCGCATTCGTCGATCACAAGGCCGAACGTGCGATCCTCCAGCGCAGCATCCTCGGCACGGTTTCCCAGCTCGTCGAGGATACGCTTCCAGCGATCCCGGCGCCCCCGGATCGGCTGGGTCACCGAAAGGTTCGCCAGCAACTCCGCCACGAAATCACCGTGCTCCCACCAGCGCTGCGCCCGCAAGTAGATGCTCTGGGTCTGGCTGACCCAGCGGGCCATCGTCGCCGTTTTGCCCAAGCCCGGCTTGCCATCGACCACAACCATGCAGGCTTCCTCGGCGCCACGCTCATCGACCTTGGTCAAGGCGCCCATGAATTTGCGGTAGTTGCTCGTCTCGACAAATACGTCTCGCATCGTCTATGCTCTCCTCATTCCTGACGTTTCTGGTTTAGGCAGCGGCACGGAGGAGGTTCCTAAGCGCCTCCGTGTCGATGCCGGACAGTCTGAACACCTCCCGCGCATTGCTGCGCGCGAGGCAGTCCCGAAGCAGATCAATCTGCCCGGCTGTAAGTTCTTCGGGATGTTTCAAGGCCCATGCCGCAAG
>NZ_BMYI01000038.1:0-14838 GCF_014652195.1 Gemmobacter nanjingensis
CCGTTTGCGCGACGACAGACACCGCTCGGGGCGAAAAACGCTTGCCCAGCGAGCAAAATCAGGCGATCTTGAAGTCAAGCGGCAGGCCACTTGGGGAATGTCGGTTCAATTTCTGACGTCCCCAGAATGCCTGCGATATCTCCACGGGCGGCGTACCTTCGAAACGTTCCGTAGGGTATTTTATTCTTCACGGCTATTTTCAAAAATAAGCGTAAAGCGAAGACCTGTAGAGACAGCGTGAATATTCTGGCTGGGTCAGCACCAATGCTTGATGTCACCTCGACTCGGTTGATTTTTGAAGCAAACGCCCCATAGAGTTTGACGTCTGCGTTCTGCAAACCTGACTCAGTCAGAGCGATATCTAAATCCCTTGAGGCGTCAGTGCTTCGTTTAATGTTCATGCTTTCATCCCTACGACTGTCACCTCACAGTGTTGGCCTTTGGTATCCACCCACTACATGGCCAAGTTTTTCATGTCGCCTGCAAGTCAACGCTATTGGCCAGATGGCACAGACATGATCTGATCCGGATCAATCCAGCAATTGCCATCGTCATAGTGTACGAACTGACGCCAATCGTCGCGTTTGCCAAATGCCTTAGCAAGACTGTTGGTTTGATCCCCATACCCTGCCTCGAACAAGACGGCGGAAGTCCGACACTCCGGCAGACCTGACCAATAAGCATCAAAGAGCTGCTTGAGCAACAGCCGCTGCTTATCACCACGAAACGTAATCGTCTGACCTTTGAGCCAGACAATCCCACAATCTTCCGAATGATCGATCGGGAAACGACGCTGCACTTGCCCGGGGAACACCCGAGCCCTGAGGACCTGCGGCGAGATCGCGAGCTTGGCCGGATCACCCGCAACATCCGCCACATTTATGATGTGGTTGCGCTTCTGGGCGGTCTCCGGGATGCGCTCACCGGGCGTGGAGGTCAGGATAATGCGGATTTCCGGCGGCGGTTTGCGCCCAATCAGCGCCTCGAGTTGCGCCCAGCCCCCCGGATCCCCAAGCCGCCGGGCAAACCAGACGGGCACTGGGGCCTTCGCTCCGGCGAACTTGATGGTTCCCACGTCCCATACGAGATCAGAGATCAAGGGCGTCGGGCGTGAAGGCCCGGCACGGTCGAACGCCACCAGCATCTTGGCGAGGGCCTGACCGTAGTCGACCATGCAAGCCGCGATGTCTCGATTTTCAACGCTGATCCAGCGGCCCGTGCTGTCGTGATAGCCGTATGATTTCAGCTCGGCCGACCAGGTGGCCTCGACCGGTTCATCCTCGTAATCGTCCATCCCGGCAACAACTGGGACATGCCCGCTCGGCACCAGAAGCTTCGCTGCGAGCAATGCGTCGGTCGCACCGCGCGAGACCTGATGCAGCGCCGATGCCTGGAGAGACGTGCTGCGGGCTTCCATGGCCCGCAGCAGGAGGTCGATCGCCCGCTTACTCAAGGACGTCGCCTTCGTCATTGTCGTCTTTCAGGATGCCCCAGAGGCGCAGATACTTCTCGCCGATCAGGCGCTCTTGCGCCGTCATGTCCTTCAGATTGCAGCCGTGCGGCATCGTGACGTTGAGGGCCAGCGACTTGCCACGACCGCCGGAGGGGCCCGGATGGAACTTGATGGTGAAGCGTGCGCGGGTAATCACCCATTCCGGCACGTCACCTGCGTGACCGAACACATGGGCACCGCCCCCGATGTCCAGTCCGATACGGTGTTCCGCCATCTGCCAGATCGTACGGTCGGCGCCCGACATGGTTTCAAGCGTGATGCGCTCCTTTGCGTCGCCGAGATCCATCAGACGCAGTTCCTTGACTGTCACGCTGGCAATCCCGTCGGCAGGGTCGGTCGGGAAGTCGAACGGCCGCAGCAACATGCTGAGGTCGTATTCGCGCAGCGGCAGCGACTGGTCCTCACCAAGGGTGATCCCGAGCAGATCGCGCGCCATGAACCGGGTCAGATCGATCCGGTCCTCGCGGGTCTTAGCCACAACTTCGATCACGCCAGTCGCAGCTTCATAGGTCAGCGCAGCTTCGAAGACAGGTTTCACGATCCGGCGTGACAAGGTGCTGTTGGCATCGAAGCCCAGCATGTCCTCAGGACGCCCCTCCCGGTAGACCGCGACCTGAACAAGTTCGCATTCTTCACCATCGAGGATCACCCGGTGGCGGTCGAAGATGTCGACATGGACATTGGGCGTCTCAAACCGAGCCCGGATTGCCGCCGTAAACGCCGCGAGCGAGATCGGGTCCTTTTTCACCTCCAGATAGGCATCGACGCCAAACCCGCTCCAGGACCGCGTCCGGCGACGTTCGTCGTTGTAGCGCACCTCTTCCGCGAGACGGAAACGATCAGGCTCCTTCAAAAAAACCCACAGCGAGCGATTGTTGGCCCCCTCCAGCGCGTCGAACACAGCGCGGTTTTGCACGACGTTCTGCAAGGCGTTCTGCCCCGGTTCATCAGCGAGAGCCGCGACACGGCCGGCATCAAGGACGACGCGCTGCTTTTCGTCGTCGGACATGCCGTCCACGGCCTTGATCAGCGGCTCGACGACGTCCGGCTCGGGCTTGGTCCAATCGACAGGCGCGAGCGAGGTGAAAGCGCCGGCAGTGAAGTAGTCCTGCAAACGGGTAACGGGGGTCTTGCGGAGGAATGCAGCAATGGCGGTCATGCGGGGCCCTTTCTTGGCCGGGAGGAGGAGGGAATCAGCGCAGCGCGATACGCTGGCGTTCGATATATACCGAACAAATCGCCAAGTCTACTTGCGTAGTACGTTTTTGTTCGGCATACCGAACACGCGTCCTGAACCCAAGGAAATCAAGGATGAAACGATGACCACGTCCCTCGGCGCGAAGATCAAGCGCCACCGCCAGGAAAAGGGATACTCCCTCGACAAGCTCGCCGAGCTGACCGACTCGAGCAAGAGCTACATCTGGGAGTTGGAAAACCGCGACACACGCAAGCCGTCAGGTGAAAAGCTGACCCGCATCGCCCAAGCCCTCGAGGTCACGACAGATTACCTACTCGACGACAGCGAGGAGCCCAGTGACCAGGTTCTGAAGGAAGCTTTCTTCCGAAAGTTCAGCAAGCTTGCCCCCGCAGATCAGGAAAAGATCAACCAAATGATCGACATGTGGGGGAAGAAGGATTGAGCTTGCCCACAACGCCGCAGGGTTGGGCCATCCGCCTGACGCAGATCCTAGCGCTTCATCAGGCAGCGCACGGGCTCCCGCGTTTCCCAATCGATGTGGCGGCCTTGGCACAGGATTTCTCACGGCAGGTCTTTCCTGACGCGCCGATCACGATGGTCGGGGGTCTGGACCTGTCGAAGGGCGTCGAAGGTATGCTGATGCCGCGCCGCGACGGCTCGGGCGAGTGGGGCATCATCTACAACGAAAGCATCCGCTCGCGAGGGCGGCGCAATTTTACGTTGGCCCATGAACTGGGCCACTACCTTCTGCACCGCCAAGCCCACCCCAGCGGCTTTGAATGCACCAACCGCAACATGGCCGACTGGGACGAAAAGCTGACTAAGATCGAAGGCGAGGCGAATACCTTTGCCTCCTACCTGCTGATGCCGCTGGACGATTTCCGCGCACAGATCAAGGGGCGGGTTATCGACATCGATGTGATGACCGAGTTGTCGGACCGCTATGCCGTGTCGCTGACCGCGGCCATCCTCAAATGGATGACCATCACTGACAAGCGGGCTATGATCGTCGTTGGCAAGGAAGGCTTCATCGACTGGGCGTGGTCCAGCGAGCCGCTCCTAAAATCCGGTGTCTTCTACCGCGCCCGGCAGATCGTGACCGAGTTGCCAGCGGCGTCTCTGGCAGCGCAGGAAGTTGACCAGGATACCGGCCGCCACGGCCATCACCACCCGACAGGTGTCTGGCTCGGCAGCGAGCCCGTGCGCGAAATGACCGTGTTCTCGCCCGGCAACGAGATGTCGATTTCGCTGCTGCTTTATCCCGACCGTGCCCCGTCGCGAAGGGAGATGGCCGAGCTTGAGGAAGAGCCGACGCTCGACACTTTCGACAAGTTCATGTCCTGACCTTGGAGGCGCAATGCCAAAAGAGACAACCGCAACTGGCAAATGGCGAGAACCGGGCGTTCCCCATAAGGGGTGGACATGCGTTGGCATCGAAGAATTGGAAGAGCAGGACCATCTGTGTGAGATGTGCGAGGCGCGCCAGGTTCGTTTCGTCCACGTTATGCAAAATTCCCGATATCCAAATGAGTTAAGGGTCGGCTGCGTTTGTGCAGGGCACATGGAGGGGGACGTTGCTCAGGCAAAAGAGCGAGAAAAATCCGCTCGTAACAGATCCTCTCGACGCAAGACTTGGCTATCAAAGGGCTGGCGTACTTCGAGAAAAGGGAACCCGTACAGAAACAAGGAAGGCCTGAACGCAAGCGTATTCCAGAGCGGGCGCGGATGGTCGACAATTGTTCAGAACGATCACATTAAACTTTCCGCATCTGGGCTACCTACAGAAGACGCAGCAAAGCTGAAGGCATTTGAACTTTTCGAGGACGGCCAGAAAATCCTCAAGCGTAGGCCATAGCGCTTGGCGTCAGCACCTAGTGATTCGTCGATCCTCTCCTGAACGGAACGATGATGAGCTTGAAATGGTCGATATTGATTGCGCAGCATTTCGCCAAAGCGCGCGACGACCACATTTGACCGTAAAAAATTGATTCTATTGATGTTTTAGACGATTTCGCGATACCTTCTGCGCATCATCCCAATCGCGAAAAGTCGCCATGTCATCCACTATCGAAGGCCCGGTTTCGGGGCCCAATCCCCTATGCCCTGAGCGCATGTCATCGGAAGCGCGCGTCGTCGAGATCGGCCGCATCCTGGCCGCTGGGGTCATTCGGCTGAACGCCGCACAGTCCAGCGGTTTATCTGCCGAAACTGGAGACAGTTTCGTGGACTTCTCGCCCCGAAAGAGCGGTGGTCGTCGTGCAAAACGCATCCGTATCGGAGGAATTCATGAAGCATCACAATAAGATAACCCCTGCGGAGCCGGGTCATGATCCAGGCCTGGACCAGACAGTGCTGTCGCGCCTGGCCGCCCTGAAGGCGATGTCGGTCAAGGAGTTGAAAGCCGAATGGGAAAAGCTCCTTGGCACCTCGGCGCCGAACAACAGCCGGGCGTTTCTGGAGCTTCGGATAGCCTATCGTCTTCAGGAACTGATCTACGGCGGCCCCGACCGGGACACGCGTCGCATGCTGGATCTTCTGGCTGACGAGGTCGAAGGCCATGCCCGGCGCAAACAGCAGATCGTCGACCCCCGCAATCCCGTGGCAGGCACGAAGCTTCTGCGCGAATGGGACGGCGTCGAACACGCCGTGACCGTGCTGAAGGACGGCTTCGACTGGCGGGGATGCAAATTCAAATCCCTCTCCGCCGTCGCCCGCGAAATCACCGGCACCCGGTGGAACGGGTACCGCTTCTTTGGTCTGCGCGAGCGCAAACGGGAGGAGGCATGATGCAGATGGAAACCCGCCCAAACCGTCGCCTTCGCTGCGCAATCTACACCCGCAAGTCGAGCGAGGAAGGGCTCGACATGGAATTCAACAGCCTCGACGCCCAGCGGGAGGCCTGCGAGGCCTATATCGCCAGCCAGAAATCTGAGGGCTGGGTCGCCACGCGCGAACGCTATGACGATGGCGGATTTTCGGGGGGCAATCTGGAACGCCCCTGCCTAAAGCAATTACTAGCAGATATCGATGACGGACTGATCGATGTGGTCGTGGTTTACAAGATCGACCGCTTGTCGCGCTCGTTGATGGATTTCTCCAAGCTAGTCGAGGTGTTCGACCGCAACGGCGTGACCTTCGTCTCGGTGACGCAGTCCTTCAACACGACCACCTCAATGGGACGGCTGACACTGAACATTCTGCTGTCCTTCGCCCAGTTCGAGCGCGAGGTCATCGGCGAACGCATCCGCGACAAGGTGGCAGCCTCGCGCAAACGCGGCATCTGGATGGGGGGGTATGTGCCCCTCGGCTACGAAGTGCAGGATCGCAAGCTGGTGGTGAACGAGGCCGAAGCCGCCAACGTGCGACGGATCTTCCAGCGGTTCATTGAGCTCGGCTCCGCGACACTGCTGGCGCGCGAACTGCGTGGCGAAGGCTTCCGCAGCAAGCAGGGCACGCTGATCGACAAAGGCTACCTTTACCGGCTGCTGAACAACTGCGTGTATCGGGGCGAAGCCCTGCACAAGGGGAAGGCCTACCCCGGAGAGCACGATGCCATCGTTGACTCGGACCTATGGGATCGCGTGCATGCCATCCTGCAGGAAAGCCCCCGCAAGCGGGCCAACAACAGCCGCGCGCAGACGCCAGCGCTCTTGAAGGGGATGATCTTCGGCGAAAATGGTGCCGCCATGACGCCGACCAGCACGAAGAAGGGGGCCAAACTTTACCGCTACTATGTGTCCATGGACGTGATCCGGAACCGCGAGACCGGCGAGGAGACCGCGCCGATGCGGCTCGCCGCCGGAATGATCGAGGATGCGGTCGTGGCCGAAGTGCGGCGCATCCTGCAAACGCCGGAGGTCGTCACGCAGGTGTTGGCGGCCCTGAAACGCGACGACCTTGGGGCATCCGAGGCGGACGCCATCGCTGCCCTGCACGAGTTCAATGCGCTCTGGTCGCAACTCTTTCCGGCTGAACAGGCGCGGATCATCCAGTTGCTGGTGCGGCGCATCACGGTCACCACTGCCGGGCTCGAGGTCGACATTCGCCGCGAAGGCATCGCGGGCGTCATCCGCGAGATAGTCGCGCCGCGCAGGATGGAGGCTGCGGAATGACCAAGCCGGGCGATACGATCCGCGTGCTGATCCCCCTGAAGGTGCGCAAGAAGAACGGGCGGCCGAAGATCCTGCCGCCAGCCGACTATCGACCGAGCGAGGATCAGGCGCAGGATCCGCACATCCTTCGGGCCATCGGCCGCGCATGGGGCTGGCGGCGGCGCATGGATGCCGGTGAGTTTGCCACCATTCAGGAACTGGCCGAGGCCGTTGGGTTGGCCGAGCGCCATGTCAGCAGGCAGCTACGATTGGCGTACCTTTCGCCAGAGGTGCTGAAGCGTCTGACCTGCCGGCGCGAGGCGTCAGCGGTCAGCCTGTACGATCTGTGTTTTCTGGCCGGGGAGACTTGGGAGGAGCAGGCTGAGCGGGCGTTCGGGCGCGCTTAGAAACGAGACCTAGAATTTGACGCCGTCCCGCACTCAGTGGCGCTGGAACATGGCTGTCCAAGCATGTATTTCATGAAAAAGGCAGCGCCTGACCGTAGGCATGCCCAAACTCTGCTATTTTTCTAAGCTATTGGAAAGCTGATTTCGAATGCGTGTGGACGTCCCCTACGATTTGTCGCCGGTTAGCCTCGCGGGGTTCGCCTGCATGCTCCGAGATCTTCCAGACGCAGCCGAATACGAGTTCCACTTTGGCGGCGAGCGTTGGTTTCCCCCATTTTCGATGCTGCTCCTTTCTGCTCTGCTTCGCCAGTTCCGAGGCAATCGACCAGCAGCTCGTCGACGAGCACGGGATCATGAAAATCACTCATACGCGGCGCATTTCGGCTTTTTCCGATCTTTCGGTCTTCAACATGGAAACGCCCCCGGTGAGGCACCTGGAAGTTCTAGGTACGTTCCGATCAGCGAGCTTGATGTCGCTGAGATTCGCCAAGAGGCATTCGACTCTTTTCAGGAAGTAGGAGACGTAATTGAGGGGAAAGCCGCCGAGCTTGCTGGACTACTGACGCGCCATCAGCTGGGAGAATTGCAGGATACCCTTACATATTCGATCCGCGAGATCATGCGAAATGTCGTTGAGCATAGCGGTTCCGAAAAGATCCATATTTGCGCTCAATATTGGCCCCAACGACATGAAGCCGCATCGCCCATCTCGAAGCCGATGTCGAACGCTACATCACCGAGATGGTCCGCATCGACCGGCAGGAGGAAGGCGAGACAAGGGCCGGAAAGGTCGAGCATCTGTCCCGCCGCTATGGCCGCATCCGGCAAGAGATCGCGCGGCTCAAGGAGATGGACAAGGCTTTGGCCGACGCGCCGGACGGCCAGATCTCCCTGACGGACCCCGACGCCCGCTCGATGGCGACCAGCGCGCGGCACAGCGGCTTGGTCGGCTACAATGTGCAGAGTGCCGTCGATGCCGAGACGCATCTCATCGTCGCGCATGAGGTCACCAATCAGGGCTTCGACCGCGAACAGCTCAGCCCGATGGCCATCGCGGCCAAGACCGCCCTTGGACGGGACGACCTGCATGCCATCGCCGACAAGGGCTATTTCAGCGGGCCGGAGATCCTGGCCTGCCATGAGGCAGGGATCACGACGACGGTGCCGCGGCCCGCAACCTCGGGCAATGCGGCCAAGGGCATGTATGTGAAGGCTGACTTCGTCTATGACGCCGAACGGGACGTCTATGTCTGCCCGGCAGGCGAGGACCTGACCTACCGCTACACGACCGAGGAACGCGGCATCCCGATCCGGCGATATTGGATCAACGGATGCAAGACCTGCCCCCTTCGGACCCACTGCACGACCGGCAACGAGCGGCGCATATCACGCTGGGAGCGCGAGGATCTGGTCGACGACATGGATAGCCGCCTTGGGCGGGACCCGGACTACATGACCCTCCGCCGCTGCACCGTCGAGCACCCGTTCGGAACAATCAAGGCGTGGATGGGCAGCACCCATTTCCTGACGCGCAGGCTGAAGAACGTCCGCAGCGAGATGGCGCTGAACGTTCTGGCCTACAACATCAAGCGAATGGTTGCCCTGCTCGGCGTCAGAGGGCTGATGCGCGCCTTGCAGGCGTAAAGATGCATTCTGACGCCCCTTTGCGGCCCAACCGCGGCCATCAGGGCCCGCTCAGACGCGCCGCCAGGAGCATTTTCAACACAGGGTAAGCACGGCAGCCGACCTGCGCCGTTCCACGCGCCAACGCTGGGTCGCACTCGCGTTTTTACACAACCTCGGCCCAAAGCCGACCTTCGTGCCAAACTGTCGTGCATTGGGGCAGTCGTCCAAAGCGGTTATTCCGATGTCGGCCTCAAGCCCTAGAGCCGTCCTGCCTCAATGATCTGTTTCAGGAATTGCCGCGTGCGAGGTTCCGTCGGATTGCCAAAGATCTGCTCGGGCGGCCCCTTTTCCAACAGGCGACCCTGCTCCAGAAACACCACCATGTCTGACACCTCGCGCGCAAACTGCATCTCATGCGTGGCCAGAAACATGGTCATGCCGTCCTGCGCCAGATCGCGGACGATGTTCAGCACTTCGGCCACCAATTCCGGGTCAAGCGCTGATGTGATCTCATCCAACAGCAGCGCCTCGGGGCGCATGGCGATGGCGCGGACGATGGCGACGCGTTGTTGCTGGCCGCCCGAAAGCTGATCGGGATAATAGGCGGCGCGGTGGCCCAGCTGCACCCGGTCCAACAGGGCGCGGGCCTGATCGCGGGCGGCCTCGCGGCTTTCCCCCAAAAGACGCATCGGGCCGGCCATGATGTTTTCTTCCACCGACAGGTGCGGAAACAGGTTGAAGGATTGAAACACCATCCCGACCTTGCGGCGCAATCGGTTCTGATCCACCCCCGGCCCCGATACCACGTCGCCGTCAATGCTGATCTGGCCGCCGTTGATCGTCTCCAGCGCGTTCAGGCAGCGCAGCAGGGTGGATTTGCCCGAGCCTGAGGCCCCGATCAGGCTGACGACCTGATGGCGCTCTACCTCCAGATCAATGCCCTTCAGCACTTCATGATTGCCGTAGATCTTTTTCAGATCCTTGATTTCGATAAAGGCCATGGCTTACCCCCGCTTCCGTTTTTCAAGACTGCGTTCCAGCATCCAGTCCACAAAACGGGTCTGGGGGATGGTGATGATGACAAAGAGAACCGCCACCACCAGCACCGACGAGAGGTTGAAGTTGGCCGAGGCGTAAAACTTGGCTTGGTTGAAGGCGTCCATCGTGCCGATCACGTTGACCAGCGATGTATCCTTTTGCAGCGCGATGAAGGCCCCCAGCAGCGGCGGAATGACGATGCGGATGGCTTGCGGCAGGATGAACCAGCGCATGGTCTGGGCGAAAGAAAAGCCCAAGGACCGCGCGGCCGACCATTGTGAGGGATGGATGCTGTCGATGCCCGATCGGTAAATCTCTGCGACATAGGCTGAATAGGTCAGCGTCAGCGCGATGATGGCAAACCATTGCGAGGACACTTTGGAGATCAGGGGCAGTCCGGTCATCGGCAGGCCAAAGCCGATCAGGTAAAGCACGATGATCGCTGGAACGGCGCGGAACAGGTCGATATAGGCAATCGCCATCATCCGCACCGGCGCACCGGCCTTGCCGGGGGTCAGGCGGGCGACGGCAAGGAAGAGGCCGACGATCATCACCAAGGCCTGTGCGATCAGCGCCAGTTTCAGGTTCACAAGGAATGCGCGTGCCACATCGGCGGCGGATTCCGTCATCAGATCCCAGCGCAGAAAAGTTTTCTGGATCTTGCCGTCATTGAAAAAGATCATCTGAGCCAGAAAGAACGCGATGATCAGCGCCAGCGTCAGGCCAAAGACCACCATGCTGCCATCGCGGGATTTGGCGGCACTGGCTCGGGCGGCTAGAACGTCAGACCGCGAGGCTTCGGCCCCCGATTGCAGCGACTGCGTCAGCGCCCGGGCTGCAAGCCAGAGCGTCACCGCTCCGGCCGCGATGGCCATATAGAAGGCCACGGTGGCAACGCCATGCAGGCCGGGGTCAGTGACCCCGGCGCGCACCGCGCCGCCGATGATGGCGATGCCCACCAGACCCCCCGCCGAGATCAACAAGGCGCCGAGAGCCAGCCCAAGGCTGGGTGGTGCGGGGCTGAGCTTTGAGGGGTCAAGCGTGGTCATCTGATCACTGCGCCCACATCGGAATGGCGTTCGGGTCTTTGCCGAACAGGGGCGTCAGGTAAGTGGCCGACAGGCCGTTCAGCGTGCCATCGGCAACCATCTCGCCCACGGCGGCATCGACAGCGGGCGTATTGACCGAACCCTTGGGGGTAATCACATTGACGCCCCAGCCGGTGTTATACTGGCCAACCACATCCAGTGCGCCATTGGTGCCAGAGGTGGCGGTCAGCAAAAGCGTGGTGTCGGTCATGATGGCATCAACCTGATCGGCCATCAGCGCGGCAACCATCTCGGGCTGGCCCTGATATTGGCTGACTTCGACCGAAGGTTTCAGCGTGTTGATAACCCAATCGGTGCCAAGGTTGCCCTGCAACACGCCAATACGCTTGTCCTTCAGGTTTTCCGCCGTCACATCCGCGCCGGTCTTGGTGGCAACACCCAGATTGGCCGAGAAGTAGTTTTGCGAGAAGTCAAACACTTCACGGCGCTTGTCGGTAGCGGCGGCCGAGGCCATGGCGATGTCATAGCCCGTTGCGGCCCCGCCAATGAACTGGTCCCATGCCAGGTTCATCAGCTTCATGTGTTTAAGGCCGGCGCGGTGGGCGATGTTGGCGGCCAGGCAGTATTCAAAACCGTCCAGCGTGTCCTCAGGCGAGGTGCCGTTCCACCAGCCGGGGTTCGGCAGCACGGTGGCGACGATCAGGGTATCTGGTTCAACCGTGGTCAGGCTGATGCTGCCCGCCTCGCCGGTCGGCGCGCAGTTGCCAAAGTTGGGTGCATCACCATCGGCAAAGGCAATCGCGGGCAGCGCGATGGTCGCCAGAAGGGCGGCGGTGAAGCTGCGTTTGGTCATCATGGTCAGTCCTCCTTGTTGATCGGTTTTTCTCGACATCTTGCGCGATGGCTCATGTCGGAATCGCTTGTAACAATCGTTATTGATGGATAACGTATGTTATGAAATACGGATGTGTCAACTGCAACGACACGCCAAAGACAGGGATCCGATATGGCCGAACCGAACCGCCTTGCCGACAAGATGGCCGATGCCGCGCGCGCGGCTTGGGTGGCTGCGGCGCGTGACAGTCTGATCGCCAGCGGCGTTTCTGGGTTGAACCTGCGTGGGCTTTCGGCCTCGCTCGGGGTCACTACCGGGGCGTTTTATTCCGTGTTTTCGGGGCTTGAAGACCTGCACGAGGCGCTGCGGCAACGGTGGATTGACCAGAACGTCACCCCGATGATCGAGGCGATTGCCGCAGTCGGGGATGATGGGTTCATGCAATATCTGGCGGCACTGCGCGTCACCATTCTGGAGGATGGAATCGACCCACGCTTTGACAATGCCATCCGCGACTGGGCGCATTCCTCGCCCCGCACGGCCGAAGTGCTGGCCGACGCCGACACCCTGCGAATCGCGGCCCTCGAACGGATGTTCCTCGCCTTGGGGGAAGATGAAAAGCGCGCCATGATCCGCGCCCGCATCGCCTATTTCCATCAGGTTGGCTATGGAACGCTGGAGATCCACGATGACCCGGACGAACGCCTGCTGAACCTGCGCTATTACGCCGAGGCGCTGACCGGCCGCCGCGATTTGCTCGTCTGCACGTCTGCCGACGAAGTGCGGCAGTTCATCCTGACAGGCCACCCCCCCGTGAAGGTGACCGCATGACCCGAAAGCAGATCCTGATCCTGATCCGCCACCACGAAAAGCCCGACGATGACCGGGTGCAGGCTTTTGCCGAAACGCATGGGCTGACACCTGTCAGCTATCGCCCCTTTGAGGGCGACGCTCTGCCTGACCTGACCCCCGATGTTGCCGGGGTGGTGGTCTTTGGCGGGCGGCAATCGGCGGCGGATTTCGAAAGCTACCCCTATCTGGCCGATGAGATGGCCTTCATCCAAAAGGTCATGGCCGCGGACCTGCCCTTGCTGGGCATTTGCCTGGGCGCGCAACTGATCATCCGCGCCTTGGGCGGGCAGGTCGGCCCGTTGCACGGCAATCTGCACGAGTTTGGCTATTACCCGGTGACGCCCACGCCCGAGGGCCAGGGCTTCCTGCCCGACACCTTGTATGTGACCGAAGCGCATTACCACACCTTCACCCTGCCCGAAGGGGTGACGCATCTGGCCCGCAGCGAGAATTACGCCAATCAGGCGTTCCGCTATGGTCCAAAGGTTTATGGCGTGCAGTTCCATCCCGAATGCACGGCTGACATTTTCCGCCGCTGGCAGGCCTCAGAACACGCAGCCTATGGCCAGCCCGGCGCGCAAACCCGCGAAGAGCAGGATCGCTTAATGGCGGAACATGATGCGGCGCAGGGGGCGTGGTTCAATGGCTTCTTGGAAGAGTTGTTTTTGGGCAAACCAGCCAGATAGCTGGGGCACAATAGTCAGGGCGGATCAGTGCCTTGATGGCAGCGGGACGCACCACTGGCAATCTTCACTGATCGAACGGCAGCTTTGAAAAACCCGGCCGCATGCGGCACCATACCGGCGAAAGCCCGCTTTCCGCCCTCCACGTCAAAAATGCCGCAACTGCGAATGGCAGAAAATCAGCATTGCTGTAAGCGATGTTCTTCTCTCCCTTACTGCCATCAGGGCTCTCCCGGAGCGGGCTGATCATCCGAGATCTCCAATACCGGCTCTGCGCCGAAAGGGCGGGAAATAATCCGAAGGACATCTCGCGAGATAAAGATGCGGTTTCTGGCGTTTCCGGTGATCTCTTCGAGGATGCGGGCGTCCACAAGACGATCGATGCCTTCGCCGGCCGCTTTGGCAGTAACACTGAGCAATTCCATGAGTGTCCGCACGGACAGGACAGGACAGAACGGCAGAAGCTTCAGGGTCTCACTCGCTGAAGATCTTTGGCGAAGCTTCACCCTCTGTTTCCAGAGATCCGTCAAAGTCGCGAGTGCATCGCGCGTCTTTGTCAGTTCTTTTTCCGTTTCGACAATTCCCGTGGCAATGGCACCAACGAGGGGCGTCGGGTCCAGTCTCTGCTGCGCCGCCTTGAGTGCTTCATAATAGATGGTGCGGTTGGCCTCGATCCATGGAGAGAGATAGACTGGCTCATGGCCCTCCGCGGCCAGCATCAGAGGGATAAGCAACCGGCCGACGCGCCCATTGCCATCGAGAAAGGGATGGACCGCCTCGAAATGAGCATGCGCGATCGCTAGCCTGAGGATGAGGCCCTGATTCACAGTGTGAGGCCCGTTCCCCCGCATGTAGGCGGCGGTATCCTCGAGGCATGCCATGATGTGTTCGGGGCCAGGCGGGTTCCAGGTGGAATATGCGATATCTTTGCCTGTCGCCCCGATCCATACGACTTTTTCCCTAATCTCCCCTGGGCCGCCCTTGTAGTCAGGGTCATTATTCAGGACCTCATGATGGACCGCTGCAAAATGCGCGGGTGTGAAGATATCTGGCCCAATCTTTTCCGCTTGCGGCACCAGAGTGTCGAGGGCCATGGCGTAGCGGCGCACTTGCCTTGCCGTGGCATCCTGCTCGTTCCCGACATCACCGCTCAGGACGGCAGCAAGCGTGCTTTGTGTGCCTTCCATGCCGGAACTGGACAGGGCTTCCTGTCGCCTTATGAGGCGAGATAGCAGAAAACGCTCAACGCCCGTTTCCGGGGGCGCGGAAAGACGTCCAAGGGCTGCCACCGCTTTTTCGACCATCTGACCGTGCCCTGCCAGGTGGAATGGCTCCTCCGATGGCGGGGCCGGAACCACACCATAATGTGACGTGCGATCTGTCGTGTAGCGGACGAGTCTTGCCCGCACGTCTGGGTGAAGGTCCTCGCGGCGCAACCTAACCCCACATTCTCCAAGTAAGTCGCTGATTTCGCTGTCGTAATCGTGATATTTCGCATATAAATCATGGCGTTGACGGCTGCGAGGGGCGCGTTTCATGGATCACC
>NZ_BMYI01000039.1:0-14770 GCF_014652195.1 Gemmobacter nanjingensis
ATCCAGTCCGACCGTGATAATCTCCGACATGACCGCCTCCCAATTTGGATTGTTGCGATCCCACCATGGCACATCGATGCCGTCGGGGGGCGGTTACAGCATCAACGCCACCGTGTTGCGTGACCACCTGCGACAACATCTTGCGAACAAGGGGGATCCCGATGCCCGGCCCTGACCAGAGACCCGCCCTGCGCACCCCCCTTTGTGATCTCCTGGGATGCGAGGTACCCGTACTCTTGGCAGGCATGGGCGGGGTCGCCCGTGCCGAACTGGCGGCGGCCGTCGCCCGCGCCGGGGGCTACGCCATGCTGGGGATGGTGCGTGAAGATCCGGACCTGATTGAGGCCGAGATCACCGCCTATCGCGCGGCGACCGACCGGCCCTTTGCCGTCAACGTGATCCCGTCTGCAACCGATCCGGCGCTGTTGCAAGCCCAGATCTCGCGATGCCTTGATCTGGGGGTGCGGGCCTTCACCTTCTTCTGGGATATTCGGCCAGAGGTCATCGCGCAAGTCAAGCGCGAGGGATGCCTCGTGCTGCATCAGGTGGGCACCCTTGCCGCCGCCCGCGAGGCAGAGGCGGCCGGCGCCGACGTCATCATCACGCAGGGGATCGAGGCCGGTGGCCACGTCCATGGCCGCACCGGCGCCTTCGCCCTGGCCGAGGCGGTGCTGGACGGCTCCCGGATTCCCGTCGTGGTGTCCGGCGGCATCACGACCGGCCACGGGCTCGCCGCCGCGCTGATGCTGGGCGCGCAGGGTGTGCAATGTGGCACGGCCTTTCTGGCAACCAAGGAATCCTGGGCGCATGACTACCACAAGGCGCGGGTGGCGGCCGCCAACGTCGACGATACTGTGCTCACCGATGTTTTCGTGTTGAACTGGCCCAAGGGCGCAGCGGTGCGGGTGCTGGGCAACAGCGTCACCGCCGGGCTGGACGGGCAACTGATGGGCCACGATCCCGCCACGCTGCCGCGCGTGGTGATTGCCCATGACAGCGGTCAGCCGCTGCTACGCTACAGCACCGACTCTCCGATGCGGCACACCTCTGGTGCGCTGGAGGAGATGGCGCTGTACGCCGGGCAGGGTGTCGGCACGATCCGCAACGTGGTGCCGGCGGCGGACCGGCTGCGCCAGATCGTCGATGAGGCGCGGGATTGCCTTGCCCGGCCCGGCCCGCGGCCATGACCTCGGACTCCGAAGCCCCGGGCCGCTATGCCTCGCCGCCCTGCATGGCGGCTGAGGTCGACCCGGCCTATTTCGATCCGCTGGCTGTCGACCCCGAACAGGCGCGCGACGTCGTGCGCTGGCGCCGCGCCGAGCGCTCGCGGCTGCGGGCCGAGCGCGACGCCCTGTCCGTGGCCGATCGGCAGGCCGCCGGGGCGGCGATTGTCGGCCACCTGGCCGACCTGCTGCGAAAAAGTTTCGGCACGATGCGGGGGCGGGTGTTCTCGGGCTACTGGCCGATCAAGGGCGAGCCGGACCTGCGCCCTCTGCTGGCGGCCCTGGACGCCGAAGGTGCCCTGGTCGCCCTGCCGCTGGTCGAGGTGAAGGCCGCGCCGCTGGTGTTCCGGCGCTGGACACCCGAGACCCGAATGGTGCGCGGCGACTGGAACATTCCCGTCCCGCCACCCGATGCCGAAGCGGTAACGCCGGAAATCGCGCTGGCCCCGGTGGTGGGTTGGACAGCTGAGGGTTTTCGTTTGGGCTATGGCGGCGGCTATTTCGACCGCACGCTGGCGACCTTGTCGCCGCGCCCCTTTACCATCGGCATCGGCTTTCAATCGGCCCGTCTGGCGACGATCTACCCACAACCGCACGACATTGCGCTGGATGCCATCGTGACCGAGGCAGGCATCGCCGCCCCACCGCACGGGAGGTAAGGTATGAATACGTGCCCCTACCGGAACCGGTTCCCGACAGCTGGGCAGATTGCGGCGGCATATCGCAATGGGTCGAACTGGCAGATCGCTGCCGTTGACAATCACCTTCTGTCGCCTGGTATGGCGACTAATCCTCCATTCCTCGCCGGGGGCTGCGACCACCTCGTCTGAAGCACTTAGCTTGAGCACGCGAGACTCGGCGCCTCGAGTGCTCGCGACTCACTCTGCGGTCAATCATGGGTCAATGGCGGCCGAACCTCTAAAACTTCCAGTTGCCGTGTTTCGTCATCCCGCGTGACCCACGAGATCGTCGCTCCCGGACTGAGGCCAAGCAGGGCAACACCTACCGGGGTGAGGACAGAGATCCGCCCTTCCTCGATGTTGGCATTCTCGGGATAGACCACCGACACTGTATGCTCGCGAGCCATGTCCAGATCACGGTAGGTCACGACACTTCCAATCGTGACGACATCATCACGCATCTTGTTCGGAGCAACCAGCTTCGCACGTGCGATCTCGTCGATCAGGCGCTCGCCAACCTCGGGGGAGCGCCTCATCACGGAGGCAGCCAGCGCCTCGAGGCGGCCGACCAGAGTCTTGTCCAGATGGATCTTTGGCAGCCGCGTTGATGCAGGGTTTGAAACCTTTGTCATGTTCGTATCTTTCTCGGTTGTCATGCTTTGGGGGATCTCAAGAGCCCCAGTGTTTTGCCTCTTGGAAGTGTCTCAGGCTTGGTTTCTGTCGACGGTGAGTAGATGCACGCGACGGAAAGTCCCGTCCGCCTGAAGGAGTGGAACACGAGTGTCGACTTTCATGCCGATCAAGGTTGCACCCAACAGAGACCCGACATGAATGCCGATGTCTTCCTCGGCAAATTCGTCGTAATGGAAAAGTCGTCCCGTCTGTCGCTCCTCGTCATCGATTGCATAGGTGACACGTGAGCCTCCAGTGGCGGCCTTGGGATTGATCTTGCCGTCGTCCAGAACCGTCGCGTACAGCAACTTCATGCCGAGTAGTCTGGCCAGCATCTCGAATGCGCCGGTGCCGATCATGTCCGCACGCTGAATGTGATCAAACAAGGCACGACGATCTGCTTTCGTCAGCACACAGGTAGCGGCATGCTGGCAGAGGTCTGCATACCCAAATGTGTCGCCCATCAGGCGTCTTTCGCTGGTCATAGTCATGCTTGCTCCTCAGGCGGAGATGCCGCCGTGGTTTCAAATCAGTTCAGGTTGTTGTGAGAAACCCGGAGCAGCGACTGCGCGTGTACGCGCTCAAACCGCCCCGGGCAGGGGGCGGTTTTGCAGAAAAATCCGAGAGATGTTCGAAACGAAAATCATCTAGTTACCGTGTAAGTGATGGCTGGAGAAGTCAACTGGTGGCTTGCGTTTCGGATTTTGGCATGGATTCTGGTTCCAGGTTCGCGCCCCGCTCGGCAATCACCACTTCCTCAGCAGCAGAAGCCGGATGTCGTTCTGCACAGGCGAAGAAGCCGTGCCAGACATACTCCCCGGTCTGCCCTTTCTGTTTCTCAGGACCAAAAAGGTTGGGGAAGACATCTTCGAAGTCCGCTTTGCAAAGCATCATTCCTCGCCTCCATTGGGTCAATTTGGGAGAAGCTCCGCGCGCCCTGTGGCGCGCAGTTCATCTTCAACCGAGCCTTATGCGGCCCTGCGCAGATCGGCGTGGGAAATGTCATGCGACATGGGTGCAGGCTCGGGTGCAATCGGCGTCATCCGCAGTTCCGCACTGCTCAGGCCATCCACGAAGTCTTCGATTTCCCCACGGCTGAGGCCGATATCCTGAAGGATCCGATCGTCGAGACGGTGAAGCACCGCCTTCATCTTTCGCCTTTGCCAGCTGCGGATGGCGCTGTTCCACCATCGCGAGACGATGGTTCCCCAGGGCGACTTGTCGATTGCAAGAATGGCGCTTCGGCCCGATTGGGGTTTGTATTGGACAGACATTGCGTTCTCCATATGTGACGTCCACTGAATTTCTCTCCACATGCGGAACCTGGCTGGTCGCACATGCGCCAACCCGGTTCTGATCAGTGGAGAGAGGCTGGCTTCATCAACCCCGAGGCGTCACCAAGCACGTGTGCTCGTGCCGCCCGGGGCTACCGGCGGTTCAGTAGAATCCCTGCTGCGCGCAGGAACCTCATATGGAAGCTGAACATCGTCATGGAACCCATATGGTCGCTGCGCTCGAGGATTTCAATCTCGCCACAGCCGGTCCGGTGGCGTGACCGGCGCAAACGCGCCGATCAGGCAAATTTCCTGAAACAATGCCTTATGGGGAACAACGCATGGCCGCCGCATCGGTTGACTTGTCCGGGACGGCTACATACCGTTGATGGATGGTGTCGCAAGCAAACCACTATCGGTTTCCTCTGCTGAACCGCCCTTGTCCCCGGGCGGTCTAGGCGTTTGCGCGCCTGCTGAACCTCCCGGGGCCTCCTCGCATTCCGAGAAATCTTGCGGCCACGCGTCGCCCGAGGAGAAATCATGGCCAGAAGCAGCAACCTCCAACCCGAAGTCCATCCGTTTGCCACCACCGCCCGGGTACGGCCGCGGAGCAGGGCGGTCCTGCCTGTGGCGGACTATGATCTTCTTCTTGAATATCTCGAAATCTGTGAACGCGACAGGGGACCGAACTGGGCCTTGCTTGCCTATGTCCTGCAGAACCGGATCGTGAACACCAAACCATCCCACCGGCCAGTGGACCGAGATATAGTGGTCAGTGGGAGCAAGGTCACATACTCGGTGAGTGGGGCATCGGTTGAAGTTGGCCTGCTCGTGCACCAGCCGAACGCTGGACCCCGGCAACGAGGAAGCATTCCGGTCTCGACACTATTGGGTGCGACGCTTATCGGCATGCGTATTGGGCAGCGCGCGCCGCTTCTGTGCGAAGACGGTTCGGTAAAGTCGCTTGTGGTCGTTGACACGGTCACGCCCAATCCGACGTCGGGACCAAACCTTTGCCCGGAGTTGCAGGAAAGTAGATCGTGATGGAATTTCTGGTGCTGATTTCTGCCGCCTTTGGTGCGGGGGTGCCGAACACGATTGCGGGTGGGGGCACCTTTCTCACCTTCCCGGCGCTGGTCTTCACTGGCATGCCGCCGGTCATGGCAAATGCCACGAGCACAGTGGCCGTCTTTCCGGGGTATTTGGGGGGCGCGCTGAGTTTTCGGCAAGAGCTGGGGGGTTTTGATCGCCGCCGGCTGCTGCGGCTTGCCGGTATCACCCTTGCGGGAGGGCTGGTCGGCTCGGGGTTACTGCTGGTTTCGTCAAACGAGGCCTTTGCCGTTGTGGTCCCCTTCCTGCTGCTGGGCGCGACCATGGCATTTCTGTTTGGGGACCTTGTTCGATCATGGGCCGCAGCAAGAGCACGGGATGTTACGGCAGACGGCGCATTGGGTTTGTTTGCGGTGGCGCTTTACGGCGGCTATTTCAACGGCGGTCTTGGCATCATTCTGCTGGCGCTGTTCTCGCTTTGGGGGATGGCGGACCTTGACCGCATGAACGCCCTGAAATCGGGGTTGAGCTTTCTGTTGTCGGCCATTTCGGTGGCGGTGTTCGCCGTGGCGGGTCTGGTAGCCTGGCCGCAGGCTGCTATCATGATGCTGGCTGCGACTGCTGGCGGCTATGCTGGGGCCCCCCTGGCGCGCGCCCTGCCCAAACCGGTGGTCCGTGGGGTCATCGCCACGGTGGGCTTTGGGATGAGCGCGATCTTCTTCTGGCGCCTGATAGCTGCGGGTTGACGGCGTGCGTCGCGCTTCGATGGCCCCTTGGCACCATGCCGGAATGGCGGCGCTCTCCGTGAGGGCGCCTTTCAGACATGTTGGGCGAATGAATTCCCTGTTCAACATTTCGGCTGTCTTCCCCCTCCTGTGCGGGTTCAGTTCAAACAATGTCTGAGGGTTGCCCGATCGCCTGAGGCCTAGGGCAACCCCGGAAAGTGATGAACCCCTGATCGCCCCCGCCGCAGCGCGCGGGGTCCCTTTCTGTACAGGACCTGACATGACTTCGTGGACCATACTTGCCCGCGCCGGGACGGCGTCGGGAGACGACATTATTTTGCGCCGGTGCGGCGACGTCTTCGAAATTTGCTATAACGGCATCCAGCTGATGTCGAACCTGAACCATCAGTCCGAGGACCAGCTTGCGCTGCGGTCGATGCGCCGGATGAACTTTGCGGCGCGACGGATCCTGATCGGTGGCCTTGGCCTTGGCTTCACGCTGCGTGCGGTGCTTGACCTTGCCCCAACCGATGCCGAAGTGACTGTCTGCGAACTGATCCCTGAGATCGTCGAATGGAACCAGGGTCCACTAGCCCATCTGGCTGGCCATGTGCTGGACGATCCGCGGACAAGGGTTCTGATCGGCGATGTGCAGGCGCATCTGGCAGCGATCGACACGGCATATGACCTGATCCTGATGGATACTGACAATGGGCCCGAGTCCCTTGTCCGGGAGGCGAACACGGGGCTCTATGAGGATTGCGGTCTCGGCGCGGTGGCAAGGTCCCTCGGTCCGAAGGGCGTGGTTGCGTTCTGGTCGGCCACCACGTCTCTACGGTTTGAGCACAGGTTGTCGGCCCAGCCGTGGTTCTGGCTGCGCGACGACATTCCGCTGATTCCGGGCCGTGTCGATGCCATGCACCACATCTACAGCTGCAGCTTCAGTGCCGCGGCGCTCGGGCAGCGCGAGGCTGCCTGAGCATCGCGACACCAGCCCGCTTATGCGGACGCGCTGTCGAACAGTCGCGGAAACGGAAGGCGCGACAGGGGCGAGATAGGTCATCTGGAAACTCCGGAATGAGGGACAGGGACAGGCCCGGACACCCTCTCTCGGGCACCCTCAGGCCTGATCTTCCCCCGCCCATCTCTCCCTCTCGAACCAGTGCGTCATAGACGCTTCAGTTGATTTTTTGTTCCCTTTATGTTCTATATTGAAAGCCAAGCCAGAAAGGGAGTTTCCCGATGGACAGTACCACTCACGCCCTGCCCGCAACGCCGAAGCAGATCGCTTATGCGCGGTCGCTCGCCCTCCGCAACCAGACCCTCCTGCCCTAGGAGGTTCAGCAAGACCGCCGGTCGCTCAGCGCCTGGATCGAGGCGCAGGCCCAGTTGAGGCCAGTGTCGGACATGGACCGGCTGCCGACCTCAAAGCAGGTGGCCTTCGCGGAGAAGCTCGCCCGCACCAAGCGCCGCGCCGTCCCGGACGAATGCTTCCGCGACAAGGGGCTCATGTCGAAGTGGATCGACGGGAACAGGTGAAGGCACAGTTGACGTCTGGCCAACTCAATCATTGTCCGGGAGTCGATAGATCCGGCATAGGCCTGTGGCATCCACCTCGATCACCCGATTGACCATGTGATCGGCCGGGACTTCATCGGCGCGAGCCGCCTCGATCTCCAGAAATGCGATTGCCGCCTCAAGAAGCTGCAAGCAACGATCCCGCGATACACAAGGCAGGATCAGAAGGCCTGGGTGCAGTTCTTCCCGCCCGACCAGACCGCGGAAGTCTCGGGCATTCTCGGTAACGATGATCCGGTCTTCCGCGATTGCATTGCGCAGAACAACATGGTCCGAATCGCCACGCCGACCGATATCGCGCGGATGTACAGCGGCGTGACGCCCAGTTTCGTTGAGCCGCGCCGCCACCTGAGGCGAAATGCATTCATCGATGAAGAACTGCATCCCTTAGTGCCGGACGGCGGCGTCCGGCACCCATGGCCGCCCGGACGGGCGTCCGCGAAGCGGGTGGGTCTTGGCATAGGTCGCTGCCGCCAGAAAAGCGGCTTCCGGAATGCCGGGGTAATCCTCCACCAGGTCCGCGACCGTGTCTCCCCCTTCGAGACGCCCGAGGACAGAATAGACCGTCAGGCGGGTTCCACGGATGACCGGCGTTCCGCCCAGGATGTCATCCTCGGCGACAAGATACGCATCACGGGCAGCGCGGTAAGCATATGCCAGACGCGTCCGCGTCCCGGCCATCCCCTCCAGATCGAGGGTGATGGTTTCGTTGAGGCGCACTTCAGCCAGCCGAGCTTCGGCGGCAAGACGGTTGCGACTGACGATGGTCCAGATGCGCCGCTTGCGTTTCACGGGAAGATCCCGCAGCCATTCGTCATTGATTGCCGACAGAAATGGAACCGCAGCCAGCGGCAAACGGCGGGTCAACCGGCGAGTCAGAACATCGGTCACCCTCTCGGCATGCAGGATTCCGGACTCTACCGATTTCTCGATGAGTTTGGTCGACACCCCCGCAAGATGGGCCGCTTCGTTGATGGTCAGTTCTGCCGGCATAATGTTTCCCCATTCAGGGAAGATATATAGATGCGTTCCCGGCCAGAAGCAAGGTTCTGGCCGGGATGCGTGGCGGTCTCGGCTTGGTCGCACCTCTCACCCGAACCGGCGCCCGGCTTCGGTGAAGGTATACTCGTTGACGATGATCCCCTCCTCGATGGCCTCGTCCGAGGTCAGGTGATCGTTTTCGACCTCAAGCTGGCGGTAGAGCCAGCGGGCCAGATCGCGCAGCGCCTCGGTCACGATCTCCTCGGCGTCCTCGGTCGGTGGCTGCCCGGTCGGGCTGTCGCGCGTGAGGTCACGCGTGAGGTCAACGGCCATGGTGTATTCGTGGTAGTAGCGGCCACGGTGGCTGGCCTCGGCGGCGAGCTGGCAGAAGTTCCGCCGCTGGATGGCCTGCAGCCGGTCGGCGATACCGTGCAGCGTCGCGTCGCTCGGGGCGTAGTCACGGATGCGTGGGGCCGCGCCCTTGGCGTGGGACCAGTAGCCCTCGAAGCAGGCCCCGTCGCCCTGGCTCCAGAACCCTGAAAACCAGATGCAGGGCTTGGCTGCACACTCGCATGACTTTCGGCACCACGTTGCATCAGGTTTCCGCAGCCGATTGCATTAGTCTTCGGCGCCGGGTTGCGTCAACTTCGGCGCCGAAGGGGGCAGTTTATAGACCGTCGAAACTGGCCTCGCGACGGCGCAGTGACTCGCCGCGTAGCTTGATGTGATGGCGGTCGCGGGACAAGCGATCGAGGATCGCGTCGGCGATGACCGGATTGTCGATGAAGCCATGCCAATCATTATAGGGGCGCTGGCCGACGATGATGGTCGAAAGGGTCCCGCTTCGGTCTTCGATGATGTCGAACAGGATCGATTTCTCGGTTTCGCTCATCGCAACCTTCCCGAAGTCGTCGAGGATCAGGAGCCTGAACTTGGACAGCTTTTCGCGCTCTCGCAGGTAAACGCCGTCTTCCAGCGTCATCGACAGGCTGTAAAGCAGGTCGGAGACTTTGTAACAGCGGGCCTTGTGTCCAGCCCGAATGGCGGCCGTGGCGATGCAGGAGGCGATCCAGCTTTTGCCGGTTCCGGTTTCGCCACTGATAAGGACGTTCCAGGCGAAGGGGATCCAGCTGCATTTCAGCAGCTCGCGCATGACGGCGGTTTTGAATCCCCGTGCCTCATCGCCAATCAGCTCCTCCGGGGCCGCCTTAATCGGGAGCTTAGCCTCGTTCAGCATCCGCGGGTTCCGTCGCAAAGTTTTTCTGAATGCGGAATAGCTCAGCCGCAGGTCAGACTTATGCTGCGAGCCCGGCGAAGATCTGGAAAGCAGTTTCCCCGTTGGCCAGAATCTGCCCCTTGCGGATCATGTGAGCCGTCTCGATCCCGGCGATGGTGGCTGCGGCCGAGTGAACGGCCTTGAACCCCATCATCGGGCCGGTAATCCGCTTGATGAAGCGATGGTCCTGCTCGACGATGTTGTTCAGGTATTTGACCTGCCGGATTTCTATGGTGCGTCCGCTGCCGGTGAATTTCAGGATCGTGTTCACCGCCTGAAGCCCGCCTAGATTGGCACCACTTTTGTCTATGACGACGCGCTCGGGCACGCCATTGGCGCTTATCGCCCGCCTGAAGAAGCTCCGCGCGGCGAGCAGATCGCGCCGCTCGGAGAGCATGAAGTCAATAGTTTGGCCGTCACGATCCACAGCGCAGTAGAGATAGGTCCAACGGCCCTTCACCTTGATGTATGTCTCGTCCATCCGCCAGGATGGGGCGGTCCGCCGCTTCTTCGCTTGCGCCCGAGCTGCGATCAGCGGAGCGAACTTTACCACCCAACGGTTCAGCGTGGCATGGTCGACCTTCACCCCACGCTCGGCCAGGATCTCCTCCAGGTCGCGGTAGGAGACGGCGTAGCGGAGGTAGAAAAAGACCGCGTGCAGGATCACCGATTTCGGATAATGCACGCCCTTGAACTCGATCACGCCAATCGCCTCTCACCAACTCCCTTACAACGCTGGAATATCATGCGCGCCCCGAAAGTCGAAAGTTTGCGACAGTACCGCCTGGGCCATAGACGTTCACCGTGACGACAGCCTTTGCGCAACCGCATCCAATCCGCTTGTCCAAGCCTGCAGTCCCCCGGTTTCGTCAAGCGTATCCAGCAGGGTCTGCGTGATACCACCCGGAGTGGCCACAGTTTGTGAAATCGCCCGGATCGGGCCAGGCTCGCGTCGCACCACTTCGGCGTTGCCGCGCAGGGTTTCCGCGATCAGGCTGCGGGCCAGTGCAGCCGGCAAGCCCCGGTTCACAAACCAGTTGATGATGGTTTCCATCCAGAGGAAAGTCGCACCGGAAAAGCCGCCAAAGGCGGCGGCGGCCACAAAGGTCTCCTCCGTCTCAACCACATGAACCGGGCCGAGCTGAACAAGGAATGTCTGCCAAAAGGATGAGTGCGGGAAAAGGATCGATGGGCCAAGCTTCAGCGCATTGGCATAACCGGGCATCATGGTTACAGCCGCATCCGCCGGACCGACGGCCACGGCCAGATCCGAGGCCCGAATACCCGCCATTGCCGAGAGCACCGGCTGGCCGGGCGGAAACCGCAGGCGCGACAGTTCTTGCAGACCCGAGGCTGCAGGCAGCGCAACGAACACCCCTTCGGCACGGTCGACCACGGCCTGATTGGTTTCGGCAACCTCGCAGCCGTAAACTTCGGCCAGTCTTGCCGCCGTCTCGGCACCGCGGGGCGACAGAACTACCCGATATTCCGTTCCCTGCGCCCCCCGAACCAGCAGTTCGGCCAGATGTCCGGTGCCTAGGATGCCAATCTTCATGGCATTTCCTCAAGAACCTCGGCCATGGCGCGGGCCGTGGCGGCAATATCGGCCTCGGTATGAGCGATGGAGGACAACGAGTGCAATGTGGCTGACGGGTTCATGTAGATCCCCTTGTCCATCAACCGCAGAGCAAAATCACGGAACTTCGTACGGTCGACATGGGTACAGAAATCGCGGTAATCGGCGATCTCCTCCTTCTTGGTGAAAAAGATCTGGAACATCGAGTTCACACCCTGCACCACCATGCCATGACGATTGCTGGCCTTGGCCACCTGGCGCATTTCTGCAGCCATCTTCAGGCCCAGCTCCTTGATCCTGGCAAAGCCGGCCTGATTGTCGGCCAGCATGGTTTCCAGCATCACCTTGGTCAGATGCAGCGCCAGACGGCCCGCATTGTGGGTGCCGAAGTGCAAGACCTTGCCCCATTCCAACCCCGCCATGATCTCATTGCGCCCACCAATCATCGCCATCGGCAGGCCGCCACCCAAGGCCTTGCCATAGGTCACGATGTCGGGGCTCAGGCCATACAACTCCGCCGCCCCGCCCGCCGCCAGGCGGAACCCGGTCACCGTCTCATCCAGATAAAACAGCGCGCCGTATTGGTGGCAGAGTTCTTGCATGCGGTTGAGATAGCCCGGTTTCGGCGGGATCACCCCCATGTTCGACATGACCCCTTCGGTCACCACACAAGCGGCATCGCGCCCATGCAGCGCCATCGCGCGCTCCAAGGCGTCAAAGTCGTTCCAGCGGACAACGATGGTGTCCTTCCACGCCTCCTCGGGGATGCCCGACGAGTCCGGAATGCGGATCGGGTCATTCGGGTGGCCCAGCATGGTGGGCGGCAGGGGGTTGGTGTTGACCAGAACCGCATCCCACCAGCCATGGTAATGGCCCTCAAACTTGATGATCTTGCGCCGCCCCGTATGCCCCCGCGCCAGCCGGAAGGCAGCCATCGCAGCCTCGGTTCCAGTGTTGGCAAAGCGCACCTTGTCGACATGCGGCAGAAGGGCGACCAGCATCTCGGCCACTTCGACCTCCACCTCCAGAGCGGTGGCAAAATGGGTGCCGCGCGCCACCTCACGGGTGATGGTCTCGACCACCTTGGGATGTGCATGGCCAAGCGGCAAGGCTCCAAATGCCATCATCCAGTCGATGTAGTCGCGCCCGTCCACGTCGTACAACCGCGCCCCCGCCCCGTGCGACATATAGCGCGGCGCGCCACCAAAGGTGGCCGGCCCGCGCGAGGCCGAGGAAACGCCTTCGACCAACACTTTCAACCCGCGTTGAAACAATGCTTCCGACTGCTCCTTAGTCATAACCGGCCCTTTCGCTGGCGATTGCTTTTTAATAGTCAGTGTGTTATTATACGAACAATGTGAAGTCAATAGGAACAAAATGCCGCCAGTGACCGACCGTCCCAGGACAACCGCCCCTCATCGTGAATTGGCCGAGCGCATCCGCGCTTGGCGGGAGGCGCGCGGATGGAATCAGCAGGATCTGGCAAGCCGAGCAGGCTTTGCCCGTTCGACCCTGTCCAAGATAGAGAATGGCCAGCTTTCGCCGACTTTCGAAATCTTGCTCAAGGTTGCTCAAGGCTTTGGTTGTACCTTGTCTGAGCTTGTCCGCAGCGATGCAGTGCGCCTGTCTGGACGCCTTGTGGTCGAGCGTGGCACGCCCGGCGCGCCCCTGGATAGCACTGGCGCTCGACTCTGGCCTCTGGGAGCCGAACTGCGCGGTCGCCCGTTTCAGGCAATGCTGGTAGAGTTTTCCGAAACGGCCCCCCCGCCGCTTGCAGAGTGGAATCGGCATGAGACGGATGACATGTTGCATGTCCTTTCTGGCCAATTGGTGCTGCAAACCGAGGGATATGCACCATTGAGCTTGGACCCCGGTGACACGGTGCATTTCGATGGCACCATGCCGCATAGCTGTCTGAGCGGCAGAGCCGAACAGCCCTGCCGATGCCTGTACGTTTTTGCTGCGAAGACTTGAGATCAACTCACCCTTTGACCCTTGTCGTCAAAGTGATGAAGTTGCGCCGTATCTAGCGCTACGCCGCAAGCCGCGCCGACGGGCAAGGGGCAATCGCCCTGGATAACCACAGCGACAGGTTCTTGCGTGCCGTGGTCCACGAAAACGTAAGCGTCCGGCCTGACTGCCCTGCCGCGTGATGAGATAGGCGGATAGTGTCCACCATCGATAGTGGACACTGTGGTGATGGCGTGGCGCGTCGGACGAAGCGGCTTTGGACGGACGAGGAGAAGCGGTCGATCTGTTTTCAGACGATTGCGCCGGGCGTTTCGGTGGCACAGGTTGCGCGGCGCTACGCGGTGAACGCGAACCTGATCTTCAAGTGGCTGCGCGATCCCCGTTATGCGCCGGACCCCGCCTCGGCTCCGCCCCCGTCAGAGGAGGCGCGCTTTCTGCCCGTAGAAATCGTCTCGGAGACCAGGTCAGCCCCGACAGCCCCTGCCGCCGAGAACCACATCGAGATCGAACTTGCTGGTGGGCACCGGATGCGGATCAGCGGCAGCTATGATCCCGAGGCGCTGGCGCGACTGATCCGGGGGCTCTCGGCGTGATCCCGGTTCCGGCCAACACGCGGGTCTGGCTGGCGGCGGGTGTCACCGACATGCGCAAGGGCTTTGCGGCGCTCGCGGCACAGGCCGAGGCGGTGCTGAAGCAGGATCCGTTCACCGGGCATCTGTTCGTGTTCCGGGGGCGGCGGGGCGATCTGGTAAAGGTGATCTGGTGGGATGGCCAGGGGGCCTGCATGTTCATGAAGCGGCTGGAGAAGGGGCGGTTCGTCTGGCCGTCGGCGAAGGAGGGCAAGGTCGCGCTGACGCCTGCGCAGTTGTCGATGTTGCTGGAAGGGATCGACTGGCGGGCTCCTCAGCGGACGTGGCGGCCTATGGCAGCGGGATAATCAAACGCCCTGCAATCAATGATTCCCACAAGGAATACAGCGGGATAAACTTCTTGCATGCTGGATCAAACCCTGACCTTGCCGGAAGACCCCGAGGAGCTGCGCAGCTTCACCGCGCGGCTTCTGGCCGAGGTGAAGGCGCAGGCGATCCTGATCGAGAAGCTGCGCCATCAGCTTGCCCGGCACCGGGCGCACCGGTTCGGGGCCTCGTCCGAGACGGCCGAGCAACTGCAGCTGGCCTTGGAGACAAGCGAGATTGCTGCGGCGGCAATGACAGCGCGGATGAAGCTGCCGGACATCGAGGAGCAGGACAAACCCAAGCGCCGTCCGATCCCCGACCACATCCCGCGGATGGAGGTGGAACTCAGCCCTGCGGCCGATGCCTGTGCCGATTGCGGCCGCCGCCTGCGCCGGATCGGCGAAGACGTCACCGAAGAACTCGAGTATGTCCCCGGGCGGTTTATCGTGAACCGGATTGTTCGCCCCCGCCTGACCTGTTCTTGCTGCGAGAAGTTTGTCCAGGCACCGCTGCCGTCGCGCCCCATCGAGCGCGGTCGCCCCGGGCCGGGTCTGCTGGCCCATGTGCTGGTCAGCAAATACGCCGATCATCTTCCACTTTACCGTCAGAGCCAGATCTTCGACCGCGAGGGGCTCGATCTGGATCGCTCCACCCTGGCCGATTGGGTCGGCAAGACCACGGCCCTGCTTGAACCGCTGGCCGATGCTGTTGATTTCCACTGAGAAGTGACCCGTGTAGGCGCATAATTTCCACTGAGATTTGACCCATGTGACCCTCCCCCAAGCGAAGAGCGAGGGGGTCAAAGGAG
>NZ_BMYI01000040.1:0-13686 GCF_014652195.1 Gemmobacter nanjingensis
CTTTGACCCCCTCGCTCTTCGCTTGGGGGAGGGTCACATGGGTCAAATCTCAGTGGAAATTATGCGCCTACACGGGTCACTTCTCAGTGGAAATCAACAGCTCGCCTTTTTCGAGAGCTTTGATCCCTGGCCAAACATCTTCGTGGATCGTTTTGCGGGCGTGATCGGTGGCCTTGTCTTCGAAGATGACGACCGCAGTGACCGATGTGCCGGCTTCGTTCAATTCCAGTTGCATTCCGTCGAAGCCTTTGTCGGCCTTGCGAATGTGTGGCATCCGGGTGAGCGAAGCTGAAGGCTGTTGGTGCGCAGCAATCCACGATATTGTTTGGAACAGCCAACCGTCACGGTGCCAAGGATCCTCCCCCGCCGCCAATGTCAGCTGCTTGATCGCTGCATTCGCCTGCTCTGCATTGGCAGCGGGCCCAGGCACACCCGCACCACTAAGAATCTTGGCTACGTGACGATACTGGCCGATCACAATGCGTGCTACGCGCTCGGCTAGGGCGTCCTCGTCGTCGATAGACCATGCCCAGCCGTGACAAAGCTCTCCGTGATCTATTGGGATGAGCTTCAAAGTCATTGTCTTGCCGACCAAGTTATACAGTAATGCATTGATTATAAAACATAAAGAATATGGCTTCTCAACTAGTGGTTGCTCGATACGGAGTATGGATTTGGCTGATGCTTTGGTCAAGCTGCGGGCTGCGTCGTCCTCTTCTTTCGGGAGGCTCGATTTTTTGCAGACTGCGCGAATCTTCATATCTCCGCTAGCGCAGTGGAGTAACCACCCTCCGCGATAATCGTGCGCTGACTCTCGCTTTTGCTTACAAAGGTCGTTTGCCCGAGCTATCCTTTCGTCATGACTGGAGAAGAAATTTCACCGCGCACCAAGATATTCATTTCTAAGGCGACGCCTGGGGATGATGCCTTTGCGACATGGCTGGCTCCCCGCCTCGAGGCCCACGGCTATGAGGTCTTTGCTGACATCCTCGACCTGTCTCCTGGAGACGGGTGGCGCTTGAAGATCACCAGAACTCTGCAGGACGAGGCGGTCAAGATGCTCCTTTGCTGCAGTGATGAGACGTTGGCCCGCGAAGGGGTCCTTGAGGAGATTGAGATTGCAAAGGATCTCTCCCGATCCCTCGACGATCGGCGGTTCATCGTTCCTCTCAAGATGCGGCGCTTCAAGAAGTTGTTCGGGATCGGAGGACTCCAATACATTGACTTCGAACGAAATTGGGCGGGCGGCCTGACAAGGCTCCTTGAGTTTCTGGAAGAGGAGAACGTGCCTCGATCCTACGCCCGAGCCATTCAGTCCGGGTGGGCGGCCTACCGGCGGCGCCAAGCGGTGGCCTTAAGGCAAGAGCCGGAGGTCCTTACCTCGAACTGGCTGCGTGTGCTGACGGTCCCTGACGAGGTCCATCATGTTAGGCCGATTGGAAGTCTCGGCGAGAAGCGGAGCGCAGCCTTGGCGAAGGAGTCGCCTTTTCCGGTTCTCGAGTATGCCGGCGGATATCTCTCCTTCGCGACAGCTTCAGATTTCGAGACGGCGTTCCCGGCAACCGGGCGCTTTGAAACCGTCTGGTCCGTCGCATATGCCGACTTCAACGAGAACGGGCACCCACCTTCGAGTCTCACATCGATTGATGCCCGTCGCCACCTTGTAAATCTTTTTCGGCTGGCTTGGGAAATGCAGTGCCGGAAGCAGGGCTTTCTTCAGCACATCTTTTCTAATGGATCCGCTGCGATCGCGAGCGACGGCAAGATCGACATTGGGAAGCGCATCCGATGGGGACGGCAAGGACAGCGACGCTCTTCCGTGCTCCGTAACATCGCACGTAAAAAGGTATGGGAGTTCGGGGTTACAGCCTATCCCAGCCTCTTCCCATTCCCCCACTACCGCCTCAAGGCGCGAGTCCTTTTCTCCGAACTTGACGGAATTAAGAAGGGTGCGGTGATCGACGATCCGCGCGCGCAGCACCGCTTGCGGCGGGGCGTCTGCAGTGCATGGCGCAACCGGGCCTGGCACGGGAGGTTGATGGCCATTCTTGAGTTGATGGCGGGCGAGAGTCCTTACGTGACGCTGCCGACGGGAGGGGGGTCCTACATCGTCCTTGATGCCATGCCTGTCCAGGTCACGGTACCCGTGACGGCTCGACAGCTGCACGAATTGGGCGAAGAGGCCGAGGAGAAGGACATCTCGACGCTCGACGGATTCTTCGGGGAGGACGAAGCATGACGGACTTGCCCGAGGTATCGTTGACAACGCTTTTCATCGATGAGCCAGACCTCGAGTTCGGCCATGGCCAGCTCCTCGACCATCCGAAGGACGGTCTCTACCTTTATGGGCCTGCAGGCGCACCAATCGCGGGCTCAGTGGTGCGCGTCGGCGTAGTCGGCACAGCAGTGGGGATAACGGACTTGAAGTCCTGGCTCGCACGACTGAACGCCGGGATCTCGGTACCGGTGGCGGGTGAGCGCGAGAAGACCGACCGCCCTCACCTTTCGGACTTTCCGGGCCTGCGCGAGGCGTACGCGATTACCGTCGACGAGAAGGCACTCGTCACCTGTAATCTCGATTTGGCAGATATCGAGCGCACGACTACAATCGCAAATCACCACGAAGCTGTGGCGAAAACTGCCGATCTATATGTCGATGCAGTGGTCCGTCATCTCAGGAACGAGGAAGCGGCCGTCGACGTCTGGCTCATGGTCGTTCCGGAGATCGTCCACGAGCGATGCCGATCAACCGGAAGCGGGCGAAAATCCCAGGATCTTACCCCTGGCGAATTCGCCAAGAAGACGAAGAGACGAGAGATCCTGCCGCTGTTCGATGGGCTGCTCGACACGAGCGCAGAGGACATTTTCGACGACGTTCCCGACTTCCACCGCCAAATGAAGGCTAAGCTCCTAGTTCACGCACAGCCTTGCCAGATCATCCGCGAAACGACGATAGCTCCTGAGAGGCATCTCGACCGCTTGGGGCGCCCTAAGAGGGGTACGCAGGACCCAGCAACGGTCGCCTGGAATCTTGCGACGGCGCTCTACTACAAGAGTCAGTCCAGGCCACCGTGGAAGGTGGCGGGCATGCGTGAAGGGGTTTGCTACGTCGGATTCGTTTTTAAGCTGATCCCAAACCATCGCGATCACCATGCATGTTGTGCCGCGCAAATGTTTCTGAGCGAGGGCGATGGAGTCGTGTTTCGCGGGGCGAACGGCCCCTGGTATACCGAAGGCAAAGAGTTCCACCTTTCAAAGGACGCCGCCCGTGGCCTCATTGAGCGGGTAATTGAGACATACCGGACGAAGTTCGGCGCGGATCCAAAGGAGCTGTTCATTCACGGCAAGACGAAGTTCAGCCCCGATGAATGGGACGCCTTCGCCGAGGCGGCGCCGTCGGGAACGACTATCACCGGTGTACGGATACGGCCCACGTCGGGAGACATGAAGCTATTCCGGGATGGTGACTACCCATGCATTCGCGGGACTGCCGTCGTTCTAGGTGAGCGCGATGCGTTTCTCTGGACATCGGGGTATACGCCGCGTCTCGACACCTACATGGGTCCTGAGACGCCCAACCCGATCTCGGTGACTATCCTGAGATCGACAGGCGACATACCTTCCATCGCGGTCGTTCTGTCCGACATCCTGAAACTCACAAAGATTAACTACAACTCGGCCGCATTCGCCGATTCCCTCCCGGTTACGGTCCGGTTTGCAGACAAGGTCGGCGATGTTCTGGTCATGGGGAGTGCTCAGGATGCCGAGAGACAGCCGTTCAAGTTCTACATCTGAGCGCAAGCATCGCGGGGCCAGTTCGAGCCAGTTACCGCGCTGGTGTCGCCAACTGATTGCCAACCCTGGTGCTTGCCCGGAAGCTTTGGTCTCACTGACGACCGACCGTTTCACACCATCTTTGTAGAACGTATTACATAATCAAAATTATCGGAGCGAATACCAAGCCCCCCTCCCGGCTCCGTTCAGGCTCAGGTGGCCATCTGCCACCAGCGCGCGGAAGTGCTGCTTCAGTGTGTTGCGATTCTGGCCGGACAGGCGCTCGGCGTCGCCGATGGTCAAGCGACCGTGGTCTCGCACGAGGTCCAAGAGTTGCGCCGAAACTTCCGGGAGGCTACCCATCAAAAGTCGTTCACGCTCAATCTTCACGCGCAGACGATGCATCTGGCGCTGCAGCGCGGACAGGAAGAAGCCGAGCCAAGGTTCCCAGTCCGGACTGTCAGACCTGATCGTTCCCTGGGTCTGTCGAAGGGCCAGATAGTAGGCCTCCTTGCTTTGCTCGATCACGCTTTCGAGGGAGGAGTACGGTACATAGGCATAGCCTGCGCGCAGAAGCAGGAGGGTGGTAAGGATCCGACTGAGACGTCCGTTGCCGTCCTGGAACGGATGGATCTCGAGGAAGACCACGACGAAGACTCCGATCAGCAGCAGCGGATGCAGTTCACGGTCCCGGGTGGCGGTGTTGTACCAGTCGATCAGTTCAACCATGCGGCCGGGGGTGTCGAAGGGGGTGGCGGTCTCGAACACGACGCCAATCTGCCGCCCTGTCTCGTCGAAAGCCGCGATCGAGTTTGGCGCGGTCTTCCAGGCTCCCCTGTGGCGCTGATCCTTGCCGCTGTGCCGCAGAAGGTCCCGGTGTAATTGGCGGATATGGTTTTCGGTCACGTCCATGTCGCGCCACGAGGCGAAGACCGCATCCATGACCTGGGCGTAGCCAGCGACCTCCTCTTCGTCTCGGGTCGAGAAGGTCTGGATGTCGAGGTTGGAGAGAAGACGCTGGACCTCCTGATCTGAGAGTCGGCTTCCTTCAATGCGGGTCGAAGAGCCGATGCTTTCGATCGTAGCGACGCGGCGCAAGGCTGACAGACGCTCGGGGGCGAGACTTCCGAGCGCGCGCCATGCGCCCTTGAACTCGTCGATTTCGGCGATGATCGAAAGAAAGTTCGGGGTGATGCGGAGCGTATGGATTTGGATCATACCCATTTAAATACCCAATAACACCCATTTCCCGCAACCCATTTCTTGACCCAATTACACCCGATTAGCGGCGGAACCACCGGTCGCGCATGGGATCCGGACAAGTGCAGACAAGTTGGCGGTCGACTACTGGGCCCGACCCGAGCGTATCAGGCCATGCCTCCGTTGCCGGCTTCGGCAAGGCGGGCCAGATGAGCGCGCGCTCCGGTCGTTATAGGCCCTTCCCTGCCAATGGGCTCCCAGGCGTCAAAGGGAACGGCAAGGCGCAGCTTCATCTCGCCTTCGAACTGCGTATGCCTGAAGTTGGAGGCGGGATCAGTCAAACTATTGCGCTCTTCGTGTTGCATCATCACCCTCGCCGGAAGTTCACGGCAATACGTTAGCCCTTCGTTTTCATCGTGGACAACACCAACCAACAGCCTGACGTACCCTCATGAGCGATCGGCGCAGACTCTAAGGTTCATGAGGGACGACCGGCGATGACCCTGGCCGGATGAGTTGTACAGCGCCGAAGGCTGCCGCCCTTCTTCGCCGATCACAGCGCCGCGTGTTGCCCTTTCGTTTCGATTCTGGTCCAGTCGTGCGGCACGAAGTTGAGCTGAGGCGGCACCAAGATGAAGACACCACATGGCGATCTGGACCGATGGCCGGACCCGGCAAGTCCGAACGCTCGCCGCAGCATCTTCGCGCAGGACCTTGTCGTCGAAGGCGATGCCACCTCCAGTGGACCGATCGAGATCCAAGGCAATGTCGTTGGCTCACTGCGAGCGCCGGAGATCAGCGTGGCTGGTTCAGGTCGTGTTGAAGGTTCCGTCGCCACCCACGACCTCGTCGTGCTTGGGGCGGTCTCTGGTATGATCTCGGCGCGAAACGTTCAGCTCGCGCCGAGCGCAGTCGTGCAGGCCGATGTCATCCATGAGCGGATCGCCATCGAGGCCGGTGCGGAGCTTGAAGGCAGGCTTCAGCGGAAGGCCTGACCGATCTCACACCGCAAGGTATGGCGGCAGCAACTCGCCGGACGGCCGATAGCCCCGCCGCATCTTCTGGCGGAGGGTTTGCGATGCTGCTCTCTCCGCTTCTTCAATGGAAGCACAGGTTTTGATGCTCGTCCGACCGTGGGTCCCGATCCGGCCCCAGGTCCGCAAGACAGAGACGTCCCCGAGCAGTGTCGGCGCGATGTCGACGCAGTAATAGCGCGCCATATTGGCATCGGGATCGATGCGGTGCAGATGTGCCAGAACCATGTGGGCCTCCCAACACAGAATCCTCCCTGCGTCGCAGCAAGTCCAATTACTTTTCTGAATCGAAACCAGCGGATCGATTCAGAAACTTCATGGCTTGCCCCCCCCGGTTCGCGCGCATTGGCCACCAAGGGGTTGCCCACGTTGCGACCTGTCATTGTCAGGTGGTCTCCTTTCCGAGCAACTGTAGGACCTCCAAAACAATGAAGCACTTCGCGCGCCGCTTGTTCGCTGTGTACCAAACCGTCTTGCGCTCGCCGGTATGGCTGAACTCATAGGTGACGCCGAGGATCTTCTCGCGATGATCCGGGTCGACCATCCATTCCACAGGCCTGCCAACATCAAACTTGGCTGCCGACGTGTCGTCGTCGAGGGCATTCGATTTCTGATCAGTCATTTCTCTTCTCCCTCGGTTGTCGTGTGCAGCGGCGCCTTGTCCAAGGCGATGTCGAATGCCTCCTGGAACCGCGCGCGGAAGGCCGGGCCCATGACCCGCGCCAAACCAAGAACCCCAAGCGGATCGTGCCGGGCGGCCAGGTCGGCTGCAAAAGGCGGTCGCAGGGTCAAGGTCACGCTGGTCGGATGCTTGCCCCGTGCACCGCGAGGTTCACTGACTTCGGGCATGCCATCGCGTTCCCAGTCGTCAAAGGCCTCGTCACGCAGTCCCTGCGCCACGCGACGGATCAGGAACTGGACCGAGCACCGCGCCACTGAGGCCCAGGCTTCAGCGAGATGGGCTTGCCTGGCGGTGAGCGACACCGCGACATAGACGACCTGACCCCGGGCCGTTGCGGATGGGGCAGGCACCGCATGGCGCTGCGCCAAGTGCAGTGGTGTCCGCGGTTCACCCTCCTCTTTCCGGGCTTCTTCTTGGCCGCGGATGGGCAACCCGCCATCATCATCGCGTTGGGGCATGACATGTGCGGCGGCTGTCACGATTGCCGGTTGCTCGGGCTTCGATTCTGGCCGGGAGCAGACCGGCGCCGACGGCATCGCGCTCGGTCTTTCAACCTCCGCCGGGGGCGCGACCATCCCACCAAACCCAAGCTTCGCTGAAAAACCCGCGTCCTGCCGGATGATCCGCATCTGATCTTTACGCGGTGCCATTATGCGACCTCCGCCGGGGCCGCGATCAACTGATCGATTTCGTCGAGAAGCTCCCCGGCCTCCTTCACGGCTGTCTGCAGATGCGCCGCCAAGCCGCGATTTGGCGTCTTGTCCGCGATCGGGCCGAGGAGCCCTTCCTTGTCCATCCGGACATAGGCGCTGCGATTGGACAGCCAGGCCTCGCAGGCAGGCAGCGACCGGAAGAGTTCATCCGCCACCGCGCGCTCCGCTTCAGAGAGCCGGACCTGCACGCGACTGAACACCACGGAGAAGCCGGCAAGCTCATCCGGATTGTCGACCCGCCCGCGCAGCTTCAAATACCAGTTGGCAGTCTCGAGCGTCTCGCTGAGATCGCCGCGCGACAGCATCATCGGGCAGATGATCCGGTGGGCGGCAACGGCCAGCACATCCTGTGCCTCAGACCCGCCGCCGAAAGTGTCGATCAGGATCAGGTGCTCCTGGTCTGGCTGTTCATAGATCTGGTCAATCGCCTCGACGACCCGGTGGGCATCGAGAGTGTGGATCACCTCGACCAGCGGCGACCAGTTTCCGGCCTCTTGCCCCGCCTGCATCCACTTGAGGCAAGACTTCGAGGCATCCGTGTCGAAGATCGTAACCGTCTCGCCGCGACTTGCTGCAGCAGAAGCAAGGGCGCGGCAGAGCGTGCTCTTGCCCGATCCGCCCTTCCTGTTCATCACCAGCACAACCCGTATTCCGTAACTCATATCACCTCCCTCACTTCGCATATCGACGATCCCATTTTTCTGAATGCTGATCGCCGAAATCTTTTATCCTTAATCACATCGCTTTAATCCGAACCCGGACAGCGGATATTAGAAATCCTCTCGCGCAAACCCTATTGCGCAAGGCGTATATCTTTAATCATATGTCTGATTATTGGATGCGTATGTCTTTTATCTGATCGCGCAATGCGTGTATCATGAGGCGTAGCCCTGATCACACGTCGCTGATGCCACAAGACGCATCCCACACTTCCTTTCTCCGAACCCGCAACACTGAACGGTTGGGTCCGTACATCAAACAAAACAAGGCGTTACCGCCACTTCTTCCCGGGAAATGCCCTCCTGCTAAGGGCTTGGAGGGGCACCTTCTCCGGTTGCGCCTTGTGCACTCAGCGATCAGCGAAGCGCACTCAGTGGCAGGTGAGTTACCCAAGGTTAACACAACCTGCAAGGGCTCATATCGCGCATAGATTGTGCTTGATCAAGGGGTGAAAGAAGGGGATAGAGAAGGTGGCAGGAAATGCGATGTGTCTACAAATAATCGGTGGCAGAAGTTGATAGTAAAATCAGATCCTCGCGAAATACGACTTAAGTCCCGGTCCACGGCTTTGGCGAAGATTGGCAATGAAGCCTCTGATTCTGCAGCGCAGCAAGTGGCCGTGCGCGGTCGCCCTCGGTTGGAGGCCAAAGGGCAGGTCGTGAGCTGCCGTCTGCCTGCCGAAGAGCTTCAGGCCTTCGATGCGCTCTGCACCCAACTTGGCGCGAAATCCCGCTCTGACGGTGTGCGGTCGGTGGTGCGTATGGCGTCGGGCTTCCTCGAGTTCAGCCGGGAGGACAGCGCGCGGCTGGAGGAGATCCGCTACGAACTGGCCAAGATCGGGACCAACGTGAACCAGATTGCACTGGCTGCGAACCGGGGCAGGGCGCCGATGGTCAAGGCTCAGTGGGCCTCTGTCGAAGAATTGCGCCGGTCGCTGCCGATGGTGGCAAAGGCGTTGAGCCAGATCATCGCGGAACGTCGTCGGCAGGGCGTGGCGCTGTTTCGGAAGTTTGCTGAAACCCAGGACGGCGCGCGCCATGGTTAAGCTTGGATCCCGGCCCATCGGGCTGGCAGAAGCGGTTCTTGGCGACCTCGACTTCCTGCGTCCCCAGTCCGGGCGCGTGAAACCCGGGCCCTCTTCTCCCTCTGGACAGGGTTTCCGGTTCTCACCGCGCGCCAGCCAGTTGTGGCGGTTTTCGCTGGGATCGAATGCGGCGGTCATCAAGAAAATCGTCAGAGGCGGCACGGCAAATGCCAAGGAGCTGTCGGCCCAGATGGACTATCTGTTCTCGAAGTCGGCTTCGATCTTCGGCAACGGGGTCGTGCTGGATGCAGGTGCCAAGGGGCTGACCAAGGGCGAGCGGAACGACATCGTCGACGATTGGGTCGAGGATTGGCGCGGCTCCCCGAAGAACGGGCACACCACGCACCTGCTTATGAGCTTCCCGTCACATGTGCGGCCAGAGAAGGCAAAGCTGATCGCGGAAGCCTGGGCATTCGAAATGTTTCAGTCCGGCGAGCACCAGGACGATGTCTGGTCCTATGTCGCGGCGCTGCACACCGACCGGGCGCATCCGCATATCCATATCGTTGTGAACAACCGTGGCACTCTGAATGACACCTGGTTCTTCATGGCGAAGGACCATGGGTTCAACCTCGACATGATGAAAGAGCGCATGGTGGCCATTGCGGCCGAGGAAGGCGTGTTCCTCGACGCGACCTCCCGGGCAGAGCGGGGGTTGCTGACCTACGGCCCATCAAGGGCAGAGATCGAGCGGGCGCGGGAGGAAGGCAGGGTACCGGAGGAGCGGCCGCGTGAGGGCAGGGCGCTGGAAGATGCACTCGCTACCATGGCGCGGACGGCGGACACCATGCGCAGCCTGAGCCATGTGGCAGCGCTGACCGGGTTGCCGGAGATCGGGGAAAAGATCGCCGAAGCGGAGGAGGTGCTGCGGCGGGGCGGGGTGCTGCATCCTTTCCCGGCCGAGGCGGCGACGCTTGAGCGCGCTGATCTGGAGCGGCACTTCAGCGGCTGGATGACGGAGACCGGGGACAAGATCCGCAAGGCACCCACGGCCGAGCGGAAGGACCTGCGGGATGAGCTTTATGGATATGCCATCGACATCGCCCGCGGGCTTGGCGATGCGCGCGGCGCGCAGCTTCTCCAGATGACGCCGCAGTCTACGGTCTACGGCGTGGCGCTTGAGGACGATACCCTGACGCGGGGCCGGGCGGAAACAGCCCTGCAGCCCGGGGCGGCGGAGCGGCTGCGCGCGGAGATCGTGGCGGGTGCGACTGCAATTGGTCTGAGCGGAGAGCGTATCGCCAGCCGTCTGGAAACGGGCGCGGCGAACGCTTGGGAAGAGCGGGATTGGGTGCGCAGTGATCTTCTGGCTCTTGCTGGTCGGCGACGACTGGACCCGCGCGACCCGGAGCAGGGACGGCGCATGGCCGGGGAGCTGCAGGGGTTTTATGACCGGGCGGCGGCGGCGATTGACCATACCGTTACCCATGAAACCGCGCCTGAGAACGACCGGCTCGTCCGCACGCTGCGGTCGATGGGCAGAATCATGCAGACCGAGGGCAAGGTCGAGTTTCGTGAGGATGCCCATGCCGAGCGCTTCGCAGACCAGCTTCGGCGGCGCTATGGCGAAGGTATCGTGGCAGATCTTGCGGCGGGTCGGACGGACGTGCTGGCGCGGGATGTCGAGTATGAAGCCGAGCGACGCTGGATCGCGCGGGCAGTGGTTTCAGCGGCGAAATCGCATGTGGCCTTGGGACTGACTTTGCGGCAGGCGACGGTGGCGGAGCGCGATTTGGCCGGACAATCGGAGCGCAAGGGCGTGACGGATTGGGAGCTGTGATCAGGTCCCGGTGCGCGCCACCCCCGGTCTGCTCCGTCGGCTCTGGCCACGGTCGGCGGGCCCGCCATTCTGTCGTCAGACACGGCTGCCATCTCTTCCTGACAAGGCACAGCCACTTCGCTAGGCTGGTCGCTGAATTCGGACAGTACGGCGGGTGAGACGTGGCAAAGAGTCGGATCGATGAGGCATTGGCCGCCCTTGCGGCGGCGGGCGCCGATGGCTTCGGCGCGCGGCGCGACGTTCTGGAACGCATGAGTTTCGACCTCTTGCATCGTCCGGCCCTGGGCGGCCAGATCGTCGCGCAGCTATGTGCTATCGAAACCCCTTCGCCGAATGACGAAGACCTCTTGGATCTGCTCGGCGCAGGTCTCGATGCCGCCCGTATCGCCAGAGAAAACGGCAAGGCGCGCGGCCAGACCTTTCTCAAGACTGTCGAAGACGCGCTTGATCTTGCGCGCCGGCAGGGGCGGATGACGCCTGCTCACAACCTCATCTTCGCCCAGCTCTGGACACGCAACGGCTTGGAGGCCCCGGCTTCTCTGGAGTTGCACCGCGAGGACGTCATTTCGGAAACGGGGCGACGTACGGCCAATCCCGCCCAAGGCGAAGCCCTGCTTGAAGGGCTCTTCAACGAACTGATCCAGCAGGCGGAGGGCGAACCACTTGCATTGCACCATGCCCTGACCGAAAGCTTCCCGGCCATGCCCCCGGAGATGCGCGATCAGGTGGTTGCCTATTCGGTGGGTCGAAGCGATGCGCTCCATGCCGATCTGGCCTGTTTCTGGCTGCTTGACCCGGCTCCGCATATCCGTCTTGCCGCAGCGCAAGGCCTGGCTGATCGTCTTGCGCGCGGCGACCTTCCGGGGCGCATACTGGCGACATTGGTCGTTCTGCGCAGCTGGATGCCCGAGGATGCCGCACGGAGGGTGGTCGATCATCTTCTCAAGGAGGCCATGCGCAAAGGCGTTGTTGCCGACCCAGACGTGACCCCATGGAAGATTCATGGCATCCGCATCACCCTGCCGGATGGAGGTGGGGCGCAGAGCATCGGTGTCGCGCTGCAAGCCGGATCGCAGCGCAAGATGGCGATGTTGCTTCTCAAGCAGGGGCAAGGCGTAAAGGACGCCTATACCATCCCCTGCGCCAACGCCCGGGAGCAGAAGTCGATCATCGAGCGCATGTCCGAAGATGTCGGCGCATTGACCGGGACGGCCGACTGTTTGCACCGGGCCGTGTCTCTCGCGTTGGCTGATGGTCTTGCCCGCAATTTGCCGCCAGTGCCGGGGTTGATCGAGGTGGCGCGCCTCTGCGGCCTCGACGGGCTGCGCCCGGAGGCCAGATCGACGCTCGACCTGATCGCCGGCATGGGATCGTTCGCGGCAGTCAAGGCGCTTCCCTCACGTCAGCAGGGTGCCCTGATCATGGCCAGCGATGAATGGTGGGATCGGCACGAGATCATCGAAAGCTGGTTCGAGGACAGCGATGAAGCCCATGCGGTCCTCGACAAGGCGCGCAGCGCCCGCTCGGCGGAGGCCGCGCTCTGGAAATGGCTCGAAACCCGGCGCGACTGGTGGGCCCGTATCATGGCCCGCAGCGCCGACGTGCTGGAGACAAGCCTTCATCCGGATGCGACCGGCTTTGTCGCTTGCGCCACCGCGCTTCTCGAAGGCCGGGAGCTGAAGAAGATCCCGGTCATGCTCGACATCCACGAACAGACGATCGAGGCTTGGGTGCGGGATGATCCGGATTTTGATCCTGAGGCCTCGCTCGAGGATCTGGCCGAAGCTGCCCCCGAGCCTGAGAAGAAGGGTGAAGTTGCCGCGCTGCTGCGCGGAACGGGCCTTTCGCCTGACTGGCTCGACGGTTACCTGACCGGGATCGTCATTGCGCCGAAAATCATCATGCCGAACCAGTGGCTGCCCCGGATACTGGACGAGGTCCTGCCCCGGATCGACCCGTCCCGCTTCCAGCGGTTCATGGACCTTCTGATGATGCGTGCCCAGGCGGTTGCCGAAATAGCGTCCGAGCCCGCCGAGTTCGCGGCCTCGATATCCAGTCGATCGAAGAAGGCGCAGGGGGATTGGGCATCCGGGTTTTCTGAGGCCCTGGACAGGTTCCAGTCGGCATGGCCGAAGAAGGGCATGACCAAGGAGGACCGCAGATTGATTGAGATCGGCGCGGTGGGCCTCTCTGGTGCCGATCTGCCTGAACTCGCGGCTTTGATCGCAGAACGGCAGGCGAAAAACTCAGGGTGAAGATAGGGCGAGAAGCGTCGCGAAGGGCGGAAAGCCGCCTGCCGGCAGCGCAGCATGGCAGCCGCAGAAATCCTGCCGAAACAGACACTCGAGCCGCCCGCAGCGACATCGCCCGTCGGATTAGCCCGGAGGGTGGCTGATTGCATTGCAGCAGGCAACCCCAGCAAAATCGATAAAGTAGTCACCTAGCAGGCCGCGGACACGTAGCCGCTCATAGCGAAGATCATCAGAGGCATCTATTTCCTTAATTAGAATATCATCAAGGTACACATAAGGAATCTGGACATTTGAACTGCTCAGTAAGGTTGCGCAACTTTTTGCGGCGGCGCACTAACCTATCTGTTCCATCCCGGATGATCACATAGACCCTCGCCGTTCTGCCCTGTTCATGGCAAGATCGATCCTGCGCGAGGTTCGGGAGGGGGTGGGGACATGCTGATCTCT
>NZ_BMYI01000041.1:0-12941 GCF_014652195.1 Gemmobacter nanjingensis
GTTTGCGCGACGACAGACACCGCTCGGGGCGAAAAACGCTTGCCCAGCGAGCAAAATCAGGCGATCTTGAAGTCAAGCGGCAGGCCACTTGGGGAATGTCGGATGAAACGTGACTGCTTCATGCTGGCACCCCGTCATCCATCGGCCAGCAGTTCAGCTGCCAAAGTTCGCAGCGCATGCGCCGCAACCAGGGGGACCACGCCGTTGCCACAGAGGCGAAGCCGGTCCACCCGGTGGGCCAGCCCATCAGTGCCTCGACGAACAGCGGGTTCAAGGTCCGGCGAATGTCGGAGGTATCGCGCCCAGCCATCGGCGTCGCCAGGACCTGGCGGCCAAGCAGGCCGTTTACCGGGGTGTTGGCAAGGCTGGTCGCCCCGTCCTTGTGATCCCGCGCCGTCGGCGTCATCCACATCCCCGCCGAATGCGTCAGATCGGCCGAGCGGCGGTTGCCTGCGCTCGGCTTGCAGCCGTCGTTCGCCATCGGCGTCGGCCAGAGCGCGGCCGTTATCGCGAGGTTCATCCCGTGCTGGCCCGCTGACTGAGAGGGCGTCGGCTTCGTCTGCCGGTTCTCGTTCGCGCTCGCCCTCGGCGTCGGCCAGAGCCGCAGCAGCTCCGTCCGGTTCCCGCCACTCGAACGGGTGCCAGAGCAGGCGCGCGGGGTCGGCCAGGTCGTCCCCCTCCCGGATGGCGAGGATGAACAGCCGCTCGCGCTTGTGGGGCGCGCCGACTTCCGCCGCCGTGAAGAGGCCTGCCGCAAGGCGGTAGCCCATGCCGACCAGTCCGCTGGCGACTTCGGGGAAGCCGAGGCGGAGATGATGGGCGACATTCTCGAGGAAGACGAAGGGCGGCGCGACCTCGCCGATGATGCGGTCGACATGCGGCCAGAGGTGGCGTGGGTCCTCCGCGCCCCGGCGCTTGCCCGCGACGGAAAACGGCTGGCACGGATAGCCCGCAGTGACGATGTCCACCGCGCCGCGCCACGGGCGGCCGTCGAAACTGGCAACATCGTCCCAGACAGGCCCGCGATCCAGGGACGCGTCTTCCATCCGCGCCACGAGAGTGGCTGCGGCGTAGGTTTCCCGTTCGACATGGCCCACAGCACGATATCCGGGGATGGCGATGGCCAGCGCGAGGTCGAGACCGCCCGCGCCGGAGCAGAGGGAGAGGCCGAAGAGACATGCGTCTCCGGTTCCGGAAGCGCGTCCGGAGGGATGTAGAGCCAGGTCATGCATGTCACGCGGCGGGTTCGGGTTGGAGCTCGGGCACGGCAGGGGTTTCTCCCAGCCGCTCGGCCCTCACTTGCGCGAAGGTCCGACCGTCGCCATTGAGGATGGCATCCTTGCCGGTTTCGGCCTGCCAGCGTTCCACGGCGACATCGACATAGGCCGGGCTGATTTCCATCGCGAAGACACGGCGGCCATTGGCCTCGCCCGCCATGATCTGCGAGCCGGAGCCCGAGAACGGCTCGTAGCAGAGCCCGCCCCGCACCACATGCTGGCGCATCGGGATCCCGAAGGCGTCCAGCGGTTTCGGCGTCGGATGGTCGGGGCGCTCGTCCTTGGCGAAGGACGGCATCTCCCATGTCGACGGCAGCGTCTGCTCGGCCACTTTCGGCGGGCGGTTCGGACGGCGCCAGCCCATGAAGCAGGGTTCGTGCTTCCAGAGGTAGTGGGACCGGGTCAGGACGCCGCGGTCCTTCACCCAGATGATCTGCTGGTGGACGAAGGCTCCAGCCTTTTCCCAGCAGGCCTCGAGCATCGCCTGCCGGCGGGAGGCGTGCCAGCAGTACCATGCCGCGTCGTCAGTGATGGCTTCGGCGACCGCAGCGGAGATGAAACCGTCGTAGAGCTCGGCCCCCTGCGAACTGTCGTCCCAGGTCGTACCGTAGGATGCCGACCAGTCCTTGTTCCGGGTCGGATGGTTCGAGCCGTCATAGTCCACCAGATACGGCGGGTCGGTCGCGAACAGGATCGCCCGCTCGCCGTTCATCAGGCGGCGCACGTCGGCCGCGCTGGTGCTGTCACCGCAGAGCAGCCGGTGGTCGCCGAGGATCCACAGATCGCCAGTGCGGGACACCGGATTGCGGGGCGGCTCGGGGATGGTCACCGGCGGCACGGAGCCCCCGGCGCCACCCTCTTCTCCGTCCCCTTCCGGCACGAAGGCCAGCAGCTTGTCCAACTCGCCGTCGGAAAACCCGACCAGTGACAGGTCGAAATCCTCGGCCAACAGATCATTCAGTTCCGCCGACAGCAGCGCCTCGTCCCAGGTGCCGAGTTCCGTCAGCTTGTTGTCCGCGATCCGATACGCCCGGCGCTGCGCTTCGGTCAGATGACCCAGCACGATCACCGGTGCCTCAAGCAGCCCAAGCTGCGTCGCAGCCAGCACGCGCCCGTGGCCGGCGATCAGCTCCCCGTCCTCGGCCACGAGGCACGGCACAGTCCAGCCGAACTCGGCCATGCTGGCGGCGATCTTCGCGACCTGGTCCGCGCCATGGGCCTTCGCGTTCCTTGCGTAGGGCTGGAGGCGCGACAGCGGCCAAGTCTCGATCCGCTCTGGGGCGAAGCTCAGCGTCATCGGCGGGTCATTCCTCGGATCAGGGTGGAAACCCCTGGCTTCCGGACTCCGCGGTCCAGTCTGGACTCCACGTAGGGTCCAGCGGCCACCAGGGGTGTCCAGCATCAAGGGTTTGAAATTGCAGTGTTTCAGGCGGGTTTAGGCGGCGGTGGCTTCCGGGTGGCTTCCCAAAAATCCGGCCCTGTCGCTGGCGATGTGCCGCGCTTCGCCCGCCAGCATACGAATGTCGCCAGGAAGGAACCGGAAACTGCCGTGGGCTGGACCCTAGCCGGACTCTCGCTGGATACCGGGGTCCAGCGGACTCCGACAACGAAATGGGGATAGCCGTCTCCCGACGCACTCTCCCCATCATGCCCTTCGGATAGCACGGACATGTTGCATATGTCGAACACAAAAGTGTTGCAACACATTGGAGTCACATAGCATTCAGCCTTGCTGCGATCTTCGTGAGCGCCAGCTGCCACCTCCGCCACGCAGTAGTACGATCCACCCCCAACTCGCCACTGATCTGCTTCCACGGCACGCGGGCGGCGCGGGACCAAACCAGCTTGCGCTCGGCCTCCTCGATCCACAGCACCCAGTCGAAGGTTTGTTCGAGCCGGGTGATCGCGCTGGCCGAGGGCCAGACGCGCATCGGTTGCGGTTCCATCGCTGCGATCTCGCGGCTGGTGCGCACGATGTCGGGCCAAGTGTTGAAATAGCCCTTCGCCTTCACCGGCGGCAGCCTACGCAGGGTACGGAACGCCTCCTCGAAATGATCGGCGACGTCGTCCGCGGTCCAGACACGATCAGCCATGGCCCACCTCCCTCACCGGAGGAAGCTTGCCATGGAGCTTCTCACCCAACTGGCGGACGAGTTCGCGCTCAGGCCAGGTGAGACGCGGGTCATCGAGCGAGACGGCCAGCATGCGCTGCTCGTGCCATCCGTCCCGTTTGACCTGCTCGGGATCCCGGCGCTGGCCGCCGTAGCCCTTGGGGTACAGCCTCATGCCACACCCCCATTCGTCTCGATCGCCCAGACCAGCAACGCAATAGCATCGGCCTCGTTGTCGTCGACGGGGCTGAACCCGCGGGCGCGGGCCGCTGCGATCATTGCCTCCTTGGGCGCATTGCCCTTGCCGGTCGCATGGCGCTTGATCGTACCGACCGGGACGCCCTGGTAAGGGACGCTGCGCAGTTCACACCATGCGGTCAAAGTTGCCATCAGACCGCCATAGACATGAGCCGCGTCAGTTCCGGCGTGGCGGCGAACTTCCTCGAACCAGATGGCCGAGATCGGGCCGGACAGCCGGTCGAGTTCCGTCAGCCAATTGGTGAAGCGCAGATAGCGCATGCCGCCGCCATCGTAGCGCCCGGACTTGAAGCTGGCCGTGCCAGTCGTGATCAGACCGTCATGACCACGCAGGGCCCAGCCTGTCGTCGTGCCAAGATCGAGCGCCAGCATGCAGCGCGGGGTGTTGTCGGATTGGGTCATCAAGACCTCCTCTTCGCTTTGGCGAGCGTGGCGGGAGGGCTGGCCGGTGAAGGCTGCGGTCTCGCCAGGCCCCGAAGGGTGGTCTAGTCATGTCAGGCGCGGGGCGAGCGTGCCGCCCGGCAGATCCTTCAAAACCTTCAGAGGGGTCGCTTGAAAGATTTCCGCCCCTAAGTGGTTGTCCTGTATATATAATATATAATCTTTCAATTATTCAATATTTCAATAGGTACCCCTCTCCTCATATTAAAACGCGCGCGTACGCGTATAGGCATAAGGGGTCCTCTTGAAAGATTGAAAGATTTGAAGAATCTTGTTTTTCCTTTTCATCGCGGGGACTTGACCCACTTCAATGCTTCAAGGACTGCGTCAGCGGGTTTGAAGGATCTTCGGTCACCCATCCCACCTGGCCATCCTGTAGACCATGGCCTGCTTGGTCGATGAGCCGCGCATGCCGGTGGTGATGTCGCCGCTTTCGATCAGGGTGAGCAGGATCTCGTCCCTGTCGCGCGATTTCAGCCATTGCGAGGCCCGGGTGATCTCGGACTTGGTGATGCCCTTGGCACCAGATGCCCGGATGATCTCCTTGAGCCGCTTCAGGTGCGCCTCGGTCTCGGTATCCGCGACATGCCGCTCAACCGCCTCCATCGTGCGCTGTGCATAGTGCCGCACGAAACTGATCGCCCAGTCAGCCGCCGTGATCTCGATCTCGGGTTGAACCGGGTCGCGCCCGACCGCCACGATCAGCGCAAGCTTTAGGGCGTTTTCCCCGATGCGGGCGAGGATGGCCGTGAAGGCCGTGCCCGCCGCCGCCCGCAATTCTTCGGTCAGCTCGATGCTGATCTGGCGGAACCGGGCGCGGGCCTCCTCGGTCATCGGCACGATCATCGGGTTCACGGCGGTGTTCTGATCGGCGGTCTTGCCGGTCAGATTGCCCTTCTTGGTCCCACCGCCCGCCGCTATCAGTTGCAGCCCCTGGATCAACGCAGGCGGTGCCTGCCGGATGCCGACGGCGATGTTTTCATCCGGGTAGTCCTCGTCGCTCGGCAGGATCAGGAAACGGGCGAGCGAGCCGTCAACCACGTTCGCCCCCTGCAACGCACCCCAGAAATGCAATGGCGTCGTAGTGCCGTAGACGCACAGGCAGGGCTGGTTGATGTCGCGCCGCTCGTTCGTGCCGTCCCGATTGGCGTATTCCGCGCCGAGGAAGATCCCGCCGGCCGAGGTGTAGAGCTCGGTCATGTTGTCGAGGATTTCGGTGATATGGCGCGGGCTGCGCTTGCGGTCCGCAGCGGCTGACAGAAACATCCCAAACTCGTCGATCTGGAACAAGATCGCAGGCTGGCGATGCAGCGCGGTCAGCAGCCCCGCGCCGGAGGCGATCTTGTTTCCCCCGAGGTGATGGGCGAGCCCGGCCTCGAAGAAAGTCTCGTTGATGATTTCGCGGGCGTGGTTCTTGCCAGATCCGCTGTCGGCGATGCCCACGACATAGAGGTTCGAGCGCAGGTTGCTCTCGGTGCGGTAGTTCCGACCCATCAGCGCGCCGATGGCGCAGAGGCTGGCCCCCAACGAAAGGAGCGGCTGTGGCCGCCGGGCAGTGGTCAGCATGTAATCAGTCAGATCGCCTACCAGCCCGTCAGGGATGGCAAGCGCATACGCAGGTGTGGCCGGGGTCGGAGACGCCGCGGATGTTGTTACATCCAACCGTGCAAGCAGCCCCGCCGCCGGATGGTCCCCGTCTTCGGGCAGGCTGCCATCCAGACGGAGGTCTGGCTCGGGCTGCCAGCCGCGCTCCATGGCGAGATGGTAGATCGTACCCGCCCCGATCCTGTCGGGCTTGAAACTGGCCCAAGCCTTCAGCGTGGTTGAGGGCACATCCTTGGCCGCCTGCGCAGACCAGTCTGCAAAGAGATCGGCCCCGGCCTCTCCAAGCGCCCCTTTCAGCGCCATGCCGACGCGCATCCAGCTGTCATAGTCGAGTTCTGCGTTGGGCAGCCAGGCGAGCGCCGCCTCGATTGCTGGCAAGGTACCGATTTGACCGTGGCTGCGCGCGATATCACTGGCTGGTGCACTGGAAGCCAGCCCGCGCTGCCGCAGGGTTTCTGGCAGCAATGCATAGGCCTCGTCGAGAAACGCCAGCGCCACTTCGGCCGAGATTTCCGGCAGGTCGGTGATGTCGAGGTCCGCCAGCCCCTCCTCAGGCCAGGCATAGGGCGCGCCGGTGTCAGGGTGGATGGCATAGGCCAGAAACTGCTGCCCGAGGCAGAGCACTTCCAGCGGATGGCGCTTGATTCCCCGGAATGGCTCGGACGTGCGATAGACCAGCATGCGCTTAGGTGCCCGGCCAATGCGCAGCGCCGGCGTGTCACCGAGGCGTTCACGTGCCAAGCGCTCGATCCGCAGAGCCAGTTCCGCGTCCACGGTAATGTCGATATCCACCGCCGCAACGCCGCCGCCGACAATCCCGATGCCGCAATCGGGCCAGGACGACCATGTGGCCACCTCGACCTCGGTGGTGCCGCGTTCGGCATGGCGGTTCCATTCCGGGTAATCGGCCCATGCTCCGCGCTGGAAGCGGCCGGGCTTTTTCGTGCCCGGGCCGATGGGCAGGATGGCATAACCATTGGTGACGAGCCGCGCGCCGAAGCGCGCCATGAAGGATGTGTCAGCCATCAGAAAGGCACCTCGGGGGTCATGGCGTCGAGGCGTTTGCGGTCCTTGGCCGCAAGCTCGCGCAGGTGGTCGCAATATCCGGTGACGACCACATCGATGAAGCGGTCCCATTCGGTCTCGGTCAGGGTGGCGAGATCGGATTTGCCGATGCTTTCGAGATACTCGCCGCCCATCTGGCCGCTGACGGTCATCGCCTCGGCTTCGTTAGGGGTGAGATCGATCATGCCCTTCCTCCCATGGCAGATGTCCTGGCAGGTGCGACTGCAGAGGTGCTTGCGGCTGGCATCGCGCCGCGGGTCGGAGACGCGGAAGTCCCGGTCGAACCAGCCAAACCCACGAGGTTGCCGGTGGCAGACGGAGCAGAGGCCGGTGTGGATTGGGCGCATGAGGCAAACCTGTGGCCGGAGACTTCGAGATAGCGGCCCGAAGGACGGACCGAGATTTCGCTGGGGCGGGCAAGATGCGCGGCTTCTGCGATGGCCTGATCGACGGTGAGCGGCACCGGGCAATCCGGGGCGCGCTTGCGCCACCATTCAGCCGCCTTCTGCCGGGCATAGCCCTGATGCTCGATGCAGACCCATTCGCTGTGCGACTTCAGCCCGCAGCTATAGGTGACCTTCAGCGAGGGCAGCCCGCCCAGCTTGTCGTGCCGGCTGTAAGAGACGCCGTGGACCGGCAGCCACTGCACTTTCGGCGACAGGACGGGAAGCGTGGCCGCCGTTGGGGCAATCTTCACCTTCCGGGCTGGAAAGACATAGCCGCAGTCAGGGCATTCCGTCGCAGAAAGCGCGATGATGCTGTCGCATTCCGGGCAGACCTTGGTCGGAGCCTCGCCACCACCGGCCTCACCGGGCCGCCGGGGCCGCACCAAATCGATCGGTCCATGGCGGCGGACATTACCGGCGAAGTCGAGGACCAGGCAGTTTTCCTTGCCCGGCGCGAGACGCGTCCCACGGCCCACCATCTGCACATAGAGCCCCGCGGATTTGGTGGGGCGCAGGAGCGCGATCAGATCGACCGCCGGCGCGTTGAAGCCGGTGGTCAGCACACCCATCGAGGCCAGCGCGCGGATTTCGCCGCGCTTGAATGCGGCGATGATGGCATCGCGCTCCTCCTTCGGCGTGTCGCCAAAGATGGTGCGGCAGGTGATCCCCTGTCGACCAAATTCCTCGGCGACATGGCGGGCGTGGTCGACGCCGGAGCAGAAGGCCAGCCAGGAATTGCGCTCCCGCCCATGTTCGATGATCTCGGTGACCGCCGCGCGCGTGATGGCCTCCTTGTCTACCGCAGCAGCCAGATCGCGCTGGATGAAATCGCCTGCGCGGGTGCCGACCTTCGAGACATCCAGCCGCGTGGCGGGCTGTTTCGACACGAGCGGGCTGAGATAGCCAGCGTCGATCAGATCGCGCACCGGGGCCTCATAGGCGATATCGGTGAAGAGCGCGTTCTTGCCCTCGTGCAACATGCCACTGTCGAGCCGAAAGGGCGTGGCGGTCAGCCCGATCACCTTCAGCGCGGGGTTGATCCGGGCCAGTCCGTCCAGAAACCGGCGATACATGGTGCTGGTGTCGCCGGGAATGAGATGCGCCTCGTCGATTAGCACCAGATCCGTGTGGCCGACCTCCTGCGCGCGGCGGTGGATCGACTGGATGCCTGCGAAGAGAATGCGGGCCTGCACCTCGCGCTTGCCCAAGCCCGCCGAGTAGATGCCGGCGGGGGCCTCGGGCCAGAGGCCGATCATCTCGGCATGGTTCTGGGCGATCAGCTCGCGGACATGGGTTACGATCAGGATGCGCTCGTCGGGCCAGGCTTTCAGCACGCCCTCGATGAAGGCGGCCATGACGAGGGACTTTCCCCCGGCAGTCGGGATCACCACCAGCGGGTTGCCTTTGTGGTTCTGGAAATAGCCGTAGATCGATGTGATCGCGGCCTGTTGATAGGGGCGCAGGGTCAGCATGGCGCGGCCTCCGTCGTGCGGGCGTCGTTTGCCCAGGTGGAGCCATCGGCCATGCGGTAGGTGACGATATCGTCGCCCGCATCGATGACCTCGCCCGGGACGAGATCGGGGATAAAGAGATGGCGGGTGCAGGCCGCACGCTGTTCCGCGGGTGCCAGCATCCGGTCGTGGCGGGCGCAGTGCCAGCCGCCGTCAACGGGCGTCGCATGCAGGCACGACCGGCAGGTCACGACCGCACCGTCAGCCTCATGGCAGACTGCATGGTGATCGCAGAACCTGCATTCGAACCAGGCCGGGTCCTCGCTGATCCGCGCAGGCGGATGCTGGGCGAAGATGACGCGCCCGGCCTTGTCCAGCAGGCGCTCTGCCATGGCGCTGTCGGCCTCGATGCGCTCGATATGCAGCGCGTCAGTGTCCTTGCAGACCGCCACATAAAGCGCGCGGGTGATCCCCGTCAGGTGCATGTAGATCTGCATCTGCGCGGCGTGCTGGGGCTTGGCCAGCACCACGCCTTTGGCGGTCAGCTCAGTGAAGCTCTTGACCCCGTGGGTCTTGAACTCGAGCACATGCCAGGTCTTCGGGGCCTCGAGGATGCCAATAGCCACGCCGTCGAGCGATCCGCCAAAGTGCCCGCCATGGGCCTCGACGCGGAACTGGCGGCCGGTTTCCGGATCAACCTCGAGCACCGTTGCGCCAGTGGCGCGCAGGTTGTGGACCAGGCGGTCCTCTTCCAGCTGGCCGGTCTCAAAGAGGCGCAGCAGGCGGCCGGAGTGGCGCGCGGGCGTGACCCAGCGGAAATCATACCAGAGCGCACGGGCGCAGGATTTGCCGATGATCGAGGCGCCGAGGTGATCGCGGAAACCATCACCCTGGCGGGCCTCATAGTCGGCATAGATCGCCGTCAGCGTCGGCGTGGGGGCTGCGGGAAGCTCGGCCATTACAGACCCTCCCGTTCACTGCGGGCCTGAGCCTCGGCCAGAATGTTGCTCCAGGTCTCCGGATCATGGCGCTCGCGCAGAACGCCGATCAGCGCGTCCTTCAGCTTCTCGCGGCGGCGGCGGCCGGTGCTTTTGGCCAGAAGTTCCGCCCGCTCGCGGCTCAGGTGGCGAAGCGCCGTGCGGGCCCGATGGAACCAGTCCGGGTCGATGGGTTTGTGGCCGCGCTGCCGCGCAAGATCGGCGGTCGCGATCTGGGTGCGGATCTTGGCAATGGCGTCGTCGAGTTCGATCAAACGGCGCTGATCATCAGGCAAGCCGGAGCCGTTCACGGCCACGGGGGCCGCGTTGTTCATGTCAGTCATGGGAGTGTCCTCAGATGGGGTTGGGCACCGCCCCGGCCGTCAACAGGTCAGGGCGGCGCAGCGCATCAGCCCTTCTTGTTCCAGGGCGCAGACGCCATCTTGGGCGGGGCCGCAGGTGTGGCGGGCGCAGCGGGCGTCGGTTTGGCTGCACGGGCCGCAACGCCGCGGTCGGGCGGCAGATAAGCGACGGCATTGCTTTCGCCGTAGCCATTCTTCGGCGGCTTGACCTTCACCTGGATCGTCATCGGGATCAGGTGCAGCTCCTCGCTGTCGCTGACATGCATCTTGCCCGTCGCGTGGCAGATGGCCGACAGCGTCCGCTGCGCGATTTCCACCGTGGTCGGGTTCGGGTTCACGAGGTTCAGCTGATCGAAGATCTTCCGGCCCTTGTGCTCGCCCTCGAGGATGTCGAGCATCAGCCAGAGAAACTGGCCCATGCCGTTCTTGGTGACGCGCATCTCGCTTTCGACGATCTGGGCGCGGTATTTGCCCGCCGGCAAAAGCTCGTGGGCGGTGGTGGGCTCGACGCTGGTGGCGTCAAAGGACGTGTCGAAACGTGCCATAGTCTTGTCCTTTCAGGGCGATCATTAGGATTGGGGCATGGCCGCCATGAACTCTGCCCAGCTGAGGGGCAGCGTGTCCGGCAGGCCGTAACGGTTCTTGGCGAGGAAGGCGGGGCGCTCTTCGGTGTGCATGACGCGCGCACCGGACCCGAGCGCCCGGGTCACCTTCTTGTTGAAGCCGACATCGGATTTCGCGACCGAGATCTGATAGTTGGCGAAGAGCACGACGTCCGAATGCTCCTGCAGCAGCGCCGAGGCGCGGGTCTGCAACTTGATCACATACCGGTCGTAGGGTTCGTGCTCGGGGCTGTCGAAGCGCTTGATGTCGGTATGGGCAATCTGGATGACCGCCATGCCCTTCTGGTCCCGGAGCGCATTCAGCTTGTCGAGATATTCGCGCCAGACATTCAGCGCCTCGCCATAGCCCTTGCCGAAGCCGGGTGTTTCGATGGAGGCCCAGCCGTTGCGCAGGCAGGCCTCGGCCCAGATCAGCGGTTCCAGCCAGTCGACACTGTCGATGACCACCGTTCCGAACTCGTGGTCCTCGGTCAGCAGCGCATCTAGGGCCCCGGCCACTTCCGCATAGCTCGTCGCCAGCGGAAAATGCGGCACCTGCAGCTTGCCGAGCCCGTCCTCGGTCATGATGAACACCGGCCGGTCGGCATCGGCCGCGAAGGTGGATTTGCCGACCCCGGCCACCCCGTGGATCAGGATGCGCGGCGGCGTCAGCGCCGAGGTCATGCGCAGGGATGCGAGAGAAATGGCCATCAGCGCACCTCCTCGTTCAACACCAGACGGAACTTGGGCTTGCCGGTTCGCACCGTACGGGCGGGTTCAAACCCCTTGCGCCAGCTTTCCGGCAGAGCGCCGTACTTGCGTTCGGAGACCGACAGCTTCGTGTCGATGAACTCGGCCGGGTCTTCGCCAGCGGATGCGATGTTCGCGGCGATCTGGGCGAGCTTGTCCTGGTTCCAGTCAATGCGTTTGGGCAGTTCGGCGATGACGGTGACGCCGTCATCCTCGAACCGGATCGTCCCAGTGTCCTTGCCAGCCTCGTGGCGAAAGTCACCGGCGCGATCGGCGTATTTCAGGGAGATGGCGCCATCGAGCCAGTCCGAGATGGACTTCGCCTGCGTCAGCTGCTCGTCCGCCATGCCTTTCAGCAGGGCGAGCTGGTCGGCGGGCAGCGCCGCGATCTGGCCCACCGGCATGCGGTGGATATCGGCGAGGGTGATGTGATTGGAGATCGTCATGTCCTACCCCCTCACGCCGACATCGGCCGATGGGGTTCATGATCCGCGCCGCGGATCTGCTCGACCTCGAATGCCTCGACATCCTCCAGCCGGTAGATCACCCGGCCGCCGAGCTTGATGAATTTCGGGCCTTCACCCGTCCACCGCCAGCGCTCCAGCGTGCGGTGTGAAATGTTCCAGCGAGCCGCCAGCTCGATCTGGGAAAGGTGCCTGGTCGCCATGTGAACCTCCTTGGGACTTCCGCGAACACTTGCGGGATCACCATGGCGGGTGGGGTGGGAGGCACCGTGGAGGCAGGCGGGAGGCAAACTGGGAGTTGGCTGAGAAGCTCGACCACAAATGAAAAAGGCCGCCCCAAAAGGACGGCCGTTCACCTATCTCGGTGAGGCGGTATCAAACTGCAGCTCTGTAGTTCCTTCCCTGGTAATGCGCTCCAGTTAACCCGCCGAATCCGGCAGCTTGAGATCGACTGGTTGAACTATGCGCCCCTTTGGCTGCGAGCTCGGATCAAAATGCTTAAAGGATCTACGACCTTTGCTAATGGCATCGGACATCGAGGCACCGCTCCGCAAAGAGCGTAGCGTCGTTAGCAAGTTTACAAATGGCTCTTTGGCTCCAACGCACACTGCGAGCAGCGCAGCGAGTTGGTTGGCATCGAATGGCGAGCCCAAGTGGATCACATGCTCTTCACTAGAACCGATCCCCTGCTCAAGGTCGGCGCGACATGCTTCCTTGGACGTTGACAGTCGCTGCCGGCAAGTGTGCGGTCGCACGCTGTACGCCCTGCACCTGCCGTCAATTCCCAGGGCGGGGCAAGCGTTCGGGTGCTTATGACCTGGCACATTACTAGCGAGCATAGCCTCCCATATCCGTTCCGCGTCGGCAGGAGTTGCGTCGATCATTCGATGGGTCGCACAGCAGAACCAGCACCCGTCCCCGCAAGGCACCCTTTCGAGGCTTTCGTCCCTCTGGTCGCGCTGAGCACGCATTTGGTCGGCGATTTCTACGGAGACATTTGAGAAATAGTGTTCGCTGATAGTGCTTTCAACCCACATTCTCCAAGTAAGTCGCTGATTTCGCTGTCGTAATCGTGATATTTCGCATATAAATCATGGCGTTGACGGCTGCGAGGGGCGCGTTTCATGGATCA
>NZ_BMYI01000042.1:0-12448 GCF_014652195.1 Gemmobacter nanjingensis
CGTCTTACGCTTGGCAGTCCACCGCTTGATGCTGTCGTCCATTGTCACACTCATCGCTACCTTCTCCTTTGTAGCATGAGCAGAGTTTCACTGGGTCGATACACCAGCTCGGGCCTGCTGCGCGCCGTGCCGGTGATCTTGTCAGCGAAGATCCTCTCGGCACCCGCCGCCTTCAAGGCGTCGAGCTGGCCGTCTAGGTTCTGGTCCTCTGTGCTGACGCGGGCGTATCCGATGATCATGCCGCATCGTGCCAAAACCCTCCCAAAACCGCAAAGGTTTTGTCACAGGTTTTTGTCCAGCCTAAGCCCTTGATGCGGAGCAGGGCAGGGGGACCGGGACAGAAACGACCAGTTTTGCCAAGCGCCATCACGCTACTTAGACGCCTTAAGAACGTGATACTAAGTCACCGCTCCACCTGTGGCCCAGTAGCCATAAGGCTCGCGAACTCGTTCCCTAGCGCCTCAATCCTCCGTCGCTTCTCGTCCGAGCTGGCATACTGACCAATCATTCGTACAACCTCATAAATGTCATGTTTGCCCAACTCCTCGCTACGCAAACTATGATGGCGCGCCACCCTCCCCTCTAGATGGCCACCTCGTTTGTGAGCATTCATCTGCAAAATCAAAAGAACAAAGAAGGCGTCGGCTACCGCGGGTAGCCTACGCACAATGCCCCGTGGCTTTGACGCAGCGTATAAGAACACGTCCCACAGCCCTAAAAGAGATTCCTCGGAAATCGGGTTCCAGTTCTTGCGAAGGAAATCTTCCAGCTCGCCAGAAATAGAAAGTGACTCCATTGCCGCAACTATAAACTCCATACCTCCAGCGATATCGCTCTCGTCAAACCGCTCTTCATCCAAAAGACTCCGGCGCGAAGTGGTTACAAATAGCAAATACTGAGTCGCCAATACACAAGCTAGAGAATTAATCTCATAGGGAGCAGCGTCTTCCCCATTGAACATGGCCAGACCCAAGCCGTGAATGGCCATTAGCTCCACCACATTTGATTTGAACATATAAATGAAACACCTAGCCTCACTAATATCCAACCTTGCCCTATCAAGCATATTCGACCGTACGGAGGTCCTCGCTGGCGCCAGCGACCTCCAAACCAACTCAAAGTCTTCTCCATTTACCGGAGAAAGTCTCCGCGCACGGAATCCTGCATAGAAGTTGCCCAGGATATAGATCGCCTTAATGCGATTCACATCACCCGCATTACTGACAATCTTCCCTAGCTCTGAAGACAAGTGATCTGCGACTATCTGACTCTTTGATCTAGAGAACTTCAAAAGCCCATGCATGACCTCGCATGCGTTCTGATAGTTAAACTCACGCAAGGAAAACAACTCATCCAAAACAAAGTTGCACACCTCTAGAACCTTCGCCTCAGGAAGAACCAGATAGTCAAGCGTTCTAACAACAAAATATATATAGTTAAATCTCTGGTCATCGGAGAGCACAGAATGCTCCTCTTTGCCCGGGTTAATCAGAGCTTGAATAGCCTGCAAGGACTTGGGGCTGCTTCTGAATGTCGACGTTTGAAGAGCAAGGTGATTAACTACATCCCACTCAGCAGACACTATCTTCTGATACAAACTTCTCTGTATCAAATCCCTTACGCTTCCTGCCTCCTCCTCAATACGTCTCGCAAAAAAGTACTCCAAGAATGTTCGGTGCGTGAACTTGAACGTATTTGGGCCAACCTCACACATAACCCATGCGCGGCCAGTGATGAAGTCAACGAGAGTTCGCGCCGCTTCGACAGAACGCGTTCTGTCTGAGTACCATTCGGAGAAAAATTTCCTTACTTCCCTTGTGAGCCATTCGGCGCTTACCCCTTCTTCTGCTTCAGCATCGCCAAAAATACGACTGGCGAGGAAGCCAAACAAGTCCAATAAATCGAAATCCTGGGGAAAATCAAACACGATTCCGCGTCTTTGATCCCACTTCTCGAACATCAACATCGAGCACTCTTTATATATTTCCGGCCTATTACTTGGCACATCGCCCTTGAAAATAAATATGTATAGCATCAGACCGAGCATAAGTGGGTTTGTTCGCAGATCGGGAGCGTTTGCTTCCGACTGCACCAGAAACTTACTTGCCTGCTCTTTTGCTGTCGTGGACTTATGCTGCGATACGGCCGACAAGAGATTTACAGAGAATTTCTCAATTTCCGTGTCGTTAAATCTGGAAAGAGTAAACACTCTGAACTCATATGGAAGTGGGGCGTCATTGTATCCAACTATCCTTGAAGTAGCCAATGCAGGGCAGTTCGGATGAACCAGAGAAAATTCCTCAATCTTTGCCGCTATTTCCCTTCTCATTCCAACGTTGAGTATTTCATCCAGCCCGTCAAAAATTATTACCGCTTGACCAACATTAAGAAGAAAGCCGACAAATGCGGCACACTTCCTGTCGTCATTTGCAAAAATAATTCTTAGCTCGTCTACAATGTAGTCCAGAAAATTATAGCTGGGGTTTGATCGCACTCTTTTCTCAAATGCGCGAAGGACGATCCGCAATGGAATTTTCAGGTCGCTGACATCGAAGTGCTTCGCTTTTGGTGCCGCCGCTTCGAGAATTATTTGGTTAGCCAAGTCATAACATAGCAATTGTGTTAGCGTCGTCTTACCGCCACCCGGATCTCCCAATATTACCGCATTGAAGAAGGTGCGCCGAAAACTTAAAAATGGCACTGGCTGACCGCTATCACGATGCGCATCTCGGTGTGGCATCACTGCATCGGATTTGGAATGTACCTCTTCCATTCTAGCTGGCACTACTAGCTTCTTAATGGGAACCTTTCTGGCTCCCTGTGTTGTTTCAACTGTTAGTGTTTTGTTTTGAACCTCAATGTGTCGTGCCACCTTAAGGCGCGTTTCAAACACTTCTTGCGCTGTGAAAATTTCAGACTTATCAAGATTGTTTGCAGAATTTATAATTGCCTCAAGCCGTGATAGAACCTCATCGCCCCTCTTATTTACCACATCAATTATCGACTGCGGCCCCAGCGATGTTGAAAATCGAGCCTTAATAGCTGCGGTCAGGAGTTTGAACAGCTTATCTGCATCAACGCCTTCCATCGAATAGGTATCGAGCAGGCGTTTAAATGGCATGAATAACGGCGCCGGGTCGCGGCCAATCATAACCAATTGCTTTATTGAATCTGGAATCGAGCTGCGCATTAGCTCGTAAAGGAAATTCTGCATCTCATTTGTGTAGGAGCCGAGCTCATGTCCCACATATTTTGTGAGATCGTCGAAGGCAGCCCGTATAACGACGTCGCTGCCCTCTGCGCTTGGTTCTGCACGAGCGACGGACGCCGTCATTGCTCTGCGAACTTTTCGCATATCCGAGAACGCGCGCACCGGTCGCTTTAACCCATCGTATACTACCGAGGTGAGGAACCCAGTTACCACGTCTGCACCCGGAACCATTCGTACCCCCGTTCTTAACTGGCACTCGCCTTTGGCTGTGTTAGTAGAATTTTCTGATAGTCAGTTCACCCTGTCAGGATGATGAGCTTTGTGCAAGTACGACAACTATATGTCGTGATCGGGCGACTTCGAAGTCCAGTATCCGCCACTATCATTACAGTTCCCAGCCGAGATCCCTGTCGCGTTCGCGCTGCCGCTTGCGCTCTTCATTCAGCTCCTGTTCCCGCTCTTTCTGGCGGGCCTTTTCTCGCCCCTGATCTTCCACCCTTGCTTTGCCCAACACGTCGGCAAGCCTGCCGCGTATGTCGCGAGTGCCCTGCCCCGACGCGTGATCATGCTCCTCGCCCTGCAATCCGTGCCAGGCGTTCCTTGATCTCGTCGGGGTTCAGATCCTTCGCCTGCCGCCCTGCGGCGGCGCGCAATGCCGCCAGCCCGGCGCTGACATGGCCCAGCCCCCCTTCCCGGGCTTCTGCCCAGGCATCGCGCGCCAGGTCCAGTCGTTCGCGCATTTCCGCATACATGGCCTTGGCCTGACGCACCGCATGCACCCGCGCGCCCCTCTGGGTCAGCGGCTCGTAGTCGCGGCCCTCGGCCTCGGCCACCAGCTGCGCGCGACGCTCGATGGCATTGGCGGCGGGACCTAACTTCTGCTCCGGCTCGCGGTCCAGTTCCTCGGCCTTTAGCGTGTCGCCAAGCGATAGCGCCTCCTCGCGCTGTACCTCCAATGACCGATGATCGACGCGCTCAACCTGCCCCGCCAGTTCAAGAGCATGGTTTTGCAACTCGGCCCAAACTCCGCGCATGGCCTCGATCTCTGGCCCGCCGGTGCTGACGGAGGCCGACCGATAGGCCGCCGCCGCCGTGGCAGACCGCCCGGCGCTGCGTTTGATTGTCTTGACGGAAAGGTGGTAGCTCGCCATGCGCGCGCCCTACCGATCCGGCGACGGGCAACGGCAGGCAGACTGCCAGACATGCAAACAGGCAGACATGCAAACAGGCAGGCTGTCTGCGGGCCGTCGAGGCAAGCATGCCACCACGCAAACGGGCAGGCATGCAGCCATGCCGACAGGCGGGCAAGCATGCTGCCGGGCATGCGCGGGGCCATCGCCAAGATGGACGACCGTTTGCCGGACAAGCGCAGCACGGCAAACCCGATCCAGCAGTCTGTCCCGCTCTCGGGACAGGCGGATCCGGATCGCCCGCTGTCCCCGACGGCCTCGCGGAACAACCCCGCTCTCGGGGTCAGTTCCAATGAGGGCGACAGGGACAGCGGGGCGCGATCCAACCGCGAAGGTTGCGCTACTTCGCGGACAAGGAGTTCGACGGGCTCTACCCGTCACCGGATGCGCAACCCGCAAACCCCAAATCTGAACCCTGATCGCGCAACACCGATCTCTGATCCCACATCGCCTATCCCCGATCACGGAAGTCACAATGCCAGAAGCCGGTTCCGCCTCCCCTGCCCTCTCGCTCGCCGCCCTCGGTGAGACCGTGGATCTTCTGGGCGTCGTCGTCGCCAGAATGTCGGAGAAGCTGGATCAGCACGGGGAAACCCTAGCGGTGGTCCGGAAGACCGCGCTGGAAAGCCGGGACGCCGCACAGGCGGCTAAGTCCTACACTGATCCGCAGCGCTATGGCCGCCATATCGGCAACGAGATCGACAAGGCCCTGGCCGCGCCTCTCGACCGGCTGGAAGGCCTGCACTTGGCTCTCGCTGCCGATCGGCGGGACGCCAGCCGCACTCTGGACGAGCTGGTCCGGCAGGAAGAGCAAACCCTTCAGCGTCTGCGCGACGATCTGGCAAGCGCGGGACGCCGGAAGAAGCGCACCCCATTCAAAGCCCTTTTAGGGTTCGTCCTGGTGCTCAGCCTGATTATCGCCCTGCCCCGTTTCATGGCAGGCAACGGCACCGCTTGCGCTTTCCTTGGGGGCGAGTGGCTGCGTGGACCTGAGAGCGGGAAAGAGGCCTGCGTGTTCTATGCCGGGTGAGGCGAAGAGTGTTCCAGACGAGAGTTATCCACAAATCTAGGTGTTAAATATGGGTTAGATTCAGAGTTAAGCGCAGAAAATCGCCCACAAGTTACTGAAACATATAAGAGATTCCGAGCGCTGCGTGTGTGAAAGTACGAAAGAACGTGTGTAAAAGTACGAAAGAGCGTGGGCAAAAGTACGAAAGCAGCTTGCGTGTGTGAAAGTACGAATCAGCGTGGATTTCGCGCGCGCCCTGCCCTACTGTGTGTGAAAGTACGAAAGGCTGCCCTGTGTCTGACGACCATATAGTAAACCGTTCCCCTCTCCTGCCTGATCGGTATCCGCAAGGCGATTTCTTCGTGTGCGATATCTTCGACGCTGTGCCGAAAGCTGACATGGCCTCGATGGAACACCCGATCTTCTCTCTCTCGACCAAGCCCGATACGCGGGTCAGAGAATATGAGCACAACGGGATCAAGATCGCGATTAAGCCCTCTGTCGATGGTCTTGCGACGGTCCATGACCGCGATGTCCTGATCTACTGCATCAGCCAGCTGATGACTGCGCTGAATGAGGGGCGCGAGGTTTCCCAGGTTGTCCGGTTTCGTGCGTTTGACATGCTTGTCGCTACGAACCGGAATACGGCGGGCTCCGGGTACTCTCAGCTCAAGGCCGCCCTTGAGCGCTTGGCTGGCACCAGGATCAGCACAAACATCGTGACCGGTGGGAAGGAGATCTTCAGGACATTTGGCCTGATCGAAAGCGCCGAGGTAGTCAGGGAAACCCGCGACGGCCGCATGCAGGAAGTCGAGATCAAGCTATCGGACTGGGTTTTCAATGCGATACGATCAAAGGAAGTCCTCACGTTGCATCGTGATTACTTCCGGCTTCGTAAGCCTTTGGAACGACGCATTTATGAACTCGCACGCAAGCACTGCGGGGCGCAGAAGGAATGGCGGATCAGCCTCGCGCTGCTGCAGAAGAAGTGCGGATCGAACTCCACCCCCCGAGAGTTTCGGCGCTTGGTCATGAACATCGTCCGAGAGGATCGGGAACACGACCACATGCCGGATTATGCAATCTCCTATGACGAGCAGGAGGACATGGTCACATTCTCAAACCGCCAGGGCGTGAAGATGGTTCTGCCTCCTGCGGTGGCGCCGCACCTTGACCCAGATGTCTATGAGACGGCCCGGATGCTCGCTCCTGGCTTCGACGTGTACTATCTGGAACGCGAGTGGCGCAGTTGGCTTCCAGAGACGCCGCGCAACCCGGAAGCCGCATTCTTGGGGTTCTGTCGGAAGTGGGTGCAGAACAGAAAAAATACCGTATAATTTCAAATACCGGATTTTTCTTTATAGAGCGCCCAGGCTTCTTCGATGAGAACGCCCTGCTGTACACCGCGTCGCTTGGCTTCGTTGGCGATCTCCTCTGAGATGTCTGGCATGACCTTGGCGTGTACCTGCCCCGTCCGGGGGCTAGGCTTACGCCCGCGGCGCTTCTGCCCGTCACGAGCAACGAAACCCAACTCTTCCCCTGCCCGCTCGGCTTTCTCGATGGCCTGCGGACTGCGGTCTTTCTCCCGGCTCTTCAGGCGGCCAAGGTCGATGTTGAAGGCTTTTCCATCGGACATTTCAAACTCCCTCCGCCAGCCGCTTGTAAACCGCCTGGGCGAAGAGGGCTGCGTTCTCAATCGCCCCCTCCATGTTTCCTTGCGCGGGCATACTCCGCAGGTTCCCACCGAACTCGAAGAGGGCAGAGAATGCCGCGCGCTCCATGAGCGGCGGGTCGATGAGGTCCACACCCTGAGCTGCCAATGACTCGGCGATGCCGCTGTGTTGTTTGGAGCGGACCGCCTTGGTCATGGTGAAAACCACGGCATGAGGAATCCTTCGGTCCAGGGCTTCCTCCTCCTCGGCGATGAGTTGCAGCGCTCGGACGCCGATCGTGGCGTCCAGGGTAGTTGCCCGCATCGGAGTGATAACGAGATCAGCCTGCGAGATCGCCCGTGAGACAAGCCTGGAAGCAACGCCTTCAAGGTCAACAATCACGATCTGGCCGTCTGTGTCGTGCGCCTTGATCGTCTTGACGATGACGGATTCGGCGACGCTCGAAAGTACATTGATCCGAGCGGGCAGGGGGGCTCGATCAGCCCACAAGGTCAGGGAGTGGTTGGGGTCACAGTCCAGCATGACAACACTCGCCCCAGCATAGGCCAGCTCAGTTCCTAGCAGGATTGCCGCTGTAGACTTCCCGGCGCCGCCCTTCGGTGAAGCGATGACAACAGTAGGCATAGGCACCTCTAATATTATCCGATATTTATAATAACCGGATATTTTGAAAATCCAATAAGAAATACCGTGTACGCTTGACGTATGTCGTCCAGATCATTACCTTCCTGGGGCAAGATGATCCTGAGCTATCGCGACAAGAAGACTGAAGGCTTTGCCAGAGGCGAGTTTGTAAAGGCGTTTCAGGGGTTCGAAGACCAGGCCGCAAAGCGGCTCGCTATCTTGAACGCCGCGCCCTCGCTCGACACGCTGCGGGCTTTGCCGAGTAACCGGCTGGAAGCCTTGCGCGGCGACCGGGCAGGGCAGTTCTCCATTCGCATCAACCAGCAATGGCGCATCTGCTTTGACTGGCCGGAAGGGCAACCAGGACCAGGCAACGTTGAAATCGTGGATTACCACTGACGAAAGGAGGTCAGGCCATGTTCATGAGAGCAGTACATCCCGGCCAGCTCTTGAAGGACGAGCTGGAGGAGCTGGGCATCACGCCCACGGAGTTCTCGCGACAGATCGAGGTGCCACCCAACCGGGTGAGCCAGATCATCGCAGGCAAGCGCTCGATCACCGGCGACACGGCTCTGCGCTTCGGGCACTGGTTCGGTACCGATCCACAGTTCTGGTTGAACCTGCAAGCGCAGTTCGAACTGGCCCAGGCGGACAAGGAGACCGGCGCGATGATCCGGCATTTGCCAACCCGCGCGAGCCTGCCGCTGCAGCCCGAACAGCCGCGCCTTGTGTGAGAGCCTATGACGGCAGACCAGTATCTTCAGAACATCCTTTTTCGTGAATCTGTGGACGTCAGTGCGACGTCCCCTGTACGCGGCATCCAGAGTACCATCAGGCCACTGATCCAATCCTGGGCCGGGCAGCATCTTCGGGGAATCTCACCGAGCGGCTCTTTCGCAAAGGGCACGGCGAACAAGAGTGGGACCGATATCGACCTGTTCATTTCCCTCGCCGAGACGGCGACGGCGTCCCTCGGAGATATCTACAACTCGCTTTTCGAGACATTGAAGGCGGCAGGCGCGGCACCGAAAAAGCAGAATGTTTCGATCAACATTCGCCTGAATGGCTACGATGTTGATCTGGTTCCCGCGCGTCAGCAGAACATGCTTTCGGAAGATCACAGCCTCTTCCGGCGCCGAGCAAACACCTGGACGAAGACAAACGTCGCAACGCACATCGCCTATGTGATGTACGGCGGATGCATCCCGGAAATTCGAATTCTGAAGCTCTGGCGCAATCAGAAGGGGCTCGATTTCCCTTCCTTCTACTTGGAACTCGCAGTGATCTCTGCGCTAAGGGGCCAAGGCGGAACCATCTCACAAAGGGTTTGGAACGCGCTGATCTATATCCGGGACAACTTGGCTACCGCCCGCATGGTGGACCCGGCGAACACCAACAATGTGATCTCGGATGACCTGACAGCCGCTGAGAAGGCGGCCATCGTTGCCGCTGCTCGGACCGCCTTGGGCGCAAAGGACTGGAGCGAAATCGTCCGATGAGCTGGTCACTTCCTGCACTTCTCCAGGGTCTTCACAAAGGCATCCATAGTCGCCTGCACACGGCGCGGGAGGTCGCAGGCCATCCCGTTCTGAAGGGCGACGCCGTCGAGACCGTCTGGCTGGGCATGCTCAGCGATTACCTTCCCGAGCGGTATCGCGCGCGGCGGGCTGTTGTCGTCGATAGCAACGGAGCCTTCAGCCACCAGATCGACATTGTCATCTTCGATCGGCAGTACTCTCCTTTTGTCTTCCACCAGGACGGGCTGGATGTCGTCCCGGCCGAGAGCGTCTACGCAGTGTTCGAGGCCAAGCAAATCATCACCGCTGAGGAAATCACTTATGCCCAGGACAAGGCAGCGAGTGTTCGGGCGCTGTATCGCACCAGCCTGCCCATCCCCCATGCGACGGGCATCGCGGACCCGAAGGTGCCGCATCCTATCCTAGCAGGGCTAGTAACCCTCGAAAGCAGTTGGAAGCCACCGCTCGGTGACTCACTGACAAAGAATCTTGGTGCCCGGCAAGGCGAGCATGCGCTCGACCTCGGCTGTGTGGCTGCTCACGGAATCTATGCCCGCAACGGCGATGGCGGTTACCAAGTCGAAGAGACCGCTATGGCTGCCACAGGCTTCCTTTTTGAACTGATCGCTCGCCTTCAGACGCTCGCGACGGTACCTATGATAGACGTTCGAGCCTATGCTAGGTCGCTCAAGGCATAGAGAGCGGGGCGTTCCCACAACTGCAGCGATCTACCAAGGTAGCGACTCATAGAATTTTTGCACGACGGCGAAGCGCTCGTCGAAATCTCCCAGTTCCTCGATTTCTAGCAGAAGCGTACCCCAATCACGCCTAGCTCGCTCCACAACCTCCGGATCAATGATGGACGTTGCTGCGGGCTCGATCCCACGCGATCTAGCCTTGGCGATCAAAATACGATGAATAGCGGCGCGCGCTTCGGCATCAAATTCATAGCGTCCGATAAGAAAGCTAAGATCGTATACGTCCTGCCGTCGATTACGATTTCTGATTGGCTGTTGAAGTAACGCACGGAACTTCTCCGCCACAACTTCAAGCGGAGAGAACGCTTGAACAGCTACATTGGCCCCACTGAGAACAAGCTCCTGGTAGTCGTAAACTTGATCGCGGAAGCTGATCTCAACTTTAAGAACTCGGGCTGCACGCCTCTCAGCAAGAGCCTGCATTTGACCGGGATCGCCACGTCGTGCCGAGGCGACTCTTACTTCAAGGGCAGGGAAGTCCGCGTCATCGAAGTGCTGCGGCCTTGGGCGTCTTACCAGGCCTTGGACACGACAGACCAAGTCAGGATAGCCCAACTTCTGAGCGGCTTGGGGCATCACCCTATCAAGCTCGGCTGAGAGAAGCTCCGAAAACTCTCCTGGCTCCACACTCGCGCTGAAGTCAACATCACCCGTGCCACGGGGGCTGCTGAAGGCGATTGCCATAAGCGTACCACCCTTGAGTATGAGAGCTTTCTTCAAGTCTGGCGAAAGGCCGATGGCATTGAGAACAACCTCCGTGACTTGTCGATCCCGGTGAAGGGTTGGATTAGCGCGCGCGGCTTCAACCCAGACACGCAAATCCACACCGACTTTGTCGACTACAGTATCACTGGTTATGTCGTCCGAAGAGTGAGATTCCATGTTCTTCAGATGTTGAGAGAGATCATCCATTCATCCGACCAGCGCGGGACATAAGGGGCTTCAGGATCCAGCTTCTGCGATCCCCCACGTTGAGCAAAAGCACGCCATGCCTTTATCCGGTCATCCTCTACGCCCATGAGTTCTGATAGAACGTATCCTGCCCGCACCTTGGCAAGCTTCGTCGGCTGACTATCAACTGCCACTATGATTTCGTCGAGCCAGGCTTCAGCCGATGCTTCCCAAACCTCGATCGCATGCCTGATGCCGCCATGCGCTTCCGGCTCAGCAAGCATAGCGGCGAAGACATGACCAATAGGGGTGGCGCGCGTAAACCCATCTGCCAGCGGGACCGGCACAATCGGATTAGATGTCGTATGCAGATGAATGGTTCGCCGCCGCACAGCGCTCGCAGCCATGGTGACCCGGTTGAGGGGGGAAGCGTTGATCAGAGCAATGTTAGAACCGAGATCGTGGGCCATGCGCTCCTTGCGCATCCGCGACCATACCGAGGTGGATGGCGTCGTAAGGTGCAACGCAAGTGGTGCGCGATCCGTGAGTCCGTAGAGGTGCATCGCCGAAAGATGTGACACATACGCAAATGGATCAACGATACAGCAGGCGTCCTCAGCACTGGCGGATCGCGTACTTTGAACCAACCGCCAAACGCCTGCCTTGAAGTCTTCGTCTGGAACCAGCACATCCTTGCGCTCAAGATTGGATAGTAACTTCCGGCACTTAGATCGATCCCAGACTCGCGGGAACGGCTTGATAGGCAGGCGCTCCACCAAACCTTCTTCAATCATTCTATGCACAAGCACATAAAGGTCATACTCGGTCACAATCGGAACGTCCGCTTTCAAAAGCGCTTCCTTGGTCGCTTCCCAGAGATACATGCTTCACATTGCCCATACGTCCTCAGGACGTATGGGCAATGTGAAGCGATATGTCAAGACCTGCTTGTAAGCGATTGCATCCAAAGATACTACTTGACTACGTCGCCTCGCCATCATATACGTCCTTAGGACGTATATGATGGCGAGGCTATCTGCCAGGCAGAGGCTAGCCTGTCATCAAGAAGCACGGCGAATGGTCTTCACGCTGACACGGAAGAGCTGCGCGATCTCAGGCAGAGGCCGCAGTTCTTGGTCACGCATCCGGCACACCTCAGCCTTCTGGGTGGCAGATAGGGCAGGGGGCCTGCCCCCGACGCGACCACGCTTGCGAGCTGCTTCCAGCCCTTCCCTGGTCCTCTCCGAAATCCGCTCCCGTTCAAATTGGGCGATGGATGCGAAGACATGGAACACCAGCCGCCCGGCGGGCGTGGTGGTGTCGATGTCCTCGGCCAGGGACCGGAAACCCGCGCCCTGCGCCTGGATCGTGTCCACGATGTCGAGCAGGTCGCGTAAGGAACGTGCGAGGCGGTCGTACTTGGTGACGGTGATCACGTCACCCTGGCGCAGCTGATCAAGCAAGCGGTCCAGTGTATCGACCCAGCGGAATCTGCACAGGTTAAGCCGCTAATGCGAATGCCTCAGCGGGGGTTTTCATGTCCAGCGCCTGATGGGGGCGGCGGGTGTTGTAGAA
>NZ_BMYI01000043.1:0-8200 GCF_014652195.1 Gemmobacter nanjingensis
TTCTACAACACCCGCCGCCCCCATCAGGCGCTGGACATGAAAACCCCCGCTGAGGCATTCGCATTAGCGGCTTAACCTGTGCAGATTCCGCTGGGTCGATACACATTCTTCAGTCTGCGCGTCAGGAAATGGGTGCCGCCCATCCACGCTTTGATCGTGCCGAACGGGTGTTCGACGGTGCAGCGGCGGAGTGTCATGTAGTCCGGGCCGCGTCCCAGACGGCTCTCCATGTCGTCGACCAGATCTTCCCGCTCCCAGCGCGAAATCCGCCGCTCGTTGCCCGTCGTGCAATTGGTCAGGAGCGGGCAGGTCTTGCATCCGTTGATCCAACATCGCCGGATCGGGATGCCGCGCTCCTCGGTCGTTTAGCGGTAGGTCAGGTCTTCGCCTGCGGGGCAGACGTAGACGTCCCGTTCGGCGTCGTAGACGAAGTCCGCCTTCACATACATGCCCTTGGCCGCATTGCCCGAGGTCGCAGGCCGCGGCACTGTCGTCATGATGCCTGCCTCATGGCAAGCCAGGATCTCGGGGCCGCTGAAGTAGCCCTTGTCGGCGATGGCATGCAACTCGTCCCGCCCAAGGGCAGCCTTGGCCGCGATGGCCATCTGGCTGAGCTGTTCGCGGTCGAAGCCCTGGTTGGTGACCTCATGCGCGACGATGAGATGCGTCTCAGCATCGACAGCACTCTGCACATTGTAGCCGACCAACCCGCTGCTCCGCGCGCTGGTCGCCATCGCGCGGGCGTCGGGGTCCGTCAGGGAAATCTGGCCGTCCGACGCGTCGGCCAAAGCCTTGTCCATCTCCCTGAGCCGCGCGATCTCCTGCCGGATGCGGCCATAACGGCGGGACAGATGCTCGACCTTTCCGGCCCTTGCCTCGCCGTCCTCCTGCCGGTCGATGCGGACCATCTCGGTGATGTAGCGTTCGACATCGGCTTCGAGATGGGCGATGCGGCTGGCGATCTTGCCCTTGGTGAAATTCCTGTCGCGGTTGTTCACGGCCCTGAACTTGCTGCCGTCGATGGCGACGCAATCACCCTTCAGCGTGCCGATCCGGCGGCAGAGCTCGACGAACTGCGCGCAGACCTTGCGGATGCCCGCGCCGTTGTCGCGACGGAAGTCCGCGATGGTCTTGTGATCCGGCACCAGCTTGCCGGTCAGCCACATAACCTCGACATTGCGCCCGGCCTCGCGCTCCAACCTGCGGCTCGACGGGATGCGGTTCAGGTATCCGTAGATGAACAGCTTGAGCAGGACCGCAGGGTGATAGCCGGGCCGTCCAGTCCGCGCGGCGGCAGAACGCGCGAAACCGAGACGTGGCAGATCCAGCTCTTCGACGAAGAAATCCACGACGCGAACCAGACTGTCCTCACCGACCCAGTCGTCCAGACGTTCCGGGAAAAGCACCGACTGGCCACGATCAACGCCCTCGATGAAACCCGCCATGCCCGCCTCCGCCTAACCTGCGGAAGTTTACCACAGAGACGGGTTTCCACACAGCCTCGGCCGAAAGCGTAGGTCAAGCCTTCAACTGATGGCCAGGTCGCTCGCGGTCTTTCCCGCATCCAAAGCCTTCACGAACCACTGCGGTTTCCGCCCCCGGCCGGACCAGGTGAGCGCCGGGTTCTCAGGGTGCCGGTATTTCGCCGCGGCAGGCGCACGGGAGGATTTCGTATCGGTGCTGACAAGTTCGGCCAAGGAGTAGCCCAGATCCCGGGTGAGCGCTTCTACCTTGGCGCGGGCTTCCGCCTTCTGCCGATCCTCATAGGTGGAAATCGCCTTGGCGATGTCCTTCTGCATTTTCTTCAGCTCGCTGAGCGACAGTGCCTCGAGATCGTAATCAGCCATTTGTGCGGTCCGTATCCGAATGTCCCGGTATCGATAGCCCGTCGCGGCAGGGCGCCGCAACTCCCAGAGGGCAGGGGCAGGGGTGGCATAGGCTGGTGATCTCCGTTTTCGTCGCCGGTGAGGTGCTGAACTGGGGGGGCAGGCTGTCCCGATGGGCAAGGTGATAGGGTCCGGCATGGGCTCCCCGCACATCTCTGGCTTCTGGGCCATCCCTTCGACTGACAATCCTCTAATCCCGTTCTGGCTCTCGCGCGCAACCCCGCTTCAGTCCGGGCCGTGTTGCCCCTTTGGGGCTGCCCGCTCCACCCCGGTCCTCTGGGGGTTTCCGGCGTCCGTTCCGTCCACCGTGCACGCGTCACCCGACGGGCTTTTTCCGGGTCTTGTCGAAGGGACGGTCCCGAAGACAGGAGCAACAGGAGCTTACCATGCAGAACATCGTCATCCTCGCCGGCAACATCGGTCAGACCCCCGAAGTCCGCACCACCCAGGGCGGCACCAAGATCACCAACTTCAGCCTCGCCACCTCCCGCCCCCGCCTCTCGGAAGGTCGCGTGCTGCGCGACGAGAATGGCTACCGGGTCATGGACACCGAATGGCACCGTATCACCTGCTTCAACGGTCTGGGCAAGACGGTCGCGGAGCATTGCGAAAAGGGCATGAAGGTCCTCGTCCACGGCCGCATCCACTACACCAAGTGGATCGACAGCATGGGGAACGACCGCTACGGCTGCGAGATCATCGCCGAGAAGGTCGACTTCCTGAGCCGCCCGAAGTCGGCCGAGAACGAAAGCCCCGAGCTGGTCGACCGCGACGACGAGATCCCGTTCTGAGGATCGGGGTCTCCCCCTGGGGCCCGGCGGGGAAACCCGCCGGGTCTGTTAAACTTCAGCCTAGCGTCTTTATCGCCGCCAGCTTCTTGTCGATCCTACCGATGTGGTGGTCCCAGTCATCTGCCCAGCCCTCTGCGTTCGCTTGCTTGCAGAGCGCCCTCGCCAAGGTCCAGTTGCCGCGCTTCTCTTCGATGATGCGAAGCTGCCGGTAGCCCGCGTGGGCCGGGATGAAGCCCCAGTTCTTGTCCTCGCGGAAGAACCGGACGACATTAGCCCCGAGGCCGATCTGGCGCTGGAAACTCTTCACGGCCTCGTCCAAAGCGAATGGATCGTGATCCCGCCACCGGTAATAGAACGCACCTCTAACCGCAAAGTAGAAGTGCAGGTCAAGAACCGGGACGTTCTCGTTTACCAGCGTGTCAGCCCGATCTAGCAGCTTGTACCCCAGATGGCGCAGGTGCTCCTTCTTCAGGTATTCCGCCAGCGTGCCGAGGCTGTTGGGGTTGGTCGACCGCGCAAGGCTTTCCGCCGTGCCTCCGCCTAGTGGCGCGAAGACCCCTTCAATGGTCGCGCGCACCTCCTGCGTGAAGGCGTCCGTCCACCAGTCACCGTTCGGTTTCGATTCGGCTTTTCGACGGATGAATGGCAGCATCCTGTTTCCCTGTCCCACCACCGTGGGTAGCATCGCATCATGCAAATACCTGACGACATCACACCCATTCTGCGCGAGATCGACCAGTCGCTCAAGGAGAAGGCAATACCGCCACACTCGCGCCCCATCATGGCGGTGATCGAGTTCGGAAAAAGGTTCCGCATCAGTCTTCCCATTGCGAAGCTCCCGCCCGGTGCACCGGCAGAACTGGTCGCCACCAGCGTATACACCGACCGCATCCACCGCTGGTACGAAGAGGTCTACGGCGATCTGATCAAGACCGATTTCTCAGAGGAGGCCAAGGTCGCGGTCCTCGCGGATGGGGACATCTGGGAGATGCGAATTCCGTTGAGCTACGGGATGGCGGTTATTGGGGTGAAGCGCGAGTTGCCGAAGGAGACCGGCAACACGATCGGGACGAAAGTTCTGGACCTCAACGCTTGCGCCTCCCTTACTGGCATCACCGAGGCCCGCCTTCAGCACTTCTCGGATGATGACCTGAACGAGGTCTATGGGCTTTTCGTGGTGGGCCTCGACGTTCGCAAGGCATTCGACCGTTTCCGCAAGGCCGACCCTATGTTCGCTGCCGCCGAGGATGACTGGGCTGCCGCCGTTGCGAACATGACTAGTCAGTCACCGAACTGGGGACACGCGAGATGGGCATCTCTTCAGATGACCGAGAAGTTCATGAAGGGCCTGATCACGCTGGTTGGGGACGTCCCGGTCAAACGGGTTCACGACCTGACGGCGTTGCACGACGCACTCGCCTTCTCTGCCGCGGGCATGAACCTCAAGCACCTCCTTGCGGACATCCAATGCGGCGCTGGTGTCCGCTATAACGACCCGAAGATGCCATCCACGCGCCAGCAGGCCTACGCCGCGCACAAGGCCAGCCTGCTCGTCGTACGTGTCTTGGGCGACGTCCAATACAGCCAAAACCGATGACCACCCGCAGGCCTCGGACACTGCCGCTTTGCTCTAATTCGCCATTGTGAACCCAAGAGTGAGAGGAGTGCCGGTTTCCCGGTGACGGGTTGAGGGCAGGGAGAGTGGCTCCCGGCGCCCGTCGCGGGAGATAGCCGATGGGCGTTGTGGAAGTTCTGGATCCGGTTGCACCGACGCGGGCTGGTGGCTGGAAAGTGGATGTGAGCCGGGGCGAGCGGAACGGGCGGGTGTCGTCCGAATGGTTCAACCGGCCGGATGACGAGCGGTATCTGTCGCTCGACGATCTCTGGGCCAATGTGAAGAGCCGCTCCGAGCGCAGCCGCAGCAGGGTGGTGCAGACGGTCGACATCCGAGTCGAGGCGGCGCGCGACAACCCCGAACGGTTGCACCTGATGCTGCCGAAAGCGCACGAGCCGGTTGCACCCACGCACTGGGCCTTCGGCCAGCTTGCCAGCATCGTCGGCGCTCCGGCATCCTACCTGCGGCAGTTGCCCGCGCCGCTGGCGGGGATCAACCTGCAGTATGGCCTGACCAATCACCGCGCAGAGCAGGTGAAAACCTTCGAGACGGAAGACGGCCGCACCGAACTGCGCGCTGTGACCGGCCCCGACTATGGCCGCATCCATGACCATGAGCTGGTCGAGGCGGTGCAGCGCATCGCGGGCAATGGCACGGGCGACACGCGCTGGAAGGTGCCGGGTGTGCTGGACTGGTCGACCGGGGTCTATAACCCCGATGTCGAGATCAGCCGCGACACGACCACACTCTATGCCTCGGACCGCGACGTCTTTCTGTTCCTGGTCGACGATCACAACCCGATCGAGGCGGGCCGCCTGCCGGACGGCTCCCCCGATCTCTATTTCCGGGGCTTCTATTGCTGGAATTCCGAGGTGGGCGCGAAGACGCTCGGCATGGCGAGCTTCTACCTGCGGGCCGTGTGCCAGAACCGCAATCTCTGGGGCGTCGAGGATTTCCAGGAGATCACCATCCGCCACTCGAAATACGCGGCCTCCCGCTTCGCCCATGAGGCCGCCCCGGCGCTGACGCGCTTTGCCAATTCCTCGCCGCAGGGCTTCGTGAACGGCATCAAGGCGGCGCGGCAGCAGATCGTGGCGCGGACGGATGAGGATCGGGATGACTTCCTGCGCAAGCGCGGTTTCTCGAAGGCCGAATCCGGCAAGATCATCGAGAAGGTGCTGATGGAGGAGGGCCGCCCGCCCGAAAGCATCTTCGACTTCGTGCAGGGGATCACGCGGCTTGCGCGAGACAAGACCCAGCAGGATGCCCGTCTGGACATGGAAGGGCGCGCCAAGAAGCTCCTCGACCAGGTCGGCTGACGCCGGGCCCGACAACGCGACCGCCCTCGCGCGCGGCGGTCGCGCTTTCTCCTTCCACATGCATGCCACTGGCCCCGCCCCGAGAGGGCAGGGGGCTTCGACGTGCCATTTTCAGCGAGACCCCCATGACCCCCCAGGAAGAAACCGTCATCCTCGAGGCCCGCGACATCCTCGGGCGCTACCTCAGCCAAAACCCGGTCATCGGCAGTTGGCAGGCGCTGATGGACTATTGCGCGCTCAGCGTTCGCGGCCCCATCGAGCGGTTCCACGTCCTCTATCTCGACCGCAAGAACCGCATCATCTCCGATGAGCTTCTCTCGACCGGCACGGTTGACCACGTCCCGGTCTATCCGCGCGAGGTGATCAAGCGGGCGCTGATGCTGAACGCCAGCGCCCTGATCCTGATCCACAACCACCCGTCCGGCGATGCGACGCCGTCCGATGCCGATCTCAGCATGACCAAGGAGATCCAGAAGGGGTGCAGGTATCTCGGGCTGACGCTGCATGACCACATCATCGTCGGTGCCGGGATGGAGCTGAGCCTGCGGGCTCTCGGCAAGCTCTGACGCTGCGGCCAGATCCATCACCGTCGCCCCTTCGAGGAAGAGGGCGGCGGTTTGGTCTTTGACGGTGAAGCGGGGAGAAAGGCTTCCCCCGCCGTCGGAGATCTTCCCATGTTTGACCTGACGTTGCCGATCCAACCGACCGCCTACGCGCGGGGCGTCCCGCCGCATTTTCCGACTGGCGACGCTGACCCCAGTCATCCCTTCGCGCTAACCCTGTCACGCCGTGCGCCGACCGATCTGCTGTCGGGCCGGACCGCTCCGCTGGTCCTCGCCCGTTTCGCGACGCTCGCCGAGGCCATGCTGGGCGCAATTGACCATGCCGAGGGGATCGCCCCGGATGCTTCGCCCCAGCTTCTGGCCATCCTCGACCGTGACGCGCGCCTTGTGCTGGCCGGGGCCGCCAGTGACTATGCCGTCGCTTGGTGCCACCCGGTGACGAGCGCGGCTGAGGCACGTGGCGTCGTGACCGAGGCGAGCCAGCTGCGCGCGCAGGCAGGCCGCGCCAACGACTGGGGTGAGCCCGATCTGGCGAGGCGGCTGCGCCACCGCGCCGATCTTCTGGATGCGCGGCTCGTCGACCCGCTCTGGCGCGCCTTCGCCGCCCGGGCGCTGCAGGTCGCTGCGTGAGGCCCGAGAGACAGAGGAGGGCAGGGGGGAATTGGAGCTTGTCCGGGGGAGAGAGATCGTCCGGCCCGGCTTCGATCCCTTCCCCTGATTGGAGACACCCAATGACCCTGACGGAACCTACCCTCACGCCGCCAATGGCACCATCGACCGTCGACATGGCCCAGATCTTCGCGGCGCATGCAGCGCGTGCGGCCCGGATCGACGCGCTGCGCCCCGGCAACAAGGATCGCCTCTTTGATGGCCTTCTGGCCGCCGGCATCACCCATGTCACCGTGAGCTTCGACGGTGCCGGGGACAGCGGCCAGATCGAAAGCATCGGCGCATGGTCCGGTGAAACCGCTGTCGATTTCCCCGCGACCGAGATCGCATACGCGGCGCTGACCTGGGACGACCCCGAAGTCGAAATGCGGCAGCTCTCGCTGGAGGATGTCGTCGAGCAGCTGGCCTACGACTTCCTGTCTGACACCCATGGCGGCTGGGAGAACAACGACGGCGCCTGGGGCGAGTTCTGCTTCGATGTATCGACCCAGCGGAATCTGCACAGGTTAAGCCGCTAAAGCGAATGCCTCGGCGGGGGTTTTCATGTCCAGCGCCTGATGCGGGCGTCGGGTGTTGTAGAAGCTGATCCAGTCACCGATGGCGCGGTTCGCGTGTTGGATGCTGTCGAAGCGCTGGCGATGGATGCACTGTTCTTTCAGTGTCCGGATCACGCGCTCGACCATTCCGTTCTGCTGCGGGCAGTGTGGCGTTATGAACTCCTGCTTCAGCCCATAGCTGCGGACCAGCGCGGTGTAGCGGCGGCTTGTGAAGACCAGGCCGTTGTCGGACCTCAGAAGGAATTCACGCGTGACCTTTCCCAAGGTGCCGAACCGGCTGATGAGGGCATGCTCGAGGGCGCTGGCAGCGGTCGTTGCCTTGCCGGATCGTGACAGATGCCAGCCCAGAAGCTCACGGGTGTGACAGTCGATGACGAGGGCCAGAGTGGTCCAGCCGTCGCGCCCCGCCCAGACACGGCAAAGGTCGGTGGACCAGCGTTCGTTCGGAGCCGTTGCGACAGAGGGAACGGCCTCAATGCGGGGCCGCATGCCAATCGGACGCTTTCGCACCTGCCAGCCCTTGATCTGGAAGATGCGCTGCACCGTGTTCTTGTTGAAGCCCAAGAGCCAGGCCACTGTTCGATAGCCGAAGGACGGCTCCTTCTCGATCATGGCCTTGATGGGATCGGCGAAGCGGGGATCGACCTTTGGCGCTGCCTTGGTCGGCTTATAATAGACAGTCCGCCGCGGCACGCCGAACCAGGCGCAAAGCTTGGTCAGCGGCACCGCGATCCCATCGGCCAGAAGGCCCTCATGGAGCGTCCGGATCAATTGCCGTCCTCCCGCTCCATGAGGGCCGC
>NZ_BMYI01000043.1:8288-11534 GCF_014652195.1 Gemmobacter nanjingensis
GGTCCTTAAGCTGCTTCTCATATTGCTCGCGGATCTCGAGCGGGTTCGCACGCAGGGCGTTCTCCATGCCCCGCTTGGCATCATCGACCCAGCCCTCGATCTCGGACGGCGAAAGGTCATAGGTCCGACTGGCCTCTGCCACTGTCGTCTTGCCCTGAATGATCTCGACCACCAGCGCCGTCTTACGCTTCGCTGTCCACCGTTTGATGCTGTCGTCCATCGTCACACTCATCGCTACCTTCTCCTTTGTAGCATGAGCAGATTTTCACTGGGTCGATACATCGACGCGGCGGCCCGCTGCATCCACCTCGAGTTCAACGAGATGGGGTGGTTGCCGCCCTCCCCAGCGGCCACGCCTGTGTGCCAGGATGACGTGGGGCATCAACCATCATGCGGAGAGGACGAAGAATGTTGGAAACGATGATCGGCGTGGATTTGGCGAAGTCAGTATTTCAGGTGCATGGCGCTTCGATGACGGGCGTCGTGAAGTTTCGCAAGCGGTTGACCAGAAGCCAGTTCCGCCGGTTTCTTGCAGCTGAGCCCAGGTCCGTTTTCGTAATGGAAGCTTGCGGTAGCGCGCATTACTGGGCGCGCGAGATGGTCAAGACAGGCCACGAGGTGAAGCTGATTGCCCCGCAGTATGTGCGCCCCTTCGTCAGACGACAGAAAAACGACGCGGCCGACGCGGAAGCGATTGTGATCGCAGCTCAGCGTCCAGAGATGACGTTTGTAGGCACGAAGGACGAAGATCAGCAGGCAAGCGCGGTCCTCTTTCGGTCAAGGGAGCGTTTGATCCGGCAGCGCACGGTTGCAGTCAATGCGCTGCGGTCGATCCTCTACGAGTTCGGGCATGTCGTGCCTTCGGGCATTCGCAACCTTCGGCGGATAGAGGAAATTCTCGCTGATGAAAACTGCGATCTGCCATCTCTAGTTCGGAGCGAGTGCCTGGATATCATCGCACAGATTCGGGAACAGACGGCCCGGATCGAAGTGAAGACCAAGACGGCCAAAGATCTCGCCTCGAAGGATGATGTCGCCCGGCGACTTCAGACCATGCCGGGTGTTGGTCCCCTGACGGCACTCGCTGTTGAGACCTTTGCTCCCGAAATGTCGACATTCAAAGGCGGTCGAAACTTCGCTGCCTGGCTCGGGCTGGTCCCGCGCCAGTTTTCGTCGGGAGGCCGCGAAAAGCTCGGCCGTATCTCCAAGGCAGGGCAAGCCGACATACGGCGGCTCCTGATTGTCGGTGCCATGTCACGTCTGAACTGGATGGGCAGGAAGACGGTCCCCGAAGGATCATGGCTTGCGCGCATGATGGCGAAGAAGCCGCGGATGCTTGTGGCAATTGCGCTGGCAAACAAGATGGCCCGGACGATTTGGGCGATGCTGACCAAACAAGAGGATTACCGCGAGCCAGCAACTGGCTTGGCGACGTAAGAGAATCTGGCGCCAGTTGTTGCTGGCGACAGAGGTGTAGGAAGTCGATGACCTGAATGGGCGAAATGATCGAACAGATCTGGGTCAGGAAAACCAGCGTAGCGCTCGGAGCGATCAAGCCCGTCAACGAGTTCTGGACCTGATCTGCAGATCACCATACCGGCCCGCAGCCAAAGATACGGCTACGCAATAAGGCCTGACACAAGACCGCACTCGATCTGCTCCTCTTCGGTTGAAATTTCCTTGCATCACGGGCGGCAACCACACAAGCGCTTCACCTCGTCCGAACTCACCACGCACGAATTCTGAGGGGGCGGCGATGGCACATCCCTTGTCTATTGGGAAACTGGCATAATCAGGGTGGCTGGCGAGACCCCGACACATCCCTGGGCAACCAATCCCGAGTGATAGCATGGGGCTCGCTAGCTGACCGTTGCTCAACCTGAACAGTTGCCTGGGAGGACTCCCGAAGGTGTCGATCCCGCAGAACAAGGATAGGTGCCGGAATGCCCTCTTACGAATTCATTGGTGTCGATGTCGCCATGGAGTGGATCGACGTCTGTTATCTCTCCGACGGCCGTCATGAGCGGATAAAGTCTACAAAACAATCGCTTGCCAAGTTCGCCAAGCAGGCGAACGATGCAGTCGTCGTGTTGGAAGCCTCAGGTGGATATGAGCGGCCATTGATCGAAGCCCTGATCAAAGCGGAGGCCCGTTTCGTGCGTGTGAACCCGCGGCAGGCGCGCGAATTTGCGAGGGCGACGGGAAAGCTGGCAAAGACCGACAAAGTTGATGCGGCGATCCTTGCCCGAATGGGGAAAGCGTTGGATCTTGTTCCTTCCCCCATCCCGGATCCTGACCGCGTGCGCTTGGCTGACCTGGTGGCGCGACGAGAGGATTTGGTCGCTGCGATCCAGGCTGAGAGAAACCGACTCGGGACGAGCCGCGACGGATGGGTCCGGCGCGAAATTCAACGACTTGTTGCGACTCTTGAGGATCATCTCAAAGCAGTTGAGAAGGAGATCGCTCGCCACATCGCGGCTTCCGGGTCTCTTCTCGAACAGGCACGTCGACTTCGTACAGCGCCTGGGATCGGACCGGCGCTGGTCGCCGTGATACTTGCCCGATTGCCCGAGCTCGGAAGACTAAAGGCCAAGCAGATCGCTGCGCTTGCTGGACTTGCGCCGCAGGCTTGTGACTCAGGCTTATCCAGAGGCAAGAGACGAGTCTGGGGTGGCAGAGCCGACATCAGGCGAGCCCTTTACCTCGCGGGCTTTGTAGCCAGCCGGTTCGACCCGACGTTGGCTGCGTTTCGAGCCAGACTTCAGGATTTGGGAAAGCCTCCGAAACTTGCGATTACAGCATGCGCCCGCAAGCTGCTCACGATCATCAACGCGATGGCGCGAGACGCCACAGACTACACTTCTGCCGTCTCCTGAAAGACAGTTGCTATCACCACGCCCTGTCCTCGGTGAAGAAATGGGGCGGCACGGTCGACGATTTCATTGCGGTACATGCCTGGTTAGATGTTACCTGGACAGGCAAGGATTTTTTTGGCGCCAAGGGTAGCGATAGTCCATAGGAGGGACCCCGCCGTCCGCACTGCGCGGATCAAAGCGCTGGCGGTGCGGACGGCGGGGAGGTCCCTGTGGTCTATCGCGATTGTCGCGCATCTCCGATTCATCTGTTTATGCTTGACTGTCCTTAGGTGTTCCATCCCGGATGATCACATAGACCCTCGCCGTTCTGCCCTGTTCATGGCAAGATCGATCCTGCGCGAGGTTCGGGAGGGGGTGGGGACATGCTGAT
>NZ_BMYI01000044.1:0-954 GCF_014652195.1 Gemmobacter nanjingensis
CAGCGCCGAGGCGCTGGCCTTGCCCGGCAAGGCAGTGTTGAGCGCGGTGATCGCCTCGCCCTGCGAGGTGATCCTGCCCTCGGCGGTGGTCACCCGCAGCCGCAAAGCATCCACGGCGGTGGCGCTGGCAAGCTTCGGCAGATCCAGCTCCAGCCGCGTCACCGCATCGGCGGTCAGGATCAGCCGGTCATCCACCGCCCGGATCTGTGCGGTCAGCGACTGATCCGCCTCGGCAACAGCCTTGCGCACCTTCCGGCGGGCCAGAAACTCGGCAAAGCCCTGATCCAGCACCTCGGAGGCCAGTGGCAACAGGCTGGCCCGCAGGCTGGTGGTCGCCGCGCCGCCGGTCTTTACCGCTGTCTCGGTCGCGCTTGTCCGGCTTTCCAGTGCGGCCACCACGTCAGTACCGGCCTTGCCCGCAACCGCCGTGCCCAGATCGGTGACCGACTGCCCCAGCGAGACGATTCCGCCCTCGGTCAGCGTGACCCGTGAGGTCAGCGCCTCCAGCGCCGAGGCGCTGGCCTTGCCCGGCAAGGCAGTGTTGAGCGCGGTGATCGCCTCGCCCTGTGAGGTGATCCTGCCCTCGGCGGTGGTCACCCGCAGCCGCAGCGCGTCCACGGCGGTGGCGCTGGCAAGCTTCGGCAGATCCAGTTCCAGCCGCGTCACCGCATCGGCCGTCAGGATCAGCCGGTCATCCACCGCCCGGATCTGTGCGGTCAGCGACTGGTCGGCCGCCACCATGGCCTTGCGTGCCTTCCGGCGGGCCAGAAACTCGGCAAAGCCCTGATCCAGCACCTCGGAGGCCAGTGGCAACAGGCTGGCCCGCAGGCTGGTGGTCGCCGCACTGCCGGTCTTCACCGCTGTCTCGGTCGCGCTGGTCCGGCTTTCGAGCGCCGCGACAGCGTCAGCGGATGCCTTGCCTGCGACTTCGGTCTGCAATTCGGTCAGGGCCGT
>NZ_BMYI01000044.1:964-1550 GCF_014652195.1 Gemmobacter nanjingensis
GCCTTCCGGCGGGCCAGAAACTCGGCAAAGCCCTGATCCAGCACCTCGGAGGCCAGAGGCAACAGGCTGGCCCGCAGGCTGGTGGTCGCCGCACTGCCAGTCTTCACCGCTGTCTCGGTCGCGCTGGTCCGGCTTTCGAGCGCCGCGACAGCGTCAGCGGATGCCTTGCCTGCGACTTCGGTCTGCAATTCGGTCAGGGCCGTTGCCTGCGAGGCCACGGTGGCCCTGGTCTCTGTCACCTCAATCGTCAGCGCATCGACCGCCCCTGCGGTGGCGGCCAGATTGCCCTGAACATCGGTGATCCCGGCCTGCATATCGAGGATGGCGGCCGCCTGGGCATTGTCGGCCGCGAGCCGGGCCGTCCGTTCCTCGACCAGCTCGGCCGAGGTGGCGCCCGGCGCCGGGCGGCCGATGGCGATCCAGTCCACCAGGACATGGTTCGACGCATCCTGTGGCGTCAGGTCGAGGCGCACCCTGTCGATCGTGGCGGCCCAGCCCGGCGTGACCGTGATCAGCGCCTCATCGCCAGACCAGACCGGCTCGGGGATCGCCACGCGGCGGCCGGTGACAAATGACTGCCCGGCAT
>NZ_BMYI01000044.1:1560-2067 GCF_014652195.1 Gemmobacter nanjingensis
GGGCGCCGGGCGTCCGATGGCGATCCAGTCCACCAGGACATGGTTCGACACATCCTGTGGCGTCAGGTCGAGGCGCACCCTGTCGACCGTGGCGGCCCAGCCCGGCGTGACCGTGATCAGCGCCTCATCGCCAGACCAGACCGGCTCGGGGATCGCCACGCGGCGGCCGGTGACAAATGACTGCCCGGCATCCGCCCACCACAGATACCCGGTCCAGACCGGGCTGCCGACCCGCCTGAGGCGCGCCCGCAGTTGCGGATATCGCACGGCCCGGACACCCAGACCGGAGGGCGAGATTACATAGGCGCCCGCGCCATCGGCGGGGCGCATATAGCCCTCTGCCACGGTCGGGGCGGCCGGTGATCCGGTCCAGCCCTCGGCATCGTCGTCGTAATACCAGATATTCACATGATCGAACTGGTTCACCGTGCCGACCGACAGGCCCGCGATGGACTGGGCGAGCGCCTCTTCGCCGTTCACCCGCGCGGTATCCACCGCAAGGATCTG
>NZ_BMYI01000044.1:2077-3727 GCF_014652195.1 Gemmobacter nanjingensis
TGCGCCATCGGCGGGGCGCATATAGCCCTCTGCCACGGTCGGGGCGGCCGGTGATCCGGTCCAGCCCTCGGCATCGTCGTCGTAATACCAGATCTTCACATGATCGAACTGGTTCACCGTGCCGACCGACAGGCCAGCGATGGACTGGGCGAGCGCCTCCTCGCCATTCACCCGCGCGGTATCCACTGCAAGGATCTGCGCCCTTGTGTCGAGGCTGTCGGCCTCGAGCGAAGTCACGCGCTGTGTGATCGCCGCCCGTTCGGAGGCCGCAACGGTGATGGTCTCCTCGAATGTCGCCCGGAATTCGCGCAAGGACTTCGAGAGATCGGTGCGCAGCTGCTCCTTCTCGCGGTAGCGCCGGTAATCAAGATCGCCCACCCAGTCGCGCAGCTCATCCATGCTGCGCGTCACCCGCCGGTAGTTCCTGGCAAGCGTGCGGACATTGTCGGCACGGCGGGCCACCTCGTCCGAGATATCCTGTGCGATATCCGCCAGACCATCGGCCAGCGTCTGTATGGCATTGCCGCGCGCCTCGGCCTCGGCCGCAATGCCATCCGCCACCCCGGCAATCTGGTCTCCCAGCGCCTGCACCGCATCGCCCCGGGCCTGCGCTTCGTCGCCGATCAACCCGACAAGCGCCTCGACCTCGCCATCGACCCATTGCTGGAGCGCATCGACCTGGCCGAGGATTTCCGTCTCCAGCTGCGACCAGTCGAGATCGGCGGGGCCGAGTTTGAGGCTGGCGGTGGTGGCGCCGAACCAGCCGGTCCAGGCGGTCTTGCGGCCCGAGATCAGCCGGGCGCTGACCTCATAGGCGGTGGCGGGCAAGAGGCCCGCGCTGATCACCGTGCCGCCCTCGGCCAGATCCTGCGTATCGCCGCGCAGGATGATGGCGGTGGTGCCCGCGAGCCGGAGGCGCCAGCGCAGGCCCCGCGCATCCAGATCACTGTCCCAGCCGAGCTGCAGCGCCACGCGCCGACCGGCGCCTCCGGCATCCTTCAGGACGATGGCGCTGACGGCAAATCCTGACACTGGCTGGACCGGGATCGTGGTGCCCGGCGTGGCGGGGGTGTCGGGCAGTTCAAATTCCGCGCTCCAGTCGTAATCCGCCGGATCACGCTCGCGGATCGAGACCTTCTTCAGGCCGGTGCGCAGATCCTCGACCACCTCGCTGATCGAGAAGTCCTTGCTGACATAGCCGTTGCGGGCGCTCGACCAGTCGGCGGTGTCGAGGAGTTCCAGCGCCGAGGCATCGGGCGGCAGGGTCAGGCTGTGGCGGCGGAAGCGGCGCTCGTCCTCGATCCATGCCCGCATCAGGCGCTGCACCTGTCGCTTGTATGGCACGGCGGGCAGCGTCAGATCGGCGGTGCGGCGGCCGAAGGCATCGGCGGCCTCCCAGGCGGCATTGGTGCGCGGCGGCGCCTCCTTGCTTTCCCAGAGGCTTTCGGGGTCGGGATATTGCGCGGTGACCGCGTTAAAGGTCTCCTCCAGCCCCGGAAACGGGTCGTAATCCTGCGGCTTCGAGACGATGATATCGTCATCGGTAAAGCTGTAGACCGGCAGCGCCGGGGCGCCGACCTGCACCTTCCAGCCATACCCGACATCGGCGATGGTGCCCGCGCAGGCCTTCAGCAGCTCCCCCAGCACCGA
>NZ_BMYI01000044.1:3956-4352 GCF_014652195.1 Gemmobacter nanjingensis
TGCCCAGGTCGCCGGATCGGCCAGCCGCTGCGGCCCGACCCCGCCCGCCGTGCTGTCCTTGCGGAGGTCATAGAGCGGGATGCCCGACATCTCGAAGCGATAGCGCGGCACCTGCGCCATGGCCTCGCGGTCATAATAGAAGGTCAGGATCGCATAGCAGAGGCCGGTGCCGACCATATCGGCGGTCCAGGGCCGGTCGGGATGCGTGCCATATCTGGCCAGCAGCATCGGATCGGCGGCGGTCTGGTTGCCGTCGTAATACTTGATCCAGGCATGGCCCTCGTAATCGCCGAGGATCGGCAGGCCGTAATCGGCATGCGCCCCGGTGCCGATCTCGACATAGTCATCGTTCAGGATCAGCCGTTCCAGCTTTGCACCGGGGGCCGAGCAGATCTC
>NZ_BMYI01000044.1:4362-8993 GCF_014652195.1 Gemmobacter nanjingensis
GGTGTCGAGGCTGTCGGCCTCGAGCGAAGTTACGCGCTGGGTGATCGCCGCCCGTTCGGAGGCCGCAACGGTGATGGTCTCCTCGAATGTCGCCCGGAATTCGCGCAGGGACTTCGAGAGATCGGTGCGCAGCTGCTCTTTCTCGCGGTAGCGCCGGTAATCAAGATCGCCCACCCAGTCGCGCAGCTCATCCATGCTGCGCGTCACCCGCCGGTAATTCCGGGCATGCCGAATTTGTCGGCAGTGGATTTCACGAATGCAACTGAACTCGGTTCAGTTGCATCCCAACGCCCAGCGGCACCGGCAACGCCACGTCGCGTTTCCGGGTGCAGGCGCTCATAGATGGCCTTGCGGGTGGCCAGAAACACCGCCGTATCAAGGGCGTTCATTTCGGCACCGGCAAGGTTGTCGTCAATCTCGATCAGTCGCGCCCAGTCGTCGGTCACGTCCGTCCAGATCTTCGCCTCGATCTCGTCCCAGCCCAGACGCCGGGCGGCTTCGGTGCGATGGGCGCCTGCCAGCAGGTGCAGGCTGCCATCCTTCTTCTTGCGCAGATGAATGGCGTCCTTCATCACCCCGGTCTCGCTGATCGAGGTGATCAGGCTTTCAACGCCCGCTGCGCTGACCGGGCGCAGGCGGGAACCGATCACGATATCGGCGATCCGCACCCGGTTCTGCTGCATCAAGGTCGGTGGTTTCACGGTTTGGCCCCTTGGTCTTCGCCGTCACGACGCTGCGCGACGGATCTTCGCTATCGAATTGGTCGGAATGCTCAGCGAGGCGGCATCGCCCCGGCTGCGGCAATGCGCGCACAGCCGGTTGTGGATGCCTTCGCTGTCGAAGTTTCGCCCGCAACACATGCAGGGGCGCGGCCCGCGTTTGGCATGGCGGTCGGCCTCGGCCTGCATCGCCTGCGCGGCCTCCACGGCGGCCCGGCGGCTTTCGAACGGCGGCCCGACAAGCTTGCCTTCGGGGCTGATCACCCGGAACCGGCCGCCGATCCGTTCGACGTGGAACCGCTGTTCGGGGGCGCTGAAGGTGCCGAGCATCGCCTCAGCCCCCGTAGCTGGCGGTCAGGAAACCGGCCAGCTCGTCCATCAGCCCGCATTCCTCGGCCATGGCCATGGCAAAGACGCACTCGGCAAAGGCATCGCTGGACGCCTCAAGGTGCGAGTCAGCCAAATCCAGATCGCCTGCAATCACGGCATCACCGTGCAGGCGATCCTGCTCGCGATAGATTTTCGCGTGGTGGCGGATGGCCTCAAACAACTGGCACTTCGACAAGGGTTCGATGTGATCCTTCACGGGTTTCCTCCGAAAATGATGATGAACATGGGCAGCAGGACCGGCGTGCAGACCACCAGCGCCACCAGCGAGGCGATGCCGAGCAGGTCACCGATCCAGCAATCGTTGATGCGGTCATCCAGCGCGCGCAGGCGCCGCCAGAGCGACGGGCGCGGCACACCCCGATCCAGCCGGACTGCCTTACCAGCCGGATCGGGGCGGCCTTCGCCGCGGCAGGGGCCAACCGACCCCGGCGAAAAGGGTTGAGGCGACATCACGCGGCATCCTTCGATTTCGAGGGGCGCGGGATGTCTGCGGGCCATGCCAGATCGGCGGGCCAACGCTCCGAAAAGGCAATGATTGCCGCATTGTAGGTATCCACCCGGCACCCTGCGCCAGCTTTGAGGCGCAGAAACAGACGCGCATGGACGCCGCACCATTTAGCGACAGTCATGTCGGAGCGCCCAACATGTGCGGCCAGTAGCGAAGCAAGTTTTGTAAGATGTGAATACTGCATGCCGTATAAAATGCATATTTACATCATGTAGTCAATGCTAATTTGCATCAATCTGGAAACGGATTGTGCAAAATTACATCGTCTTGTGCGGTGCTGAGATTTGGTGCAATTTTACACCATGCCGACACCGGAAGAGATATACTTGGCCTTGGAGGCCCGCAGAACCGAACTCGGCTTGTCACAGGCCGAGATCGGCCAAAGAGCTTTTGGAAAAGCGGACAATGCAGCTTTTCAAGCTTTGAGAAGGGGCTCCTCTCCGTCGGCAGATAAGCTGGCTTCCCTCTGCCGTGCTGTAGGCTGGGAGTTGTATTTTGGCCCACCTCGTGAAGTGGCGGCTGTTGAGCAAGTAACCCTTGATGGCGCGGACTACGCACATATCCCGCTGCACGACGCTATGCTGGCGGCAGGGGCTGGTGCTTTCAACGGAACGGAGACGGTTGTCGATTCTCTCGCCTTCCGCCGCGAATGGCTACAACGTATCGGTGTGTCCGCCTCAACCGCCCGGCTCGCCCGCGTTCAGGGTGACAGCATGCAGCCCAGCCTCTGGCACGGCGACATGATCCTGATCGACACCCGCACCAATGAGCCGCCGGTGCGCGACCGGGACCAACGCGACCAGCGCCGCTCCCCCATCTATGCCCTGATCGACAACGGCGAGGCCCGCGTGAAGCGGATCGAACGCCCCTCCCCCGATCAGATGCTGCTGATTTCAGACAATACCGATTACCCGCCCGAGCTGCGGCAGGGCACAGACCTCAAGGCCATTACCATCATCGGAAAGGTGGCCTGGTGGGGGCATACGAACAGGGATTGAATATGGCTGGTGGATGCAGCGCCGATAGAAAGCCCGGTTGGGCAAACTATTTGCGAAGCCCTATTGCTGCGCTGATGCTCATGCTTTCGGCGAGCGCAGCAACTGCGGAGGTGATCGTCACGCATGAGCTTTTGGAAAAGCGTGACGACCAGCCGTGCAAGGTGAAGCTACGAACCGATGCTGGCAAGCGCGTTGGCTTCTACCTGTCACGCGACGAGGAGCGGTGGAAAATTGAAGCAGTAATCCTTGCCAACGCTGAAGTTTATCGGCGCTTTTTTGATGATCAGCGTCTTAGCGATGCATTCCGCTTCACGTTCGCGCTCAAAACTGTGACGATTGGTGGCCAGATCCTGAAGCTTCAGAATGCGCGCTTCCTCGAAGTCTCACCGTCGGGTGTTCATAAAGAAACGTTGGGGTCTTTTGAATTCAAGGAGCTGCACAATGTTGCCAAGGTGCTGGACGCCATGGCGAAGGACGGATTTGAAATCGACGGTTTGATCAGGCTGGATACCACAGCTTCCGCGCTCGCAAGCTTTCGTTCATGCGCATATGAGACGATAGGATTGCAAGAAGGGCAGCATGTAGAGACTGATTTTCGTGCTGAGTTTCGAATGCTGTTCGAGCACACATTTCGGATATGGATCGTGTTCTTGGCCACTGCAGAACACTGTCAGGCTGCGCAATTTGATGAGGCCGCAGTGAACAACGTGATCCTAAGGGCCTCCCACGCATTCTACCCTGGCCTGTCGAACTGGCGTAAGCGCGCCTCCTATCGGGACATGCTGAATCGTGATGTGGCGAAAGCGCAGCTTATCGGTGCCTCAGAAGCTCTGAAAGGGTGCTTCCTTGCGCGGCCGCTGGCTGAGAAAACCCGCATTCCGGTAGACATGGCGATCGAGGAAGCCGAAGTCTGGAATCGATATCCCTTACGCTACTGGCCTCGCTGATCCACCACTCAAAGGAATGATGCACAACTGCATCGCCTCCCTATTGTTACTGGAGGCTCAGCCAAAGCGCGACAAGTCAATATCTGATCTTCAAGAATGTTCAGCTTATGTTCTGGATGATGCACCCAAGGAACATGACGATGAACAGCCCTTTAACTCACGTTGAACCCGTCTCTCCCGCCGCCCCCTGGCTGGGCGGCAAGCGCAATCTGGCCAAGCGGATCTGCGGGATCATCGCCTGCACCACCTATGCCGAGCCCTTCGTGGGCATGGGCGGGATCTTCCTGCGCCGCGCGACCCGGCCGCGCTGCGAGGTGATCAATGACAAGGGCCGCGACATCGCCAACCTGTTCCGCATCCTCCAGCGGCATTACCCACAGTTCCTCGACACCCTGCGGTTCCAGCTGACCACGCGGACCGAGTTCAACCGGCTGGTTGACACCAACCCCGAAACGCTGACCGACCTCGAGCGCGCGGCACGGTTCCTCTACCTTCAGCGCACCGCCTTCGGCGGCAAGATTTCCGGACGGAACTTCGGGGTGGTGACGGACCGACCGGGCCGGTTCAACCTGACCACGCTGGAACCGATGCTGGAAGATCTCCACAGCCGCCTGTCCGGCGTGATCATCGAATGCCTGGACTGGGGCGACTTCATACCTCGCTACGACCGCGAGGGAACGTTGTTCTATCTCGACCCGCCCTACTGGGGCTGCGAGGGCGATTACGGCAAGGCGTTGTTCAGCCGCGAGGATTTCGGCCGGATGGCGGATGTTCTGGCCGGGCTGAAAGGCCGGTTCATCCTCTCGATCAACGACGTGCCCGAAATCCGCGAGATCTTCGGCCGCTTCCAGATGACCGGCGTGACCACCAGCTACACCATAAGCCGCACCGGAAACGACCAGGCCGGGGCGCGGGCCGAGCTGCTGGTGTCGAATTTCCCGGTTCCAGCCGCGACATGACGCGAATGTATCGACCCAGCGGAATCTGCACAGGTTAAGCCGCTAATGCGAATGCCTCAGCGGGGGTTTTCATGTCCAGCGCCTGATGGGGGCGGCGGGTGTTGTAGAAG
>NZ_BMYI01000045.1:0-8555 GCF_014652195.1 Gemmobacter nanjingensis
ACCTCGGTCACCGGCAGCGGGACTTCGTTTGAAGCGGCCGGGCTGGAGGCAGGGGATATCTTCTGGGCGGCCGGGCTGAGTGTCAGGATCGCCAGCGTCAACAGTGCGACCTCGCTCACGCTCGCTTATCCCTGGCCGGGGGCCACCCAGACCGCTGTGAACTACGAGGTCCGCTTCACGCCGGATATGACCCGCGCACTGGCCTCGGCGCGGGAATTGCTGGAGGAGCTTTCGAACGGCAATCTTTCGGCGCTTGCGGCGCTGGAAACGATGGCGAACAAGCTGCCGTGGTTCGATGGCGCAGGCTCTGCGCAACTGGCAGACCTGACATCGCAGGCCCGTGGTCTGCTGGGCGGCTCAGCCCTCTCGCGGGCAGGCAGCGATTATACGCTCAACGGCAAGCTGCTCGGCACCGCCGTGACCCAGAACGACAAGGATACCACCGGCGGGCGGTTGCACAGGACCGATGACAATATCCTGTTCCATGCCCTGCGCCGGTTCGGCGGCTATTATCCGGCCGGGGGCGGTGCAAATATCGACACTGCTGTCGCTGGCGATGCGGGGCTGTATCACGACGGCAATGCTGGCACCTTCCCGGGCGGCGCATCCGGCAATTTCTGGTGGATCACGACACAGGCCTTGTATGTGGGCGCCGCCGCGATGCAGCGTGCGATCCTGTATTCCGGGGCCGGCACGCCCCCCAATACGCGCAATGAGCAGATGCGCCTGCGCGCAAACGACGGCACATGGGGGGCGTGGCACACTGTTTATAATGCTGGATCGCTGCTCGGGACTGTCAGCCAATCCGGTGGTGTGCCGACCGGCAGGGTGATCGAACGCGGCAGCAATGCCAATGGCGATTATGTCCGCTTTGCCGACGGGACGCAGATTTGCTGGGGGACCGTGACATCTACGGATGCGCAAAACATCGCCTCCGGGGCGTTGTATCGCACGGCAGGCGTGTCGTGGACTTTCCCCGCAGCCTTTAACAGCGCCCCGATGCCGATGCCCGGGCATGCGGGCGACACTTCGGCGTGGTTTACCTTCGACGCGCCAACTACCGCCAGCGTGTTCATGCGGCGGCTCGGCACCCTGTCCGGCGCCACGAATGTGACCTACCGCGCCTCGGCCATCGGCCGCTGGTTCTGAGGAGACCCACCATGATCATAACCCTGTCCCCCATCCGCTCTGATGCCTCCCTGACGCTGACCCGTCAGGGCGACACCCTGATCATCAACGGCGTGGCCTATGATTTTGGCCCGCTGGCCGAGGGCGCAACCCTGCCGCGCGAGGCGGTGCAATGCGACTGGCTGGCATCGGATGTCACCCGCATCAACGGCAAGATCCGCCTGACCCTGATCCTGCCGCATGGGCCGATCCCGCTGGACGCACCGCCTGAAGCGCGGGTGGTCACCCATCCCGAACCGGTCCTCGTCACCACAGACGGGCCGATCCTGTTGCCGAGCTATAGCCCTGAGGAGGCCGCACAATGAGCATCGACTGGAGCAGGACGATCACCGCCGAGGCCCGCGCCGCAACCGCGCTGGAGGCCGCCAAAGCCGAGGCCCGTGTCACGCTGGCAGCGGCCGTCACCGCCGCCCGCGCGGCGCTGATCACCGATCTGCCGGGGCAGAGCATGATCTACCTGGCGAAAGAGGCGGAGGCCGCCCGCTGGGCCGCCGACCCGGCGCCCGATCTGGCTGACTACCCGCTGATCGCCGCCGAGATCGGCATCACCGCCCCCGATGGCGCCAGCCTCGCACAGATCTGGCTCAACCTCGCCGCTCTCTGGCGCAGCGCCGCCGCCGATCTGGAAGCCCTACGCCTCACCACCCGCGCCGCAATCGACGCCGCGACGACACTTGAGGAAGTCGGCGCGGCCGTGAGCCAGCTTGTTCAGGTTCAGGGGTGAGGAGACGGTCGTCAGGTTCCGGCTCGGGCGCCGTCAGGAAATGGGTGGCACAAAATTTTCACCGACAAAGCTGACACCCCATTCCGACAAAGCTGGCGCCGCGCAACACCCAGGTAGTCCATCACGCGCAACCAGATGCGTAATGTAGCCCGGATGTAGCCCAGCGGACCAGCCGCACGAAAAGCAACGAGAAAAGTAATTGCTACTTTCTCTTATTTTAAGGGAGATTTAAGTGGTGCCCAGAGCCGGAATCGAACCAGCGACACGCGGATTTTCAATCCGCTGCTCTACCAACTGAGCTATCTGGGCACTGTCAGCCTGTGGCTGCTTGGTGGGGCGGTATTAAGCGAGGGCGCAGGGGCTGTCCAGAGGGTTTTGCGAAAAAAGTTCAGTGCTTCGGCGGTTCTTCGGATGGGACTGTAGGGGGGTGCTAGCTTTGTCGGAAGGTCAGACCTTGAATAGCAAGCCGGTAGGGCATTGAAAGAAGTAATAAAATTAGTGTTTTCGGCGAGCGTGCAGCCGTCAGAGTGATGAAAGTGGGTGGGTGGAAATGCGCGATTTGGGCCTGTGAACCGCGCAGAAACTTGCAAAGTGGCAGCAGATACCGCGCATCGGGCTGCACTTGGTTAACATCCCGTCAGGAAACAGGAAATCAGGACACCGAAGGCTCAAAGTGAGCGAATTCCTGACCGCGTGGGTGGTCAGCTTTGTCGTCGAGGTCTGACATCGCGTCAGACCTCGATCTTTAGTTTAGCCATGCTGGATATGGTCAACAAAATAAGGTGCTTCTAGCAGCACAGGCCCGCGCGCCAGAAATCCGAGGTCTGACGCGGCAATCAGGCCAGATTGGCGATCAACAGCTCCGCACGGCCCCCGCGCGCGTTGCCCCCGCCTGCGATGGTGTAGGTCGTGGTCACCTCGTCGAGCTTTGCCCAGTCGAAGGTTTCGCGGATCTCGGGCACATCGTTGATCGACATCAGGAACCGCCCCTGTATTCCGCGCAGCTGGTCGGAGAGGCGCTGAAAATCCGCCCTGGCGAAGATCGCCTTGCCATAGTCATCCTCGCAGCCCCAATAGGGCGGATCGAGATAGAACAGCGTGTCCGGGCTGTCATAGCGCGGGATGAAATCCGACCAGTCGAGGCACTCGATCACCACGCCGGAAAGGCGGGTGTGCAGATCCTCGAGCATCGGTTCCAGCGTTGTCAGGTTGAACCGGCTGGGCCTGCCTTTACTGACGCCGAAATTGCGACCGGAAACCTTGCCGCCAAAGGCCGTGCGCTGAAGGTAGAGGAACCGCGCCGCGCGTTCGAGGTCGGTCAGCGTTTCGGGGTTGGTATCGACCAGCCGGTTGAACTCGGCGCGCGTGGTCAGCTGGAACCGCAGCGTGTCGAGGAACTGCGGGTAATGCCGCTGAAGGATGCGGAACAGGTTGGCGATGTCGCGCGAGCGGTCGTTGATCACCTCGGCGCGCGGTCGGGTCGAGCGACGCAGGAAGATGCCACCCATGCCAACGAATGGCTCGGCATAGGTGGTGCAGTCCATGGCGTCGATCTGGGCGCAGATGCGCTTCGCGAGGTTACGCTTGCCGCCCAGCCAAGGGGCGACAGGGGAAATCGGGGTGACGTGCGTCATGTTCTCTCCGGGGATAAGTCGGTGAGAACTTAACAGGAACAAATCTGGCTGCTAGCCCTCGAAAATGAAATCGCCAGAAGTCAGTTTTCTGCCTGCCCCGAGCTCGGCAACCAATCTTTGCTGTGCTGCCCCGTCGCCGTCAGGATCAAAGTACAGTTTCCCTGTCGCCTTGTGGTAAATGATATAATCATCGCTAGCTTTCGCCTTCGGTCCGCGTACGAAGACGTCGTCGGGAACATGGCCTGAAAGTTGCGGGAAGGCAGATGTGCTTAGGAGAAGATGATCGGTGCCGCTTCTGAAGTCATCGATCAGATCAATGTCCTTGGCATTTGCTCGGGTGTTGAACACGAAGGTGTCACTGCCTGCGCCTCCATGCAGCGTGTCGCTGCCCTTGCCGCCGCTCAGTGTATCGTCCCCAGTTTTTCCGAAGATAAGATCAGCCCCAGCGCCACCGTTGAGCAGGTCAGCATCCCTGCCTCCATCAAGGGTATCTCTGCCAGCTCCGCCATTTAGAAGGTCGCGTCCACCCTGGCCATATAGGGCATCGTTGCCTGCATCCCCCAAAAGCCGATCATTGCCGTCGCGACCTAGAACGGTGTCGGCCCCTTGTCCGCCATAGATTGTGTCTCTTCCAGCATAACCTAAGATATTGTCGTCATCGCTCGTTCCGAACATACGGGGATCATCCAGAAGAGTTATTTCTAGAACTTGGGACGTGCTGCCGTCGGAGAAAGTGGCGCCCTGGACATTGACATGTAGTTCGAGTGTTTCTGCGCCCTCCCGTGCGTTCATGTCGCGCAACGTGGTCAGCCGAATGGGGACATCCTCTTTCATGTTCACATTGGACGCGAAGGAAATGCTGCCAGAGCCGCTTGTGCCTCGATAGTCTTCATCTGAAGCTGTGACCGCTGAGAACCAATAATTATAGGTTATGGAGGCGACCTGCGCTGAGAAGCGAAGGACGAATTTCGCGTCAGTGCCTTCCTCAATATCTGTGCCATTGGGCTTTAGAATGCTTGCTGTGACGACCATAGTCCCCTCCTTCTGAGGATGTATTCATAGCTTGCTGACAGCAGCGTAGACGCGGCCGATGACGCGCAGGTGTTTGAGCGCGGCCGCGTCAAGCGTTTCGGGTTCATATGCCCGGTTGTCGGAAATCAGATCGATCCGGCCATCGAGGCGGCGGCGGATGCGCTTCACTAAAAGGTCGTTCTCTACCGCAATCACATAGATATAGCCGTTCTGCACATCGGTCTTCGAAGTGTCGACGAGCATCGGAGCTCCGTCCAGGATCGTCGGTTCCATACTGTCGCCCCGCGCAGGCAAGATGACGGCGGCATCGGTCTGGACACCAAGTTCCTTCAGCCAGTGACGCTCAAAAGCCACGCGGGTTGTAAGTGTCTCACTTGTCGGAGCTGAGCCAGGCCCGGCAGAGGGGCGCACTTCGTCATATCGTGGGATAGCAACCATTCCCGGCTGGTCGAGATCAGCTATTGCAGAAAATCCCGGCCTGCTCCCGCTCATCTGCGCTTTTGCTACGTCATGGATCATCGGCTTGTGAATGCTTCCTCGCAACAAGCGTTCGGACAGCGGTCTTGCCATATCTAGAAGCTCGGCGCCGGGGATGTGCATCTCACCTTCCCCAGAAACCAACCAATTAAGATCGATAAAGAACTGACCATGATAAGCGAGCAGCACGTCGGCGTCAGGCGTCCGCTCGCCGCGCTCGTAATGTGCAAGCGTATTCTTGCTGATTCCTAGCAGGTTCGCAAAGTCATCGCGATCCACATCACCAAGGTTGCGACGAACCTGACGCAGGCGTTCCGCCAAAGGTGTTTTGGGGTCGATTTCCGGTCTCGCCACAATCCTCATTGATAAACCACTTTTGCGCTTCACTTAAGCGCAAAAGTGGTTTATCCCTATCTTGTGTCCCGGCCTTGCGGTCGCGACAGTTGTTCCAAACCACTCAGAAAAAAGCGGGTGTTTGCGGCACCCGCCTCTCACTGGAGGTAACCCATATGACCCATCGCCCTGAACCGGCGCTGGACTGGCCCGGCATTGTCGCCGAAGTCCATCGTCAAGGCATGACCCTGACCGAGCTTGCGAAGCGCAACGGGCTGCCCGTCAATGCCTGTCGCAAGATCTCGTCCCAGGGCCACTACAAGGCGCAGCAAGTGCTTGCGGAGTTCCTCGGATACAAACCCGAGCAGCTCTGGCCGACCCGCTACCCCAAGGGGAAACCTCGCATTCTCGATACCGCGAAATTCCCGCCGGTGGCGAGTCAAAAAGCGGATGCCGCCGCTGACAAGAAGGCGGCTGCGTGATGCGCCTGCTGTCAAATCTCCTGCCCGATCCTGACAGGCTCGGCGATGCTATCGGGGCCTTCGGGCTGCTGCTGGCGGTCGTCGCAGGCTGCTGGATCGGCGAGGGCCTGGGGGTGTGGCTGTGAGCCTCTGGGACGCGCTTTGCATCCATGCTGTCTACCACGACTGGAATCCTATCCGGCTCATCCTGCGTGACCGCTGGGTGATCCGCGTCTTCAAGACCTACGGGCTGACCTACCCGGGCTGGCGGGCCTTGCGCGACTGACGCGCTGCCAGCCCCAGAAACTTCAACAAGACAGGCACAGAATGCCCAAGCTGATTGAGCTTCCGCTCACCTCGATTGAGGTGGGCACTGACCGCGCACGCGACTTTGATCCCGCCTGGGCCGCTGGCCTTGCCGGGATCATCGCGGCGCAGGGTCTGAAACACCCGATCACCGTGCGCGTTGTTGACGGGATCAATCGCCTTGTGGCCGGGCGATACCGGCTGGAGGCGGCGCGTATCCTCGGATGGGAGGCGATTCCCTGCATCCTGTCCGAGGCTGACAGCGATGATGCGGCCCGGCTGGAAGAGGTGATGGAGAACCTCGGCCGGGCCGAACTGATCGCGCTGGACCGCTGCCATCACCTTTACGAGTTGAAGGTGGTCTGGGAGCGGATGTATCCGCAGGCGAAGCACGGTGGGGATCACGGTAATCAGTATACGGGTGGCAAGAGCCAAAGTTTGGCTCTTGCCTCTGAGGCGCCCGAAGTCTTCGGTTTTGCCAAGGCGAATGCTGAAAGGATTGGCCTTGGCGTGAGCGCCATCAAGATGGCCGTGAAAATCTGGAAGGGTCTTTCTCCCGCCAGCCGGGCCGCGCTGATTGGCACCGATCTCGCCACCAAGCAGACCGAGTTGAAGGCCCTGTCGGAACAGAAGCCCGCCGTTCAGGCGAAGATCCTCGATCTGATCTTCGGCGACGTCCATCCGGTCCACAATGTCGCGCAGGCGCTGTCCTATCTGGCGAATGGTGTGTCACCGGATGCCCGCGAGCGGTTCTTCACCAAGATCAGCGCCACCCTTGCCGCGCTGGATGACACGGTCTTCGAGGATGTGATCCTCGCCAATGAAGACCGCGTGGTCGCTGCCCTGAAGCGCAGGGGGCGCCTCTGATCATGGCGCGCTACCGCGACCCCCTGACCAAAGACCTTTTCGCCTGGGAGCCGCCGCAGGTGGCTGTCCGCTATGGCGAAGAGGTGGCGGGCCGCGGTGCACTGGACAACAAGATTGCCCGGCTGATCGGCCATGCCCTGCGCGAGGCGCGTGAGGATGGCGTGTCGCGCCCGGAGGTGGCCCGCCGCATGGCGACCTATCTGGGGCGGCCGGTCAGCGAGGCAATGCTGAATAAGTGGTCTTCCGAGGGATCGGAGGACCACCGCATCCCGCTCGATGCCTTCATCGGTCTGGTTCACGCGACCGGCGCGCTGGCGCTGCTTGGCTTCGCGCCGGGCGAGTTCGGTCTGACCGTGATCGCCGCTGAATATGCGGACCTGATCGAGGAGCGTCTTCTGGATGATCACATCGAGGAAATGCAGGCGCGGCGGCAGTTGCTGGCAACGCGCCGGAGGTCGAGGAAATGAACCAGACGTTTTTCACGGCAGCAGAGATCGCGGAGACTGCCCGCCAGCGTGGCCTGACCTGCTGGCCCCATACCGAAAGCGCGTCGATTCGTCGGATCAAGCGTGAGGGCTGGCCTTCGCTGCCCGGGCATCTGGCCCGCGCCCGGGTCGGGCGCGAGGGCGGCGGTGGTGTGGAATACCATTTCTCGCTGCTGCCCGAGGCGGTGCAGGCGGCAGTCTCCAGCCAACGTGCCAAACTGGCCTTGACGGCTCGGCATGATCTGGAGGCAGAGCGGGATCGCCGCCAGATCGAGGCGATGCGGGTGTCGGCGCTGGATGCTGGCGCGCGTGATGTGATGCAGGCCCGGGCCGAGGTTCTGACGGCAATTGATGGTTATGCCATCGCGCGCGGTGAAACGCGCGCCTGGGCTATCGCCCGGTTTGGCGAGGCGCTGGAGGCGTATGCAGCCCGTCAGGAAATCGAACGGCGCCGCGATGCGGGTGAAATTCTGACGCCGCGCGAGGCAGCTTCGCTGGCGCAGCGGCTGGTTCTGACCGCACCGGACGGGTTTCAGATCTCCCCTGAGCGTGTGGTGAAGGCCAATGACCGTCCTCGGGGCGGCATGGATATCAGCGAAAGGACAATTCAGCGGTGGTTCAAGACGCGGGACGAAGATGGCGTCCTTGCACTGGCGCCGACACCGCCCAAGCAACAGGCGGAAATCCCGGCAGGTTTCTATGACTTCCTGAAGTTCTGGGCGATCCCGAAGAAGCCGAGCGTCCCGGCCGCCTATGCGAAATACACCGAAGCGGTTGCGGCGCGCGATGTGGTCCAGCCGATGACCGTGACCTTGCAGCAGGTCCAGTATGTGCTGAAGCACCGCATCAAGGGGCTGGATAAGTATGTCGGCCGCGAAGGGCTGCTGACCCTTCGGTCCCGCATGGCTTATGTCACCCGCACGACCGAAGATATGTGGCCGACTACGGTCTACACGGCAGACGGCAAGACCTTCGATGCCGAGATCGCAGATCCGGTGTCGAACCGCCCGATGCGCCCGGAAATCACGTCGGTTCTCGATGTCGCCAC
>NZ_BMYI01000046.1:0-6849 GCF_014652195.1 Gemmobacter nanjingensis
GGTTCATCTGCTCCTCGATAGCCTGCCGCAGGTTCTGCACGATATGAAACCGGTCGGCGACCTGTTCCGCTTGCGGCGCGCCTTGCCGGGCAGCCTGGGCGTAGAGACCGCAGCGATCTCTGCTGATCACTTCCACCTCGGGATGTCGTTTCAGCCAGTCGGTGCAGGTGACCACATCACGATCTTCGAGAACATCGATGACCGCGCGACGCTCCAGATCGACGATGATCGTGCCGTAGGTCTGCGACTTCCGCCAGCTCCAGTCGTCGATCCCGATGACGGTCGGCGGCTCGGCAGTGTCTTGAGCACGGTTCTTCAGCTGCCTAAGCACCGTGTCATCACTGACCCCAAGGCCCAAGCCGCTCGGCAGGCCGCCCGCCGGTCGCGTGCCCAAGATGGCTGACAATTTCCCCGACACGCGAAGTGCGCCGCGCAAAAGGACGCGCAATCGAGCCGATCTGGTCCGAGAAAGTCCGGCGCGGGCAGGCGGGTGCCAAACATCGCCAACGGCAAACCCAGAGGGTTACCGTAACCCCGTCACCATGGGCGGGATAATCCTGCAGCCGCCTACGCCGCCAGCCGTGACGACGTCGCGATTGCAATCCACAGTCTGGGCAGATGCCGTTTGGTGTCAGACTGCCGGATACAGTCCACCCGCCGGAATCGCGCCGCTCAACGCTTTGAACGGAAACATCGCTCCCGGGCGACCAGTGCTTCCTTGAAATCACCACTATCCCTCCTGAATCTTCCCGTTCTCAGGATAGTGCGCCACACAGATTGAGGCAGAGCCCCTTTAAGGGCAACGCGACAGCTGCCCCCGGATCAGGAGATTGCCACCGTTACAGCAGACGGTGCCTACGACACGCGCGCCTGCCACGACGCCATCGCTGACCGCGGTGCGGCAGCAATCATTCCGCCCCGCCGCAACGCGAGACCCTGGAAGCCGGACACGGCAGGAGCCCGAGCGCGCAACGAGATACTGCGGACGTCAAAGCATCTTGGCCGGGCGCTGTGGCGGAACTGGAGCGGCTACCACCGACGTAGCAGAGTGGAAACGAAAACGAACTGCGTAAAGCTACTCGGACAGAAGCTGATGTCCCGCGACTTCGACCGCCAGGTTGCCGAAGTTCAGATCCGTGCGGCGGTAATGAACCGCTTCACTGCCCTCGGCATCCCGGTCACCGTGGCACTGGGATAAGTGTGTCCGGAGAAAGGGGAACTGCGGTCATCATCTGATTTGTGCAACAGCGCCCCTACACACGCGCAATCTCACGGATCAGATCATTTGTCTCTGGCCTCGTCGTTTGGTGCCGATAACGAAGAGCAGAAACAGTTCGCGAAATTTCAGGGCCGTCGATGGGTATCGAAACGAGGCCCCTGTCTGCTGGAATTGCCGTGGTTGGCAAAATCACCGCGCCTAATCCCTGCCGCGCGAGTTCGACTAACCAATCCACGCGATTTGACCGATAGGCCGCGTAGAGTTCGAGACCTTGGTCTGCACATGCCCCATGCAACGCATCCCGCATTTCGCAATTGAGTCGATCGAGCATGTCAGTTTCAGCGAGTGTAGAAAGAGAAATAGCGTCTCGTTCAGACAACGGGTGCGACTTGGACACCACAACCTTGTAGGACTCGTCATAGAGCTGGTCTATTCGATAGAGGTCTTCACTGACCGTCGCCGCCGTGACAACGACGTCAAATTCACCCTCTCGCAAGCCGGCCAGAAGCTTGGAGGCAGAAGCCACGATCAACTCTATTTCGGCTTGCGGCAATCGTGTACGGAAGCGTTCCACGGCGGCTGAAATCCGGTTGTGACCGATCGTTTCGCCAACACCGACAGAAATAGGAACCCGCTCTAGTCGCGTGTGGCGGACGGCTTCTGCCTTAGCTGCCTGCGTTTCGTCATGCACTTTCTGTAGCCTTGGCTGCATGAGTTTTCCGAGTGCCGTCAACCTGCATCCCGCGCGGTCCCTGACAAACAGATCACCCCCGAGCTCGTGTTCAAGTTTCTTGATCGCGGTCGTCAGGGACGGTTGGGAAACATTTGAGGCGCTAGCGGCATGGGTGAAGTTGCGATGCTGGCAGACAGCCAAAAAATACCTGATCTGGTTCATCTCCACTGCCACAGTCTCCGTCACTTTCCGCCATGAGGTTCACCATAGCACATGTCTATCAAAGAATAGAAGTTCGGGATTGGTGCCCGAGGCATCCGGCATGGGAAAAGGGTGTATCGAAACCACAACGACCTGTCGATCAGGAGGCGACCATGAAAGCCCAAATTCTCAAGACACTTGCCGCTTTGGCCTTGATCACGACATCTGCGCTCGCACAGGAAACCCCAATGGAAAATCACACTGCCAGCTACATCGCCATGCCCGCCGCTGAAGGCCAGACCGAAGCATTCGCCAAATTTCTGGCCGGAGCCGCCCCGATTGTCGCGGACACCGAACCGGGCACCGTGCTTTGGTTTGCCTTGCAAGCCGACGATACGCTCGCGATCTTTGATATCTTCGTGGATGAAGAAGCGCGCGATGCGCATTTCTCCGGCGCTGTGGCCGCGGCTTTGAACCAAAATGCCGACGCGCTGGTCGCCGGGGGCTGGGACGATGGTGTTGTCGCGAATATCAAAAATTCCGATGTCCTGTCGGTGAAAGAACCGGTTGATCTCTACTCGGCCACGACAGCCACGTACATCACGCTCGAAGCAGCACCCGGCAAAGGGCCGGAATTGGCAGCCTTGCTGACCGCAGCTGGTCCCATCGTCGGAGAAACCGAACCCGGCACATTGTTCTGGGCGGCGCTGCAGATTGACGAAACATCCTTCGCAATCTTCGACATCTTCGCCAACAATGCTGGCCGTGAAGCACACTTTGCCGGTCAAGTCGCCGGGCTGCTGAACGAACGGGCAGCGGAGTTGGTCGCTGGCGGGTGGGACGACGGTGTGGTCGCTAACGTCCACAACTTCGACATCCTCGCCATCAAGTAACGCGATGTGACAGGAACAAGAGGCGCCTGGTGCAACGCATCAGGCGCTTTCCCGAACGAATTTAGATTCACCGTGAAGCGGTCGTTCGAGTAACTGCAGCGAATTAGCGCTTTGTCCGCACATCGGACACAAACCTCCTGCCAGACCTTACACGGCGTTGTTGCAGAAGTCAGCGGCGGAGCGAGCAGCCCCTTTTCCCTTTTGGTTCAGGCAACGCGTTCGATCTCGGCGGTGCCGAGCGCGTTAAAGCGGTTCATGAGGGAAATTCGGATGTGGATTTCGGCGGGTTGGCGGTCCGGGTCACGTGATGCGATCCTCTCGCCAAAAGCCTTCAAGCATCGCATCTTCGCCTCGACCCGACTTCGGGCATGATAGCCGGTCCAGCGCTTCCAGATGGTTCGGCCGAGACGTTGGGTCGCGCGACGGATCTCGTTGCGGGCTTTGGCAGCGGGGCAATCCTCCCGCCATCGCCGCCCATTCTTGCGGATGGGGATGATCGCGGTGTGGCAGCGGCGCATGTCGAACGCGCCGTCTCCGGTCACGGTGCCGATCGTCTCATTGGGCGGGATCTGGTCCAGGAGATCCGGCAGAACGGGACTGTCACCCTTGTCGCTGGAGGTGAACTCCACCGCGCAGATGTCCCCGGTGGCGGTATCCATTGCCAGATGGACCTTGCGATACTGGCGTCGGCGGTGGGTGCCATGCTTGCGCGCCAGCCATTCCCCATCGCCTAAGAACTTGATCCCTGTGCTGTCGACCAACAGGTTGAGGGGGCCTGCCGCGCGACGGCTCAGCTCAATGAAATGCTGACCTGGATGGAAAGCCACCCGTTCCCCTTCCTTTGGACAGCCAACTTCGTCGAAAAGCAGGCATTTTTCACAGAATGACTGTTCCAAAAATCAGCGCTATCTACCTCGGCTGTACCGCCTCGGCACCCCCTGTGACCTTCGCTGGTGCCTGGCACCCGGTCGCACAGCAGCGCCCGGGCTGACGCGAGACTTTGCGGCCTTCCGCCAGAACGCCCCGATCCAACAGGTCATTCACCAGCTCCTTTCGCTCGGCAACCGGGTAGTTCCGCCAGATTTCGCGCTTCATCGCCTCGGGCGATCCACCTCCGTGCAGGGAGATCACCGAGTACCATCCGCCCTGGTTCGAAACGGTCAGGTCCTCGATCATCCGCGAAACTTCCATCCGGCGCTCCATCGGGATGTCGGCGCGTCCTCCCAGGACCGCGGACAAGGAAGCTTTCGTTTCAGGGTTGTGGTCCTCATCCGGCCCGGGCAGCGCAACGATCAGCCCGCCGGAAACGTAGTGCGCCACCTTGTGCATATCGTAGATCTTCGTCGCCAGAAGCAATTTGCCGATGTTTGAGAAGACGGCGTCCGGCATCACAGAGCCGACGGGATCCTGCTCGAAATAGACCGAGGCCGCGACGCCGCAGGCATAGAAGCCTTCCGTGATTGTGATCAGATCGACCATCGCCTCGCGGATATGCCCGTGCCGGTCGGCATCCAGGCCATTGGCGTCAATCATGAGGGCACCGGCCCCGATCAGAAGATCGCCAAAACCGGCCCGCGCCCCGATACAGGAATGCCGGTGATGGTTCGCGTAGGAGGTAGTTATGAATCCGCCTTCCTCATATTCCCCGGCAAGAAAGACACGCTCATGCGGAACGAACACATCCTCGAAGATCACGACCCCGGTGGACTGCCCGTATTTGGCGGAGAACTTCGCCGCGGCTTCGCCGGGCCGTCCCGCCGGACGCGCCACGATCGTCACGCCGGGCGCGTCGCAGGGCACTGCGCAGCAGACGGCAAAGTCAGCATCCTCTTTCGTGTGGGTGCGGCACGGCATCACGAGAAACTCGTGCATGTAAGGGGCGCCTGTAACGATCGCCTTGGTGCCCGAGATCACGATCCCGTCCGGCCGCCGTTCCTTGATGTGAACATAGACGTCGGGGTTCGTCTGTTGACCGGGCCGTTTCGATCTGTCGCCTTTTGCGTCGGTCATGGCGATGCCCAGCGTGAGATCGCGGTCCTGCACGTCATGCAAATAGGCGAGGAAGCGTTGCGAATAATCGGTCCCGTGGTTGGCGTCGGTTCGATAGGTCGCCTGATAGATCCCGTTCAGGGCATCATGGCTGAGGTAGCGTTGCGCGCACCCGGAGACCTTGCAGACCAGTCGGACGGCTTCGAGCTTCTTCAACAGATCATCCGACGACGTGTTGATATGCAACATCCGGTTCACGGTCCGGCCGCTGGTCGACTGCTCGGCCGTCATCAGCTCCTTGTGCTCGCGACGGTGAGCAAAGTCATAGGTTACTCCCACACCGTTGATCCCGGGTGCAAGGAGCGGTTCATCGGCAACGCTTTCGACCCGGTTTCCGTTGATAAAAACGCGTGGCGAGTAAGACCTCAGAGAGTCCCGATAGTCCGATGCGGTCATCAGCATGCTCTTTTCCCTTATAGCAGAATTTGAACATCGTTAGATTCTTGTTCAAGTTATCGAACACTGTTAGAACGTTCGTCAAGGAGATTCCTTGAGGTGTCCGTGTCAAATCAGAAAACAAAAAGAAAACAATCTCTTGCGGAGAGCAAGCGACAGCTCATCCTCGATGCGGCACGAGAGGTCTTCGCGTCCGAAGGGCTGGAAGGGGCAAGCCTACGCGCCATCGCGGCGAAGGCGGGATACACGCCAGCCGCGCTCTATTTCCATTTCTCATCGAAAGAAGCCATCTACGCGGAGCTGCTGCGGTTGTCGCTGACAGCCCTGCAGACCGAAGTCGTTGGGAAGCTCGCGGGGCTAGACGATCCCGCGAACAGGTTCCGCGCTGCGGCCATGGCGTTCTATCACTACTACGCCCAAAATGCCCAAGAGCTCGATCTGGGTTTCTACCTTTTCCGTGGCGGCATGAAGCCTGCCGGTCTGAGTAGGGAAACCGATACCGAACTCAACAAGGCGCTGGAAAACGCTCTCCGGCCAATAGCCGATGCTGCGTCAGACCTCGGTGTCCCGCAGCGGGATGCCGATCTCCTGATGGTCGATGTTTTTGCTCATGCGGCCGGCTTGCTACTGCTTCTGCACACCGGCCGGATCAAGATGTTCAACGCAGCACCAGAAGCTCTCATGACCGTTTTCGCCGAGAGCAAACTTCGTGAGATTGGGAGAAGGGTTTCGACGTGAAGATACAGCTGCCGTCTTCAGTCCTGCTGGTGATCGATATTCAGTCCCGCCTCATGCCCGCAATTGCCAACGAGAAGGAGGTGGTGGGCAATGCCACGAAACTCCTCATGGCATCTCGGTTGTTGGACGTGCCGACGCTGGTGACCGAACAGAATCCAAATGGCTTGGGCTCCACCGTTCCCGAATTGGCAACTGGTCACGCTAGAACGGTCTTCAAGGATACGTTCGATGCCTGCGAAGAGCCGGGCTTTATGGAACTGCTTCCTGATGCAGCGAAAGTGATCGTGGTGGGGTGCGAAGCACATGTCTGCGTGATGCAGACCGTCCTCGGTCTGTTGGCGCAAGGCCGGGATGTGGCCGTTACCAGCGACGCGATTGGTTCGCGGACATCTGGCAACCGGGACGCTGCGCTGAACCGGATGGCAAGGCATGGAGCAGATCTCGTGACAACCGAGATGGTTCTGTTCGAATGGCTTCAATCGTCCCGGCACGAGCACTTCAAGCCCGTTCTCGATCTCGTGAGGTAGGCAGACCCTCAACGCTGTACCTCAGTAAGGGTAACAAGATCGCGCGCCGGGTGTCGCGTTGCCTTTAAATCCGGCACACGGCGCGTTGGGCAGCGTTTGTTGCCCTTAAATGTGACATTCAGACGCCAGCTCGTCGGAGTTTTTCCCTGTTTC
>NZ_BMYI01000047.1:0-6435 GCF_014652195.1 Gemmobacter nanjingensis
AGGAGTGAAACCCGCCCTTGACCCAAAACTGAACCGAAATCCATAATCAGAGGTGGGTCAAATCTCGATGGAAAACCCGGGTCACTTCTCAGTGGAAATCAACACCCGTAAGCCATGAAAAGACGTAACTATGAACCGAGTTGAAAAATCCGCGCACGAGTTCCGTGTTTCGCACTTTCCCCGGATTGGCTGAATCGCCCTGAAACAGCCGCTAAGGCCAATTTTTATTGATGTTTTCGGGCGATTGGCAGCTCGGGTCCGGGCGCCAGCGAGGGGGCGGATCACGCTCTGACCACCTGTTTGGCGCAATATTTTCGTCGCGACCGACATGGACGACCCGAAGCCGCCCAGACACGCCACCAGAGCCTCTCAACCTCAGCAAGCGCCTTATTTTATTGAGGAAAGACGGATGGCGACGGGTAACGACACCTAGCGACGGATGGCGGCGCCCAGTCCCCCGAAAACACCCTTATTTTGTCGGGTTACAGTAAGGCGCTCCACGCGGAGCCACACGCATCCTATACGCCAATGGATCAGAAACCGCCGTCGCCAATTTCGCTTTGGGATGAGATTTCTTTCAGAACGGTTCAGACAACCCAGTGTAGGGGGGTGCTAGCTTTGTCGGAAGGTCAGACCTTGAGGAGATCGTCGGCAACGCTTTGAAAATGCCTAAGAAAAAGAGACTTTTAGTGGGAAACCTAGCGCTGGCGTTGTGAAATCAGGTGGGTGGAAATGCGCGATTTTGGCCTGTGAACCGCGCAGAAATTTGCAAAGTGGCAGCAGAAACCGCGCATCGGGTTGCACTGGGTTAACATCCCGTCAGGAAACAGGAAATCTGGACAGCGAAGGCTCAAAGGGAGCGAATTCCTGACCGAGTGGGTGGTCAGCTTTGTCACAGAGGTGGGAAATGGCTTCCCACCTCTGTGATGTCTCCACAATGGCGCTGCAAGGCCATGAAATACATAGGAAAATGCAATGGTGCGGCCTGTATGTGGTTCGCGTTGAGGTGGGAAATCAGTTTGTTCCTGTCTCGCCGCTAATCAGCAACTCCGCGCGACCCCCGCGCGCATTACCGCCGCCGGAGATCGTGTAGGTCGTCGTCACCTCGTCGAGCTTTGCCCAGGCGAAGGTTTGGCGGATCTCGGGCACATCGTTGATCGACATCAGGAACCGCCCCTGAATGCCGCGCAGCTGGTCGGAGAGGCGCTGAAAATCCGCCCTGGCGAAGATCGCCTTGCCATAATCATCCTCGCAGCCCCAGTAGGGTGGGTCGAGATAGAACAGCGTGTCCGGGCTGTCATAGCGCGGGATGAAATCGACCCAGTCGAGGCACTCGATCACCACGCCGGAAAGGCGGGTGTGCAGATCTTCGAGCATCGGTTCCAGCGTTGTCAGGTTGAACCTGCTGGGCCTGCCCTTGCTGACACCAAAATTGCGGCCAGACACCTTGCCGCCGAAGGCCGTGCGCTGGAGATATAGGAAGCGCGCTGCGCGTTCGAGATCGGTGAGCGTTTCCGGGTCCACCCGCACAAGTCGTTCAAATTCGGCGCGGGTGGTCAGGCCGAATTTCAGGACATCGAGAAACTGGACGTAGTGCCGCTGGAGGATGCGGAACAGGTTGGCGATGTCGCGCGAGCGGTCGTTGATCACCTCGGCGCGCGGTCGGGTCGAGCGACGCAGGAAGATGCCACCCATGCCAACGAATGGCTCGGCATAGGTGGTGCAGTCCATGGCGTCGATCTGGGCGCAGATGCGCTTCGCGAGGTTACGCTTGCCGCCCAGCCAAGGGGCGACAGGGGAAATCGGGGTGACGTGCGTCATGTTCTCTCCGGGGCAAAGAGATAGAACTTAACGTGAACAAATGGCGGGGCGCCAGCCCATTGCTAGCTTTGGCTTGATTGCAATTTTTGATTGGGGTCAGGTGAAATCGACGCAACTTGGAGTGTAAGATGCCTATCCTCAAACGCATACGGTTTGTGAGCCTCATCATCTTTTGGCCCGCCCTAGCATTTGGCCTCTTCGCAGCCTTCGCAGGAGACCTGAGGAACGGGATACCCTTGCTTTCACTGGCCGCCGCTGCCGGGCTATGGGCTGTCGTTTGTTCGGTTGCTGACCGTGTTGTTGCCCTGCTCGAGAGCATGGACTGGACAATGAAGCAGGTTGCTGACGCAGTTAAGAAGAACCAGTCTGATGGGCGCAAGGCGCCATGATTGGACGATGGTTTATGAAGTGTGGCGTCGGACCCCGATTGTGGGTCCGACGGATACCCATCATTACAGGCAGAGGAACAGATGCTCCGCATATTCCTTACTGGGCGCGCTGAGCGTCGACGCATACTCAGCTTTCTTCTTCGCAGTGGCGCAGATACGCGCAGCTTCTTCTTCAATCTGCGGCGTTACGCCGGGCACATTTGCTATCGTTTCTTGCCGGATTTTGACGCTTGATCCGTTAAAGTCAGAAACCACGCCGGGCAACGGCGCACAGGCCGTCATAATCAGCATCGCAAGCAGGGCCGGGGCTCTCATCTGAAGGTCTCCTGAACTGGCTTTGTTTGGTGTAGTCATGGTTACGGTGTGCGACAAAAATAGACGACGCGCCCGACAACACGCAGGTCGTTGACCGCCTCGGGGCCGAAGGTCTCTATGGGATAGCCTTCGTCGGTGTTGTCAGAAACCAGCTCGAGTCGGCCGTCCATGCGCCAGCGGGCACGTTTGACCAGCAGCTGGTCGCCTACGTTGAAGACATAGATGCAGCCGTGGGCCACATCGCGCTGGCTGTGGTCGACGACCAAGATCGAACCGTCCGGGATGGTCGGCTTCATGCTGGTTCCGCGCGCGAAGATGATCGAGCACTTTTCCGGGTTGCCACCACGGTCACGCAGAAAGGCTCTGTCGAATGCGATCACGTTGTTGGCGCGCTCTGATGTCGGGATCGCACCATGGCCAGCAGAGGCATGGACATCTGCGAACACCGGCAAGCGAATGAAGTTCGGCTGATCGAGCTCTTCTGCCGATGCCTCAGCAGCGGGGCGTTGGGATGAGCGGGCATCTGCTACCGCCGACATTCGCTCCAAAACGGCATGCAGCCTAGATGATGCAAGTGGGGATCTCCCAAACGCAATTAGGTCCAGACCAACCTCGGCAGCGGAAGCAATTTTCGCCGCGTTGGTAAAGGATGCTGTGGACGTTTTGGCGGCATACTTGCTGAGCGTTCCAACGGGTATTCCGGTTTTGTCAGCCATGCTTGTAACGCCGCCGCCAGCGGTGATGGCCTCGGCAATGCGCGCACGCAACCCATCTTCGTCATCCAAATTTGGACGATCTTCCATATTTGAGTTGATACCGCCCATATATGGGTGTATCCCTATCTTGTGTCCCGGCCTTGCGGTCGCGACCGTTGTTCCTAACCACTCAGAAAAAAGCGGGTGTTTGCGGCACCCGCCTCTCACTGGAGGTAACCCATATGACCCATCGCCCTGAACCTGCGCTGGACTGGCCCGGCATTGTCGCCGAAGTCCATCGTCAAGGCATGACCCTGACCGAGCTTGCGAAGCGCAACGGGCTGCCCGTCAATGCCTGCCGCAAGATCTCGTCTCAAGGCCACTACAAGGCGCAGCAGGTGCTTGCGGAGTTCCTCGGCTACAAACCCGAGCAGCTCTGGCCGACCCGCTACCCCAAGGGGAAACCTCGCATTCTCGATACCGCGAAATTCCCGCCGGTGGCGAGTCAAAAAGCGGATGCCGCCGCTGACAAGAAGGCGGCTGCGTGATGCGCCTGCTGTCAAATCTCCTGCCCGATCCTGACAGGCTCGGCGATGCTATCGGGGCCATCGGGCTGCTGCTGGCGGTCGTCGCAGGCTGCTGGATCGGCGAGGGCCTGGGGGTGTGGCTGTGAGCCTCTGGGACGCGCTTTGCATCCATGCTGTCTACCACGACTGGAATCCTATCCGGCTCATCCTGCGTGACCGCTGGGTGATCCGCGTCTTCAAGACCTACGGGCTGACCTACCCGGGCTGGCAGGCCTTGCGCGACTGACGCGCTGCCAGCCCCAGAAACTTCAACAAGACAGGCACAGAATGCCCAAGCTGATTGAGCTTCCGCTCACCTCGATTGAGGTGGGCACTGACCGCGCACGCGACTTTGATCCCGCCTGGGCCGCTGGCCTTGCCGGGATCATCGCGGCGCAGGGTCTGAAACACCCGATCACCGTGCGCGTTGTCGACGGGATCAATCGCCTTGTGGCCGGGCGATACCGGCTGGAGGCGGCGCGTATCCTCGGATGGGAGGCGATCCCCTGCATCCTGTCCGAGGCAGGCAGTGATGATGCGGCCCGGCTGGAAGAGGTGATGGAGAACCTTGGCCGGGCAGAACTGATCGCGCTGGACCGCTGCCATCACCTTTACGAGCTGAAGGTGGTCTGGGAACGGATCTATCCGCAAACGGCGCACGGCAAGGCATCGCCAAAGAGCCAAACTTTGGCTCTTTCCTCTGAGGCGCCCGAGGTCTTCGGTTTTGCCAAGGCGAATGCTGAAAGGATTGGCCTTGGCGTGAGCGCCATCAAGATGGCCGTGAAAATCTGGAAGGGTCTTTCCCCGGCAAGCCGGGCCGCACTGGTCGGAACCGATCTCGCCACCAAGCAGACCGAGTTGAAGGCCCTGTCGGAGGAGAAGCCCGCGGTGCAGGCGAAGATCCTCGATCTGATCTTCGGCGACGTCCATCCGGTCCACAATGTTGCGCAGGCGCTGTCCTATCTGGCGAATGGGGTGTCGCCGGATGCCCGCGAGCGGTTCTTCACCAAGATCAGCGCCACCCTTGCCGCGCTGGATGATACGGTCTTCGAGGATTTGATCGTCGCCAATGAAGACCGCGTGGTCGCTGCCCTGAAGCGCCGGGGGCGCCTCTGATCATGGCGCGCTACCGCGACCCCCTGACCAAAGACCTTTTCGCCTGGGAGCCGCCGCAGGTGGCTGTCCGCTATGGCGAAGAGGTGGCGGGCCGCGGTGCACTGGACAACAAGATTGCCCGGCTGATCGGCCATGCGCTGCGCGAGGCGCGTGAGGATGGCGTGTCGCGCCCGGAGGTGGCCCGCCGGATGGCGGCCTATCTGGGGCGGCCGGTCAGCGAGGCGATGCTGAACAAGTGGTCTTCCGAGGGATCGGAGGACCACCGCATCCCGCTCGATGCCTTCATCGGTCTGGTTCACGCGACCGGCGCGCTGGCGCTGCTTGGCTTCGCGCCGGGCGAGTTCGGCCTGACCGTGATCGCCGCTGAATATGCGGACCTGATCGAGGAGCGGCTTCTGGATGATCACATCGAAGAAATGCAGGCGCGGCGGCAGTTGCTGGCAACGCGCAGGAGGTCGAGGAAATGAACCAGACGTTTTTCACGGCGGCAGAGATCGCCGAGATTGTCAAAACCCGAGGCATTACTTCCTTTCCGGGAACCAAGCGCGGCGTGAATGATCAGATCGCCAGAAAGCGCTGGGATGCTCTGCCTTACAATCTTGCCAGGCCCCGGGCTGGGCGTGAAGGTGGCGGCGGCATGGAATACCATTTCTCGCTGCTGCCCGAGGCGGTGCAGGCGGCAGTCTCCAGTCAGCGCGCCAAACTGGCTTTGACGGTTCGGCATGATCTGGAGGCAGAGCGGGATCGCCGTCAGATCGAGGCGATGCGGGTGTCGGCGCTGGATGCTGGCGCGCGTGATGTGATGCAGGCCCGGGCCGAGGTTCTGACGGCAATTGATGGTTATGCCATCTCTCGCGGCGAAACACGCGCCTGGGCAATCGCCCGGTTTGGCGAGGCGCTGGAGGCGTATGCAGCCCGTCAGGAAATCGAACGCCGCCGCGATGCAGGTGAAATCCTGACGCCGCGCGAAGCAGCCTCGCTGGCGCAGCGGCTGGTTCTGACCGCACCGGACGGCTTTCAGATCACTCCCGAGCGCGTGGTGAAGGCCAATGACCGCCCTCGGGGCGGCATGGATATCAGCGAAAGGACCATTCAGCGTTGGTTCAAGGCTCGGGACGAAGAGGGCGTCCTTGCCCTGGCGCCGACGCCCCCGAAGCAACAGGCAGAAATCCCGGCAGGGTTCTATGACTTCCTGAAATTTTGGGCGATCCCGAAGAAGCCGAGCGTCCCGGCTGCCTATGCGAAATACACCGAAGCGGTTGCGGCGCGCGATGTGGTCCAGCCGATGACCGTGACCTTGCAGCAGGTCCAGTATGTGCTGAAGCACCGCATCAAGGGGCTGGATAAGTATGTCGGCCGGGAAGGATTGCTGACCCTTCGGTCCCGCATGGCTTATGTCACCCGCACGACCGAAGATATGTGGCCGACCACGGTCTACACGGCAGACGGCAAGACCTTCGATGCCGAGATCGCAGATCCGGTGTCGAACCGCCCGATGCGCCCGGAAATCACGTCGGTTCTCGATGTCGCCAC
>NZ_BMYI01000048.1:0-6124 GCF_014652195.1 Gemmobacter nanjingensis
CGTCTTACGCTTGGCAGTCCACCGCTTGATGCTGTCGTCCATTGTCACACTCATCGCTACCTTCTCCTTTGTAGCATGAGCAGAGTTTCACTGGGTCGATACACGAAGCCGATGATTCATTGTCCAAATGGTCGGGGAGCGGGCGGTCGCTACCCAGCGCACCAACGGCAGGAGTGCGCAATTTCCTGCCCTTTCGGAAATTGAGTGCCGAGCGGTGCGGGTCGCTGCACGCGCAAGAACTTCAGTTCTAAGAAAACTGAACCAGAATTGTCGATTTTGCCCTGAACCTTGCCGGCAGCCACGCAGGAAACCCAGCCGCGGTCGGACGATCATGACATTGACTAGACGCAGTAAGCGATTAAAGCTAGCTTTGAGAACTGGGGGGCTGCACATGGCATTTGTACAGGAAGAATTACTTCAGGCGTGGGGCAATCCTCACACCAGCCGTGTTGTCGAACGACTGCACCGTTTCGCTTTCATCCCAAATGAACTGCTCGAAAAACTTGCTGACATGGCTTTACACGAGAATTGGGGTAACAACTACCATGTGCTCAAGAAATACCTTGCAGTCCAAGTTGCTTGGAGTATCGAACAGGGAAAATTCACTGAAGGCGAAAACCAGTTCTACGTCACTGCAGGGCACCTTCAGACGCGTTATGGAACGCCAATCTATCTAGCATTTAGCAGAAACAGAAACTTAGGCCGAGAGCCATTCTACATGGTTGCGGTCGAATCGAACATGTCAGCGCCGAGGTTGCCAGTGCCGCCGGAGATTCCGGCGCCCACTGAAATCCCGGTTGGGGTCGAGATCGTAATGATGCACGATCACATCCTCGACGACAACGCTGACCGAGTGCCGTTCTTCGCGAGGACGCCGAGAGTAGCTCAAATGTGTGCTGTCTCGGGCGCCATTCAGTGGTCACTCAATCGAAAGCTCCACCTAGCATATTGGTATTTCGGGCAGATGAGTTATGTGGTCCCGCTGTATCTGAGCAGCCGCGAGGATATCACTTTAGCTCCCGACTTGATTGCGCCCATCCAAGTTAATCCGGGAAGTCTTCTTGTGCGGACTGTGTTGAAGCCGGTTATGCCGTTCGGCAATGCACGCGTAGCTGTGCAGCGGCACGACCAATTGCCGCACTGGTTGTTACAGGCTTGGAAGGAATATGCCGCCGCCGCGACCGAGGATGAGATCGAGAATCCTGAGGCGACTCTAGGATAGTCTCCCAACTTTAGAAGCGACGTGCTTGCGATAAAGATCGGCGCACTTCGCGCTTGCATTATGTTCCGAAAAGATGCCGATGATCTGTTCCTAGGTGCGTTGTACCTCCGGCGTAGTTTATCCTATCGTTGGCGCGGGCTTTAATCGCTGTGGGAGGAAAAATCCCTAGACTAGATCAGCGCTTCAGCACATCGAACTTCTTCGGTGCTCTCGGCAATCGCTTCATGGGCAAGATTTCACCCTCACATGAAATTTCGGAAGTCGTAGACATCATCAACCATGTTGGGATTTTGCTGAATGATGTCCGCGAAAGCCTTGGAGTAACCGAGGGTGACAGGCAGCTTCTTGTAGAGCGTGTTGTTGTTCCAATCCATTTTGGTTAGCCCTAGAATTCCAGCGCACGTGTCGTGCCAGCCGCCTTGGCCCGAGAAACGTCGGACCAGCACCGGTGAAGGGGTCGGCTTGAGCGCGCCCTCTTTATAGACGTCCCGATCTGCGCGATTCATGTGAACGCCACGCACGCTGCCTTGCGTCCACAGAAGCGCCTCGCTGGAACTGATCGGAATGTACGTGCCGCGGGTTACGGGGTAGCCGTCCGGCTTGTCCTGCGCATTGAAGCGCACGCCTTGCCACGCGACGTTTCGGACGATCTGAACGAGTTCCACATCGGTTCCTTGGCGGAAAGTATCGATGGCGCCACGGATCTCGTCGTCCTTGAACTCGGTATTCTTGTGTATGGTGATGCGCGAGGGCGACTTTCCGAAATGCGCGCTCTGATATATCTCAAGGCTCCGCGAGAGCACGGCCTGCATCTCGATGTACGAAAGATAGGGGTTCTTACGGCGATCCTGCGTAAACTCGCGCGCATCATAGGCAACGAACCGGAAACCCGTGCCATCGGGGTCGAAGACTTGGCTGCAGCACGTCGTGTAGTGGTTACCCATCTCATCGGACTTCATTGCGTAGCTGATGCCGATGAAGGCTTCGTCGGGATTGAGGCCGGCAAGCTTCCACGGCACGCCGCCGGCTTTGGCATAGGCTGCGACACTCAGGCCCCACATGACATTGGCCCGGCAGGCTCGCTCGAAGCTGTTCTGTCGTACGATCTGGATCGGGATGTCCGAAGGGGCGCAGAAGGCCTTTAGGTAGTCGTGAAAGTTGAAGTTTTCGCCTTCGAAGCAAGCCGCCCAGCTTGGCGGTAGGTAAATGAGTGCGACATCGAAGCTGCTCCGCAGACTGCGGAGTCGGGCTATGCACTGGAATAGCTCGGCCGCCAGGCGCTGTTTGTTGCCATCTCGCGCAAAGTCATCCAGCGCATCGGGAACGATATGACGAGGCGGTCATCCTCCCGCGCGATCGGCATCTTGAACAGGGTACTGAACCCCGGATATTCCGGATAGTAATTGGTGGCTTCCTTGGGTTTCGCGGGACGCTCGAATTCTGCGACGAGACCTCGAAGCTTGCCGAGATCGCGGGCGGGTGCCAGCAGCGCCAGCCGCAACGCATTTGGCGATCCATATCGAAGGCCGTAAGGGCCGTGTTGGATCAAGCCCATGAGCGGGTGCTTTCCCAGCCCCTCTCCCGCGAAGCGCAATTCGGGTTCGGGCACGAAGGCGTAACCGCTGAGTTCCGATGCGAGCGCACTCATGCCGTCGTCCTTCGCGAGAACGCAGTACGGCTTCCAATATGAAAAGTTGGCGTCTCTGCTTCGCTACCGTCATCGAAAGGCCGGAGAGCGAGCTCGGCATTGCGCGCGTTCGTTGCGAGGACGATTTCCGTCCAAGCGTTAAGCAACAGATTATGAGTACCGTTGTATCGCTGCTCCTTTCGTTTATCCAGAAACTGGGTCGCCACAGTGCGAGCGTGGGTCGGCCATATCCAGATGTCGGGCTCAAGTAGGAGCCAGGTGCGCGCGTCTTTGCAATCAAGCGACACGCGCAGTGCTTCGGCCCATTGCACCTTCTGCGCCACAGGATGCTCGTGATCGACCGGGCTCAGGAGACCGGGTATTAGCCCCGCGGTTTTCCCCACGACGCGTTGCAAAGGCGCGAGCGGCCCAACCTCGACCGCGTGCGGATCCACGATTATGTATCCGGCGGAAGGCTTCATACGCGGCAGGAGGGGCTTGTCCTTGGTCAGGGCGGTGATCAGCCCTTCTTCGAAAAATGCCTTTAAGTGAAGGTTGTCGGCGGCATGAAAGTCGTCCGGAAGATCAATCTCAACCATCCCCGTGAGCGACGTCCCAAAACACGCTCGAATGTCATCGGCGCGTCCCCAGCAGCAGATATGCTCGCCTTTCGTGACGATAACAGTGCTCCTATGATCCTTAGTCGCTTCCCGTAGATCAGCCCATTCCTGTGGTCGCTTGAACTCCAGCTTGAAGCACCGCTGAGGAAGGCGGACCGGCAAGCCATTAAGACGGATGAGCGGTTTCGCATTTCCGACAAGCGGTAGCGGAATGGCGACGTCCGCGACCTGCGCCCTTCGAACCTTCATATCGAGATCAATAGGCTTGCCGTCGAGTTGCCGCCAAAGGCGCGACATGAAGGCGTCAAAGGTTTCGACTTCGACGTACTCTGCCTGCACACCGGTCTTTCGGGCCTTCTCGAGCATGGCCCCAACCGCTGGATGGACCGGTGACCCCTTGAGACCCGTCCAGTACAGCCCTTGCGGGAACGGGTTGGGCGAATCGAGAACCCGGTCAATGATCGACATTACGCTGGCATCACGCACTGTACCCGACCACGATCATGCCAAAGCGTGTTCCGCAAGCGAGAAAGGCCTTTGTTAGGTCCTCGTTCTGGCTCGCGAGGTCGGCGCTAAGGTTTTTCAGGCTCTCAAACCGAAAGTCGCCATGCAGCTTGCAGTAGAAGGGATATTCTTCATTGAGGAAGGCATTCGCGGCTGAAGTGGTGCCCTCGAGGGAGTAAGCCTGAAGCGACAGGCCGCCCATCTCAGCCATCGCCTTCTCAACGACGCTGTCAAAGTTGGTCGTAAAGACGGCTCTGCATAGACCAGCGCATAGCAAAGCGCCGAGGACACGATTTCCCGCCGACAGCGACACTTTCTCTTCCGAAAGGATGCCCTTGAGGTAGCGTCGTTGTCGTTCTCGGTCTTCTCCGAATATCTTCTCGAAGTAGATGGAGTATTCGGCGTCCGACCATTGGGGTGGAAAACCTCTTGAGTCCATGAACTGCTGGATGCGATGGCGCACCGCATCATTCTGTATGTCTTGAGGAGAGACCTCACGGTTTTCTTCCTGACGGTAGTATCGCCGCTTCAGGTCCCAAATGATGTCGCCAGCGGTGGGAAGTCCTGCCGTGCGCGAGGCCCCAGCGCCCAAAAACCAGGCGAACTGGGCGGGCCTCTCGGCGATCAGAGTTATGAGTTGAGACTGAAGCATACCCTTTTGATTGCCGCGGATCCCCGGCCCCTTTCATGATTCCATGAAGGGCATTACAGGACAGTTTAGCCCCGCCGCGCTACACATAGTTTCGGCTTTCTATGCCTCCGCAGGCGGCAATGCAGGGCGATTGCCCGCCGCGCACAGATGACCTCTTCGCCAAATTGCCGCGACCACCATGCAGCATCGCCGTCAGACAGCTTCCCGCCGCCGCGGAGGCGCCTTGATTTGCGCTGCGCCCTGCACGAGCGGCTGGAATGGGGCTGGAGCGGTCATCTGCTACGCTTGGCACGAATGGCCAGTTGGGCCGCGCGAGCGACGCCAAAGGTCAGACCTGCCCCCTGACGCCCTCTGGGGGCGTCTGTCCGGACATGCAGAGCGGTTCATGCAATGGGTTTAGCCCATGGCTTAGCGCCCGAGGGCAACGTATCTGTAGATCGGCTTCTTCTCTACGACTTGCGTAAACCCGAGGGAGGCGTTCCAGCAGTTCCGCCGAGAACCACCAGCGCTATGATGGCAACGACTGGTGTCAGCAACAAACCGACAATGACCCAGGCAACGGGCGACCGGCCGCGCTCGGTCGCCATGGACGCCGGTACGAAAAAGTAGAACCAAACATTAAAGATCAGCAGCAGGACTACGATTACGCCGCCTGCAAAGCTGTTCATGCGGTCTCACCTCCCCTTCGCCTTGATGAAGGTTCTAGCGCCTGACACTGGATGCCTACAAGTGTTCCAGCGCGCCAAGATGCCAACTGGCTGCTTGATCCGTTGAGGCACCTCCCACTCAGCCAACATCGCGAAAAATCAGTTGCATGTTCGGGGCGAGGCATCGCGCAGCCGGGCAGGTCAGCCCGACGCAAAATCAATGACTTAACCGAACATGCAACTGGCTCCGGAAACTTGCGGCCCGATTTGCATGTTCGGATGGCCGGTTCGGCCGCGATTTTCAGCCGCCAAAGGCTCAAGATTGAAATTTCTCGTCGTGAAAACGGACACTTAAACGGTCCCTTCTCCGCTGGGCAAAACGCCCGTTTCGGAGATCTAACATAAAGGGGCTTACGCGCTTGCGTTCATAGTTTCTCCGACAGGCAAGCGGCCCGAGCGAGAACTGAACTTCATAAAACTACATTTAACCAATGATTTACCAAAACATCCCACACCTTCCCGACTGTTCCCACCTTTGTGCAGCTTTCTGTGTCAACTCACAGCTGTAGCGTGACGGCAAAAGCTGCAGAGTTTTACAGCAAATCCTGCAGCAGAGCGATTTTTTACCTCGACCGTCAAAGGGCGCTGCAAAGCCCCGGTTAACGCCAGCCCTCAAATCACCAGGCCTGCCATCGCCGCGCCGACTTCCTCAGGTGTCGTCGCGGCGTCGATTGCTGCGCTGGCGGTAAGGCGGAGGGCCTCCAGATCGGCGGCGGTGCTGCGCCAGAGGGTGGCGAGGTTGAGCCAGATCTGCGCGAGGCTGGCGCCATCGGGGGCGGTGATGCCCAGCTC
>NZ_BMYI01000049.1:0-2500 GCF_014652195.1 Gemmobacter nanjingensis
TTTGGTTGCGGGGGCAGGATTTGAACCTGCGGCCTTCAGGTTATGAGCCTGACGAGCTACCGGGCTGCTCCACCCCGCGTCCGGGTGTTTTTTGTATCGTTGATGGGGTCTTTTCTAGGTTTGGCGGTGACCTACTCTCCCACGTCTTGAGACGCAGTACCATTGGCGTGTTGGCCCTTAACGGCCGAGTTCGGGATGGGATCGGGTGTTTAGCCAGCGCTATGACCACCAAACCGAGGAAAGACCCGTTTATGAGGAACATCAGGCGCAGTAGCGCTTGTTCAGGTTTTGAGCTTTTGACCAGTCTTGCTGTTACTGGATCAAATCAAGCCTATCGAGCAATTAGTACCGGTCAGCTGAATGCATTGCTGCACTTACACCTCCGGCCTATCGACGTGGTGGTCTTCCACGGCTCTCAAGGGAGACCTTGTTTTGAAGGGGGCTTCCCGCTTAGATGCCTTCAGCGGTTATCCTGTCCGTTCATAGCTACCCAGCACTGCCGTTGGCACGACAACTGGTCCACCAGTGGAACGTTCACCCCGGTCCTCTCGTACTAGGGGCAACTCTTCTCAAGTCTCCTACACCCACGGCAGATAGGGACCGAACTGTCTCACGACGTTCTAAACCCAGCTCACGTACCTCTTTAAATGGCGAACAGCCATACCCTTGGGACCTGCTCCAGCCCCAGGATGAGATGAGCCGACATCGAGGTGCCAAACGATGCCGTCGATATGGACTCTTGGGCATCATCAGCCTGTTATCCCCAGAGTACCTTTTATCCGTTGAGCGATGGCCCTCCCACTTGGGACCACCGGATCACTATGGCCGACTTTCGTCTCTGCTCGACTTGTCAGTCTTGCAGTCAGGCTGGCTTCTGCCATTGCACTCAACGAGCGATTTCCGACCGCTCTGAGCCAACCTTCGCGCGCCTCCGTTACGATTTGGGAGGCGACCGCCCCAGTCAAACTCCCCACCATGCATGGTCCCGGACCCGGATGACGGGCCGCGGTTAGACATCAAGAGTGCGAAGGGTGGTATCTCAAGGGAGGCTCCACAGAAACTGGCGTCTCTGCTTCGATGCCTACCACCTATCCTGCACATCACAATCCTGATGCCAGTGCAAAGCTGGAGTAAAGGTTCATGGGGTCTTTCCGTCTAACCGCGGGAAGTGTGCATCTTGACACACAGTTCAATTTCGCTGAGTCCACATCAGAGACAGCGGGGAGATCGTTACGCCATTCGTGCAGGTCGGAACTTACCCGACAAGGAATTTCGCTACCTTAGGACCGTTATAGTTACGGCCGCCGTTTACTGGGGCTTCAATTCAGAGCTTGCACCCCTCCTTTTAACCTTCCAGCACCGGGCAGGCGTCAGACTGTATACGTCGCCTTACGGCTTCGCACAGCCCTGTGTTTTAAGTAAACAGTCGCCACCCCCTGGTTTGTGCCCCCCTCCCATGCTTGCGCACAAGAGGGGCTCCCTTCTCGCGAACTTACGGGAGCATTTTGCCGAGTTCCTTTGATGTGGTTCTCTCAAGCGCCTTGGTATTCTCTACCAGTCCACCTGTGTCGGTTTGGGGTACGGTCTGATGGAGGGCTATTTCCAGGAACCGCTCAGCAGCCCGGTCAATCCGATAAGACCGAACTACACCTGCGATCCGTCACATCCTCCTGGCCCACGAATATTAACGTGGTTCCCATCGACTACGCCTTTCGGCCTCGCCTTAGGGGCCGGCTTACCCTGCTCAGATTAGCTTTAAGCAGGAACCCTTGGACTTTCGGCGACAGGGTCTCTCACCCTGTTTGTCGCTACTCATGTCAACATTCTCGCTTCTGATCTCTCCACCGGATGCCTTACGGCCCGGCTTCACAGAAAGCTCCTTGCCTCCATGGCACCCCGAAGGGCACACAAGAGGCATTGAGCTATATCACAGAACGCTCCGCTACCACGCGTATTGCTACGCATCCTGAGCTTCGGCTCGTGGCTTGAGCCCCGTTACATCTTCGCCGCAGGACATCTTGACTAGACCAGTGAGCTGTTACGCTATCTTTAAAGGATGGCTGCTTCTAAGCCAACCTCCTGGTTGTTTTGGACGTCCCACATGCTTTCCCACTTAGCCACGAATTAGGGGCCTTAGCTGCAGGTCAGGGTTGTTTCCCTCTTCACGACGGACGTTAGCACCCGCCGTGTGTCTCCCGGATAGTACTCTCGGGTATTCGGAGTTTGCTTAGGCTCAGTAAGTCTGTGGGACCCCATCACCCATGCAGTGCTCTACCCCCCGAGGTATTCGTCCGAGGCGCTACCTAAATAGCTTTCGCGGAGAACCAGCTATCTCCAGGTTTGATTGGCCTTTCACCCCTAGCCACAAGTCATCCAGACCCTTTTCAACGGGTGTTGGTTCGGACCTCCAGTACGTGTTACCGTACCTTCATCCTGCTCATGGCTAGATCACCTGGTTTCGGGTCTGATCCAACGAACTCATGCGCCCTTTTAAGACTCG
>NZ_BMYI01000050.1:0-5440 GCF_014652195.1 Gemmobacter nanjingensis
CGTTTGCGCGACGACAGACACCGCTCGGGGCGAAAAACGCTTGCCCAGCGAGCAAAATCAGGCGATCTTGAAGTCAAGCGGCAGGCCACTTGGGGAATGTCGGAAGAAACTCTACCCGTCCTGACGCTTGGTCCGCCGCCTCATAGCCGTGCTGGGTCTTGCGATTGACGACCAACGTCCGGGCGTTAACCGTAACCGCAGTCCCAGGGGAAATGTCATATCGCGGCGCAACGTTCATCAGGCAACCCACACGCGGGAATGTTCCCAGATGACGTTGTCCCAGTCAGCTTGCAGTTTCTTCTGGGCGATCAAGCGATAGCAGGCCTTGAAGACCCTTGCTTGGGGCAGACTGACGAGCGGGAACAGGTCCCGCATGAACCACAGCGTCCGGCACCGATATGCGGCCTCGAGGACCTGCTCATCGGCTTCGGGATCACGATGTTCCGAAATCTTCCACATCCGGAACAGGTTTTCCCGGCGCTGGCGAGTGTAGGTGTCAGCATCGACAACGATCATGTCGTCGGCGATCTTCTGCCTCAGAGTGGCCGCGCCGATCTGGCCGATATGGCGCCAGGCTTTCTCTTTCTGGAGGCTGGCACGATAGCGAACGAAAACGAGGCGCCGGTGGCCATTGCGAAGCGTGATCAAGAAGTCGTGCGTGTAAAGCACATCCCGTGTTTCTTCCTCGCTGTAATAGGAAACGACGCAAGGTTGAAACCTGATGTCGTAGGTTTCCGGATCAAGAAGCCCTTCAAGTCCAACGGCGAATTCGGAGGCGCTTTCGGTGATCCCGACTTTAGGCTTCCACTGGTTTGCCTCGGTCCGATAGGTGAACCAGACATGATGCGAGACAGCGCTCCGGGATCCGGGATTGCGCTTTCCGTCAAAAGGCAGAACCCCGAAGATGGTCGGAAGGACGATTTTGGACACCTTGGGCAGTTTCGGTGGACTGTTGTTCCAAGTGTCGTGGTCGATGTAATGTTCAGACATGACTCGATCGTTCTCGGCCAACTGCCGAGTCTCGTGGATTGGGGGATGAGGGTCGGGAAGGGAGGGGTGTCGGCGAGCTTTATTGAAGCGAGTGCTTTGGTCGACGCAAGATCACGTGACGGCTGCGCCCGAAGCTGAGCTGGATCATTTTTGGTGGCCGCCTCGGCGGCGCGTCGAGCAAGTGTTTCATCACAGTGTTCCAGATTCGATGTTTTGCCGGGAAATGCCACAATGTGGCGATGGAGTCAAAAATTCCTCAAAAAACAATGACTTGCGAAAAATCAAAAGTGCGTGGACATTTTTCGCAGTTTTTGATGGCCTGATGCGGTCGCCGGTGTGTCATGCATTTATCTCGTGTCATTTCCTGTTCGCCGCGTTTCGGGGAGCAACGCGGCAAGGCATGAGCACAATATACTTGACTATATCGGCCGCGCCTATCCTGCCGGGCTTCAAGAATGTTGATAACTTTTCGGCTAAGACAGCTAACACCTAAGTAACTAGTTGGCCTTCGCAGCTGCCTAGTTAAAATGCCGAAGGCTGCCTAGCGCGATGTCTGGCGGCAGGTGAAAGGTTTTCATGCAGTCCGCTAGTCGCAGAAACCCATCGCCATTCGCCCCAATGTCATGAATGGCAATCCGTTTCACGCGCGAGGCTGCCTCGGTGTGAATGCCGAGCGGCTTTACGAGAAGATTGCGCGTGATGCCATCATCCGAATAATGGCTAGCTTGTCATCTTATGATCGCTTCGGTCGCAATCAACCACATTTGTATTGGCAGTCGTGAGCGATGCAGTGCGGTTCCCGAAGTTGGTGAGAATTGCTACCGGCATTCGCGGCACTGGAAGATATCTCGCGTCTGCAAAGTCTGAATAGACGGAGCGCCGCATTTAGGGCAGGTCACACGCTCCGGCCAGCGCGTGCGAACAAATCTGTCCCTGCAGGCCGCTGCGTCAGGCAACGCAAACCGCACGCCCCCGTCCGGCAGTTGAAGAAGCAGCGACAGGCGATAGAGATGGGCGGCCAAATCAGGATGAAGTCCAGCCGGTTGGGGCGTCGCGTCGAGACCTTCTGTAATGGGGCCAGTGCAGTCAATGGGTAATATTCAACAAAAGGCCCCCTCGAGGCTGAGCGCTTCGAGGGCATGGCTAAGCGGAACGGATAAGTCTTGGCGGTCACCCCCTCTGGCGCTTTCGATCCCGTTCCATCGATGTGATCCTACACCGGTTCGCGCTTCTGTCCGTGGTCGACGCAGTGGTCGCCAACTTGATGCTGGTTCAAAGCGGTCTCCGCGCGCCTATCTGAGATACGTGCTCGAAGCGGATGCTCCGGCGACAAGGCATCGAACGGCGTCATCGGAAACCGCGTCCTGGTGAGGACCTCGATGGCCGGTTTTCAGGTCGGCCAGTTCGTTGTTTTCAGTCGCGGCAACTTGGCTGGCTTTAAGCCATCTTGGCAGCTTGGAATTCGGTGTTGTCGACCCACATGCGATGCAGAATCACACCCATCCTGCGGGCCAGAGCGACCGCGGCCCGCTTAACGCCACGCCTACGAACAACCTGCTCCGCCCATGCGCGCAACCCATGGAGATCTTGGTTTTGACCCGCTTCAGCCGGTCGGTCCAGTCGAAGGACGTGAACTGCGATCCCTGATCCGTGTTCATGATCTCGGGCGGGCCGAACTTGTGGATGGCCTCGTTCAAAGCCTCGATGCAAAACTCGGCCCCCAGCGTGTTCGAGATGCGCCAAGCCAGCACCTTGCGCGTGAACCAGTCCATGATGGCCACCAGATAGAGAAAGCCTTTGCGCATCAGCAGGTAAGTGATGTCGGCGCACCAGACCTGATTTGGCCGATCGATCCGCAGCCCGCTGAGCAGGTAGGGGTAGGTCTTATGCCCCTTCGTGGGCTTGCTCGTATTGGGTGTCTGGTAGATCGGCATCAATCGCATAAGGTGCATCAGCCGCCGGATGCGCTTTTCATTCACGGCATGACCCTCGTTCTGCAAGTGCCACGTCATCTGGCGGACGCCTTAGAACTGCGTGTCCAAGAACTGTTTGTCGATCAACAGCATGAGGCCGAGGTTCATCGTCGTCTCGCCCTGCGGCGCGTAGCAGAACGACGATCGCGCGATCGACAGCAGGCGGCATTGCGCCCCGACCGACAGTTTGGGATGGTTGCGTTCGATCATGCCCCGCCTCACTTGCCGATCCAGGGCTTGAGCTTTCGTGACAAAAAATCGTTGGCGACGGCCAGCTCTCCGATCTTGGCATTCAGGTCGCCGACCGTTTCTTCGGCAACCTCGGCCGCCACCACAGCCTTGCCACCACGCTCAAAGATGCCTGCGGCACCCTCCAGAAGCGACCGCTTCCATTGATGGATCATCGTCGGATGGACGCCATATTCGGCAGCCAGTTCCGACACTGTGCGCTCTCCCTTCACGGCCTCCAGCGCCACCCGTGCCTTGAATGCCGCGTCGTGGTTCCTGCGTTTCGACATGTCCTGATCTCCTCGTGCTTGGAGATCAGCAGACTTCAGATCGCAGCTTCCGTCACTATCCGATTTTCGGGGGGTAGCTCAGAGGTGCCACCTGCTCGCCGCGAACAGGAGCAACCTAACGCAACACGCTGCTGAAGTTTGATTTATGATACTTTACGTCATAAAGTAAAATAATAATCGAGAATGGCAAGGATATGTTAGACCGCTTCGCCCATGCTTGTCATCAGCAAGCGAGGATCATGACGCAAACATGCGAGCGGTCATCAAAGATGGCTCTCCGACACAAAGGCTGGCCGCCCGTTGAGAGGCGATGGCGGGATGGCCCATGGCTCATCCCGCCGGGCTGCGGTTCACTGACTGCCAAGTGGACGGACCGCTGGAATTCGGTAGCTATCGGCCCAGGGCTGCACACGCTCGAACGCCGCGCTTGCCGACAAGACTGTCAGGTCATCGCGTCGCGGACCGATCAACATCAGTCCGACGGGGAGGCCGTCCGCCAGGCCGGCAGGGAGTGATGCGGCCGGATTGCCAGTGAAATTCGTCAGGAATGTCGGACAGAAACCGATCAGGCGATTTATGGGCGTTCCTGCTATCTCGGAGGGACCGACGGTCATGCCTCGCTCACCGTTGGGAGTTGGCAGACAGGTCGTGGTCGGGCCCGCAATCAGGTCGACTTGGCTGAAAGCAGCGTTCAGGACGTCATAGACCTTGGTGCGCATCACTTGATCGCGGTGCAGGTCGAGAGGGGTGGCGTTCTTGGCTTTCTGCGCCCATTCCATCACCGGAGCCGGAAAATCGGGTTCGAGATGCAACCCGTTTTCGGCAAAGCTATCGACGGCTGCGATCGTGACTTGAGAGATCATTCGGCACCAGAGCTGACTGAGCTCGTCATGTGTATAACCGAAATCGAGTGTGAGCGGGACGATTTTGGCGCCGGCCTGTTCGAACGCTCGCACGGCATGAGCGATCGTCGCGGCAACTGCGGGCTCGACTGGGAACCCACCGAAATCCGGGGTGAAACCGATGCGCAGGCCCGTGATCGTCGGCTGATCAACGGCGCCGAACCAATCAAGTCTGTCATTGAGACTGAACGGATCCGCAGGATCTGATCCAGCCAAGACGCTCATCGCGAGAGCCGCGTCTTCAACGGTGCGTGTGATTGGTCCCTCGTAAAGGAACGGCGCAGCGGCGCCAAACGCGTTGGGCCGTATCGCCAAAGGGATTCTGCCGGGCGAGGCCTGGAAGCCAAAAACATGGCACCAGGCCGCCGGAATCCGGATAGAACCTCCGCCATCCGTGCCATCGCCGATCGGCAAAAGGCCGTCGGCGACAGCAGCGGAGGTCCCGCCCGACGATCCTCCGCTGTTGCGGGAGAGATCGAATGGATTTCGTGTCGGACCATACAGGTCGTTGTCGGTGGTTCCTCGGAAGCCCAGTACGGGACTGTTGGTGATTCCGAGCACGACCGCGCCGGCTTCTTCCATTTTGGTCGCGTAGCGCGATTTCACGTCGAGCTTGAAGTCTCTCAGGCACCGAATGCCGCCGAGGGTCGAAGGCCAGCCTGGATAGAAGTTGAAGAGATCCTTGATCGCAGTTGGCACACCAGCGAGAGGGCCGACGTCCTCCCCTGCACGGATTCGGACATCAAGATCTTTCGCCCGGTTTCGGGCTTGTTCGAAATCCGTGTAAACGAAAGCGTTGATCGAGCGGTTTCGCGCCTCGATACGTGCAATGGCGTGTTCGGTGACATCCGCCGCAGAAATTTGACGCGTCCTGACGAGACGGGCGATCTCTGTTGCGGAGGCATAGTCCAAGTCTGATCTTTCCAATTGTCCATCCTCCCGGGTTGGTCTTCTCCGACATTCCCCAAGTGGCCTGCCGCTTGACTTCAAGATCGCCTGATTTTGCTCGCTGGGCAAGCGTTTTTCGCCCCGAGCGGTGTCTGTCGTCGCGCAAACG
>NZ_BMYI01000051.1:0-4834 GCF_014652195.1 Gemmobacter nanjingensis
GGAGTGAAACCCGCCCTTGACCCAAAACTGAACCGAAATCCATAATCAGAGGTGGGTCAAATCTCGATGGAAAACCCGGGTCACTTCTCAGTGGAAATCAACAGGCGAGCGGCAAAATGAAGTTTCCCAAGAAGTCAGTGGGATGCTTGATGCTCGCGCCGCTGCCGACCCCAAGTTTGATCTCGATAGTGCGATTGCTAACACCTTGTGGCGCGATGTGCGGCACTACCGCGTGAGCATCACCATCGGCGATACGCACAACAAAGTCAAAGCCCGCGCCGGACTGTTTAAGGGCTTCGATGAGTCTGCGCCCGGCGCTTCAGTCCGTCGTCGAGCCGACACTATATACCTCCCGGCGATGCGCAACTGGATGGCGAGCTTCGCGGCGCTTGTGATCTTGAAGATAAAGGCCATCGCCAATGTTTGATCCGACGACTGCGGCACTGATCCGGGCGGCTCCACCACTCGAAGGGCTCGATCTCGACAATCTTCCCAAGCGTCTAACTGAAGCATTTGCCGACATCGTCTCGGCAAGGATCCGTCTGCGGGGTGCTGCGGTCGAAGCGGACGATGCAGCGTTGGTGGCAACCGTCAATGAACTTCGCCGTATTGCAGCAGCGCATGAAACCTATGCCGCCTTGCTTCATGATCGCGAGAATCGTGCATCGGCGGCCTTTGTTGCGGCTTCGGCACACCAGGCCATTTCCCTAGCCCGGCGCGGCATCGAAACTCCCAGCCAAGTCGATGTTGCAGCGGTCAGCTCGGACGTTTGCGCCACACTACTCTTTCTTCTTGCAGAAGCGCATGCCGATGCTGCGGAAGCTGCCAAACGCATCGCGCCAAGACAGAGTGCGAGGCCGATCGAGCGCGCCCTTTTGCTGGCAATCCGCAATCTAGCGCAAGGCCGGCTTGGAGCTGTCATCAGCGCCGAAGAGCCTGTGATTGATGTTGATGGCACCGATCTCGATATCCGCGCTCTCGAAGCCCTCCAACTACTGCTGCTGCGCGGCGTCACCTCTCTCGCACGACAGTTGAACTTGCGCATAGATGTAGCGCCGGAGGCTGGTGGGCTAGTGCCAGCAAGCATGCTATTTGCGCAAGTACGCGCCCTGGCCTCCGAGCCGATCGAAGGTGCCGGCCTAGACGGCGAGACGCTGCTAAGCCTCTATCCCGGCCCTCTGCATCTCGCCAATCTTCTTCTTGGGCTCGAGGGTGACCTGCTTGGAACCGCCCTGTGCCGCATTCCAACGCCGGGAGGCGTTGATGATAGTGGTTGGTGGCAAACGCTTCGCCGGATGGCAAGGCAGCGCCCGTTTCTCTGGCGCAACCACCGCGAGGCGGTCGAGAAGGGCTATCTCGAGCGTGGGGTATCTTCAGCCATTAGTTTTCCAACCGGTGGTGGCAAATCGACACTCGCCGAACTGAAGATCGCGACCGCGCTGCTCCGCGGAGAGCGGGTCATTTTCCTAGCACCCACGCATGCGCTCGTTGGCCAAACCAAGCGATCCCTCGAAGGCACGTTCCAAGACTACAGCGTTCTAGCCGACGTCGATGAAGACGCCGGCATTGGTAACGTCGTCGTGCTCGGTGAAGTCACAGTTATGACGCCCGAGCGCTGTCTGATGCTGCTCTCGGTGGATCGGGATGCCTTCACAGATCTCGGACTAATCGTCTTCGACGAATGTCATTTGCTTCATCCGCGGGAAGATGATCGAAGCCGCCGCGGGCTTGATGCGATGCTCGCCGTACTCAACCTTACGAGCGTTGCCCCCGGAGCCGACTTGCTGCTGCTCTCGGCGATGATGAAGAATACGCAGGAGATTGCAGGCTGGATCGCCTATTTGACTGGTCGCCAATGTCTGCAGCTCGATCTGAATTGGAAGCCGACCCGGCAGGTGCGCGGCTGCGTCGTCTATCCTGCCGAGCAAATTAAGGCGCTCAACGAGCTCCTCGCTCACGCTCGAATTGACTATCCCGATCACGACAAGCCGCCAGTTTCGGTAAGCCGCGCGTTGCTCGCGCAGCCCTTTGGTCTGTTCAGCCTACTCCAAACCTGGTCGACCACGGACCGCAGCGACTACGCGTTGCTGCAACTGTTTAGTGACAGACGTCTGCTGTCGTCCGGCCGTACCGATGCCGGTAAATGGTATCTCACCCCAAATGGGAATGAGACGAGCGGCTCGCTTGCCGCCGCTGCGGCAAGCGCGGGCATGAAAACATTGGTGTTCGTACAGACCACCATCTTTTGTGAGAGCTGTGTCAAAGATTACCCAGCTCGCGTCGCGGCTAGCCAGATCAAACTTACAGAGGACGAGCAGAAATGGCGTACCCTCGCCGAAGAGGAGATGGGCGGCGCCAGTTACTGCTTCATGAAGCTTGCAGCGGATGGCACACTTACAACGGGTTCTGCCAGTCACCACGCGCTGCTATTACGCGAAGAACGGGAACTGCACGAAAGCCTCTTTCGTCGGCCGGATGGGATCAAAGTACTTTTCGCGACCTCGACCCTTGCACAGGGCATGAACTTGCCAAGCGAAGTGGTCATCATTTCCGGGGATAGTCGGTTCGATCCCCAGGCTGACAAGATGCAGAAGCTCGAAGCCCATGAGCTATTAAACGCAGCAGGCCGTGCGGGGCGCGCTGGTGAGGGTGCGCAGGGCTTTGTCCTGTTAGTCCCCAGCAAGGTCATAGACTTTGACGATAAGAATAGTCGGATCAACGGGCATTGGATGGAATTGCAAGCGATATTTGAGCAGGCGGACCAATGTCTCGTAATTGACGATCCGCTGAAGATCGTGCTTGACCGCATTCACGACGGCGTCACCCAAACCGGCGCTTCAGCCTATCTCTTGAGCAAGCTGCCGCTGGCGATTGCCGGGGCAGATGACGATCCGGCGGCGGTGCTGCTGAAGAAGAGTTTCAGTGTCTATCGTGCGACACTTGCGTCTGATGCTGACTGGGTCAGCACTAGGATTGCCTCAGCCTTAGACGCACGAGCCACTCTCGACCTACCAGAAACCGATCGCTGGATTGAACAGATCTCCGGCGCAACCGGACTTTCCGTCGCTGTACTTCTGCGCATTGTCGAACGGCTCGATGCCGGTGCCTTTTCGGGAACAGCACTGGAGGCGGTCGTGGGGCTGCTTGACTGGCTCGACACGAATCCGAGTCAGTTGCTTAACTTGGTTCGATCGGAGAGCTTAGAGGAGATGTTCGGCACACCCTACAAAGCACTCGCCGATGACGAGGCCCGCGGAAAACATGCGCTGCTATGGCTCCGAAAGCTTTGGCCAATTTGGATGTCTGGCGCGCCGTTGTGCGAGATCGAAAAGGCATTTCTCGGGCGCACAACAAATCTCAAGCACTGCAGGAATGCCCGGGTGTTTGCATCGCGGCTCGTGCCAGACCTTGCGTTCCTCGCGAGCCTTCCTGGGCGCCTGCACGCGGGTCGCTTGCGTGCCGCCGAAGGCGAAACATCCGTTCCCATCGTATTGGCTACACTAGGTAGCATCGTCCGTGAAGGCTGCGACAGCCCGGATAGTTTGGCGGTGCGGATCCATTTGACGCGCTCGGTATCGCGAGTTTCCGCTCGCAAACACTATGATGCGATCCGGCTCCATATTAGGCCGGGTGGTCCAAGTGAGAGCTTTGATGATACCCTAGATCGCATTCGAACAGCCGATATCCTCTCAGCGTTCGACGACATCGATGACTTCGGTGACTTCGGTGGCGATGGATAAGCTGCAGGTGTGTTCCAGCTCGTGGTCGAGCGCCAGACAATGACGGCGCAGGGGCCGAAGCAATGCTCGAGCTTCGCCCGCTGTATTAGGTAGATTTCCCATTGCCGCAGATGTTCTCGCGTTGGGAAAGGCTCGGAGGAACGAGTGTGACGACGGTTACAGCATGGCTTTCGGTGTCAGGGACAGGCGTCAGAACCTTTTACTTGGGTGCCGACAGCCAAGGTACATCTCTTCGGACTGGTCTGGCCGTATCGTTGCACGAAAGGAAGGTCTATGACAGCGCATCTACACCAGAAATCTTTGCCATCTCAGGCGACCTCAGTTGGGGCAGTTCATTCCTTCGATCGCTGCTGCTTGCAATTGAGAGAGGCTCTGTCGATTCTTCGCTAGGCACCGAAAAGCGAGTCGAAGAGTTCTGTAAAATGTCCTGCGCCCGCCGACCGACGACTCCTGTTTGCGATCTTGAAGTTCTGTACGGTGTGCGAGACGATATGAGTGTGCCAGTGCATTTTAAGCTATTTCGATTGTATCATGCGGGAACCGTGGATGCTAAATGGCAAATTGAATCAATAGGTTTGCGTGAGTTGGGCGGAAATGCATCGACACTTATCTACAGCTCAGGCAGCGGCGGCAGAGCAAACAAGGTTAGACAGAAGTGGATCGCTAAAGGCGATCAGGGCGATGTGGCAAGAACTTGCTTTTGGTCGCTCTGCGATCTGATCAATGGAATACCTTCAAGTAATTTCATGACTGGCGGGCATCCGCAGCTTGTTAAACTTGACCAACAGGGTCATGGCAATGTTGTCGGCGTTAAATTCTGCGGCGTCCCCACGGTTTACGGAAGGCGTACGACTGCACCCCAAAGCTTTGCAAAGTATTGGGTGGATGAGTATTTCACCCAATTGGACCCGATAACCTTGGAAAGGTACAAGAACGGACAGCAATATGGTCGACGAGATGACGGGCGCTGAGATCTAAGGTTCACCCTGCTAGGTGTTCCATCCCGGATGATCACATAGACCCTCGCCGTTCTGCCCTGTTCATGGCAAGATCGATCCTGCGCGAGGTTCGGGAGGGGGTGGGGACATGCTGAT
>NZ_BMYI01000052.1:0-4295 GCF_014652195.1 Gemmobacter nanjingensis
AGGCCGCGCAAGCAGGCCTGATATGCTTGGCTGGTGATCCAAGAGGGCGCAGCGCCTCTGGCCCATGGCAATTAGCGGAGCGGCCCGGAGGGAATTGCCTAGTGGGTTGTCATTTCAAATGACAATTCTTCCCTTCCCGGCTACCCTGACCCCATCACCTGCCGCGTAAATCCTTTGTCTTTTATCCGGCCTCACATGTCACAAGTCATAAGTCTTATCCCTGATGTTCAAGGCCGCCATCCGCGTCAACAAGATCACCAGCATCGCCCAGCTGCGCGGGGCCACCCTCCACGCTGAACGGGCCGACGAGACCAGCCAAGCACGGCTGCGGGAAGGGGCTGAGCCAGGAGCGGGTCTGGCATGGTCCAAAGCCCCAGAGAGCGACCGCGACTACCTCGCCGCCTTCAAGGCCCATAAGGCCGAGCTGGGCGCTGGTGAACGCAAGGGCGCGCCTCTGTGCATGCAGGCGCTCTGTGTCGTGTCGCCGGAATGGGTCAAGGCGGCGGGCGACCTCCACGACCCCGAGAACCCCCGCAACCGCGCCCTGTTCGACCAGGCGAAGGCATGGGCGGAAAGCTGGGCTGGAAAGGGGGCGGTGTTCGGCGCACGTCTCGACCTGGACGAGGCAGGCGGCGCTGTGGTGGATCTGATGATTGCCCCGGTGCGCACCAGCCGCGGCAAGCCCGTGATCTCCACCCAGAAGGCCCTGGTCGAGCTGAAGGCCGCGACGGGGGAGAGGAACGAGTATTCGGCCCTGCAGACGTCCTGGGCGGACTGGTCGCGCCAGCATCTCGATGCCCAGATCGAACGAGGCACCCGCCGCGTCATCACCGATCGGCAGCATCTGACTCCCGAAACCTATGGCCTGGTGAAGGACAAGGCCCGGGAAGAAGTGCTGCGGGATCAAGTGCGGACCCCTGACGTTGTCCGTGCCCTTCAGAGCGCCTCAGAGCTGTCCCCAGAGGCCCTGGACGATCTGCGCGACCTTCTGCTGCTCCAGAGGGAGATACAGGCCCACAGGCGCGCTCCTGCTGCCTATGAGGCCCCTCGGGCATGGGCGCTGCAGCTCTCTCTGGTGGATGGCACGAAAACCGACCCCTGGCCAATCATCAACGATGTGCGCAAGGACGCAGAAAATGTCGTCACGACAGCCCAACGCTTCGGCATGGGCATGGATGACGACCGCAAGGGGTATGAGGCTGGACGGGCCTTCTTCCCGGCCCTGACCGACAGGATGCATCTGACGGCCGTCATCGCCAAATGTGCGGATTTCTGCGCTAGGGCGGAAGCCTTCGTGAAGAACACCCTCGCCCAGCTGCGCGGCGATGAACGGATACCCTACCCCAGCCACGCCCAGCTCTGGCCCCAGAACGCCGAAGCTGCGGTGACCCGCAATGAGCAGAACCTTGGCCTACGGGCGCCAGAGGTCACAAAAACCATTCAGCGCGAACCAAAACCGGAGATCGAAGTTGAGCAGGAAGCGCCGGTTCAGTCCAAGCACAGGTCGCGGGATCTGGACTTCTGATCTTCTCAGCAAACCCCGACAGATCAGCCTGGACAGGTTCCTGGGGAAAATCCCCCCCAGTCCCCCCCTTACCACCCGCTCAGCCCTCAAGGGCTTCGCGTGCGGTGGCAAACAAAAACTCCACAACCGCCCGAAGGCGGGGGATCGCCAGCCCTGTGAATGGGCGCTCCCCCCCGGCGCGCAAGCGCGCTCGGCTGTGGATTTTTTGCCTGCCTATATAAGAGTGAGAAGAGAAACATCGATTTTGCCTTGCTGCGTTGAATCACGAGCGAAGAAATTTTGACATCGAGCGAAGAAAACGCGACATCGAGCGAAGAAAATCGTTGAGATTTCTTCGCTCAGGGGACATAGTCGCTTCGCGTGAGAGACAATAAATCATACGAAAACCTTCGCTGGAGCGAAATCTTATGGCGCTGAATTTGCGAAAGCTGGAATACTCACCGACCGAGAACCCGTTCATGGATGGATCGGAGATTCAGACGAGCCACAAGACGGTGCGTACTCGCTCGGCACCCAAAGACCTGATGGACCCTGATACTGGCGAAGTCGTCGGATCGAGTATCATCCACGTCATTGAGGAGAAGGACGAAGAGCATTTCGTGAAGGTGTTCGCCGAGGGCGTGAAAGCAGCCTTCGATCTGAGTAAGACGGGTGCACGAGTGTTTCAGGCTGTCTTGGGCGAGTACCAGAAGTCGAAGCTGACAGGCGGATACTCCGACAGCGTGAGTCTGATCTGGTTCGATGATGGGCTGAACGGTCGCGCCTTGGACATGAGCGACCGCACCTTTCACAATGGTCTGAAAGAGCTGATCGCCAAGGGCTTCCTCAAACCGAAGCTACCAAACCAGTTCTGGGTGAACCCCGCCCTATTCTTCAAAGGCGACCGTGTGGCCTTCATGCGAGAGTACCGCATCAAGAGGCGCAGCACATTGGAACAGCCCGCAACAGGCACTCTGGAACGCGACGGAACCCCATGAGTTACACCCTTGGAGACGCGGCAAAAGCCGTAGGAAAAAGCAAGACGACCCTGCACAGGTCTATAAAATCTGGCAAGATTTCAGCTACTAAGCTGGAAGATGGGTCTTATGCCATTGATCCGTCAGAGCTGCACAGAGTGTTCCCCATGGTAACGGAAGTAACACCGACAGGTGAGTTACCTAGAAACAAACCGGAACACCAAGGTAACAGCTTAGAAGCCCTCCGCATCCAGTTGGAAATGCAAGAGAAAGAGCGCGAGCGAGAACGCGCCCTTCTCCAGGAAACCATTGCCGATCTGCGCGAGGACAGGGACAAATGGCGTCAGCAGGCAACCGCCTTGCTTGAGGATCATCGCCCCAAAGGATTTTTCAAAAGACTCCTAGGGCGCTGACCAAAGACCCTATTTACGGGGCTACTGCGGCCCGGCGCTTAAGCCCGCCAACATCCGCATCGGGTGTTGATGAAGAATTTTGAGCGATGAGGAGCTACGATCATGTCTGTTAACCATGATGCCATGGAGGTCCTGATCCGGGACGGTTTGCGGGAGTTCAGCGCGCCCGGAAAGGTGGCGGACCAGCGGATCAAGCCCCGCCTCGCAGGGCATCTTCAAGAGCAGGGGTTTGAGGTCGATGTGGAAGACAGGAACCTGTTCCTAAAGGGGGGGATGCCCGCTTGGCGTGACAAGGAGACCGGTGGCATCGTCCCGACGTCCGGTCGCCGGAGGATTGATCTGGTGGTCCGGTCCGAGGGGAATGTTGTGGCCCTGATCGAGACGGAGTCTGACCTCAATGACCTGCGCGAAACCGGGATCTCGCGCCGATCCGGTCATTATGACGTGTTCAGCATCGCCAGAAGGTCAGATGGGAATACCTATTTTGACTCCTACAAATCCCTCGAGCGGATGGCGTCTGCGGCGTTCTACGCCGGGGGAGGAACGCCGAGGGCGCTGGAGCTGGTGACATCGGAGGCCCCCCAGGACCATAACCCGCTGGGCTTGGGCCTGTTCCTCGTCTGCGGGAACACCCGGTCGAAGGATCGCCGTATCCTAGAACCAAGATTGGAAGCCCTCAACGCCCGCCTAATCAGCCTCAATGTACGAGGATAGGGGTGCCGTCAGCCCGTACACTTCACACTTAGCATCGGCTCTTGAAAAACCCATCATGATAGGTTATTTTCAATCATGGTCACGATCTACCGGGCGCATGGTCTGCGCGTCATCATCTTCACTGACGACCACGAGCCAGCCCATGTGCATGTGTTCGGAGACGGACAGGCCAAGATCAACCTGATCGGTCCTGACGGTTTTCCGGCCCTTGTCTGGGCAGAAGGCATGAAGGCGAACGATCTGCGCCGTGCCGTGCAGTTGGTCCATGACCAGCGGGAACAGTTTCTTGCCAAGTGGAGGGAAATCCATGGTTGACCTGACAGACGCCGAAATCAACGCGGCCCTAGAGCGGGGCCGCATCGCACAACAGACCGAACCGCGCGCGACATCTGCGCGCTATGACCGGAAAAATGGGCGTATCATCGTCGAGCTGACCAACGGTTGTACCTTCGCCTTTCCGCCCCGTATGGCGCAAGGGCTGGAGGCAGCCACGGATGACGATCTGGCTTCGGTAGAAATCCTCGGCGCGGGTTATGGCCTGCACTGGGAAGCCCTCGATGTAGACCTGTCCGTGCCAGGCTTGCTGGCGGGCCTGTTCGGAACGAAGGCTTACATGGCTCGCCGGGCAGGACAGGCCACATCGCCCGCCAAGTCGGCAGCCGCGCGGACGAACGGGGCCAAGGGCGG
>NZ_BMYI01000053.1:0-4281 GCF_014652195.1 Gemmobacter nanjingensis
CGCGAGGTTTGGATGAGCGTTGGCGAATGGTTTGAGGTTTTCGAGAAATGTTGTGATGCGGTTGAGGTTTGGGAGATTTTTGAGATCGATGTTCCATCTGCGTGCGTTGTAGATTTGTGGGACGAGGCAGATGTCGGCGAGCGTGAGGGTTTGTCCGATGCAGTGGTTTCCGGTGTCGACCATGTTTTCGAGGGCGATGAGGCCCGGAGTGATCATGTCGCGCATCCAGGTTTCCATGGTGATGCCGCCGTTTGACTGCGCGACTGCGTAGCGGGCGACGCGGAGGTTGCAGACGGGGTGGATGTCCATGGCGATGGCATGTGCGACGGCGCGGATGCGGGCGCGGTTGGCGGCGGGTCCCGGGAGGAGGCCGAGGCCGCGGGTCTCGTCGAGGTATTCGATGATGGCGAGGGATTGGGTGAGGGTGAGGTCGTCGATTTCGAGGACGGGGACGAGGCCCTGCGGGTTTCGGGCCAGGTGCTCCGGGTCGCACTGCTGGCCTGTGGTCAGGTCGACGGGGAGGCTGTGCCAGGAGAGGCCGGCGAGGCCGAGGGCGATGCGCAGGCGGTAGCTGGCGGAGGAGCGCCAGTAGTCGAAGAGGCGGATCATGGGCGGCGCTCCTGGCGGTGTTCTGTCCTGCGGGCTGCGGATCAGGGTCCGGGGGGTCGGGTCTGTTCGTTGCATATGCAATAAATAGCTTGACTTTGTTGCATATGCAACTAATTATCCGCACATCCTGCCGGAGGGCAGCATGAACGGAGGCCGCGCCATGACGAACCAGACCCTGCCGGGCGGGATGATCCGCTCGACTGCCGTGACCGGCCCGCATGCGGGTTACATGCCGGGCTTTGGCAATGACTTCGAGACCGAGGCGCTGCCGGGGGCGCTGCCGCAGGGGCAGAACAGCCCGCAGAAGTGTGAATACGGGCTTTATGCCGAGCAGCTTTCGGGTACGGCCTTCACGGCGCCGCGGGGGCAGAACGAACGGACCTGGTGCTACCGGATCCGGCCTTCGGTGAAACATGTGGGCCGGTTCACGAAGATCGCGGTGCCTTACTGGAAATCGGCGCCGCATATCGACCCGGATGTGATCTCGCTGGGGCAGTATCGCTGGGACCCTGTGCCGGTGGGGGACGGGGCGCTGACCTGGATCACGGGGATGCGTACGATGACGACGGCGGGGGATGTTAACACGCAGGTGGGCATGGCGAGCCATGTCTATCTGGTGACGCAGTCGATGGAGGACGAGTATTTCTTCTCGGCCGACAGCGAATTGCTGGTGGTGCCGCAGGAGGGCAGGCTGCGCTTCTGCACGGAACTGGGCATCATTGACCTGGAGCCGAAGGAGATTGCCATCATCCCGCGCGGTCTGGTCTACCGGGTGGAACTGCCGGACGGCCCGGCGCGGGGCTTCGTGTGCGAGAATTACGGCCAGAAGTTCGACCTGCCGGGCCGCGGCCCGATCGGGGCGAACTGCCTTGCCAATCCGCGCGACTTCAAATGCCCGGTGGCGGCCTTCGAGGACCGCGAGGCGCATAGCCGCGTCGTCATCAAATGGTGCGGCCAGTTCCACGAGACCTTCATCGACCACAGCCCGCTGGATGTGGTGGCCTGGCACGGCAATTACTGCGCCTACAAATACGACCTGCGCACCTACAGCCCGGTGGGCGCCATCCTGTTCGACCATCCCGATCCGTCGATCTTCACGGTGCTGACGGCGCCCTCGGGGCAGGAGGGGACGGCGAACATCGACTTCGTGCTGTTCCGCGACCGCTGGATGGTGGCCGAGCACAGCTTCCGCCCGCCATGGTATCACAAGAACATCATGTCCGAGCTGATGGGCAACATCTATGGCATCTATGATGCGAAACCGCAGGGTTTTGTGCCGGGGGGCATCTCGCTGCACAACATGATGCTGCCGCACGGGCCGGATCGCAACGCCTTCGAACATGGGTCGAACGAGCCGATGGTGCCGCATTACCAGGCCGAGACCATGCAGTTCATGTTCGAGACCCGCTTCCCGCAGCATCTGACGGAATTTGCCGCCAAAGAGGCGCCGCTGCAGGACGATTACGTCGATTGCTGGGACAGCCTTGAAAAGAAATTCGACGGCACGCCGGGGATCAAGGCATGACGCAGCAAAGCTGGCTGGCCTCGGCGCAGGGCGACACCGACTTCCCGATCCAGAACCTGCCCTGTGGCGTCTTCGACGATGGCCGGGGCGCGCGGATGGGGGTGGCCATCGGGGATATGATCCTCGATGTGGGCGCGGTGGATCACGGGCTGGACCCGGCGCTGTTCGCGGCCCCCGCCTGGAATGCGGTGATGGCGGCGGGGCCTGCGGTCTGGGCGGCGCTGCGGGCACGGCTGACCGATCTTCTGTCGGACCCGGCGCATCGTGCCATGGTGGCGCCGCATCTGGTGCCGCAGGCGGGCGCGCGGCTGCTGATGCCCTTCGCGGTGGCGGAATATACCGATTTCTACGCCGGCAAGAACCATGCGGTGAATGTGGGCACCATGTTCCGCGGCGCCGAGAATGCGCTGCCGCCGAACTGGCTGTCGATCCCGATCGGCTATAACGGCCGGGCCTCGTCGGTGGTGGTCTCGGGCACGCCGGTCACCCGGCCCTGGGGGCAGGTGAAGGGGCCGGACGAGGCGCTGCCGCGCCTTGCGCCCTCGGCGCGGTTCGATCTGGAACTGGAGATGGGCGCCATCGTCGGCCAGCCGTCGCAGGGCATGGTCTCGGTGGCCGAGGCCGACGAGATGATCTTCGGCTATGTGCTGCTGAACGACTGGTCGGCGCGTGATATCCAGGCCTGGGAATACCAGCCGCTCGGGCCGTTCCAGGCCAAGGCGACGGCGACGACGATCAGCCCCTGGATCGTGATGAAAGCGGCGCTGGAGCCGTTCCGCGTGGCAACGCCCGCGCGCGAACGCCCGCTGCTGCCCTATCTGCGCGAGCCGGGGCCGATGCTTTACGACATCGGGCTGACGGTCAGCCTCGCCCCCGGGGGCAAGGCCGAGACCGTGATCGCGCGCACCAATTACCGCGAGATGTATTATTCGGCGGCGCAGCAGCTGGCGCATCACACGACCTCGGGCTGTGCGATGCGGGTGGGCGATCTGCTGGGGTCGGGCACCATCTCGGGCACCGCGAAGGACGCGCGCGGCTCGCTGCTGGAGCTGAGCTGGGGCGGGAAGGAACCGCTGACGCTGGAGACCGGCGAAACGCGCAGCTTCCTTCAGGACGGCGATACGCTGGTCTTGCGCGGCGCGGCGCAGGGCGCAGGCTACCGCATCGGATTTGGCGATTGCGCGGGGCAGGTGCTGCCCGCCATCGAACTGCCCGGCTGGGCGAAGGAGTGAACCATGGCCAAGGCCTTTGCCTCGCAGGGCGACCTGTCTGAAAAGAAGATCAGCTTCACCGAAATCGGCGAGGGGCTTTACGCCTTCACCGCCGAGGGTGACCCCAATACCGGCGTGATCATCGGCGATGAGTCCGTGATGATCGTCGAGGCGCAGGCGACGCCGCGTCTGGCGCGCAAGGTCATCGACTGCGTGCGCTCGGTCACCGACAAGCCGATCAGCCATGTCGTGCTGACGCATTACCACGCGGTGCGGGTGCTGGGCGCCAGCGCCTATGGCGCGCGGGAAATCATCATGTCCGACGTGGCCGCCGCCATGGTCGAGGAGCGCGGGCAGGAGGACTGGGACAGCGAGTTCGGCCGCTTCCCGCGCCTGTTCCAGGGGCACGAGGAAATCCCCGGCCTGACCCGCCCGACCACCACCTTCTCCGACAGCATGACGGTCTGGCTCGGCCGCCGCCGGGTGGACATCATGAAGCTCGGCCGCGCCCATACCGCCGGTGACGCGGTGATCTGGGTGCCCGATCAGGAGGTGATGTTCACCGGTGATATCGTCGAATACCATTCCGCCTGCTATTGCGGCGACGGCCACTTCACGGACTGGCCCGAAACGCTCGCCAATATCGCGGCCTTTGAGCCCCGCGCCATCGCGCCCGGCCGCGGCGACGCGCTGGTGGGCGAGGAGATGGTCGCCAAAGCCATCGCCAATACCGCAGACTTCATCCGCTCCACCTACAAACCCGTCGAACGCGTCGTCGCCCGCGGCGGCTCCCTCAAAGAAGCATGGGACGCCGTCCGCGCCGCCTGCGACCCCAAATTCGCAAACTACGCCATCTACGAACACTGCCTCCCCTTCAACGTCGCCCGCGCATACGACGAAGCAAAAGGCATCGACACTCCCAAAATCTGGACCGCA
>NZ_BMYI01000054.1:0-4093 GCF_014652195.1 Gemmobacter nanjingensis
TGAAGACCCTCAAACGCGCCATGTACGGCCGAGCCGGGCCAGAACTGTTGAGGGCAAGAATGCTGCCCCTCCGCCACACAGATTGAGGCAGAGCCGATTTAAGGACAACGCGACACCTATGGCCGAGGCTCTGACCGGCGCCAGTCGCGCCGCCGTCCGGCGCAACCTTGCCTGGATGGAGGAAATGGGCCTAGTCCGCGAGATGACCGGGCAGGTGCGGTATCGGATGTGGCGTGCGGCGAACACGAAGACCGCAGCGAAACTCGCGGTGGTTCAAGGGTAAGATGCAGATGCTAGATGGCGCCGATTCCGATGGTTTCACCTGAGGCGGTGAGATTCCGTCGCAATGGCATAGGTAACGCCTGACCGTTTCCACACAAAGTGACTCTGTTGCACAAATCGGCTGATGGCCGGACTTCCCCTTCTCCCGGACGGACTTATCCCACGACCTTCGTGACGGGGATGCCGAGAGCAGTGTAGCCGTTCAGCACGGCAACACGGACCTGGAACTCCGCCACCTGACGGTCGAAGTCCCGCGCCATTAGGCGCTGGCCCAGCAGTTTGACGCAGTGCATTTTCGTTTCTGCACGACTTCGGCGGTGATATCCGCTCCATCGTCGCCAGAGTGCGCGTCCGAGGTGTCTTGACGCCCGCAGCGCCTCGTTACGCGCGACCGCGCCTGCCGTTTCTGCCTTCCACGGCTTGGCGTTTTTGCGGGGCGGGATCACGGCATTGGCTCCGCGTTCGGCGATGGCGTCGTGGCACTTGCGCGTGTCGTAGGCGCCGTCGGCTGTGACACTGGCGATCTCCTGATCGGGAGGGATCTGGTCGAGCAACTCAGGCAACATGGGCGCGTCGCCCACGTCGCTGCTGGTGACTTCGACCGCCCTGATCTCCAGCGTTTGCTCGTCGATCCCGAGATGGACCTTGCGCCATACGCGGCGTTTGGGACCACCATGCTTCCGCGCGTTCCACTCACCTTCGCCCTCGACCTTGATGCCGGTGCTGTCGATCAGCAGGTGCAGCGGGCCCTGCTTTCCCCGATGCGGGATGTTCACGGCAAGGGTCTTCTGGCGACGGCTGAGCGTGCTGAAGTCAGGCACCTCCCAGTCCAGGCCGATCAGGCCAAGCAGGCTCTCGACGAAGCCAGTCGTCTGCCGCAGCGCCATGCCGAACAGCACCTTCATCGTCAGGCAGGTCTGCACGGCAGCATCGCTGTAGACGGGCTGTCGCCCACGCTTCCCGGTCGGCTTCGACGCCCACGCCATGTCAGGATCGAACCAAATCGTCAGCGATCCACGGCGCTTGAGCGCCTCGTTGTAGGAGGGCCAGTTCAGGGTCTGGTAGGTCGGTGTGTTCGGTTTGCTCATCCACACCAGCTATCACGCTGGATTCACAAGATGAATCCCTCACGGGATTTGTGCAACAGAGCCGGGAGAACTTATAAGTTTATCTTTCTGAGGGCTTGGTCAGGTTCATTTGGCAACTTGAATTTAAGGGTAACGCGACACCTCCCAAACTAGATTGCTCCATCGTGTGGTGATCACCAACTCCGGTCTCTCAATCGCCATTTGCAGTCGGATACAGGATTTTCTTGCGTCGCCGAGTTGATGGTCTCGCGGATGGCCAACCATAGTCGTCCCTCCATCATCGTCACCTCTCCGGCGCGCATCCTTTCCTGCAACTGCGCGGGGTCGAGTCCGAAAGCGTTGGCGATCGTGACCGCATCGACTTCGAACCCCTGCGCTGTAACGGTCACCCCAGTCATGTGGCATCGCGCCAGTAGTCATTCGCGGCGGCGACGGTGGCGAAATGCGTCGCGACCACCTGGCTGACGGCGATTAGCGCCGCGACATCCTCGGCATATTCTGGGCGCAGACGGTCGCGCACTGCCGCATCGGGCTGGGTCAGCTTGATCGCTACCCGGGCTAGTTTCACTGCAAGATCATATCCTTCGGCCGGGGTCTTCGTGATCAGGGTCGGAAGCCAGTCGGGCATGGCGATCTCCTTGCAGCGGGGGGTGGGGGATCAGGACGCGGCAAGCGTCGCCCTCCGGGTCGCTGAACTGGCCGTTGCGCAGCGCCCAGAAGAAGGCGACCAGCCCGGCCAGGCCCATGCCGATCGACAGCGGGATCAGGAAGCCGATCGTCATGGCGCCTCGCGGTCGATGGCGCGCCAGGCGTGCCAGGTGCCGTGGCCCAGGAGCGGAAAGACCAGCACCAGGGCCGCGAGGCCGGTCAGGATCGACAGCGTAATGCCCGCGGTGACGATGGCACCCCAGCCAAGCATCGGGCGCAGGTTCTGCGCGGTCAGGGCGAAGCTGCGGCCCATTGCGGTCAGGGCATCGCGGCGGGTCGAGACCAGCATCGGGAAAGAGAAGACGCTGACCGCGAAGGCGAAGGCTGCGAACAGCCCGCCCACCAGCAGGCCTGTCGCGATCAGCGCCCATCCTCGCGGCGTGGTGAAGGCGTTCTGAAGCGCCTCCGCCGCGCCGGGGAAGGGTTGGATCCCGAAGAACAGGGCGTAGAGAAGGTCGGCCGCGCGAAGCCAGAAGAGGACCAGCAAGCCAAGGAGGAGCCCGGCCATCGCGATCTGTCCTGCCGCTCCGGCCGGCAGGCGCAGCGGGGGCGTTGGCGCGTCCTGCGCAAGACGGTGGCTTTTCTGGTAAAGCCCGACAGCCAGGAAGGGGCCGACGATCAGGAAGCCGGACAGGGCGGGGAGCGCAAGGTAAAGCAGGCCCCAGGCGGCCAGCCCCCATAGCACCGCCCAGGACAGCGCCACGACCGCCGCGCCATAGGCAAGGCTGGACCCCGGCGCGCGGGCAAGGTCGCGCCAGCCGGCCGCCAGCCAGTCCAGCGCAGCGCGGGCGGGCAGGTGGCGGGCGTGGGGGCTTTCCACCGGGGCGCGTGTCTGAAGCGTGGGCAGGGGTTCAAGCATCGGGACCTCAGCAACTGCGCCGGGCGGGGGCGGGGCCGTCGGGCAACGCCGTGCAGGCGGGCTGCGAGGCGACGGCGGTGACGACCAGGTGGACATTCGCCGCGACGAAGGCTGCGACCACGGCGGCGGCCCCGGCAAGGGCAAGACTGCGCTGGCGGGCCGGGGTCATGGCTTCGCCTTCTGCAATGTGGTGATGTAGAGCGCGAGAAGGTTGATCTCGGCCGGGGAAAGGCGCTGGCTCCACGCGGGCATGAAGCCGCGGCGGCCGTGGCGTAGGGTGGTCAGGATGGTGGCCTCGTTCTGGCCGTAGATCACGGAAGCGTCGGTCAGAGAGGGCGCCCCGGCCAGCAGGCCTCCGGATCCCCCGTCGCCGTGGCAGGCGGCGCAGTTCTCGGCGAAGAGGGTGGCTCCGGGGCTGTCGGGGGGCGCTTTGCCTTGTGGCAGGGCGGCGACGTAGGTGGCGAGCGCCTGGCGGTCGGCGGGCTCCAGCCAGTCGAAGACGGGCATCTCGGCCACGCGGCTGTCGTCGGTCGCGTTGATGCCGAGGGCGATGGTTTCGGCCAGCGTCTCGGGCTCGCCGCCCCACAGCCAATCGGCATCGTCCAGCGCCGGAAAGCCCGGCCCCCCTGCCCCCGCGCTGCCATGGCAGGCGGCGCAGGTGTCGGCGAACAGCCGCGCGGCGGCGGGCATCGCCTGCGCCATCAGAAGGTCGTCCAGGGCCAGCGCGGCGAAGTCCGGCTCGGCGAAGCGCGCCAGCCAGCCCTGCCGCACCGCGTCCACCGCCTGATAGCCGTCCCGCGCCATGCGGCCCTGGTCCAGCCCCAGAAGGCCCCGCGTGTAATCCCGGCCCGTGGGCCAGGCGGGCAACAGGACCCAGGCGACGACCGAGTAAAGGAAGGTCAGCAGCAGCGCGACGGCGGCGATCTTCGGGAAAGGGGTGTTCAGCTCTTGAATACCGCCCCAGTCGTGGCCGGTGGTGTCATAGCCCGTGACCGGGTCGATCCGGCGGTTCCCGGTATGCGGGTCGGCCCCGGGCAGGGCGTGGGGGTCCTTGGTCTCAGCCATCCGACGGCTCCTGCGGCAGGATGGACCGGGCCGCCCGGTCATTCGCCGCCTTGCGCGAGGGTGCCCAGGCCCGGATGGCGACGATCAGCAG
>NZ_BMYI01000055.1:0-4083 GCF_014652195.1 Gemmobacter nanjingensis
GAGTGAAACCCGCCCTTGACCCAAAACTGAACCGAAATCCATAATCAGAGGTGGGTCAAATCTCGATGGAAAACCCGGGTCACTTCTCAGTGGAAATCAACAGCCGGGATCTTGTCGATCACAGTCAGCCGCGTCGGAAACGTCGTGCCGTGACGCGCATAGACCGAGCCGTCAATCGCCGCCGAGAAGACGACAGTCCCGCGTTCCTGCAACTTGACGAAAGCATCGCGCCAGGCGGGCATGTCAGGGCCAAACCCCGCGCCGGTGATCGTGACCAGTCGCCCACGCGGGGCGAGCCGCGCCAGCGCCGAAGTGATGTGGCGGAACGCGGCGTCCTGCACTTTGCCAGTGACATTCGCCATCGCCGAGAACGGCGGGTTCATCAGGACGACCGACGGAACCACGGCAGGATCGAGATGGTCATGGATCTGTGCCGCATCGAACCGGGTGATAGAAGGGGCCGGGAAGAGGGAGGAGAGGAGGTCAGCCCGGGTGTCAGCAAGTTCGTTGAGGATCAGGCGGCCACCGGAAATCTCGGCAAGGATGGCCAAGAGGCCGGTTCCGGCTGAAGGCTCCAGCACAACGTCGTCGGTCGTGATTGATGCGGCAGTCAGCGCGGCGAGCCCGAGCGGGACTGGCGTGGAAAACTGCTGCAACGCCTGGCTTTCCTCGGAGCGGCGCGTGTGACTGGGCAGAAGGCCTGCGATCTTCGATAGGGCGGCCAGTCGCGCTGTGGGCGTGTGGGCTTGGCGGAAGATGGCGCGACCGTATTTCCACAGGAAGAGGACGGTCGCGGCCTCGCAGGCCTCGTAAGCCGTCTTCCAGTCCCAGAGGCCGGAGGCATCAGTAGCGCCAAAGGCGGTTTCCATTGCCGCGCGCAGCGTGGAGGAGTCCAGGCGCTGTCCGCGTTCGAGCAAGGGCAGCAGCAATCCAGCCGTGGCCAGGATGGCAGAGGCCGGTGCGACCGGCGCCTGCGCCAAGGTCGCCGGGGAAAGGTCATTCATCGGGAAATCCTCACGAGAGCAGGAACAGGTCAGGCCCGATCAGCGCTCTCTCTCTCAACCGCCGGACCTGACCCGTCCCGGCACCCCTCTCCCTCTTCGCACCAAGGATCGCCGCCCGAATGGGTGGAGACTGCCTGCGGCAAGCTCCAGTCCGAAGGACCAGAGCGCGGTCCCGGCGGAACGCCGGGAGGTGCCAAATTATCTTCATAGGATCAACGTGGTCGGCCCAGAGCTGCCGTTCGACGTCATTGCAACGAAGGTCCACTTGGAGCCCAAAGTACCAGTTACTGCACTATGCGCGAATGTCGGCCATCAATGATACTACGCCTACACACGCGCAATCTCACGGATCAGATCATTTGTCTCTGGTCTCGTCGTTTGGTGCCGATAACGAAGAGCAGAAACAGTTCGCGAAATTTCAGGGCCGTCGATGGGTATCGAAACGAGGCCCCTGTCTGCTGGAATTGCCGTGGTTGGCAAAATCACCGCGCCTAATCCCTGCCGCGCGAGTTCGACTAACCAATCCACGCGATTTGACCGATAGGCTGCGTAGAGTTCGAGACCTTGGTCTGCACATGCCCGATGCAACGCATCGCGCATTTCGCAATTGGGTCGATCGAGCATGTCAGTTTCAGCGAGTGTCGAAAGAGAAACAGCGTCTCGTTCAGACAACGGATGCGACTTGGACACCACAACCTTGTAGGACTCGTCATAGAGCCGGTCTATTCGATAGAGGTCTTCACTGACCGTCGCTGCTGTGACTACGACGTCAAATTCACCCTCTCGCAATCCGGCCAGAAGCTTGGAGGCCGACGCCACGATCAACTCTATTTCGGCTTGCGGCAATCGTGTACGGAAGCGTTCCACGGCGGCTGAAATCCGGTTGTGACCAATCGTTTCGCCAACACCGACAGAAACAGGAACCCGCTCTAGTCGCGTGTGGCGGACGGCTTCTGCCTTAGCTGCCTGCGTTTCGTCATGCGCCTTCTGTAGCCTTGGCTGCATGAGTTTTCCGAGTGCCGTCAACCTGCATCCCGCGCGGTCCCTGACAAACAGATCACCACCGAGCTCGTGTTCAAGTTTCTTGATCGCGGTCGTCAGGGACGGTTGGGAAACATTTGAGGCGCTAGCGGCATGGGTGAAGTTGCGATGCTGGCAGACAGCCAAAAAATACCTGATCTGGTTCATCTCCACTGCCACGGTCTCCGTCACTTTCCGCCATGAGGTTCACCATAGCACATGTCTATCAAAGAATAGAAGTTCGGGATTGGTGTCTGAGGCATTCGGCATGGGAAAAGGGTGCATCGAAACCACAACGACCTGTCGATCAGGAGGCGACCATGAAAGCCCAAATTCTCAAGACACTCGCCGCTTTGGCCTTGATCACGACATCTGCACTCGCACAGGAAACCCCAATGGAAAATCACACTGCCAGCTACATCGCCATGCCCGCCGCTGAAGGCCAGACCGAAGCATTCGCCAAATTTCTGGCCGGAGCCGCCCCGATTGTCGCGGACACCGAACCAGGCACCGTGCTTTGGTTTGCCTTGCAAGCCGACGATACGCTCGCGATCTTTGATATCTTCGTGGATGAAAAAGCGCGCAATGCGCATTTCTCCGGCGCTGTAGCCGCGGCTTTGAACCAAAATGCCGACGCGCTGGTCGCCGGGGGCTGGGACGATGGTGTTGTCGCGAATATCAACAATTCCGATGTCCTGTCGGTGAAAGAACCGGTTGATCTCTACTCGGCCACGACAGCCACGTACATCACGCTCGAAGCAGCACCCGGCAGAGGGCCGGAATTGGCAGCCTTGCTGACCGCAGCTGGTCCCATCGTCGGAGAAAGCGAACCCGGCACACTGTTCTGGGCGGCGCTGCAGATTGACGAGACATCCTTTGCAATCTTCGACATCTTCGCCAACAATGCTGGCCGTGAAGCACACTTTGCCGGTCAAGTCGCCGGGCTGCTGAACGAACGGGCAGCGGAGTTGGTCGCTGGCGGGTGGGACGACGGTGTGGTCGCTAACGTCCACAACTTCGACATCCTCGCCATCAAGTAACGCGATGTGACAGGAACAAGAGGCGCCTGGTGCAACGCATCAGGCGCTTTCCCGAACGAATTTAGATCATCGTGAAGCGGTCGTTCGAGTAACTGCAGCGAATTGGCGCTTTGTTCGCATTGCTGACCTCCATCCTTTGCGCAGCGACCGTCCGCTCTCCGCCCTTGTGTGGAGCCGCAGTGCTGCGGCCCCGGTCTTTCAACCGGGGCCTTTTGCATTGGCGATCAGTCGCCACGGCGGGTGTTGGGGCGGGACCAGATGAGACTGTAGCCCTCGCCGTCTTCGTCATCGAAGAGGTTGGCGTAGATAGGGGCGGCAAAGCTCGGATCATCCAGCTTCAGACCCAGGTATTCGCGGCCCTCGTTCGATTTCTTCGTCCAGGCGGCGCCGATCTCGGCGCGGCCGACCAAGACCCGGTGGCTGGGGGCGTTCTCGCCGGAGGCCCGCAGGTCGGCGGCGAGACGCACGCCCTTGGCCTGCAGGCTGAGGGTGAAGATTTCGCCGGTGTATTCGGTGCCGGTCTTCTTGAAGGTGCCGATGGTCGCCATGATCTTTCTCCGTTTTGCTCTGTGATCCAAGCCCGCGTCCTTGCGGCCTCGATGGCGATCAAAGAGCCCGGAGGCGACTGCTGGCGCAGTCCCCCTGGGGACCCTGACAGCCGAGGCGCAACTTTCTTGTCCCGCGAGGAATGACGGTGCACCGCGCCGACAGGGGAAGAAAGTTGTGACGACGCTGTTGCGCCAAAGCGGTCGAGGCGAAGACGTCCTTCGGGCAGATCAGCCCATCACCAGAGGCCGTTTGGACGCGGCCTGGGACAGACGGGGAGAGGAGATCAAGGCGACGCTGAAGGCCCGTCAGGAGAGACAGGACTGGCGTAACCGGCAATGAGAACCCTCGGCCCATCAGGCCTGCGCGCGCGCCCCCTTCTATGGTTGCCGCCCGTGATGCAAGTTGCTTTTGACGCTTCCTGAGGTGTGATCGAGTGCGGTCTTCTATCAGGCCTTTTGTGCGGCATTTCA
>NZ_BMYI01000056.1:0-4082 GCF_014652195.1 Gemmobacter nanjingensis
AGCCGGTTGGCTTCCTCGGCCGTGATGAGGCCTGCAGCAACCTGCGTATTGAGCCGGGCGCGGATTTCCAGCTCCACCCGCATGTCGGCGGATTGGGCCTTGGCCGCCCCCATGGCTTCGCCCATGACCCGATTGCGGGCGCGCATGGCCTCGGCCGAGGCTTCTGCCCAGGTGATTTCCTTCCCGGCCGAGGCCAGAAAGGTTTGCATCAGCACCAGCTCGGCCTGCCGCAGAGGATTGCGTTCGCTTGCAAGCTGGATGCCGATCTGGTCGAGCGTGTTCTGATAGGTCTGGCGATTGGCCAGCCCGTCCAGCGCGCGGCTTTTCGCCTCGATTGCCCGGGTGATGTCGTCCCGCTGCTCCGCCGACAGCCCGTCAGCATCGCGCCCCGCCCGGAGCGCCGCAATCTGGTTGGACAGATCGCGCTGCTGGCGTGACGACTGCGTTGCCGGGCTGGCTTCGGCCAGCGCAAGGGCGGGCGCTGTCAGCCGGTTAGCCGCTGCCTGCTGGCGCTGTCGAGCGGCTGCCTCATCCCGGCTGCGCTTCTCACGGGTAAGATCCGCGAGAAGATCCAGATCCTCCTGATAGGCACCGGCATAGACCCCGCCAGTCCGGTTCCCGAAAATTCCAGCGGACCAGTCGCGTCCCTGCATGCTGTCGATACGGGATCGAACCTCTGCGATACGTTCATCAAGCGACGGCCCGGAAATCGCCCTGTCGATTGCGCCGCCGATGGCATCACCGGCGTTACCGGCCTTTTGCGCGACATAAGCCCACGCACGGCCGAGCGCGGTGGTGGCCTCTTCCGCATTGGCGAGACTTGCAGGCAAAGCCTTGATCAGCACGGCCTGTGCTTCGGCCTGCCGGTTCTGGGCGGACAGATCCTTCGCCAGCTGGGCCGTAGCCCCGGAAATCAGGCCATATTGCCGGTAAAGGACATCCGCACCCTTCGCCGGATCGGCAAAGATCTCCGACAGGGCAGCACCGGCGGCTTGCGCATCGGCCCCGATGGTGGCGGCAAAGTTATCGGAGAGGCCGATCAACCCTGCGAAATTACTGCTGTCGATCCTGCCGGTGCGCAGGAAAGCGGCTTCCATGGATCGGGCGGCCTTGACCGAAATCCCTGCGGCCTCGGCCCCGGCCTGTGCGGCGGCTTCCATTTCCTGACGGGTGCCCGCCATGCCGCGCCCGAGGCCAGCGGCGGCGGTATCAACCTCCTTAACCGATTTCAGGTAACCATTCCAGGCCGTCACACCGATCAACGCCGTAGTAACGATTCCACCAATAGCCAGCCTGGCGGGGGTTGCCGCCTGCGCGACAGCCTGGAGTGTATCGCCGACTCCACCGAACAGGTCGGTGATCTGCGGCCCCTGCTGCAACAGCACCTGCAGCGGAGGCATTCCGAGCGCTAAGGATTGGGCGGTATCCGACAATTGCATATTGAGGATACGCCGTTCATGCGCAGAAAGCTTGGTCGCTTTGTTGTTAGCGTCCAGGGCTGCGGTGCTGCGCTGGAGCGACGAGATTTCTGCTTCGTGAACCGACCTTAGCCGGGCGCGAACCATTGCACTTTCAGTTGCAGTCAGTGCGCCCGCCCGTTCAGCAAGCGCGATTTGGTCCAGTTCTTTCGCATAGTCCTTCTGGATCTTTGCCATAGGGACATAGCGTTCGCGCAGCTCCTCGACCCGCTTCGGGTCAAGGGTGATGGCGGGGGATTGCGCGCCCTGGCTGCGAGCCGCCTCATCGCGCACCCGCTTTTCAGCGAGGGCCAGTTCGCGGGCCGCATCAGCAGCCTTGCGCGAGGCCCGCGCCTCCTGTTCCAGCGTTTCGGCATTGCCCTTCAGGGCGACAGTGGTCTGCCGGGCCTGACCCTGCACCGCGTCCAGACCCTGCTCGACCTCGCGCGCCGCTGCCTTCGCTCCGGCGTTCTCGCCCTTGAAAAGCAGGCTGAAGACAAACTGCTTGCCGCTCATACCCATGCCTCCGCGAAGACATCGAGGGCGGCGCGTTCCATGACCTGAAGGTCGGCGAAGACCGCGTCACCGAGGCCCATGCGGCGCAGCACCACATCGACCGCAACATAGTCGAGGCCGATCCAGACGACTTCGGTCACCACCTGCGCCATCTGGCCCAGCGTCATGGGCACGGCCCGCCACTGCGTTTCGCAGGCAAGGAAGGCGCAGACGGATTGCCAGTTGCAGGGCATGACCTCGAAGTCCTCGGATACCGTCATGGGGGTGTCAGGATCGGGCGCCACCTCGGCACCCATCTCGGCAAATTCGGCGCGCAGATCGTCATCGAGGGCGACTGGCGCGCGGTCATCTGCCCGGCCGAGGCGCGCAAACGCCCAGGCGCGGGCAGCGGCGGTCAGTTTCCCTCGGCGGGTTCTCCCAGCCCGATTTCGTTCAGCGCGCGCCAGAGACCTTTCCGAAACCAGCCCTCCTGAAGCGCGAGAGCCAGCGTTGCGGGCGTCATCCCCACCGGCCTGCCCTCATCATCGGTCGCATCCGGCCATTCCCAGCCTTCGATCCGGGTGGCAAGGTATTCGCGTTCGGCCGTCGCCTGCGCCCGCAGACCACGCACCTTGGCGATCTCCTCCTGGGCCGCGAGGAACGCGTCCTGCGGCTGCGGGACGAGCAGGGCCTGAAGCTTGGATTTGACGGTCTGGCCGGGATTTTCCGGGTCGGGGCGCTGGATGCTGACCGGCCACCAGATCGAGGAGGATTTGCCGAGAACGAATTTCATGGGGAATGGCCCTATATAAGGAGTGGATCAGCGCACGATGATCTGCATCTCGTCCCGGCCCGCGTCGGGGCAGAGGTCCAGCGGCAGACTGTAGTTGGCAATGTTGTTGGTCTGGCCCAGCGTCGGCTCGCCGACCTCCACGGCCGGGTTGGTGACCTCGACGATGTTCCCGGCAATCGTGCCGTGGATCAGCGACATGGCCCCCCGGGCGCGGGTGAGTGCAATGGTGAACCAGTCAATCTCGGCAATCGGCCGGGCCTCGACCACGGCGGTGCCGGTAGCGCTGCGATCCGAGACGATCATGCTTTCGTTACCGATCAGGAAACGGGGCGTGACCTCGTTGCCAAGGTTCATCTCGACGCGCTCGGCAACGGCGGTCCAGCCATGCAGCGTCAGGACGGTATTCGCTTTGCTGACCACCACAGGCTTGGTCCAGCCCGCCTGAGACACCGCAGGCATGGCACCGATATCGGTAATCGTGCCGAGAAGCCCGAGGATCGTGAAACGGAAATACGGGATGCCCTTGGCGTTGAATTGCAGGGTCATGTTGCCGCGCGCGCCCAGCAGGACGTGACGGGTCTTATCCATGACGAAGTAAAGCGATCCCGATTCCAGTGCCTCCTCGATGATCGCATAGGTCACCGACACACCGGCCAGAACGGTTTCTGACATGCCGCAGATCCGCGCCGCAGATCCCCATTTGGGTTTCGTGCCAGCGGCGCCGGAACCTGCTATCTCGATATCGAACTCGATGCGGCCGTAGGTTCCGGCGAGCAGAACGCCCTGATTGCCCATGTAGGGCAGGATCAGGTCACGGCTCACCCGCTCCCCGACAATCGGGGTGAAGGTAACATTACGGCCGATCAGTGCATCGGCGGCGGCGGGGGCGACATCGGTGCCGTAGACCGTTTCGGGCTTCAGCAGGATGGCGAGTTTCTTCCAGCGGCGGGCAGCCATATCAGCGGACCTTCTTCACGGGTTTCTCAGGCACGGCCGGGGTTTCCGGCGCGACTTCGGGGGGCGGGGTGACAGCGGGTGCGGTTTCGCCTTCGCGGGTCAGGGCGCCGGTGGCGGGATCGCGGATGTAGCTGCCGCCGGTGACAGGCTGTTCCATGTCAAACTCCTTCGAGGAAACGGGCCGTTGCCCAGGTCTGGACGTAGATGCTGACGCCCTTCGAAATCGGGCTGCTTTCGCCCCCGATCAGTTCACAGGGTTCCTCGCAACTGTCGGGCTCCCAGCCAGCGAGGGCGCCTTCCATATCAGCCTTCAGCGCGTCGAAGCTCTTCGCGCGGTCGCCGCCCATCTTCTGGTCGTAGTTGCGCAGCACCATGCCGAC
>NZ_BMYI01000057.1:0-3003 GCF_014652195.1 Gemmobacter nanjingensis
AGCCGGTTGGCTTCCTCGGCCGTGATGAGGCCTGCAGCAACCTGCGTATTGAGCCGGGCGCGGATTTCCAGCTCCACCCGCATGTCGGCGGATTGGGCCTTGGCGGCCCCCATGGCTTCGCCCATAACGCGATTGCGGGCGCGCATGGCCTCGGCCGAGGCTTCTGCCCAGGTGATTTCCTTCCCGGCCGAGGCCAGAAAGGTTTGCATCAGCACCAGCTCGGCCTGCCGCAGAGGATTGCGTTCGCTTGCAAGCTGGATGCCGATCTGGTCGAGCGTGTTCTGATAGGTCTGGCGATTGGCCAGCCCGTCCAGCGCGCGGCTTTTCGCCTCGATTGCCCGGGTGATGTCGTCCCGCTGCTCCGCCGACAGCCCGTCAGCATCGCGCCCCGCCCGGAGCGCCGCAATCTGGTTGGACAGATCGCGCTGCTGGCGCGACGACTGCGTTGCCGGGCTGGCTTCGGCCAGCGCAAGGGCGGGCGCTGTCAGCCGGTTAGCCGCTGCCTGCTGGCGCTGGATTTCCGCACGCATACCTGCGCGGCGGCGATCATCAAACGCCTGATCGTAGCCAAGTTTTGCATCGGCATATGATGCACCATAAATCCCGTCTTTGCGGCTGCCAAAAAGACCGCCCGACCAATCGGTGCCTTCCATGGATCGCAGAAGAGCGGCGGCTTCCTGAAGTCGCTCCTGTTGTGACGGCCCGGAAATCGCCCTGTCGATTGCGCCGCCGATGGCATCACCGGCGTTACCGGCCTTTTGCGCGACATAGGCCCACGCCCGGCCGAGCGCGGTGGTGGCCTCTTCCGCATTGGCAAGACTGGCAGGCAAAGCCTTGATCAGTACGGCCTGTGCTTCGGCCTGCCGGTTCTGGGCGGACAGATCCTTCGCCAGCTGGGCCGTAGCCCCGGAAATCAGGCCATATTGCCGGTAAAGGACATCCGCACCCTTCGCCGGATCGGCAAAGATCTCCGACAGGGCAGCACCGGCGGCTTGCGCATCGGCCCCGATGGTGACCGCGAAATCTCTGGAGAGGCCAATCAGCCCTTCGAAATTGCTGCCGTCGATCCTGCCCGTGCGCAGGAAGGCGGCTTCCATGGATCGGGCGGCCTTGACCGAAATCCCTGCGGCCTCGGCCCCGGCCTGTGCGGCCGCCTCCAGTTCCTGACGGGTGCCCGCCATGCCGCGCCCGAGGCCAGCGGCGGCGGTATCAACCTCCTTCACCGATTTCAGGTAACCATTCCAGGACGTGGCGCCGATGATGGCGACGGCTGCCAGCCCTGTCGCGGCGGTGCGCGCAAGGGTGAGGCCCTCCGCCAGGCTGCGCATCGTGTTGCCGATACCGCCGTAAATCTGGACGATCTGCGGCCCCTGCTGGAGCAGCACCTGAGACATCGGCATGCCGAGCGCCAGAGACTGGAACACGTCATTGCCCTGATACATGAGGTTGCGGCGCTCATGTGCCGTCAGCCGCACCACGCGACCATGTGCAGAGAGGGCGGCGGAACTGCGGGTGATGGCCTCCGACTCGGCTTCGAAGCTGGCCTTCAGGCGGGCCTGTGCCATGGCGCTTTCGCCCTTGGTCAAGGCGCCAGCGCGTTCGGCAAGGGCGATCCGCTCCAGATCCTGCGCATAGTCCTTCTGGACCTTTGCCAGCGGGACATAGCGTTCGCGCAGCTCCTCCACGCGCTTCGGGTCAAGGGTAACGGTGGGGGATTGCGCGCCCTGGCTGCGAGCCGCCTCATCTCGCACCCGCTTTTCGGCGAGGGCCAGATCACGGGCCGCATCAGCAGCCTTGCGCGAGGCCCGCGCCTCCTGTTCCAGCGTTTCGGCATTGCCCTTCAGGGCGACGGTGGTCTGCCGGGCCTGACCCTGCACCGCGTCCAGACCCTGCTCGACCTCGCGCGCCGCTGCCTTCGCTCCGGCGTTCTCGCCCTTGAAGAGCAGGCTGAAAACAAACTGCTTGCCGCTCATCCCCGTACCTCCGCGAAGACATCGAGGGCGGCGCGTTCCATGACCTGAAGGTCGGCGAAGACCTCGTCACCGAGGCCCATGCGGCGCAGCACCACATCGACGGCGACATAGTCGAGGCCGATCCAGACGACTTCTGTCACCACCTGCGCCATCTGGCCCAGCGTCATGGGCACAGCCCGCCACTGCGTTTCGCAGGCAAGGAAGGCGCAGACGGATTGCCAGTTGCAGGGCATGACCTCGAAGTCCTCGGATACCGTCATGGGGGTGTCAGGAACGGGCGCCACCTCGGCACCCATCTCGGCAAATTCGGCGCGCAGATCGTCATCGAGGGCGACCGGCACGCGGTCATCTGCCCGGCCGAGGCGCGCGAACGCCCAGGCGCGGGCAGCGGCGGTCAGTTTCCCTCGGCGGGTTCTCCCATCGCGATCTCGTTCAGCGCCCGCCAGATAGCCTTACGGAACCAGCCCTGCTGAAGCGCCAGGTGCAACGCATCTGCTGAATAAGGCATGGGTTCCCCCCGGTCATCGAAGGCGTCTTCCCAAGTCCAGCCCACGACCCGGCTGGCCAGGTAGTCGCGCTCCGCTTTCGCCTGGGCGCGCAGGCCGCGCGCCTTAGCAATGTCTTCCTGCGCGGCGAGGAAATCATCCTGTCCCTGTGTTTTGATCAGCGCCAGCAGGGTGGAGGGCACAGTTTTGCCCGGATTTTCCGGGTCGGGCATTTGCACCGTGACCGGCCAGCAGATGCCAATGGATTTACTGAGGACGAATTTCATGGGGAATGGCCCTATATAAGGAGTGTGGATCAGCGCACGATGATCTGCATCTCGTCCCGGCCCGCGTCGGGGCAGAGGTCCAGCGGCAGACTGTAGTTGGCAATGTTGTTGGTCTGGCCCAGCGTCGGCTCGCCGACCTCCACGGCCGGGTTGATGACCTCGACGATGTTCCCGGCAATCGTGCCGTGGATCAGCGACATGGCCCCCCGGGCGCGGGTGAGTGCAATGGTGAACCAGTCAATCTCGGCAATCGGCCGG
>NZ_BMYI01000057.1:3013-4060 GCF_014652195.1 Gemmobacter nanjingensis
TGAGACGATCATGCTTTCGTTACCGATCAGGAAACGGGGCGTGACCTCGTTGCCAAGGTTCATCTCGACGCGCTCGGCAACGGCGGTCCAGCCATGCAGCGTCAGGACGGTATTCGCTTTGCTGACCACCACAGGCTTGGTCCAGCCCGCCTGAGACACCGCAGGCATGGCACCGATATCGGTAATCGTGCCGAGAAGCCCGAGGATCGTGAAACGGAAATACGGGATGCCCTTGGCGTTGAATTGCAGGGTCATGTTGCCGCGCGCGCCCAGCAGGACGTGACGGGTTTTGTCCATGACGAAGTAAAGCGATCCCGATTCCAGTGCCTCCTCGATGATCGCATAGGTCACCGACACACCGGCCAGAACGGTCTCGGACATGCCGCAGATCCGCGCCGCAGATCCCCATTTGGGTTTCGTGCCAGCGACGCCGGAACCTGCGATCTCGATATCGAACTCGATGCGGCCGTAGGTTCCGGCGAGCAGAACGCCCTGATTGCCCATGTAGGGCAGGATCAGGTCACGGCTCACCCGCTCCCCGACAATCGGGGTGAAGGTAACATTGCGGCCGATCAGTGCATCGGCGGCGGCGGGGGCGACATCGGTGCCGTAGACCGTTTCGGGCTTCAGCAGGATGGCGAGTTTCTTCCAGCGGCGGGCAGCCATATCAGCGGACCTTCTTCACGGGTTTCTCAGGCTCGGCCGGGGTTTCCGGCTCGACTTCGGGGGACGGAGTGACAGCGGGTGCGGTTTCGCCTTCGCGGGTCAGGGCGCCGGTGGCGGGATCGCGGATGTAGCTGCCGCCGGTGACGGGCTGTTCCATGGTCAAACTCCTTCGAGGAAACGGGCCGTTGCCCAGGTCTGGACGTAGATGCTGACGCCCTTCGAAATCGGGCTGCTTTCGCCCCCGATCAGTTCACAGGGTTCGTCGCAACTGTCGGGTTCCCAGCCAGCGAGGGCGCCTTCCATATCAGCCTTCAGCGCGTCGAAGCTCTTCGCGCGGTCGCCGCCCATCTTCTGGTCGTAGTTGCGCAGCACCATGCCGAC
>NZ_BMYI01000058.1:0-4027 GCF_014652195.1 Gemmobacter nanjingensis
GTCAGGGGCCGCAGGTCGGCCGGGATCTCCACCGTCTCGTCGATGGTGAAAAGCGGCGCGATTTCCACCAGCCCCCCGATGGACGCCGCGACGATGATCGCGCCGACCAGCCCCATCGACAGCTTTTCCAGGTTGTAATGCAGGCGCAGGACCATCGGGCTACTCCGCCGGTTGCACCGCCAGCGGGCGGTCATGGGCCAGATCGCGCGTGCGGGACTCGCGCAGCGTGGCGCGGCAGTTCAGCGCACAAAGCACCGCGCCCCCCAGGAACATCGCCCCGCCGAGGGTCCGCAGCAGGTAATAGGGCGCCATCGCCTGCACCGATTGCAGGAAGCTGTAGGAGAGCGCCCCGTTCGCATCATAGGCCCGCCACATCAGCCCCTGCGTGATGCCCGCGTTCCACATCGCCACGACGTAGACGAGGGTTCCCAGCACGGCGAGCCAGAAGTGCCACTCTATCGCGCGGGGCCAGGCCATCGCCTCGCGCCCGGCCAGTTGCGGCACCAGGGTGTAGATCGCGCCGAAGATGATCATGGCGACCCAGCCCAGCGTGCCGGAATGGACGTGCCCCACGGTCCAGTCGGTGTAATGCGAAAGCGAGTTCACCGGGCGGATCGCGAGGAACGAGCCTTCGAACGTGGACAGGCCGTAGAACACGGCGGCCACGAACATGAAGCGCAGCGTGGCGTCGTCGCGCACCTTGGCCCAGGCACCGTTCAGCGTGGCGATGGCATTGCCGGCCGAGGCCCAGCTGGGCACCAGCAGCATGACCGAGAAAGTCATCCCCAGCGTCTGCACCCAGTAGGGCAGGGCGGTGTAGTGCAGGTGGTGCGAGCCGACCCAGATGTAGAAGAACACGATCCCCCAGAAGGACAGGATCGACAGGCGGTAGGACCAGATCGGCCGGCCCGACCGGACGGGCAGGAAGTAATACAGCATCCCCAGGAAGCCCGCCGTCAGGAAGAAGGCCACCGCGTTGTGGCCGTACCACCACTGGATCATCGCATCCTGCACGCCCGACCAGACGGTATAGCTTTTCGCCCCGGCCCAGCTGACCGGCAGGGCGATGTTGTTGACGATGTGCAGCATCGCCACGACCAGGATGAAGGCCATGTAATACCAGTTGGCGACGTAGATATGCGGCTCGGCCCGGCGGGCGAGGGTGCGGAGGTAAAGCGCGAAGTAGATCACCCAGACCACGACCAGCCACAGGTCGGCATACCATTCCGCCTCGGCATATTCCTTGGACTGGGTCGCGCCCATCAGATAGCCGGTGACCGCCCAGGCACAGAACAGGTTATAGCCGATCAGGATGACCCAGGGGCTGACCGCATCGGCCAGCCGGGCGCGCGAGGTGCGTTGCACCACCCAGAACGAGGTCGCGATCAGCGCATTGCCGCCGAAGCCGAAGATGATGCCGGTGGTGTGGACCGGGCGCAGGCGGCCGAAGCTGGTCGCAGGCCAGGGCGGTGTCGCCTCTGGCCAATAGAGCAATGCCGCGACCCAGACGCCCGCGACCATGCCGATCATCGCCCAGGTCAGCGTCATCCAGATGCCGAAACGGGTTGGGCCATCGTCGTAGCGGCTGGCCCGGTCAAGGCCAGCAGGTGCCACATCGTAAAGCGCCCCGCCCAGCCGGAATACCAGGCCCAGCCCAAGCGCCAGCGCCATGGCTCCATGGACCGCCATCACCCCGTGCCGCGCCGCCGCAGCAATCGTCAGCCCCCCCAACGCCAGCAGGACGGCAAGGCCAATGCCGATCCGCCGTTCCACCGTGGTGAGCGAGGCCTGCATGGTCAGACAAACTCCTCTTCCAGCCGCAGGTCTGGGCGCAGTGCAATGTCTGCCAGCGTCGAGCGGTCGAGATCGGCCAGGACAGCCGCCTCGGCCGCGCGCAACCGCGCCTTCAGGCGGCAGCGGCCGTCGATGGTGCAATCTCCGCCACCGGCCACGAAGCATTCGACAAGCGGCTGCCCTTCCTCGAGCAGGCGGATGATGGACCCCAGCCGGATCTCGCCAGCAGGGCGGGCCAGCATCGCCCCGCCGCCGCCACCGCGCCGGGTGGTGACATAGCCGGCGTGGGCCAGTTTCTGGATGATCTTCGTCAGGTGGTGCCGCGACAACCCGAACTCCTCGGCCAGGTCCGCAGTCGAGAATCCCCGGTCCGGCGCGCCAGCCATCCGCATCAGCATCCGCAGTCCGAAATCGGTGAACGAGGTAAGGCGCATGGCTGTCCCTGAATAAGTATTTACAGTACCAATTAGCAGGCCTAGACAGGAAAGCAAGCCAAACCGGAGTCCCGGACATGACTTTCAACCCTCCATCCATTCCTTCGGCCCGACCGGCGGTCACTGCCGCGTTGATGCAGGAGACCGGCCTTGACGAAGGCATCCTGCGCAATCTGGTCCATCGCTTCTACGACCGGGTTCGCGCCGACGAGGTGCTCGGTCCGGTCTTCGCGGCCCGCATCACTGACTGGCCCACGCATCTGGAGCGGATGGTCGCCTTCTGGTCCTCGGTCGCGCTTATGACCGGGCGCTACCACGGCGCTCCGGTCCCAGCGCACGCGACGCTGCCCGTCACCTGGGCGCATTTCGACCGCTGGCTGGACCTGTTCCGCCAGACCGCGACCGAGGTTTGTCCGCCCGCCGGGGCGGCGCATGTGATCGAACGCGCGGAACGCATAGCGCGGTCGCTGCACATGGCGGTGGAAGATTCCGCCTGCGGCGCCGGGATGACGCCGTCGCTTCGCTGAAAGGAAGGAGTCCCCTCATGACCCAAAGCCTGCACACTGATGATCCCGCCGCGCTGACCCGTCACATCGAGTCCCGGTTCCACGCCCGCCACCGCGAGCAGTTGCCCGCATTGGCCGCTCTGGCCGAAAAGGTCGAGACGGTGCATTTCGGCGACGACCATGTGCCCGAGGGTCTGGCCAACCTCTTGCAGCGCATGATCGGCGCGCTTGAGGTCCACATGAAGAAGGAAGAACTGATCCTGTTCCCGGCTATCCGCAAGGGCGGCGGCCCGGGGATCGGCACGCCGATTGCGGTGATCCGTGCCGACCATGACGACCACGCCCAGGACGTGGCCGAGATCCACCGCCTGACTGGCGACCTTGGCCTGCCCGAGGGGGCCTGCCGCAGCTGGACCGCGCTCTATGTTGGCCTCGGCGAATTTATCTCTGATCTGGAAGAGCATATCCGGCTGGAAAACGACGTGCTGTTCCCACCTTTCGAGACGGAGGCCGCCCATGTCTGATCCGACGCTGCCACGCGCCACGCGCGAGATAGTCGAACGCCGCCGTAACTTGGCGCCCGGGGCCGAAGATGCCTTCCGCGCGTTTTCCAAGACCGTCTTTGCCGAAGGCGCGTTGGACAAGCGCACCAAGCAGCTGATTGCCGTGGCAGTTGCCCATGTCACGCAATGCCCCTGGTGCATCGAGGGCCATGTAAAGGCCGCACGGAGCGAGGGCGCCGGCCCCGAGCAGATCATGGAGGCGATCTGGGTCGCCGCCGAGATGCGGGCAGGGGCCAGCTATGCCCATGCGCTGAAGGCCGTGCAAGCCATGGGCGACGGGGCGGACTGATGCCCGCGGTTCCGCCCATCCCCGGCGCCGCCGCCGACCGGATTCGGGTCAAACGCATCTACCGGGCGGCACGGGTGTCAGACGGCAATCGCGTACTCGTCGACCGGCTTTGGCCGCGTGGCATGTCGAAAGACCGCGCCCGCCTGCATTCCTGGTGCCGCGAGATCGCGCCCAGCGATGAGTTGCGTCGCTGGTACCACGCCCACCCCGACCAATGGGAGGACTTTGTGGCCCGCTATCGCCATGACCTGACCCTGAAGGACGATCTCGCCCGTGATCTGGCCAGCATGGCGGTCGATGGTGTGCTGACCCTGCTGTTCGCCTCAAGCGCCGAGACGCGCAACATGTATAACCGCCCCTTGCGCAAGAGGTTTTTTTGGGGGGAGCAATTTGGCGCGGTGTCGGGTGCTGACATGTATCCGGCCTCGTGATGCGGCCATT
>NZ_BMYI01000059.1:0-3694 GCF_014652195.1 Gemmobacter nanjingensis
ATCGGGAATATTGCCGTCCTGCACCGAGATCCAGTTGGCCCCGCCCCAGCGGTAGCATTTGCTGTTGCTCGAAGTGTCAAACCACAGATCGCCGATCCCGGGGCTGGCTGGCGCCGTCGAAGCGCGGAAGACCCTGTTCTTGCTGTTGGCCGTGGTCTCGACCGAGGTGACCTTGCTCTCCAGCGCGCTCAGGGCCGAGGCGCTGGCCTTGCCCGCAACCTCGCTCTGCAGGCTGGTGATCGCCGAGGCCTGCGCGGCGACGGTGCTTTGCAGGGCCGGGATATTCTTGTCCTGCACCGAGACCCAGCCGCTGCCATTCCAGCGCCAGCACCTGTCATTGTCATCGGTGTCAAACCACAGATCGCCCGCATTCCCGGTCGTCAGCCCGGTCGGGGCATCGCTCTGCCGGAACACCCGGTTCTTCGATCCGGCCACCGTTTCCACGGCGGTGACCCGGTTGGTCAGCGCGCCGACCGTGGCGGAACTGGCCTTGCCCGCCAGATCGTTCTGCAGGCTGGTGATGGCCGAGGATTGCGACGAGATCGTGCCCTCCGCCGCCGTCACCCGCGTCGTCAGGGCAGTCAGGGCGCTGGTCGAGGCCTTGCCCGCCAGATCATTCTGCAGGCTGGTGATGGCCGAGGATTGCGCCGAGATCGCGCCTTCCGCCGCCGTCACCCGCGTCGTCAGGACAGTCAGGGCGCTGGTCGAGGCCTTGCCCGCCACATCACTCTGCAAGCTGGTGATGGCAGAGGATTGCGACGAGATCGCGCCTTCCGCCGCCGTCACCCGCGTCGTCAGGGCGGTCAGGGCGCTGGTCGAGGCCTTGCCCGCCACATCATTCTGCAGGCTGGTGATCGCCGAGGATTGCGACGAGATCGCGCCTTCCGCCGCCGTCACCCGCGTCGTCAGGGCATTCAGCGCCGTGGCCGAGGCTTTCCCCGCCAGATCATTCTGCAGGCTGGTGATCGCGCCGGACTGGCTGGTCAGCGCGGTCTCGGCATCGCTGACCCGCGTGGTCAGGCTGCTGACCGCCGAGGCGCTGGCCTTGCCTGCCATCTGGGATTGCAGCGTGGTGACCGCCGAGGCGGTCGAGGTGAGCGCCGTTTCCGCATCGGTCACCCGGCTGGTCAGCGCGGTCAGCGCGCTGGCCGAGGCCTTGCCCGCCACGTCGGATTGCAGGGCGGTGATGGCCGAGGCCTGCGCGGTGAGACCGGCCTCGGTCACGGTGACGCGAGCCGTCAGCGCCTCCAGCGCGCTGGCCCCGGCAAGGCCGGGCACCGTGGCCTCGAGCCGCGTGATCTTTTCCGCGAGGACGTTCATTTCCGCGCCCTGGGCGGTGACATCCGTGCGGATCACCTCATCGGCCGAGGCCGCCGCCTCGCGCAGGTCGCGGTCGGCGAGGAAGGCCGCGAACTGGGCCTCCAGCCCCTCGGCCGCCAGCGGATCGATGCTGTTGCGCAGGGCGATCACCGCAACACTCTGGCTGGTCAGCCCGTCCGAGAGGTCGCTGACCCCGGTCGCCAGTTCCGAGACCGCCGCCGCGCTGGCCTTGCCCGCCACATCCGATTGCAGCCCGGTGATCGCCGTGGCCTGCGCCGACAGCTGCCCCTCAGCGACGCTCACCCGGCCATCCAGCGCCTGCACCGCATTGGCCGTGGCACTGGCCACGCCACCCACGCCGGTCAGGCTGGCCTCCAGTTCCGTGATGGCACTGGCCTGCGCCGCATCGGCCGAGATCCGCGCCGTGCGTTCGGCCACCAGCTCCGCCCGGCTGGCCCCCGGCGAGGGGCGGCCGATGGCGATCCAGTCAATCTCGATATAGTTGCTGCCGTCGGGTGCCGATGCCAGATCCAGCCGGATCTGGTCGAGCAGGCCCGCCCAGTCCGGCGTGACCGTGATATCCGTGATCCCGTCGACCCAGACCGGCTCGGGGATGGCAAGGCTGCGCCCGGCGCCCCAGCCCTGACCGGCGGCCTGCCACCACAGGATGCCCGTCCAGCCGGGTGACCCGACCCGCCTGAGCCGCGCCCGGACCTGCGAATAGACCTGCGTGTCCACGGCAAGCCCGCCGGGCGAGGCGATCCACGCCCCGGCGCCGGTCGGCGGGCGCAGGTATCCGCCCGCCGCAGCGGGCGCCGAGGGGGATCCGGTCCAGCCTTCGGCCGTCGTGTCGAAGTACCAGATCTTCGCATGGTCGAACTGGGTATTGGTGCCGACGGAGACGGCGGCGATCTGCTGGGCCAGCGCATTCTCGCCATCCACCCGGGCCGTATCCACCGCGAGGATCTGCGCCCCGAGGCTCTGACCCTCCGCCTCCAGAACCGTGACCCGTTCGGCAATGGCGCCGGTGGCGCTGGCCCCGACCGTGATCCGCTCGTCGAACGAGGCGGCATAGCCCTCGACCACCACGCCGATCTGGCGCCGCAGCTCCTCGCGGGCGCTGTAGGACTGATAATCCAGCTCGGCCACATAATCGCGCAGCGCCTGCATCGAGCGGGCCAGATCGCGGTAATGCTGCGCGGTGGTCAGGGCCAGATCCCCCCGCGCCGCCGCCTCACCGGCCAGAGCCGCCGCCTGCGCCGCAAGCCCGGCCGCCTGCGCGGCCTGATCGGTGGTGAGACCGGCCACCTCCGCCCGCACATCGTCCAGCGTATCGTCGACCAGATCCAGTTCGTTGCTGACCCAGCCCTGCAGGTCGGTCAGCTGCCCCAGAAGTTCCGCCCGGACATCATCCAGCGCCGCATCCGCCTGATCCAGCCCGCCGTCGATCCACTGCTGCAGGTCATCGAGTTCGCCGAGGATTTCGGTCTCCAGCTGCGACCAGTCGAGATCGGCGGGGCCGAGCTTCAGGCTGGCGGTGGTGGCGCCGAGCCAGCCGGTCCAGGCGGTCTTGCGGCCCGAGATCAGCCGGGCGCTGACCTCATAGGCGGTGGCGGGCAAGAGGCCCGCGCTGATCACCGTACCGCCCTCGGCCAGATCCTGCGTATCGCCGCGCAGGATGATGGCGGTGGTGCCCGCGAGCCGGAGGCGCCAGCGCAGGCCCCGCGCATCCAGATCGCTGTCCCAGCCGAGCTGCAGCGCCACGCGCCGACCGGCGCCCCCGGCATCCTTCAGGACGATGGCGCTGACGGCAAATCCTGACACTGGCTGGACCGGGATCGTGGTGCCCGGCGTGGCGGGGGTGTCGGGCAGTTCAAATTCCGCGCTCCAGTCGTAATCCGCCGGATCACGCTCGCGGATCGAGACCTTCTTCAGGCCGGTGCGCAGATCCTCGACCACCTCGCTGATCGAGAAGTCCTTGCTGACATAGCCGTTGCGGGCGCTCGACCAGTCGGCGGTGTCGAGGAGTTCCAGCGCCGAGGCATCGGGCGGCAGCGTCAGGCTGTGGCGGCGGAAGCGGCGCTCGTCCTCGATCCATGCCCGCATCAGGCGCTGCACCTGTCGCTTGTAAGGCACGGCGGGCAGCGTCAGATCGGCGGTGCGGCGGCCGAAGGCATCGGCGGCCTCCCAGGCGGCATTGGTGCGCGGCGGCGCCTCCTTGCTTTCCCAGAGGCTTTCGGGGTCGGGATATTGCGCGGTGACCGCGTTAAAGGTCTCCTCCAGCCCCGGAAACGGGTCGTAATCCTGCGGCTTCGAGACGATGATATCGTCATCGGTAAAGCTGTAGACCGGCAGCGCCGGGGCGCCGACCTGC
>NZ_BMYI01000060.1:0-3512 GCF_014652195.1 Gemmobacter nanjingensis
GGTGTCGCGTTGCCTTTAAATCCGGCACACGGCGCGTTGGGCAGCGTTTGTTGCCCTTAAATGTGACATTCAGACGCCAGCTCGTCGGAGTTTTTCCCTGTTTCGCAGTACAATCCGGTCAACTGCTGCAAGAAGACGGGGCTCCTTTTCAAACGCACGAAGCAAGGCAACTCTTGCGTACCCATCGAGGCCAGTGCTTAACATTGCCGCCTTAGCCAGTGGACGTGACTGAGCCGCGGCGATGGCGGCAAGGCAGAAGAGTCTCACGTCGGGTCTGGGACTTTGAAGGGCAAAGGCCGTATCCGCGCGAACGGACTTGAGCGCCTTGGCATAGGTGGCCGCCCGCATGGCACGTCGAAGTTTGTTGGCGCTGTTGGACGTCACCGCGCTTTCGAGCAACCCTGCCCCGCTTCGGGCACGACGCACCAGCTTTTCGGATAGTCGGCTGCGATCAGGCTTGATGAGGATCGACACAAGTCGGGTGCCGCAGATCTGGCAGTCGAATGCCCATAACTTCCGCCACTGTTTGAGCGCTATGCCGCGCCGAGAGCAGTCGGGACAAGATTGGAACGCGACCTGCGCCGTCATTGCGGCTTCGGTCTGGGTCATTGTCCCAAAGGTAAGAGATTGAACAGTTTCAGCGGCAACACGGGCCGCAATCGATATCTTTTCTGCAGTTGTCGCGGCCACCTCAACCTCAAAATCGAGCATGGCGACCTGCCCCGTATCGACTTCAATATGCGCCAGGAGTTCGTCGACCTCACAATGGTTGGTGACCGCCAGTCGCGTCAGCCATCCAGAAAGCAGCTCATCCGCAAGAGGCGTGACAGTTTTCGGCAACGGGCGCGGCTTCACGCTCTGGCCTTCTCGAGCCGCCGTTGGGCGTTCGCATGGCGCGACCAGACCGGCGTCCATTTGGCAATTGCCTCATCCGTGATGCATTCCTCGCCCGTAACGATTGCGTCGATGGAGAGGTCCTTGACCAAGGAAAAGATGCGCGAGGTTACCCCGCCGGTCAGCGCCAGTATCTGTTTGAGCGATTTGACCTTCAGATTGGACTTCTTCGCGAGCGGCATGGCCGCGATCAAGGTCTGGATCATGTCCGAGAACTCGGCATCATCGCGCCAGTTTGGCAGGTGGTGTTCGTCCAGGCGTCGCGCGAGTTGGACATCGCCGCGAATGGCATCGACCGCTTCGCTGACTCCAAAGCAAACCAGCGATGCCTCGAGTTCATTGCTGAGATAACGCAGAACATTCAGGAAGCGGCGTTGTTCGCGATGGGTTCCCGCGAGGAGGTTGTGGACTTCGTCAATCATGATCATCCGAAGCCCGAGGTCGCGAAGAAGGCCAACAACGCGGACCTCAAGTGAAGCGACGCTTTTGGCCCGCAAACTTAGCGCCGATGACGGGGCGCCGACGGCAGCGAGGATGTGCATATAGAACCGCCGTTCGTCCGGGGCCGGTGGTGCCTGCAAAAGAAGCAGCGGGGTGCGCGTGATACCTGATTCCGGATCGTACTCCGGCGCGTACCTGCGCGACAGGTTGCGGGCGATCATCGTCTTCCCAATGCCGGAGGCCCCATGCACCAAGAGGCCAGGCATGCGGGTCTGCCGCGGCATCTCAATCAGGCCCTGCAGCCGGTCTAGCACTTGTTCTGCGCGCGGAAAGCCGATCCAGATGTCCGATTGAATGAGGGCGATACGGCCGTCTTCTTCAGTTTCTGCCCTCAATTCACCAGCGCTCCACCTTAAACATGGGGCGCGATGTATCACCGGTGTCGACTGGTCGCAGCCCCTCGGATGCCCGATCCTCGGCGGCCAGACCCCTCATCGAAGAATTACTTTCACGAGATCGGCGCTCTGCCTTGGTCAGCGCGCGGCTTTCACCCTCAATTTGGCGTTGCTGCCGGATCAATTCGGCGAGGACCAATTCATTCGTGCCCACTTTGCCCATGGCCCGTGCCTTTTGCATGGCCTCCCGGTATTCCCAGAGCGACACCGGCGGAATTTCCAGGTTGCGGTACCGGGCCTCGATACATCTACCGCCGTCCAGTTCGACCCAGACGGTCGAGAGATCGCGGGGATCGTAGCGGACGACCACCTTTCCACCCCGGCGACCAACATAACCCGCAAGGGCGTCGGACCAGTAGCGCAGGTCGAACAGATGGATGCCGTCACGACGCACCTGCCGCTGCTCACTTGGCAGGAAACTCACCCGAAACGCCTCCATGTCGAAAGGGATGTCGCCGGACATTTCCCCGGCGAGCGCGTCCCACTTGGCGACAGGTGTGCAGCCAAGGCTCGAATGAATGCTGTTGTTATAGCGACAAATTTCCAAGGCAAACCATCGATCGAATTCGCCCAAGGTCATCGCCGCCATGGCTTCCGCGTCATAGCCGCCCTTGGCAGCGACCGACGACTGCGTTGTTCCCGGCAGGAGATGCACCGCGCCCATCATCGTGCCGATCAGCCGCTCGACATGCCCACCAAAATGCGGGCTTCCTGGCGGCCGGTAGACGAGGTTGATCCCCCATTCCGCACACGCTGACTGAAAGGCCTGGGACCGGAAATCGCGGCCATTGTCGACGTGAATGCTGACCGGCTTGCCCTGCGCGGGCCACGGGGCATTACACTCGAGGTCTGCCAAAAATTCAGCTTTGGGGGCGACGGCCCGCGTGAGGCACAAGGCCACCGAAAGGCGGGACGGCGCGTCAAAGCTGACGTGGTATCCCGTCACCATGCGCGTGGCGATGTCGATCGCCAAGGTCACCCAAGGCCGGCCGATGGGTTTGCGCTCGAAGCTGTCGACAAGGATGATGTCCGCTGGTGTGTGATCGATCTGCACAACGTCCAGCGGTCGTTCTGATCTGTTCCTTCCCGTCACCGGCGCAAACCTTTGGCGCGCCGCCTTTGCGCCCTCGCGCGCTTTCATGACTTCGCGGGCATCCATCGCATCAAGCCGTCGCTGAACGGTGCGGCGTGTCGGGGGTTGAAGCCCCCGCTCAAGGCAGGCACTGCGGATTTCTGTCACAACTCGCGCTAGGCTGGGGCGTTCTCGCCGAAGGTAGTATCGAGTAAGATGCTCTTCGATGATGCCCTCGACATCACCGGGCACCATGACCGACCCGTTGCGTCGCCCGCGTTTGCGGGGAACGAGAGCGCTTGTCCGGCCACCCTCTGCTGCAAGCCGTCGGATCCAGCGCCAGACTGTGGTCCTGCTGACGCCAAGCTCCCAGACTGCATCACCGATACCGCTCTCCAAGCTCCCGGCGCGGCTGAGATACGCCTGTACAAGCGGTCGAAGGACCGATGCCCGGCGCTGCGCCTCAGCACCAAAATCGCCACCTTCTTCGTCATTACCTTCCATCGCTGCCAACCGTCCAACCCCGTGAACCCTATGTCAGCTTTAACGGCAAGAATGTCGGATTTAAAGGCAAGATATCATATTTAATGGCAAAGAAGCCCCATTGATTTCGTTGACTTTCGTATCCCGCTTTTAAGGGCTACGCGACA
>NZ_BMYI01000061.1:0-2499 GCF_014652195.1 Gemmobacter nanjingensis
TGTTGATTTCCACTGAGAAGTGACCCGGGTTTTCCATCGAGATTTGACCCACCTCTGATTATGGATTTCGGTTCAGTTTTGGGTCAAGGGCGGGTTTCACTCCTTCTTTTTTCGGGCTGTTGCGGCTGAACTTGCCTTGAAGCGGAAGCTGTCGTTTCCGGACTCCAGGATGTGGCAGCGATGAGTGAGGCGATCGAGCAAGGCGGTGGTCATCTTGGCGTCACCAAAGACGGTGGCCCATTCGCTGAAGCTGAGGTTGGTGGTGATCACGACGCTGGTCCGTTCGTAGAGTTTGCTGAGCAGGTGGAACAGCAACGCCCCGCCTGAGGCGCTGAACGGCAGATATCCGAGCTCGTCCAAGATGACGAGGTCGAGCCTGGTCAGGCTTTCAGCAATCTGGCCGGCTTTACCCTTGGCCTTTTCCTGTTCGAGGGCATTGACCAGTTCGATGGTGGAGAAGAAGCGGACCTTGCGGCGATGATGCTCGATCGCCTGGATGCCAAGGGCCGTCGCGACATGGGTCTTGCCGGTGCCTGGGCCACCGATCAGGACGACGTTCTGGGCCCCATCGATGAACTCACCGCGATGCAGGGTCCGAACGGTAGCCTCGTTGATCTCGCTGGCGGCGAAGTCGAAGCCCGAGAGGTCTTTATAGGCCGGGAAGCGTGCCGCTTTCATGTGATAGGCGATGGAGCGCACCTCGCGTTCGGCCAATTCGGCCTTCAGCAGTTGCGACAGGATCGGGATGGTGGCCTCAAAGGCAGGTGCCCCCTGTTCGATCAGATCCTCAACGGCTTGGGCCATGCCATACATCTTCAGGCTGCGGAGCATGATGACAACAGCAGCGGCAGCAGGGTCATGACGCATGGCGGCCTCCCGCGATTTGGCCGCGCAGAGCGTCATAGCGTTCGACATTGGCCTTGGGCTCGCGCCGCAAGGCCAGCGCTTGCGGGGTATCCAGCGGTGGACCACCGATGACCTTGCCGTCGACCAAGCGGTGCAGGAGGTTCAATACATGGGTCTTGGTCGGCACGCCCCCGACCAGCGCCAATTCCACGGCGGTCAGCACGGCCTGTTCATCGTGGTGCAAAACGAGCGCAAGGATGTCGACCATCTCGCGGTCACCGCCGGGCTTGCGCAGCATGTGCTCCTGCAACTGCCTGAAGGCAGATGGTAATTCGAGGAAGGGTGCCCCATTCCGAAGAGCGCCAGGCTTCCTTTGCACGACCGCCAGATAATGCCGCCAGTCGTAGATCGTCTTCGCAGGCAGCTTATGGCTGCGCTGGATAATGCGGGCATGTTCGCACAGGATCTGACCCTCCGCGGCCACGACCAGCCGGTCGGGATAGATCCGCAGGCTGACGGGGCGGTTCGCAAATGATGCCGGCACGCTGTAGCGGTTACGTTCAAAACTGATCAGGCAGGTGGGCGAGACGCGCTTGCTGATCTCAATGAATCCGTCGAAGGCCACCGGCAGGGGCATCAAGGCCACCCGTTCCTCAGCCCAGACATCCGCGATTGTTCCAGACAGCGTGCCATGAGCCGTCTCATGCCACAGAGCGATGCAACGTTGTTCCAGCCAGTCATTCAGCGCGGCAAGATCGGGAAAGTCCGGCATGCCTTGCAGCATCTGATGACGGGCGTCGCGGACGTTCTTCTCGACCTGCCCTTTCTCCCACCCTGCTGCCGGATTGCAGAAATCAGGCTCGAAGACGTAGTGGTTTGCCATCGCCAGGAAGCGGATATTGACCTGCCGCGCCTTGCCACGGCCCACAAGATCCACCGCTGTGCGCATGTTGTCATAGATCCCGCGTTCCGGCACGCCACCGAAAACTCGGAACGCATGCCAGTGGGCGTCGAACAGCATCTCGTGGGTCTGCAAGGGATAGGCCCGCAAGAGAAACGCCCGGCTGTGCGACAGCTTGATATGGGCGACCTGGAGCTTCATGCGCTCGCCGCCGACAACCGCAAAATCCTCGCTCCAGTCGAACTGGAACGCTTCGCCGGGGCTGAAGGCCAGCGGAACAAAGGTGCCGCGCCCCGTCGTTTGTTCCTCGCGCCGCCGATCTGCTTTCCACTGTCGCGCAAAGGCCGCCACACGGTTGTAGGAGCCAGTGAAGCCAAGAGCGACAAGATCGGCATGCATCTTCTTCAGGGTCTGCCGATCCTTGCGCCCCTTCTTGGCATTGGTCTTCAGCCAGCCCGTCAGCTTCTCGGCAAAAGGATCAAGCTTGCTAGACCGTTCCGGCGTCGCGAACTTGGGCTCGATTCCATCGGCCTTCAGATACTTCTTGATAGTATTGCGCGACAACCCGGTGCGGCGCTCGATCTCCCGGATCGCCAAACCCTGACGCAGGCGTAGCTTCCGAATAACGTTCAGTAGTCCCATGTCGATCACTCCTTTGACCCCCTCGCTCTTCGCTTGGGGGAGGGTCACATGGGTCAAATCTCAGTGGAAATTATGCGCCTACACGGGTCACTTCTCAGTGGAAATCAACA
>NZ_BMYI01000062.1:0-2215 GCF_014652195.1 Gemmobacter nanjingensis
GCGGGCTTCGCAGGCGCCCAGAACGGGCGCCAGACACAGGTCAGCTTTTCCAGTGTCGATTGGGATACCGGGACCGGGATGACGGTCTACCGCATCCGCGCCCGTAAGCCGGACCCGTCGGTCACGGCTGGCTGGAACGCCAATATGCGGGTGTTCCGGCGCTATTTCTCCGCAGTCCAGTTCCAGAGGTGAACCATGGTCGCATTTGTCGTTTATGATCCGACAGATCCCTATTCGGGCGACGAATATGCCGTGCTGCGCTATGGCGATTGCGCCGCCGAGGACGTGTCGTCGCAAGGCGGATCTGACACCGCCATGGTGGTGCCAGAGGCCTCCATGGTCAATTTCCAGTTTGCGGCCCAGATCCTTGAGAACCCGCCCGAACCCAGCGGGTCATGGACGGCGCTCATGCTGGTGACGCCTGCCACCGGCCATATCGGCTTCATGTTCGGCTCAGCGATCAGCAGCGATGTCGATGTTCTTCAGCAGCGCGATCAGTTGCTGAGCGACAGCGACTGGACGCAGTTGGCCGATGCCCCCCTCACGCCCGCCAAACAGGCCCAATGGGCGACATATCGGCAGGAACTGCGCGATATCCCCTCCCAGCCCGGCTACCCCGGATCGGTCTCATGGCCGGTCAAACCCACCTGAAAGGATCACGATGACATCCGTTTCCATCGCCCCCGCCGTCGCCCTGGCCGAAGCAGATGCGCTGATCGACCATCTGCGGCAGCGCGGCCTGATCCAGGCGCGGGCCATCGCCGATCTGCAAGCCCGCATCGCAGAACTGGAGGCCAGTGCCCGCCCGGACCCCGACAGCATCGCACAGGAGATGACCCATGGCTGATCTTCCCACATCTTATTCCACCGGCACGGTCACTGTCGGCGCCGGATCGACCTCGGTCACCGGCAGCGGGACTTCGTTTGAAGCGGCCGGGCTGGAGGCAGGGGACATCTTCTGGGCGGCCGGGCTGAGTGTCAGGATCGCCAGCGTCAACAGCGCGACCTCGCTCACGCTCGCTTATCCCTGGCCGGGGGCCGCCCAGACTGCTGTGAACTACGAGGTCCGCTTCACGCCGGATATGACCCGCGCGCTGGCCTCGGCGCGGGAACTGCTGGAGGAGCTTTCGAACGGCAATCTTTCGGCGCTTGCGGCGCTGGAAACGATGGCGAACAAGCTGCCGTGGTTCGATGGCGCAGGATCTGCGCAACTGGCAGACCTGACATCGCAGGCCCGTGGTCTGCTGGGCGGCTCTGCCCTCTCGCGGGCGGGCAGCGATTATACGCTCAACGGCAAGCTGCTCGGCACCGCCGTGACCCAGAACGACAAGGATACCACCGCCGGGCGGTTGCTGAAGACTGGCGATTTCGGTCTGGGTGTCGCGATCTCTCTGAATGCGGCCGATAACCTGGACAACATCCTGACGTCCGGCCTTTACTACAACCCGAGCGCCACAAATACGGCGGGCAACAATTACCCGCCGGGGATCTCCGGTGCCGGGGCGCTGATCGTGGTGGCGCGCTCCTCGACCAACGTGATCCAGAAGTTCATCAGCTATGGCGGGACGTCCACCGCCTCCGGCCTGCGGGAGTTTACCCGAAGCTGGGGCACATCCGGCTGGGGACCGTGGGTGGAGCAATTCCATCAGGGATCGCTGCTCGGGACCGTCTCCCAGTCCGGCGGCGTGCCGACCGGCAAGGTCATCGAACGCGGCAGCAATGCCAATGGCGAATATGTCCGCTTTGCGGACGGCACCCAGATCTGCACCGCGATTGCCGCCGGGGTGGATGCCGCGACCGCAGCCGGGCCGATCTACATGCACAGCAACCTGCTGACATGGACCTTCCCGGCCTCGTTCCTCTCCGCCCCTGTGGTGGCAGGGGGCGGCGGCAATGCGGCGCGCTGGCTGGGGATCAACGCGCCCTCGGTCGGCAGTGTGCAGTACCGCGTCTTCTCCTATGCCTCGTCGGGCACCCTTTCGCTGCCCGGCCTGACCGCCATCGGCCGCTGGTTCTGAGGAGGACCACCCATGCAGATCTCGTTCTCGCCCTTCCGCGCCGATTCCGCCCTCACCCTGTCCCGGCAGGGCGATGTCCTGACCATCGACGGCGCGGATCTCGACTTCGGCCCCTTGCCCGAGGGCGCCGTCCTGCCGCGTGAAGCGGTGAGTTGCGACTGGCTGGCTTCGGAGGTCACCCGCATCGGCGGTGTGAT
>NZ_BMYI01000063.1:0-2201 GCF_014652195.1 Gemmobacter nanjingensis
GGAGTGAAACCCGCCCTTGACCCAAAACTGAACCGAAATCCATAATCAGAGGTGGGTCAAATCTCGATGGAAAACCCGGGTCACTTCTCAGTGGAAATCAACAACTGCTTGTCACCGCCCCAGAATGCTTCTTCACAGATAAGCAGAACCTTGCCGTCAAGGTGCGCGTTGAAGTTTCCAGTCAAGTGCCGTGCCGCCGATACCTTGAGGGCCGCGCATCCGATGGCACGGCGCAGCCAGTCAAAGACCTTGCTCTTGCCGGTCCCCTGTTCCCCGATAACCGCGATAGAGCTAGGGACCTTCACGCCGGGCCGGGCGAAGATCGAAGCAAGCCACGTCATCACCCAGTTGAAGTGTTCCCGGTTGCCGCCGCAAAGCTGGTCGCGGATGTGGTCGCGCAACATCGACCAGTCACCGGGACGGGGCTGCACTGCGAACCCGCTCCAAAGGTTGTACTGCCCCCGCCGGGCCGCGATGGCTGCCTTTGCCGGATCAGGTTCAAAACAGGTGTCGAGGAACGTATCGCGCTGACGCGCGAAGGTGATCACATCGGAAGGCTTGATCGTCTTGACTTTGGCCTTGTCGCCTTCACCTTCCCAGTACGACACGCCCCGGTTGATGAAGAGCTTGGCAATGGTCGCTTCCTTCCAGAGCCTCACGGCTTCGCCGTCGCCGCCCCGGATTGCCCACTTCGCTTCCCCGTCCAGCACCACCCACGAAACCCTCGCATTCAGCGCGGCAAACATCTGATCTCGGATTTCGAGCCGCATCAAGGTTGCCGCGTTCTTGGCCTTTGGGTCGATCCGGTACTTGCGGTACAGTCCCGGCGCGTCGTCAGGCAGCACCATGAATCCGGCATCATCAACAAGGCGCTCATCATACAGCGCCGCGAGGATGGACGGTCGCCCCGCTTCGGCAAGCTCGGCCTTGGCCTCCGCCACAGGGTTGCGCTGACGGTCTGCGGCCCGGCCCTCAAGCTGGCGCAGCACGTCCGCCGTGGCCTCGGTGACGTAGTCCGCCGCGTCTTCGGGGTCGGTTCCGCGTTCGGTCAGGTCGGCAATTGCCACCTGGGCCGCGTCAGCGGCAAGGCGTGTCTCACCGTCTTCCGTCACCAGATGTTCGCGCAGGATGGCGCGGGCAGCGTCCAGCGCCGCAGCTTCTTCCCGGTCGGCTTCCTCTTCCGCCGCCCGGCACTCTTCGATGAAGGCGCGGGCCTGTTCGATCCGGTTCGACAGGTAGTCGTCAGAGGCGTACCGCCGTTCGGCGCGGTCGTCATCGCAGGGTGCGGCAAGGATCACCTCGCGCAGAAGGTCGAACAATTCCCCTTCGTCGCCGTCCGGGGCATCGCGCCACCAAGAACACGCGGCACTGTAAATCGGGCCATCAAAGCCCCGGCGCTCGTCGCCGTCTCCGATCTGATCGCACCAGAAGTCAAACCCGCCACCGCGAACCTCGCCCCGGTCGGCATGTGCAACGCCAGTACCCGCCCGCCGGGCCTCGCGGCGCTCGCGCTTCACCTTCGCAGCATTCTTCTTCATCGCGGTGAATGCGAGGTCTTCCAACCATGCCGGGGCATCTGCGATTTCGCATTCCCACGGCGCGCAGCCATCGGCCCACTGGTAAAAGTTCCCGGTCTTGTGGATCGAGGGGGCGGCGATAATCTGTCCGCCTTCACCACGAATATCAACGCCGGGCGCAACGCCCGATGCCGTGTTGCGGATGGGGCGAGAGGTGCGAAAGATGCGGTGCCGCCCCTTGCCCGACCCGGAACGCGAGTCCGGGGTCTGGGGCAAAGGCCCGTGTTCTGCCTCAAGCGCGGCAACCGCCGCCATGCCCTCGTCGCCGTCTTCGTCCAGAACGAAGAGGCCGCAGCCATAGGGCAGCACGATAGACACGTTGCGCGGGTACCACGCAGGCCTGTACAGCCACGCCTTCCCAGCCTTGTTTTCAGGATACCGGCCATCGCCCGACCAGAAAGCCTTGATCTGGTCCGGGTCGTCGCTGGCCCGGGCCTGCCAGCCCGCGCCAAGCGGCACCTTGGCCTCGCCGCTCATACTCATGCCCGCACCCGTGCGGGGGTCGATTGCGTAGGCGTCCGCTGTTGATTTCCACTGAGAAGTGACCCGGGTTTTCCATCGAGATTTGACCCACCTCTGATTATGGATTTCGGTTCAGTTTTGGGTCAAGGGCGGGTTTCACTC
>NZ_BMYI01000064.1:0-1012 GCF_014652195.1 Gemmobacter nanjingensis
TGGGACCAGCGCCTCGCTGGGGCCGAAGCTGCCATGGCGCGCTTTGAGGGCACGACGCTCTCGACACAGGCGCAGCTCGGCCAGCTCGGGACCGGGGCGGCGCAACTGGGGACCGGCCTGCAGACCTTTGGCGCCAATCTCGCGGGCACGCTGCAGGGGATCGGGGCGAGCTACGGGCCGGGCGGGGCCTTTGTCGGCGGCCTCCTGGGCGCGGGGCTGAAGTGGCTGACCGGCGGCAGTTTCGAGGTGGGCGGCTGGACCGGGCCGGGTGCGACGACGGATGTGGCGGGCGTGGTGCATGCCGAGGAATATGTCTTCGACGCGGCGGCCACCCGTCGCATCGGAGTGGCGAACCTTGAGGCGATCCGCAAGGGCGCGATGCGGGGATATCGCGAGGGCGGCTATGTGATGGGCGGTCGGCCGCCTCTGCCGGTCGGCGGGCCTTCAGACAGGCGAGCCGCAGCCGGTAACGAAGCCGCCGCCCGGCTTGTTACCCATCACATCAATGTCTCGGGCACCGGCTCGGCCGAGATCCGCGAGGGCGTCATGCAGGCCATTCAGGTGTCGCTGGAACAATACACCCGCGACTTCCTGCCCGGCGAGGTCCGCACCATCGTCAGTGACCGCTGGAGGGGATGATGGCGTATTCCTTCCCGCTGACCCGTGCGCAGTTCATGGATCTTCTGCCCGTGCAGGAGATGACCTTCGATCTGCCCGAGGCGATGGAAGTGTCGGAGACCGGCGCGGGCGAAATCCTGACGGCGGAGCTGGGCACCCGGCTCTGGTCGGGCGAGATCCGGCTGGGCGACATGACGCCGGACGAGGCGGCCGAGGCGCTGGCGATGATCGACGTGCTGCGCCAGCCCGGCGCCAGCTTCATGGTGCATGATATCGCGCGGCCGTTTCCACGCTCCGATCTCTCCGGGGCGGCGCTCGCCGGGGCCGCGCCCAAGCTGTCGGCAGTCCACGCCAACAATCGCGAGATTCGGATCTCCGGTCTGACACCCGGCTA
>NZ_BMYI01000064.1:1056-2040 GCF_014652195.1 Gemmobacter nanjingensis
AGCAGTCCACGCCAACAATCGCGAGATTCGGATCTCCGGTCTGACACCCGGCTACCAGCTGCGCCGGTTTGACAGCCTGGCCTTTACCTATGCCGCCAATCCGCTGCGCTATGCCTTGCACCGGATCGCCAGCCCGGCAACAGCGGATGCCTCGGGCCTCACCGGCTATTTTGAGGTCAGCCCGAACATCCGGCCGGGCTGGGTCACCGGCACCGCCGTCAGCCTGTCGCGCGCGGCCTGCAAGGCAATCCTCGTCCCGAAATCCGTCCAGCCCGGCCGCCGCCGCCACACCCTCACCACCGGGGCTTCGTTCCGGTGGGTGCAGACCCTGAGGTGATCAACATGTCCGCCCCTGATCAATCTGCCCGCATTGCAGCTCTGGAGGCGCAGGCCGCGCGGCCGGTTTTGGTGCAGACCATGGTGACGGCAGATGCCACGGACATGAACGCGGTGGTGAAGCACGCCATCCGGGTGGCCACGAACGCCTTTCAAGGCTCGCTCACGGGGGGTGATAATGCGTGATTACAGCCCCGCTACTGCCGATTACTTCGTCGCACGCGGGCCGATGCTGGCGCATGTGCTGGTCTGGGTCTCGGCCCGGAACCGTGCGACCGGCGGCACCGAGAGCATCGGCTTCTGGACCGGCGCGGATCATGCGGAATTCGTGATCGGCGGCGAGACCCGCGTCTATTACGGGGCCGGGACCGCGCTCAGCGTCGATCCGCTCCGCCTGCAGACCGGCCTTCAGGTGCGCAGCCAGCGGGTGCAGCTCAGCCAGATCGCGGCCGAGACCCAGTTGGCGATCCGGGGCTATGACCCGCGCCATGCGCCGGTGGAGATCCACCGCGCGCTCTTCGATCCGCTGACCCATGCGCTGATCGGGGAGCCGCATCTGGTGCTGCGCGGCAATATCGACAAGGCGCCGGTCAGGACGCCCGCCAAGGGTGAGACCGGATCGATCGAGGTGGAAATCGCCACGGCGGC
>NZ_BMYI01000065.1:0-1866 GCF_014652195.1 Gemmobacter nanjingensis
TGGCTTGGCTACGAGACGCTGGGCGGGACCGACCAGTCCACGACGGACTGGCTGGTGCGCATCCACAGCGACTCGATCAACGGCGATTTTGACGGGGTGCGCTACCGGGTCAGCATTCTGACCGGCTCGGTCAGCAGCCCGATTTTGCGCAGGCTGCGCATGACCATCACAGGAGTGACACGATGATTGTCTGGGCCGAGGCCGATGCGGCGGGTCTGCCCGCCGTGACCGGCAAATGCACCAATCCCCAAGATGTGCCGGAGGGCGCGGTGATCGTGCCGCCCGGTATCGATCCCGCCACATGCATTCTGCGCGGCGGGGAATGGCTGCCGCAGCCGCAGGAGGAGACCCCATGACCACTGTCGCCATCGATCCCGCCGTCGCCCTTGCCGAGGCTCATGCCCTGGTCGAGCATTACCGCAACCGCAGCCTGATCCAGGCGCAGGCCATCGCGGATCTTCAGGCCCGCATCACCGAACTGGAAGCCGCCCTTCCGGCGGAGGAGGCCCCCGATGCCTGATCTGCCCGTCAGCTATGCCACCGGCACGGTCACCCTCGGGGCAGGCTCCACCACCGTCACCGGCAGCGGCACCAGCTGGATCGCCGCCGGGCTGGAGGCGGGGGACATGTTCTGGGCGGCCGGGCTCAGCGTCAGGATTGCCAGCGTCAACAGCGCGACCTCGCTCACACTGGCCTTTCCCTGGCCGGGAGCGGCGCTGTCCGGCGCGAATTACGAGGTGCGGTTCACGCCGGATGCGACCCGTGTTCTCTCGGCCGCGCGCGAGGTCTTGTCGGCGCTGACCAATGGCAACCTGTCGTCGCTGGCGGGCCTCACGACCTCTGCCAACAAGCTGCCCTATTACACCGGCGCAGGCACGGCGGCGCTGACGACGCTCAGCGCCTTTGCCCGCACGCTGCTCGATGACGCGGATCAGGCGGCGATGCGCGCCACGCTGGGCCTCGTGCCGACAGGCTCCGCAACCGATACCACCGCCGGGCGGCTGGTCAGGACCGGGGATTACGGTCTGGGTACGGCGATCAGCCTCGGTGCCACCGACAATCTGGATGCGCTTCTGGTCTCCGGGTTCTTCTACAACCCGACGGCGGGCAATACGGCGGGCAACAATTACCCGCCGGGGATCTCCGGTGCCGGGGCGCTGATCGTGGTGGCGCGCTCCTCGACCAACGTGATCCAGAAGTTCATCAGCTACGGCGGCACGTCCACCGCCTCCGGCCTGCGGGAGTTTACCCGGAGCTGGGGCACATCCGGCTGGGGACCGTGGGTGGAGCAATTCCATCAGGGATCGCTGCTCGGGACCGTCTCCCAGTCCGGCGGCGTGCCGACCGGCAAGGTCATCGAACGCGGCAGCAATGCCAATGGCGAATATGTCCGCTTCGCTGACGGCACCCAGATCTGCACGGTCATTGCCGCCGGGGTGGATGCCGCGACCGCAGCCGGGCCGATCTACATGCACAGCAATCTGCTGACATGGACCTTCCCGGCCTCGTTCCTCTCCGCCCCTGTGGTGGCAGGGGGCGGCGGCAATGCGGCGCGCTGGCTGGGGATCAACGCGCCCTCGGTCGGCAGTGTGCAGTACCGCGTCTTCTCCTATGCCTCGTCGGGCACGCTTTCGCTGCCCGGCCTGACCGCCATCGGCCGCTGGTTCTGAGGAGGGCCATCATGAAAATCTCGTTCTCGCCCTTCCGCTCCGATTCCGCCCTCATCCTGTCCCGGCAGGGCGATGTCCTGACCATCGACGGTGCGGATCTCGACTTCGGCCCCTTGCCCGAGGGCGCCGTCCTGCCGCGTGAAGCGGTGAGTTGCGACTGGCTGGCTTCGGAGGTCACCCGCATCGGCGGTGTGAT
>NZ_BMYI01000066.1:0-772 GCF_014652195.1 Gemmobacter nanjingensis
GCAGGTCGGCGCCCCGGCGCTGCCGGTCTACAGCTTTACCGATGACGATATCATCGTCTCGAAGCCGCAGGATTACGACCCGTTTCCGGGGCTGGAGGAGACCTATAACGCGGTCACCGCGCAATATCCCGACCCCGAAAGCCTGTGGGAAAGCAAGGAGGCGCCGCCGCGCACCAATGCCGCCTGGGAGGCCGCCGATGCCTTCGGCCGCCGCACCGCCGATCTGACGCTGCCCGCCGTGCCTTACAAGCGACAGGTGCAGCGCCTGATGCGGGCATGGATCGAGGACGAGCGCCGCTTCCGCCGCCACAGCCTGACGCTGCCGCCCGATGCCTCGGCGCTGGAACTCCTCGACACCGCCGACTGGTCGAGCGCCCGCAACGGCTATGTCAGCAAGGACTTCTCGATCAGCGAGGTGGTCGAGGATCTGCGCACCGGCCTGAAGAAGGTCTCGATCCGCGAGCGTGATCCGGCGGATTACGACTGGAGCGCGGAATTTGAACTGCCCGACACGCCCGCCACGCCGGGCACCACGATCCCGGTCCAGCCGGTGTCAGGATTTGCCGTCAGCGCCATCGTCCTGAAGGATGCCGGAGGCGCCGGTCGGCGCGTGGCGCTGCAGCTCGGCTGGGACAGCGATCTGGATGCGCGGGGCCTGCGCTGGCGCATCCGGCTCGCGGGCACCACCGCCATCATCCTGCGCGGCGATACGCAGGATCTGGCCGAGGGCGGCACGGTGATCAGCGCGGGCCTCTTGCCCGCCACCGCCTAT
>NZ_BMYI01000066.1:782-1779 GCF_014652195.1 Gemmobacter nanjingensis
AGCCTGGACCGGCTGGCTCGGCGCCACCACCGCCAGCCTGAAGCTCGGCCCCGCCGATCTCGACTGGTCGCAGCTGGAGACCGAGATTCTCGGTCAGGTCGATGCGCTCCAGCAATGGGTCGATGGCGAGGTCGATGCGCTTGCCGGGTTGATCGGTGACGAGGCGCAGGCGCGGGGCGATGCGGTGCAGGCGCTGGGAGACCAGATTGCCGGGGTGGCGGATGGCATTGCGGCCGAGGCCGAGGCGCGCGGCAATGCCATACAGACGCTGGCCGATGGTCTGGCGGATATCGCACAGGATATCTCGGACGAGGTGGCCCGCCGTGCCGACAATGTCCGCACGCTTGCCAGAAACTACCGGCGGGTGACGCGCAGCATGGATGAGCTGCGCGACTGGGTGGGCGATCTTGATTACCGGCGCTACCGCGAGAAGGAGCAGCTGCGCACCGATCTCTCGAAGTCCCTGCGCGAATTCCGGGCGACATTCGAGGAGACCATCACCGTTGCGGCCTCCGAACGGGCGGCGATCACCCAGCGCGTGACTTCGCTCGAGGCCGACAGCCTCGACACAAGGGCGCAGATCCTTGCGGTGGATACCGCGCGGGTGAACGGCGAAGAGGCGCTCGCCCAGTCCATCGCGGGCCTGTCGGTCGGCACGGTGAACCAGTTCGATCATGTGAAGATCTGGTATTACGACGACGATGCCGAGGGCTGGACCGGATCACCGGCCGCCCCGACCGTGGCAGAGGGCTATATGCGCCCCGCCGATGGCGCGGGCGCCTATGTAATCTCGCCCTCCGGTCTGGGTGTCCGGGCCGTGCGATATCCGCAACTGCGGGCGCGCCTCAGGCGGGTCGGCAGCCCGGTCTGGACCGGGTATCTGTGGTGGGCGGATGCCGGGCAGTCATTTGTCACCGGCCGCCGCGTGGCGATCCCCGAGCCGGTCTGGTCTGGCGATGAGGCGCTGATCACGGTCACGCCGGGCTGGGCCGCCACG
>NZ_BMYI01000067.1:0-347 GCF_014652195.1 Gemmobacter nanjingensis
GGCAAGGCGGTCTTCCTGCCTGAAAATGCGGGGGACGATGTCCCAGCGACGGATATCTGGGGCGATGACGCGATCCTCGCCTATGTCCCGAAGGGCACCAACTACCGGGTTCCCGCCTTCGGCTACACCTATGAGCTGTCGGGCTACCCGCAGATCCAGAAGCCGTATTTCCTGGACAGCAACGACAGCTGGATTTACGGCACGAAGACCGAGCGCCGCCCCTATATCGTTGGTGCTGACGCGGGCTTCCTGTTCCAGAATGCGGGGCAGAGCTGATGGCTGACGCGCTGGTGAAAGTGCGCCTGGCGCATGCAGTCAAGATCGGCACCCGCTGGCTTCCGCCCGGT
>NZ_BMYI01000067.1:600-1727 GCF_014652195.1 Gemmobacter nanjingensis
GCGCGACACGGCGGTTGAGGGCGTCGAAAACCTCAATGGCCGCGTCGAGGCGCTGGAGGCCGAACTCGAGGCCGAGCGGGTTTCGCATGACGAAACCCGCCAGCAGCTGGCCGAGGCGACGAAGGCGCCGGATCACACCAATACCCCCCCGAGCGAGACGCCCGCAGAGACCGCCCCGAAAAAGAAGGGCGCAGCGGGCACCACCAAGGGCTGACACGGCCCCGCGCCGGGGGCGGACGCGCCCCCGGCATCTCTTCACCGTCCTTCTGTGGGCGCATCAGACCTAAGCGCGCTGATCCCGCGTGAAGCCATAAATGCCGATCAACGGCGGCGGCAGGTGCTCCCTCAAAAGTGCGGCAATCCAAGGAAACCGTTATGACCACCATCGTCAAAGTCATCGCCAATCACGGCTGGCCCGTTCTGGTCACGCCGATTTCCCTGGCGGGCGCCGCCGTCGCTCCGCCCGCGCAAGTCGAGCCTGGCGAAACCCGCGATTTCTATGCCCATTCGGGTCAGGATCTCCGCATTCACGAAATCCAGCCCAATGAGGCGCCTGCGGAAGCCGTGACCCATACCGGACTGCCGGTCGCGGGCTACCGGCCGCAGTCGGCGGATGCCGTCGCACGGGCCAATGCTATCAAGCAGATGGAGGAACGCGCGCTCCGGCTTCTCGATGAACTGAAATCAGATCCCGCGATTGACCAGCGCTGGCTTCAGATCGGCCGCACCTCGCTTGAACAGGGCTTCATGGGCGTCGTGCGCTCCATCTTCAAACCCGGGCGCGTGGAGTTGGCGGAATGATTGACGCGCCCGTTTACCGCAGCGCCCTTCTGTTCGGCGGTATCGCAGCCGCCCTTGCCGCGCTGATCCTCTGGCTGGTGACGCCATCGGCGCGGTCGATCCTGCATGATCTGGCAACCCCGCCGGTGGGGCGCTGCGCCTCGGCCGGGAGCCATGACATGCGCCCGGCCTGCATGGTCAGCCTGCGCGCGACCGCGCTGAACGGCCGTCATCTGTCCGGCGCCACCTGCCACGGCGACCTGGGCGCCCCGGCTGTCAGGATGTTGGGCTGAGCCATGGCGCAAGACCTTTATGATCAGGCCGTCCAGCTGATGATGACCGAGCGC
>NZ_BMYI01000068.1:0-1588 GCF_014652195.1 Gemmobacter nanjingensis
GCGCTCGGTCATCATCAGCTGGACGGCCTGATCATAAAGGTCTTGCGCCATGGCTCAGCCCAACATCCTGACAGCCGGGGCGCCCAGGTCGCCGTGGCAGGTGGTGCCGGACAGATGACGGCCGTTCAGCGCGGTCGCGCGCAGGCTGACCATGCAGGCCGGGCGCATGTCATGGCTCCCGGCCGAGGCGCAGCGCCCCACCGGCGGGGTTGCCAGATCATGCAGGATCGACCGCGCCGATGGCGTCACCAGCCAGAGGATCAGCGCGGCAAGGGCGGCTGCGATACCGCCGAACAGAAGGGCGCTGCGGTAAACGGGCGCGTCGATCATTCGGCCAGCTCCACACGCTCCGGCTTGAAGATGGAGCGCACGACATCCATGAACCCCTGTTCGATGGATGTGCGGCCGATCTGGAGCCAGCGCTGGTCGATTTCGGAATCGGCCTTCAGCTCGTCGAGCAGCCGCAGGAGACGTTCTTCCGTCTGTTTGACGGCATTGACGCGCGCAACGTTCACCGACGACTGGGGCCGGTAGCCCGCGACCGGCAGGCCGGTATGGGTCACGGCTTCCGCAGGCGCCTCGACCGGCTGGATTTCGTGAATGCGCAGATCCTGTCCCTGATGCGCATAGAAAGTGCGGACCTCACCCGGATTGACCTGCTCTTCGTCATGCGAAGCGGCAGCGGTCGGGGAGATCCTCGTCACGCGAACAGGACGTTCATTGCTGGCAATGACTTTGACGATGGTGGTCATGGAAAGCTCTCTGCTGGCTTGTGAGCGGGATGCCGGGGGCGCGTCCGCCCCCGGCGCGGGGCCGTGTCAGCCCTTGGTGGTGCCCGCTGCGCCCTTCTTTTTCGGGGCGGTCTCTGCGGGCGTCTCGCTCGGGGGGGTATTGGTGTGATCCGGCGCCTTCGTCGCCTCGGCCAGCTGCTGGCGGGTTTCGTCATGCGAAACCCGCTCGGCCTCGAGTTCTGCCTCCAGCGCCTCGACGCGGCGATTGAGGTTCTCGACGCCCTCAACCGCCTTGTCGCGATCAGCGATGATCTCGGCACAGGCCGCCTCGACAGCGGCATTGCTGACGGCCTCGGCCAGCGCCTTCGCCTGGGCGGCGACGGCCTGCGCGAACTGCTCTTCGGTCACGGTGATCAGCTTGCCCTGCGGCGTCACGGCCTCCGGCGTGGCTTCGACGAGCACCCCGCAAGCAATGAGCACGGCCTTGTCTTCAGGAGTGACGTCATGCTCACCGGGCGGAAGCCAGCGGGTGCCGATCTTGACTGCATGCGCCAGGCGCACTTTCACCAGCGCGTCAGCCATCAGCTCTGCCCCGCATTCTGGAACAGGAAGCCAGCGTCAGCACCAACGATATAGGGGCGGCGCTCGGTCTTCGTGCCGTAAATCCAGCTGTCGTTGCTGTCCAGGAAATACGGCTTCTGGATCTGCGGGTAGCCCGACAGCTCATAGGTGTAGCCGAAGGCGGGAACGCGATAGTTGGTGCCCTTCGGGACATAGGCGAGGATCGCGTCATCGCCCCAGATATCCGTCGCTGGGACATCGTCCCCCGCATTTTCAGGCAGGAAGACCGCCTTGCC
>NZ_BMYI01000069.1:0-1556 GCF_014652195.1 Gemmobacter nanjingensis
CTGCTGATCGTCGCCATCCGGGCCTGGGCACCCTCGCGCAAGGCGGCGAATGACCGGGCGGCCCGGTCCATCCTGCCGCAGGAGCCGTCGGATGGCTGAGACCACGGACCCCCACGCCCTGCCCGGTGCCGACCCCCACACCGGCAACCGCCGCATCGACCCCGTCACCGGCTACGACACCACCGGCCACGACTGGGGCGGTATTCAAGAGCTGAACACCCCCTTCCCCAGGCTCGCCGCCATCGCGCTGCTGCTGACCTTCCTCTACTCGGTCGTCGCCTGGGTCCTGTTGCCCGCCTGGCCTACGGGCCGGGATTACACGCGCGGCCTTCTGGGGCTGGACCAGGGCCGCATGGCCCGCGACGGCTATCAGGCGGTGGACGCGGTGCGGCAGGGCTGGCTGTCCCGCTTCGCCCAGCCGGACTTTGCCGCCCTGGCCGCGGACGACCTGCTGATGGCCCAGGCCATGCCCGCCGCCGCCCGGCTTTTCGCCGACAATTGCGCCGCCTGCCACGGCACCTCGGGCAAGGGCGGTCCCGGCTTTCCGGCGCTGAACGACGCCGACTGGCTTTGGGGCGGCGACCCCGAAACCCTGGCCGAGACGATCACCCTTGGCATCAACGCCACCGACGACAGCCGGCTGGCCGAGATGCCCGTCTTCGACTGGCTCGCCCCCGCCGACCGCCAGGCGCTGGCCGCCTATGTCTCTGCCCTGCCCTCGGGCACGGCCCCCGGTGACAACCCTGGCGCCGCCCTCTTTGCCGAGAACTGCGCCGCCTGCCACGGCGACGGCGGCACCGGCGGGCTTCTGGCCGGGGCGCCCTCGCTGACCGACCGATCCGCGATCTACGGCCAGGACGAGGCCACCATCCTGACCACCCTGCGACACGGCCGCCGCGGCGTCATGCCGGCCTGGAGCCAGCGCCTTTCCCCGGCCCAGATCAACCTTCTCGCCCTCTACGTCTCTACCCTGCCACAGGCCAAGCCATGAGCCCCGCCCGTCAGCGCCACCTTGCCCTTGCCGGCGCCGCCGCCGTGGTCGCGGCCTTCGTCGCGGCGAATGTCCACCTGGTGGTCACCGCCATCGCCTCGCAGCCCGCCTGCACCGCCCTGCCCGACGGCCCCGCCCCCGCCCGGCACAGTTGCTGAGGTCCCGATGCTTGAACCCCTTCCCACCATTCAGACACGCGCCCCGGTGGAAAGCCCCCACGCCCGCCACCTGCCCGCCCGCGCTGCGCTGGACTGGCTGGCGGCCGGCTGGCGCGACCTTGCCCGCGCGCCGGGGTCCAGCCTTGCCTATGGCGCGGCGGTCGTGGCGCTGTCCTGGGCGGTGCTATGGGCGCTGGCGACCTGGGGGCTTCTGTACCTGGCCCTGCCCGCGCTGTCCGGCTTCCTGATCGTCGGCCCCTTCCTCGGCGTCGGCCTTTATCAGATCAGCCGCGGCCTTGCCCAGGTGTCGCGTTGCCTTTAAATCCGGCACACGGCGCGTTGGGCAGCGTTTGTTGCCCTTAAATGTGACATTCAGACGCCAGCTCGTCGGAGTTTTTCCCTGTTTC
>NZ_BMYI01000070.1:0-1400 GCF_014652195.1 Gemmobacter nanjingensis
AGATGGAATGGTTGCCGCCCTCCCCAAACGGCATCGCGATGTGCCAAGATTGTGGTGTTCAGAGCCACAAAACGGAGAGGACGGCATATAATGGATACTATGATTGGCGTGGATTTGGCAAAGTCTGTCTTTCAGCTCCACGGAGCGGCGATGACCGGCGAGGTGCTGTTTCGGAAGAAGTTGACCCGATCACAGTTCCTTAAGTTCATGTCGGACCATGCTCCTGCAGTCGTTGTTATGGAAGCCTGTGGGGGAGCGCACTATTGGGCACGTGTGATGGCTGAACTTGGGCATCAAGTCCAACTGATTGCGCCTCAGTACGTGCGCCCGTTCGTGAAAAGACAAAAGAACGACGCTGCCGATGCTGAAGCGATTGTCGTTGCGGCGCAGCGACCTGAGATGCGGTTTGTCGAGCCGAAGACCGAAGAACAGCAGGCGCGCGCGGCAATTTTCCGCTCTCGCGACCGTCTTGTCCGCCAACGCACTGAACTGATCAATGCGCTGCGTGGCGTGCTCTATGAGCATGGGCATGTTTTCCCCACGGGTGCCGCGCACGTGGGGCGCATCGAGGCCTTGCTGCGTGATCCGGACAATGGGCTGCATCCCCTGGTTCTAGCGGATTGCCTCGACCTGCTGGATCAGATCTCGGAAAAATCAGGCCGTATCGAGGCCCGAACGAGGACGACGACCGCCCTGTCAGCGCAGGCGAGTGTGACGCGTAGGCTGCAGACCATACCGGGTGTGGGGCCGCTTACTGCACTGGCTGTTGAAACCTTCGCACCACCCATGGAGACCTTTGAGTCAGGTCGAGCTTTTGCGGCCTGGCTTGGAATTGTGCCGCGGCAGCATTCCTCGGGCGGCAAACAGCGGCTTGGAAAAATCTCGAAAGCGGGGCAGGGGGACATAAGGCGCCTGCTGATCATCGGCGCCATGACACGGCTCACGCCTCGAGGTCGTCGCGGTGTTCCTGAGGGCAGCTGGCTGGCGCGGATGCTCGAACGAAAGCCAAAGATGTTGGTGGCGATCGCGCTGGCAAACAAAATGGCCCGGCAAATCTGGGCGCTGCTCATGAAACAAGAAGACTACCGGGAACCGGCGACGATGACTGCAGCGTGAAGTTCATGTTTCGCAGTTAAACCTGAGGCCGGCCAACGGGAGGTGTAGGAAGCCGATGACCTGAATGGGCAAATGATCGAACAGATCTGGGTCGGGGAAACCAGTGCGCCCCCATGAGTATGATAGCTCGCAGGGTAGATTTGGACCCGATCCGCTGATCTCCATACCGGCCAGCGGCTTCTGAAATGCCGCACAAAAGGCCTGATAGAAGACCGCACTCGATCACACCTCAGGAAGCGTCAAAAGCAACTTGCATCACGGGCGGCAACCATAGAAGGGGGCGC
>NZ_BMYI01000071.1:0-1373 GCF_014652195.1 Gemmobacter nanjingensis
GCGCAACATGTATAACCGCCCCTTGCGCAAGAGGTTTTTTTGGGGGGAGCAATTTGGCGCGGTGTCGGGTGCTGACATGTATCCGGCCTCGTGATGCGGCCATTGTCATGCCGCGGGCCCGCATGGTGTTCGCGGGTCGGAACCAAATCAACGCCGCGTGCTCGAGGGCACTCTGTTGCGCTCTGGTTTTCCAACCCTGTCTCGCGACCGTTGCGCCAAGCTGCTCTCAGCCCTCCTCCGCTCCGACGACCTCGCGACCGCTGACGGACTTTACGTCGCCATGGCCGGAGCCCGATAGACCTCTCCGCTCTTCATCAACGCCCAGACGATCCGCGCCATCTTGTTGGCCAAGGCCACGCGCACCAGCATCGGCGGCTTGCGCTCCAGCATCCTTGCCAGCCAGGTGCCGGGGCGCGCTGACGTGTGGCAATGACGCTTGATGATGACGCTGTTGGCGCCGATGATTAGTAACCGACGTAGAGAGCGCTCGCCCATCTTCGTCGTGGCACCGAGCCGTTGCTTCCCGCCGGTCGAATGCTGCCTGGGCGTGAGGCCAAGCCATGCGGCGAAGTCTCGGCCCTTGCGAAACATGTCCGGTGGCGGGGCCAAAGTGGCTATGGCTGTAGCGATCAACGGGCCGATGCCAGGGATCGTCATCAGGCGCCGGGCGACAGCGCTCTCCCGGGCACGGCGGCCGATCTCCGCGTCCAGCGCCTCGATTTGCTCATCGAGCTGAGAAAGCGTTACAGTCAGGACCCTCAGGGAAGCCTGCGCCGTTGCGGGCAGTCCCGAGTCCTCGTCCGCGACAAGGGCAACAAGGCGACGTGCATTCGTCGCACCCTGTGGCACGACCCAGCCGTACTCGGTGAGGTGTCCGCGGAGCGCGTTGATGGCCTGAGTTCGCTGCCGGATGAGCAACTCTCGGACGCGGAAGACGCTGCTCGCCCCTTGGGTTTCCTCACTCTTCACGGGCACGAAGCGCATATTCGGTCTCTGCGCCGCCTCGCAGATCGCCTCGGCGTCAGCCGCATCATTTTTTTGCCGCTTGACGAAGGGCTTCACATAGGCGGGCGGGATGAGCCTGATGTCGTGACCGAGCTTGGACAGTTCCCGCCCCCAGAAATGCGCGCCGCCGCAGGCCTCCATCGCCACCAGGCTGGGCGGCAACTTGGCGAAGAACTCGATCACCTGAGCCCTTCTGAGCTTCTTGCGTAAGACAGCATTGCCTTTGCTGTCAGCGCCGTGGACCTGGAACACATTCTTCGCCAGATCCAGTCCGACCGTGATAATCTCCGACATGACCGCCTCCCAATTTGGATTGTTGCGATCCCACCATGGCACATCGATGCCGTCGGGGGGCGGTTACAGCATCA
>NZ_BMYI01000072.1:0-1364 GCF_014652195.1 Gemmobacter nanjingensis
TGCGCCGCCCCGGTCCCGAGCTGGCCGAGCTGCGCCTGTGTCGAGAGCGTCGTGCCCTCAAAGCGCGCCATGGCAGCTTCGGCCCCAGCGAGGCGCTGGTCCCATCCATGCGCACTGGTCGGGTTGTTGGCATTGTAGCCTTGCGGCCGCTCGAAGCCGACAAAGGCATGCGTGGCATCATAGAGATTGGTCGAGGCCATCAGCCGCTGGAACGGCCCGTTCTCGCTGGTCATCATCTCGCGCCAGGCGAATTCAAGCTGCGCCTGCACATTCCCCAGATTGCCTTGCCCGCCAATGAAGTCGAACAGCTTCGGGGCGCGGTCATTCCATTGGAACAGCCCGTGCGCGGCCCCGCCATCCCCCACGGCCAGCGGGTTGAACCCGCTTTCCGCCTGCACATTGCCCATGATCGCCGCGATCTGATGCGGTGCGAGGCCTTTGGCCGCGAAGAAGGCCCAGACCTGTTGCTGGACATTGGTCGAACCGGCCAATTGCCCGGCCCCTCCGCCAGCATATCCAATGCCACCGGCACCGCCGGGCAGCTGTCCCGAGATCGTGCCCGCCGATATCTGCACCATGGGTGTGGTAACGGACATCGAGGAGGCGTTCATCGTGCTGACCGACAACTGAGCAGCCTCGGCCGAGCCTCCACCGAACAACCGACCGAAAATTCCTGACAGCCCGCCGACATCTGCCATCGTGGGCAGATCGGTGCCGAGAATGGCATTCTTCAGCGGGTTTTTCAGGCTGAGTTCCGAGATCAGGCCAATGGTCTGCTGTCCAATGCTTTTCAGCGCATCCGAAAGGTCGCCACCCAGCAGCCCATCGACCATGCCATCAATCGCAGAGGATGCGGAGGCTTCCACGCTGCCCCAGGCATCCGCCAGACGCTCGACCTCCGCACGGCGATCTGCAAGCGCGGCTGCCTCGGAACGGGCCTTGGCAATCTGATCTGCGGTGATTTCGGTCGAGCGGCGGCGCAATTCTACCTCGGCTTCGAACCCGGCAATCGCCCGCGCCCGTTCCCGGTCGGTTGCGCCGATCAGCGAGGCTTCCAGACGCAGACGGGCGATCTGCTCAGCCTGCGCCTTGCCATAATCGATCAGCGCCTCGGTCGCCTGTGCCCGCTTTTCCTCACGGGCCAGCTGGGCCGACAGTTCCCGGCGTTCGGCAATGATCTTGTTCAGGTCGGCTTGTTCTTTGCCATTGGCCTCTGCCGCCGCCGCAACGAGCGGATGCAACTCAATCTCCTCCCGCAGGAGCCGGTTGGCTTCCTCGGCCGTGATGAGGCCTGCAGCAACCTGCGTATTGAGCCGGGCGCGGATTTCCAGCTCCACCCGCATGTCGGCGGATTGGGCCTTGGC
>NZ_BMYI01000073.1:0-1303 GCF_014652195.1 Gemmobacter nanjingensis
GCCATGAGACCGATCCGGGGTAGCCGGGCTGGGAGGGGATATCGCGCAGTTCCTGCCGATATGTCGCCCATTGGGCCTGTTTGGCGGGCGTGAGGGGGGCATCGAGCAGCTGCGTCCAGTCGCTGTCGGCCAGCAGCTGCGTGCGGATGGCATCGACCGTGCGCTCGGACATGCCGCTGGGCGACAGGATCGACAGCGACAGGGTTTCGGTCGCGGGGTTGAAATTCAGCGTGCGGATCGTGCTGTCGGCCCAGAGCGGGCTCTCGATCAGCGCGACCGCATTCTGGAATGTGGCCATCTGGCTTTCCGGCACCGCGACTGAGGTCAGGCTGCCGCCCTGATCGGCCACATCCTCGGCCGGGCAGTCACCATATTCGGTCACCGGCTTGGCGCTGGCGCTATGGTCCGGGTCATAGACGATGAAAGCGACCATGGATCACCTCTGGAACTGGGTTGCTGAGAAATAGCGGCGAAACACCCGCATATCGGCGTTCCAGCCTGCGGTGACGGCCGGGTTCGCCTTGCGCGCCCGGATCCGATAGGCCGTCATGCCGGTGCCGGTATCCCAATCGACGGTCGAGAAGGCGACCTGCGACTGGCGCCCGTTCGGGGCACCGGCGGCGCTGGCCGCGCGCAGCGGGGTATTGCCTGGTCCGCGCGTGACCAGAAACTCGACCGCGCCATTGCCGTAACCATCCATCGAGCAGCTGAACGAGAGTTCGGTCGCCATGCCCCGGCGCCGGATGCGCAACACGGCAACGGTGACCCAGGTGTCGTCCGAGGTGATGTCCACATAGCCGCCCGCAAACCGCCGCACCGGCACGGTCACCGCATTGCCCGCCAGCATCAGCGTATTGATCGAGGCGGTTTTGATCATGGCAGAGCGCAGCCAGACATCGCCCTCCTCGATGACAAACAGCGCCTTCTTCGCCGCGCCATTCACCACCGCAAAACGGTCGGCACGGATCAGAACCGAACTCGCACCGCTGCTGTCTGCCTCCAGAAACAGGGCCGCACTCGTAGTGTCATCGCCCGGCCCGGCGGCGACCGAGAGGCCGATCCGGGCGGTCGCCCCTTCTGGCGTGGCCTCGACCGTGGTGCGGAACCGGCCCCCGGCGGAGTATTTGCCAGCGGCGACATCCAGCGCCTGCAAAGCATCGCCCTGGGCGGTCACCGCATTGCCGATCCCGCCCACGGTCAGGGACAGGCTGTCCAGTGCCGAGGCGCTGGCCTTGCCGGTCAGGGCCAGATCCAGCGCGGTGATCGCTTCGGCCTGCGAGGTGATCCTGCCCTCGGCGGTGGT
>NZ_BMYI01000074.1:0-1251 GCF_014652195.1 Gemmobacter nanjingensis
TAGTTGGTGCCCTTCGGGACATAGGCGAGGATCGCGTCATCGCCCCAGATATCCGTCGCTGGGACATCGTCCCCCGCATTTTCAGGCAGGAAGACCGCCTTGCCGGAGATCACATTGTCCAGCTCGAGCGAACGGGCCAGCATGTCCAGCGTGATCGAGTCGGCCGAGGTGTATTTGAACTGATCCTTGAAGGTCTGGTGTTCGGTCAGCGCATTGGCGGCATTCGGCCCGAGGATCAGCGTATTGGGGTAACGGCCGGTCATACGGCGAATGACCTCTTTGCCTGCCTTGATATCTGCCTTGGGGGCCGAGGTGGACTGCGTCCAGCGGGCGGTCGTGGTCAGGGTAACCTTGTTCGACGCGGCATAGTTCGCCGTGTTGCGCGCCATTTGCGCGCATTCGAGTTCGAGGCCAAGATCGACCACGTCGAGCACCATGTCGATGGCACCCTTCGCCAGATCGATACCGGGGACCGAACCGGCCTCTTCCTGATGCTCAATGGGCACCGTTGCTTCCAGCGCATCCTGGACGAGCGAGATCGGGTCCGATGCGTAGCCGTACTGGATGCGCTTCTTGTCGGCGCCCGGCGCGCGCCGGGTGTTCAGCATGCGGAACGATTCCTTGCCGAACTTCAGCGTCCGCATCGAACGGTTCGGAACCGTGGCGCGGGGAAACAGAAGATGCGAGATGAAGGCATCGTTGCGATAGCCCCGCGCATAGGTCGAGAGGATCGGATCAACGACCTGCGCGGTGCGAGTATTCAAGGGGGCCATGGAGACGGTCCTCAGCTGATGGAAAAGACGATGGTGACGAATTCGCCATCGGCGGCGGCATTGAGCGCACGGCCGAAGCGATTGGTGCCAGCACCCTGTGCCTGCACACCACCAGCGGCAGCCGACACCACCGCGCCACCGGCAGAAATGGCGCCGACAGCCTTCAGGCGGGCAGTGCCGATGCGGATGATCGCACCCGGATCACCGATGACGGTATTGGGGTGCTTTGCCACACCGGCAACCACCGCATCGGCGCCGGTGATCTTGGCGCCGTTGTAGCCAATGAGATCATAGGCATCCCAAAGGCTGGTGGAGATGACGGTGTCCGTCAGGACTTCCTGAAAATACTGCATTCTTGGCTCCTTCAGGAAACGGCCGCGACGGCGTCAAGATAGGCCGTGCCGGGGTGCTGGCGCTGGAAGGCGAGCGCCCTGTTGTGGAGGGCGAGACCGGCCGGATCGACAGCCTTGCCATCGGC
>NZ_BMYI01000075.1:0-1217 GCF_014652195.1 Gemmobacter nanjingensis
GCCCCCATGGCAAAGGCAAAGTTTGAACGGAACAAACCGCACGTCAACATTGGCACGATTGGCCACGTTGACCACGGGAAGACGACGCTGACCGCTGCGATCACCAAGTATTTTGGTGAATTCCGCGCCTATGACCAGATTGACGGTGCGCCGGAAGAGCGTGCTCGCGGGATCACGATCTCGACGGCGCACGTTGAGTACGAATCGGATGCGCGTCACTATGCGCACGTCGATTGCCCCGGCCACGCGGACTATGTGAAGAACATGATCACGGGCGCGGCGCAGATGGACGGCGCGATCCTGGTGGTTTCGTCGGCTGACGGCCCGATGCCGCAGACGCGCGAGCACATTCTGCTCGGCCGTCAGGTGGGCATTCCCTACATGGTCGTGTTCATGAACAAGGTGGACCAGGTCGATGACCCGGAGCTGCTGGAACTCGTGGAAATGGAAATCCGCGAACTGCTGTCGTCGTATGACTACCCCGGCGATGACATTCCGATCATCAAGGGCTCGGCTCTGGCGGCGATGAACGGCACCGACAAGGAAATCGGCGAAGACGCGATCCGCGCGCTGATCGCGGCGGTGGACGAATACATCCCGACCCCGGCGCGTGCTGTGGACCAGCCGTTCCTGATGCCGGTCGAAGACGTGTTCTCGATCTCGGGTCGTGGCACCGTGGCCACCGGCCGGATCGAGCGTGGCGTTGTGAAGGTTGGCGAAGAGCTTGAAATCGTGGGGATCCGCGCTTCCAAGAAGACCGTCTGCACCGGCGTCGAGATGTTCCGCAAGCTGCTGGACCAGGGCGAAGCGGGCGACAACGTCGGCCTGCTGCTGCGTGGCGTGGACCGCGACGGGATCGAGCGTGGTCAGGTGCTGTGCAAGCCGGGTTCGGTGAAGCCGCACACCAAGTTCGAAGCGGAAGCCTACATCCTCACCAAAGAGGAAGGTGGCCGTCACACGCCGTTCTTCGCGAACTACCGTCCGCAGTTCTACTTCCGCACGACGGACGTGACCGGGACGGTGGAACTGCCGGAAGGCACCGAGATGGTGATGCCGGGCGACAACCTGAAGTTCAACGTGTCGCTGATCGCGCCGATCGCGATGGAAGAGAAGCTGCGCTTCGCCATCCGCGAAGGCGGCCGCACCGTCGGCGCCGGCGTGGTGTCGAAGATCATCGAATGATGATCCAAAGACGCGCCCGCAACGGCGTGTCGAAG
>NZ_BMYI01000076.1:0-1213 GCF_014652195.1 Gemmobacter nanjingensis
TGTATCGACCCAGCGGAATCTGCACAGGTTAAGCCGCTAATGCGAATGCCTCAGCGGGGGTTTTCATGTCCAGCGCCTGATGGGGGCGGCGGGTGTTGTAGAAGCGGATCCAGTCACCGATGGCGCGTGTCGCGTGTTGGATGCTGTCGAAGCGCTGGCGATGGATGCACTGTTCTTTCAGTGTCCGGATCACACGCTCGACCATGCCATTCTGCTGCGGGCAATGCGGCGTGATGAACTCTTGCTTAAGGCCATAGCTTCGGACCAGCGCGGTATAGCGGCGGCTGGTGAAGACGAGGCCGTTGTCGGACCTCAGAAGGAACTCCCGCGTGACCTTTCCCAAGGTGCCGAACCGGGTGATGAGGGCATGCTCGAGGGCACTGGCAGCAGTCGTTGCCTTGCCGGATCGCGACAGATGCCAGCCCAGAAGCTCACGGGTGTGACAGTCGATGACGAGGGCCAAAGTTGTCCAGCCGTCGCGCCCCGCCCAGACACGGCAAAGGTCGGTGGACCAGCGTTCGTTCGGAGCTGTGGCGACCGAGGGAACGGCCTCGATGCGGGGCCGCATGCCAATCGGACGCTTTCGCACCTGCCAGCCTTTGATCTGGAAGATCCTCTGCACCGTGTTCTTGTTGAAGCCCAGAAGCCAGGCAACCGTCCGGTAGCCAAAGGACGGCTCCTTTTCGATCATGGCCTTGATCGGATCAGCAAAGCGGGGATCGACCTTCGGCGCAGCCTTGGTCGGCTTGTAATAGACCGTCCGCCGCGGCACGCCGAACCAGCCACACAGCTTGGTCAGCGGCACCGCGATCCCATCCGCCAGAAGGCCCTCATGAAGCGTCCGGATCAATTGCCGTCCTCCCGCTCCATGAGGGCCGCCAACTTTTTTCTGGCGCGCAGCTCCAGCATGGCCTCGCCATAGGCCTCCTGCAGGTCCTTCAACTGCTTCTCGTATTGCTCGCGGATCTCCAGCGGGTTCGCCCGCAGGGCGTTCTCCATGCCCCGCTTGGCATCATCGACCCAGCCCTCGATCTCGGACGGTGACAGGTCATAGGCACGACTGGCCTCTGCCACCGTCGTCTTGCCCTGGATGATCTCAACCACCAGCGCCGTCTTACGCTTGGCAGTCCACCGCTTGATGCTGTCGTCCATTGTCACACTCATCGCTACCTTCTCCTTTGTAGCATGAGCAGAGTTTCACTGGGTCGATACA
>NZ_BMYI01000077.1:0-1158 GCF_014652195.1 Gemmobacter nanjingensis
AAGGCATATTTGCCTTCCTTGATGTGCTGCTCTGCGGTGCCGCGCTGGTTGTAGAACCTCACCACCCAGTCTGGCTCCATCGGCAGGTTGGTGACGATGAAGCCGACTTTGGGGAACAGCTCGCCCGGATGCCATTCGATCTTGGCGATGACGCGGCGCGGCTTGTCCCAGGACGCCGCCTGATACTCGAAGTCCTCGAAGAACCGTTTGACCTTGGTCAGCGAAGGCCGTCCCACGGGCCGTGTCAGCCGATGCGCGATCTTCTCGCGCAAGACGGCGTTGGCGGGCAGACGGATGGCGTAGAAGAACCTGGCTTCTTCCAGCCGCATATAGATCGCGGGGATCGCGTAGGCAGCGTCGGCCCGGAAGAAGCGTCCACCAAGGTCGCGGCCAGCATATCGGGCAATGACGGGATCAAGGACATCCCGCCAGCCATCGGCGCTGTGGACATTGCCGTTACGCAGGGCGCAGCGCTCCAGCATGCCAAACTGGTTGAACAAGAAGATGGGGTGATAGCAGGTGCAGTCGAAATGCCCGTTCCAGGCAGCACCTTCCTGATCGCCGTGGGTGGGGCTGACCGAGCTGTCCATGTCCAGCACGATGTATTTCAACCCGTTGCGGTCATGAAACCGGTCGATCCATTGGCCGTTCAGATCGGCCAGCGCCGCCCGGTTCGCGGCCAGAGCCAGCGTCTCGGTCTCGAACCGTCCCATCTGCGATGCCGAAGCAGCTTGCGCCTCGACGGCCCTGCCGCCAACGACCTGACGCATCACGGGATCGAGGGCCAAGCGGTCGGCATCGTTCACATCCTCGTATCCGGCCAGTCGTCCGAACACCGATTGCCGGAACAATCCGTCAAGCCGATGGAGCGTGTTCTTCCCGGTGCGGCTGTCTCGCAGCGCCTCCGACGCCAGATTGGACAGGCCGAGCACGTCATCAAGCTCGCGCATCACCAGCAGGCCACCGTCTGAACTGATCTGCGCACCACGGAACTCCAGACGCACACGGCGGTCGAAATCAACCCGATCTCCCCGCGCCAAGCCCGCACCCTCCAGGTGATCCATGAAACGCGCCCCTCGCAGCCGTCAACGCCATGATTTATATGCGAAATATCACGATTACGACAGCGAAATCAGCGACTTACTTGGAGAATGTGGG
>NZ_BMYI01000078.1:0-1059 GCF_014652195.1 Gemmobacter nanjingensis
TGTTCCATCCCGGATGATCACATAGACCCTCGCCGTTCTGCCCTGTTCATGGCAAGATCGATCCTGCGCGAGGTTCGGGAGGGGGTGGGGACATGCTGATCTCTCTGCACAAGCAGGCAACCACGACGCCGAAGATCCGGGCGGCGATCCAGGCGAGCAGCGAACCGGCCTGGCTGGTGGCCGCGCGCTACGGGATCTCCGAACAGACGGTGTGGAAGTGGCGGAGCCGTGACGACGTCCACGACCGGAGCCACACGCCTCATCGGTTGCAGACGACGTTGACGCCGCCTCAGGAGGCGGTCGCGGTGGCGCTGCGCAAGGCGCTTCTCTTGCCGCTCGATGACCTGCTCGCGGTGGTGCGCGAGTTCCTCAATCCGCACGTCTCGCGCTCGGGCCTCGACCGCTGCCTGCGCCGCCATGGGGTGGGCAACCTGCAGGCGCTGAAGCCGAAGGAGGCCAAGCCCGCGCATGGCACTTTCAAGGCCTACGAGCCGGGCTATCTGCACATCGACATCAAGTATCTGCCCCAGATGGCCGACGAGGACCGCCGCCGCTATCTCTTCGTGGCCATCGACCGGGCGACGCGCTGGGTCTTCGTGCGCATCTATCCGGCGCAGACCGCGGCCAATGCGCGCCGCTTCCTGCGCGATCTGGAGCGCGCGGCCCCGATGAAGATCACCCGGGTGCTGACCGACAATGGCAAGGCTTTCACCGACCGGCTGTTCGGCCTGCGCAAGCGCGCCGCCACCGGACAGCACGAGTTCGACCTCCTTTGCGCCGACTTTGGCATCGAGCATCGTCTGACCCCGCCGATGCGGCCGCAGACGAACGGCATGGTCGAGCGCTTCAACGGCCGGATCGAGGACGTCCTGCAGAGCCACCGCTTCCACAGCGGCGAGGACCTGGAGCAGACCCTCCTGCGCTACGTCCACCTCTACAACAGCCAGCTCCCGCAATCAGCCCTGAAGGGCAGAACGCCCATCGCCGCCCTCAAGGACTGGCAACGCCAAAGGCCCGAGCTGTTCAGGAAGCGCGTCTACAATCACACGGGATGCGACA
>NZ_BMYI01000079.1:0-1048 GCF_014652195.1 Gemmobacter nanjingensis
ACGGTCTACACGGCAGACGGCAAGACCTTCGATGCCGAGATCGCAGATCCGGTGTCGAACCGCCCGATGCGCCCGGAAATCACGTCGGTTCTCGATGTCGCCACCCGCAAATGCGTGGGCTATGCGGTGTCGCGCAAGGAGAACGTGATCGCGGTGACAGAGGCCCTGCGCCGGTCCTGCTCCGCCCACGGTATTTGCGCGGTTTTCTATACCGACCGGGGCGCTGGCTACAAAAACAAGGTGATGGACGGCGACGATGGTGCCGCCCTCGGTGGCCTGATGGGGCGGCTTGGCATCACCAAGATGCATGCTCTGCCCTACAATTCGCAGGCGAAAGGCATCATCGAGCGGTTCAACGCAGTCTGGAACGGTCTGGCGAAGGAATTTCCCACCTATCTCGGCAGCGACATGGACAAGGAGGCCAAACAGGCCATCCACAAGGAAACCCGCCGCGAAATCCGGGAATTTGGTGTCGCGCGCAGGCTGCCGAGCTGGCAGGAGTTCATTGCCGCTGTCGAAAAGACCATCGCCGAATACAATGACAAGCCGCATACCGGCCTGCCGCGCTTCGAAGATCCTGCAACCGGCAAGATGCGGCATATGTCGCCGAACGAGGCCTGGGCGGCGCATGTCACGTCAGGCTTCCAGCCGGTCACTGTCGATCCGGCCGAGGAAGATGACCTGTTCCGGCCTTACGAGATCCGCACGGCGCGGCGCTCGCTGGTCGAATGGAACACCAACAAGTATTTCCACGAGGCTCTGCAGCGCTACGAGGGCGAAGAGGTCATGGTTGGCTATGACCTGCATCAGGCCGAAAAGGTCTGGGTGCGCGAGTTCGACCGGAACAGCGGCAATCCCGGCAAGCTGATCTGCGTGGCCATCTTCAATGGCAATGCTCAGCGCTACATCCCGCTGACCATGGAGCAGAAGGCGCTGGAGGATCGTCAGAAAGCCGCGCTGAAACGGCTGGACGACAGGCGTCAGGCCAAGATCGAAGAACTGCACTCGCCCTTTCTGCTGGACCAGCAGGCGGTCGAGATCGCGGATT
>NZ_BMYI01000080.1:0-922 GCF_014652195.1 Gemmobacter nanjingensis
GCCCCGGGATCGGCGATCTGTGGTTTGACACTTCGAGCAACAGCAAATGCTACCGCTGGGGCGGGGCCAACTGGATCTCGGTGCAGGACGGCAATATTCCCGATCTGCTGTCCACCACATCGGCGCAGTCTTCGGCGATCACCAGCCTGCAGAATGATCTGGCGGGCAAGGCCCCGGCCTCGGCGCTGAATGCCCTGACGACGCGGGTGACGACGGCGGAGGGCAATATCACCGCCAATGCCGGTGCCCTGACGGCGCTCAGCGCCGATGTGGGGAAGTTCGCGGCGGCAGGAAAGTTCCGGGTCAGCGTCGAGGCCACGCCTTCCGGCGCCACTTCGCGCATCGGCCTGTCTGCCACGGCCTCGGGCGGGGCCACCACCCAGACGGCGGCGCTGTTTCTGGAGGCCACCAGCTCGGGCGTGGGGCGGGTGCTGATCGATGCCGACCGCTTTGCCATCCTCAACGGAACCACACGCGATGTGCCCTTCGTGGTGGATGGTGGCGCCACCTATATCAGGAAGGCCATGATCAAGTCCGGCGATATCGATGCCGACAAGATCGACACCGACAGCTTCAGCACCGCCGGCATGGCGCTGTTCGGCGGCACGCTGCAATCCGACAATTATGCCCCGGGCGCGGCGGGCTGGCGCATCCGCAGGAACGGTGTTGCCGAGTTCTGGGGCCTGATCGTGCGCGGCTCGATCCAGGACGGTGCGGTCTCTGACCGGGCGGTCACCGCGCGGCCGGGCGACTGGACCAATGACACGACGGGGTCCTGGAGTGTGGTGAACACCGTCACCCTGACCGGCCTGTCCCCCGATGCCATCTACTTTGCCAATATCAAGCTGGAGACCCGCAACCAGCTGACCGGCGAGGGCAACACCCGCTACCGCGTCGAGCGGGATCTGCGCGATGGCGGCAC
>NZ_BMYI01000081.1:0-902 GCF_014652195.1 Gemmobacter nanjingensis
TCAGCCCTGAAGGGCAGAACGCCCATCGCCGCCCTCAAGGACTGGCAACGCCAAAGGCCCGAGCTGTTCAGGAAGCGCGTCTACAATCACACGGGATGCGACACATAGAGAGGTCTCCCAAGATCAAAATGCCGGCCGCGTCTCAGACTGGATCTCGAAAATAGAGCGAAATTGCCCAATAAAGCGTAACTATCTATCGGGTGCAGACTGGCCTTGGATAGAGGAGGTACTGAGAAGTCGAAAAGTCCAGCCATTCAGGGGCGACTGGCGGGCGGCGTATGTATTCCTACTTAAAGGAGTAGAGCAAGGAGACCCCGACTTTAGTGTCATCAGGAGTATACTGCGGCCAATATATGCATCTATTAACATCTCTGACCTCATAAATCTAATTATTTCCGCTTATGAGGGACGTGCGGCAGCTTTCTCTTATTTCTTCTTGTCACCCCAAAACTTACTGCTCATGGAAATGTCATTCAACGAAATTGATGCCATGGCTGGAAGGATCTCAGCGCTGGAGGAATGCATTAGGCGCTATGGGTTCTGCGAAACGGTGACTGAGGATGTCTACCTTGATGAAATCCGCGCGCTGGAGTCCGCAATTCTCTATAACAGCATAACATCATCCCAGTTTGAAGTGCCGTGGCAATCATTTTCCAACGAGATGATGATCAGGACCAAGGATATATACGAAGCCTCAATCGAGCTGACACAAAGAAATGAAGGTGGCGCGTTTCCTGCTGGAGCGTCGGAGACAGAGAACACAGTAACGTTTCCAAATGGGGTTTCAAATAAGGTTACCTGTCGCATCCCGTGTGATTGTAGACGCGCTTCCTGAACAGCTCGGGCCTTTGGCGTTGCCAGTCCTTGAGGGCGGCGATGGGCGTTCTGCCCTTCAGGGCTGA
>NZ_BMYI01000082.1:0-844 GCF_014652195.1 Gemmobacter nanjingensis
GGCGCGATCATCGTCGCGGCGTCCATCGGGGGGCTGGTGGAAATCGCGCCGCTTTTCACCATCGACGAGACGGTGGAGATCCCGGCCGACCTGCGGCCCCTGACGCCCCTGGAGCTGGCCGGCCGCGAGATCTACATGCGCGAGGGTTGCTATGCCTGTCACAGCCAGATGGTCCGCAGCCTGGCGGACGAGATCGACCGCTACGGCCCCTATTCGCTGGCCTCGGAAAGCGCCTACGATCACCCAATGCTCTGGGGGTCCAAGCGCACGGGGCCGGACTTGGCGCGGCTGGGCGAGAAATACTCCGACGCCTGGCATGTCGCGCATCTGACCGACCCGCGCTTGGTGGTCCCGGCCTCGATCATGCCGGCCTATCCCTGGCTGATGCGGCCCCTCGACACTTCCGACCTGTCCGGTGCCCTGGCGACGCTGGCCCGGCTGGGGGTGCCCTATGACGCCGCGATGATTGCGGGGGCCGAGACAGACGCTCTGGCGCAAAGCCGCCCCGACAGCGCAGAGGCCGAGGCCTTCCGCGAGCGTCACGGCGACCGCCCCGCCCTTCGCGCCTTCGACGGCGATCCCTCGCGCCTGACAGAGATGGACGCCGTCATCGCCTATCTGCAATCGCTCGGCGCCCAGACCGACGCCGCCCGGCTGGCCCATGAGGGAACCGTGCCATGAGCCACGACACCCTTGTCCTGCTTGCCAAGACCTTCGGCCCGATCTGGATGATGGGCTTCCTGCTGATCGTCGCCATCCGGGCCTGGGCACCCTCGCGCAAGGCGGCGAATGACCGGGCGGCCCGGTCCATCCTGCCGCAGGAGCCGTCGGATGGCTGAGACCA
>NZ_BMYI01000083.1:0-824 GCF_014652195.1 Gemmobacter nanjingensis
GGGGCGGTCGATGCGCTGACGATTGAGGTGACAGAGACCGGGGCCACCGTGGCCTCGCAGGCAACGGCCCTGACCGAATTGCAGACCGAAGTCGCAGGCAAGGCGTCCGCTGACGCTATCGCGGCGCTCGAAAGCCGGACCAGCGCGACCGAGACCGCGGTGAAGACTGGCAGTGCGGCGACCACCAGCCTGCGGGCCAGCCTGTTGCCTCTGGCCTCCGAGGTGCTGGATCAGGGCTTTGCCGATTTTCTGGCCCGCCGGAAGGCACGCAAGGCCATGGTGGCGGCCGACCAGTCGCTGACCGCACAGATCCGGGCGGTGGATGATCGGCTGATCCTGACGGCCGATGCGGTGACGCGGCTGGAACTGGATCTGCCGAAGCTTGCCAGCGCCACCGCCGTGGATGCGCTGCGGCTGCGGGTGACCACCGCCGAGGGCAGGATCACCTCGCAGGGCGAGGCGATCACCGCGCTCAACACTGCCTTGCCGGGCAAGGCCAGCGCCTCGGCGCTGGAGGCGCTGACCACACGGGTCACGCTGACCGAAAGCGGAATCGTCTCGCTGGGGCAGTCGGTCACTGATCTGGGCACGGCGGTTGCGGGCAAGGCCGGTACTGACGTGGTGGACGCGCTGGAAAGCCGGACCAGCGCGACCGAGACAGCGGTAAAGACCGGCGGCGCGGCGACCACCAGCCTGCGGGCCAGCCTGTTGCCTCTGGCATCCGAGGTGCTGGATCAGGGCTTTGCCGAGTTTCTGGCCCGCCGGAAGGTGCGCAAGGCTGTTGCCGAGGCGGATCAGTCGCTGACCGCACAGATCCGGGCGGT
>NZ_BMYI01000084.1:0-677 GCF_014652195.1 Gemmobacter nanjingensis
CATGAACTGCGCGCGGGTCAGCGGGAAGGAATACGCCATCATCCCCTCCAGCGGTCACTGACGATGGTGCGGACCTCGCCGGGCAGGAAGTCGCGGGTGTATTGCTCCAGCGACACCTGAATGGCCTGCATCACGCCCTCGCGGATCTCGGCCGAGCCGGTGCCAGAGACATTGATATGATGGGTCACAAGCCGGGCGGCGGCTTCGTTACCGGCTGCGGCTCGCCTGTCTGAAGGCCCGCCGACCGGCAGTGGCGGCCGACCACCCATCACATAGCCGCCTTCGCGATATCCCCGCATCGCGCCCTTGCGGATCGCCTCAAGGTTCGCCACTCCGATGCGACGGGTGGCCGCCGCGTCGAAGACATATTCCTCGGCATGCACCACGCCCGCCACATCCGTCGTCGCACCCGGCCCGGTCCAGCCGCCCACCTCGAAACTGCCGCCGGTCAGCCACTTCAGCCCCGCGCCCAGGAGGCCGCCGACAAAGGCCCCGCCCGGCCCGTAGCTCGCCCCGATCCCCTGCAGCGTGCCCGCGAGATTGGCGCCAAAGGTCTGCAGGCCGGTCCCCAGCTGCGCCGCCCCGGTCCCGAGCTGGCCGAGCTGCGCCTGTGTCGAGAGCGTCGTGCCCTCAAAGCGCGCCATGGCAGCTTCGGCCCCAGCGAGGCGCTGGTCCCA
>NZ_BMYI01000085.1:0-617 GCF_014652195.1 Gemmobacter nanjingensis
GGCTTCATCGTCACCAACCTGCCGATGGAGCCAGACTGGGTGGTGAGGTTCTACAACCAGCGCGGCACCGCAGAGCAGCACATCAAGGAAGGCAAATATGCCTTTCGCTGGACGCGGCTGTCATGCCGGAAGTTCCGGCACAACGAGGTGCGGCTGCAACTGCACGCGCTGGCCTACAACCTGGCAACCTTCCTGCGCTGCATCGAACTGCCCGAGGCCATGGCGGACTGGTCGTTGACCAGCCTGCAACTCAAGCTGATCAAGATCGGCGCCCGCGTCGTCCGCCACGCCCGCGCCATTACCTTCCAGTTGGCCGAGGTCGCCGTCACCGGCCCGATGGTGCGGGCCGTCCTTGCCGCCATCCGCCGTCTTCGAACGCCTCCGTCATGCGCATGACCACGATCCATGCCCAAGCTGAACGAAAGCGGCAGGACAGGTCCGTCTGCCGCGCGGAAAAGCGGCTCTGCCGGGCCAGAATGCTGCGGGTTCGAGGCTTGATCCACCCGACTTCGGCCGTTTGCGCGACGACAGACACCGCTCGGGGCGAAAAACGCTTGCCCAGCGAGCAAAATCAGGCGATCTTGAAGTCAAGCGGCAGGCCACTTGGGGAATGTCGG
>NZ_BMYI01000086.1:0-593 GCF_014652195.1 Gemmobacter nanjingensis
GTCTGCGCCCAGGTCGCCGGATCGGCCAGCCGCTGCGGCCCGACCCCGCCCGCCGTGCTGTCCTTGCGGAGGTCATAGAGCGGGATGCCCGACATCTCGAAGCGGTAGCGCGGCACCTGCGCCATGGCCTCGCGGTCATAATAGAAGGTCAGGATCGCATAGCAGAGGCCGGTGCCGACCATATCGGCGGTCCAGGGCCGGTCGGGATGCGTGCCATATCTGGCCAGCAGCATCGGATCGGCGGCGGTCTGGCTGCCGTCGTAATATCGGATCCAGGCATGGCCCTCGTAATCGCCGAGGATCGGCAGGCCGTAATCGGCATGCGCCTCGGTGCCGATCTCGACATAATCATCGTTCAGGATCAGCCGCTCCAGCTTTGCACCGGGGGCCGAGCAGATCTCGATCACATGGGTCAGATAGCGGTTCGACTTGCCATGGCTGTAGGGCGGGCAGATCGCCTGACCGCCGGTCGCGGTGCGGCCGAGGAGAATGGTCTCGGGGTTCTGCTCGCCGCGCAGCGTGGTCGAGATCGTCAGCCCGCCGCCCTGCGGCGGCTTCGGCCCGAGCGCCTGCTGCAGCGCCGACAGCGCCAC
>NZ_BMYI01000087.1:0-586 GCF_014652195.1 Gemmobacter nanjingensis
CCTTAAATCGGCTCTGCCTCAATCTGTGTGGCGGAGGGGCAGCATTCTTGCCCTCAACAGTTCTGGCCCGGCTCGGCCGTACATGGCGCGTTTGAGGGTCTTCAGACGATTAATCTGACCTTCTGCTTGGCCGTTGCTCCAGGGCATCTCGATAGCGTTTTTTACCGCATCGAAATCCCGGTTCAATGTGCGTGCGAAGCGCACGATGGGCGCCAGGTCGGTTTCGATCGCGTCGTCGATCCATGCAGGGAGCGGGTCTGCCTCGCGGCCACGCAGGATACCGTTGAACCGCATGACGAGGCAGCGCATCGTTGCGAAGGCGGGAGAGCCAGCCTTGAGCGCGTCGACCTTCCGCGCCTGATCCGGGGTGAGTTTTCCGCGGGGTTTGATACACAGCGCTGCCGCGATGACCGGGGAGATCGCGTGCCCCGTTTCCGGGTCCCGGACCGGTTCCAGGATCTGGTGCTCCAAGGCAGGGCCCGTCGCTTGCTTTTCGGCTCTGCGCCACCCCGCCAGCAGCCGCTGCAAATGCGTCGGGCTCCCCTCGTAGCCACGCTCTCGGATCAGACGGAACAGGGCGCTTCCA
>NZ_BMYI01000088.1:0-558 GCF_014652195.1 Gemmobacter nanjingensis
ACGTCCTTCAGCGCGGCGACGGCGTCGGTGTAATCCTGACGGACATGATCGGGTGCGCCATTGCGGTGCAGGATGTAACGCGAGATCGACACCGCCCAGGTCTTGACCAGGGCGGGCACCGTCGGCAGCGGCAGGTCGTATCTCGCGCCGACATATCCGTCGATTGCGTTGTCGGCATCCAGCAGCGCGGCCGCAATGACGTCAGGATCGGGAGTGCCATCACGATCACGGTCGGCGATCTGCCTGATCTCGGCATCACCGGCCCGCGCGATCAGATCAGGGAGCGAGGCATAGCTCATTTCTCGCCCGCCTGTGCCTGCTGCGCGCGGATCTCGCGCCGACCAGCGATGTCCGGCGCCGAGACGATGCCATTGGCCTGCATGCGGTCCATCAGGCGCGAGGCATCGGTATAGCCAATGCTGAGATGACGCTGGAGGAAGGACGTGGAAGCCCGGCGCTCGGTCATCATCAGCTGGACGGCCTGATCATAAAGGTCTTGCGCCATGGCTCAGCCCAACATCCTGACAGCCGGGGCGCCCAGGTCGCCGTGGCAGGTGG